>NZ_AYMQ01000051.1 GCF_000633355.1 Serratia sp. H1w
AATAACATTTTGCTATGCCACGCCACATGGTCACATGTCACACTGCTATATTACGGTCAGAAAGTTTTTAAAACACCTTTCCAGATTCCTAACCATCAAGGGCGCCATATTTACTCGTTTACTGATTAATATTGTTTAAAAACAAAGTTATAAAATTATGCCTTTTTTTATTTTAGCCATGTTTTTGGCTTTTGCCACCAGTCCATTGTTTGCTGCTCCCATGCATTATCCTGAGGGAGAAGAACCGCTAGAACTCCCTAACCATAGCCCATTGAGCAAACCTTTACCCCGCTCAGCCTACAATCAGGAAGATAAAAAAGCCGGAGCCACCTCGTTATATCTGACGCTGATGCGTGAAGATGGCCGTAATATCTGGGCCCCCTTTCAACTGGCGGCATCCTCGGCCGAACAAGGCCAAATCGAGTTAGCCGAACGTTATCTGCAACTTAGTGCTAAACGAGGGTTGTGGTATTACTACAACCTGCTGGAAGACGACGCGTTCAGCAGCATTCAGCAGCATTCAGCAGGGTGATACCTACCAATCGATTTTGGCCACGACCAAAGCGCGTTATCAGCAACACGCCGCAAAATTTGAAGGCAAGCCTCACTATGCCATACCGAGCGGCGATCCCCCGGCGGGAGGTTGGCCAACCATCATCTATCTCCATCCTTATGGGAAAGCTGCCACCATCATCCCGGAAGATCGGTTGCTGTTTGCCGAAGCCGGTGTTGCCTACATTGAACTTAACGGCACACAGATGCTGGCGGAAGGAAGCTTTCGCTGGTCTAACTACAGTTCGAGCAGCACCCAGAACGCCATTCAACGCGCTCTGGAAAAACTGGCTCCCACGCTGAAGCTAAATCTTCAACAAGTTTACCTGACCGCCCGCGGTCAAGGTGCCCTGCACGCAGCTAACCTGATGGCCAATTACCCACAATTTTACGCTGGAGCGATGCTGATTGCCCCGAAGGGGCGTCTGCCACCGGCGAAGCTCTCATTGGCGGAAAATAAACGCATCATGATTGCCTATTACGATCGGCAGAACTTCAACGACCGGGCACTGGCACTCAACTTTGCCGACTTGTTCAGAGGTAACAATCAAGTCGAAATCGCCAATTTTCCCGAGGGAGAGTCAGCGAGCAACGGCAGCTGGCAGACGCGATATAACCGGCCTTTACTCTGGGTTTTGGGTAGAGAACAGGATGCCTCGCCGGGCGCTTGAAATAAAAAAAGGGGCTAACGCCCCTTTTTTATGACCGAAGATGATTAGTGGCCATCAACAAACGCGATTTTCAGCACGAACAGCAGCGCCACCACGATCACGCAGGGACTGATTTCACGCCAGCGTCCGGTGCCTAGCTTCATGATGCAGTAAGAGATAAAGCCCAAGGCAATCCCTTCGGTGATCGAGAAACTGAAAGGCATCATGGCTGCGGTCACAAAGGCCGGGACCGCTTCGGTCATATCTTCCCATTTTACCCGCGCCAGGCTGGAGGTCATCAGCACCCCAACATAAATCAGCGCGCCCGCAGCGGCATAGGTTGGCACCATCCCCGCCAGCGGTGACAGGAAAATCACCAGCAGGAACAGAATACCCACCACCACGGCAGTCAGCCCGGTACGTCCACCCACGGCCACCCCGGAGGAGCTTTCAATGTAGGCGGTAACTGAAGAGGTACCCGCGAAAGCACCGGCTACCGAGGTGATGCTGTCCACGTACAGCGCCTGCTTCATACGTGGGAACTTGCCGCTTTCATCCGTCAGGCCAGCCTTGTCGGTCACCCCGATCAGGGTACCCGAGGAGTCAAACAGGTTAACCAGCATAAAGGAGAAGATCACGCCTGCCAGACCAATATTCAGCGCTCCGGCGATATCTACCTGACCGACCACGGAGGTCACGTCCGGCGGCAGGGAAAACACGCCGCCATACTTCACGTCACCCAATGCCCAACCAATCAGCGTGGTCACCACGATAGAAACCAGTACCGCAGCATGAATATTACGCGAAGCCAGCACCGCGATAATGAAGAAGCCCAGTGCGCCCAGCAGCACACTGTGCGAGGTCAGATTACCTACCGCCACCAGCGTATCCGGGTTGGCAACCACGATACCGGCATTTTTCAGCCCCATCATGGCGATAAACAGGCCGATGCCGCTGGTGATGCCCACGCGCAGGCTCAGCGGAATATTGGCAATCATCCAGTAGCGAATACGGAAGATGGTCAACAACAGGAAACCGATTGCGCCCCAGAAAATAGCGCCCATGCCTACTTGCCATGAAATACCCATCGCGCCGACCACCACAAACGCAAAGAACGCGTTCAGGCCCATCGCCGGAGCCAACGCCACCGGCAGGTTAGCCAACAGACCCATCAGGATGCTGCCAAAAGCGGCAATAAGGCAGGTGGTAACAAACACCGCCTGGGTGTCCATGCCCGCCGCACCAAGGATCTGCGGGTTAACGAACACGATATACACCATGGTTAAAAAGGTGGTGATGCCGGCAATCGTTTCCGTACGTACCGTGGTGCCATGCTGCTTGAGTTTAAACACGCGCTCAAGCAAGCCCTGATTGGCATCAAGGCTGATGTCTTGTTTGCTCATTATAGAATTCCGAAGAGGGGTTTTGGACTGTCGCTGGCTATCCTATAACAAAAAGCCCGGGTTTTGACCTCGCTCACAGGTTTTTTTCGCCATCTTTACGGCTAAAACTGCCAACAAGTTGTATTTATTGAGATTGATCGCCAAAGAGGGACAATCCTGCACGATCCGGTTAAAGTAACAGCAATGATGACTTAACCGAGGGCGATTACCCCAATGAATCAGGTTGAATGTGTTTTATTTGATTGCGATGGTACGTTGGTCGACAGCGAAGTGCTGTGCAGCAAAGCCTATGTGCATATGTTTGCCCACTACGGCATCGAACTGGCGCTGGAAGAGGTATTTAAAAAGTACAAAGGCATCAAGCTCTACGAGATCATTGAGCTGGTTAACGCCGAACAGGGGGTAAACTTGCCCGCCAGCGATCTGGAGCCGATATTCCGCCAGGAAGTGGCCCGTTTGTTTGATGCCGAGCTCCAGCCAATTGCCGGCGCGCGCGAACTGCTGGCGCAGATGAATGCTCCGATGTGCACCGTTTCTAACGGCCCGGTGAGTAAAATGCAGCATTCGCTGGGGCTGACCGACATGTTGTCCTATTTTGATGACCGGTTGTTCAGCGGTTACGATATTCAGCGTTGGAAACCCGATCCAGCTATCGTCTTCCATGCCGCGCAGCAGATGCAGGTTCCCGTCGAGCGCTGTATTTTGGTGGATGATTCCGTTGCAGGTGCCCAAGCGGGGATCGCGGCTGGCATTCCGGTATTCTACTTCTGTGCCGATCCTCACAATCAGCCGATCGACCATCCGCTAGTGACAACGTTTGACGATCTGGCGAAGTTGCCTGCACTGTGGCAGCAACGAGGCTGGCAGCTTACCCGTTAGTTGGGCCGATCCCGCTTACATGGTGGGATCTCCAACCAATAGATTGGTTGTGATTTTTTCAAAAAAGGGAGTTAAAAATGAAAGGGATAGCATTAAAAATAGTTACCATACTACTGGCCATTGTGGTGGCCTTTTTCTGCATTATCTCCTTTTTTTCCCTTTTCTATATAGTGGCGACAATCATAGGAATATACAGCGAAGGTGCAAACTGGTTTAACATTGGCTATCTAACTGGGCAGCTTATTACACTGATTTTTAGCGTTATTTTAATCTATGTACTGGGGAAGCAATTTAAAAAACTCGAGTGGCGATGATCATTTAGCCACTTCTACCCGGCCAATCTCTGCCCGCAGCCAATCCTGAAAATACTGCACGCGAGGTAATTCTCGCTTGCCGGGCGGGATCTCCAGCCAATAACCGTTAGCGCTTGTCAGCTCCAACGGCGAGAGCAGTACCAACAGGCCGCTTTGCAGCTCATTGCGGATCATCATCTTATCCAGCACCGCATAGCCCGCACCGGTAATACAGGCGTTGATCACCTGATCCTGAGTGCTAAACTCCAATCCCCCAAGCTCTTGCACCTCACTACGGCCTGCCGCGGCCAGCCAACGTTGCCACGTGTCCATCCGGCTATCCCCATCGAGAATATGCAACTGAGGCTGGGTATTGAGCGGAGGGAACACGCCATCGATCATCAATAATGGGCTGCCTACCAATACCAACTGCTCATGGCATAACCATTCACCTTCCATCCCCTCTGCGGGTGCACCAAAGCGTACCGCGCAGTCAAAGTCGCAGTATTTCTGCCGGGTTTCGCTGATCAAGGCAATTTGCAGCTGACTGTTACGTTGGCGCAGCGTGACCAAACGCGGGGCTAGCCAACGGGTGGCGAAGGTAGGTGCGATCTGCAAGCGCAGGTGTTGCAAGGGATTATGCAACTGCACATGCCGTACCCCCTCCTCCAAAATATCCAGCGATTGCCGCACCACCGGCAGTAACAGCATGGCATCCTGCGTCAGAGCCAGGCCGCTGTGGCTGCGTACAAACAGCAGCTTGCCCAGAAACTCCTCCAACTGCTTCATTTGACGGCTAGCCGCGCTCTGGGTAATAAACAGGGCGTCGGCGGCCTTGCTGAAACTCAGTGTCCGGCAGGTCTCTTCAAAGACTCGTAACATACTGAGCGAGGGAAGTTTTCTCACAGTCCATTTACCTCTGCATCAAACGCCAGTGATGTTAATAACATGTTGTCAATTTGATGCATTAACTCGGGGTGCGCAGCGTTTATTTGCCTAAAACCAGAGGCAGATCACATGCATTTTCTGCTCAGGGGTATGACTAAAACGCACTCGCCTAGCGCCCCGCTCGCTGCCACATTGTTAACGCGATAAAAACAAAAAACCAACAACATCCCTACAAGCACCGCTCCAACAGGAGGACAGGTAAATGCAGCATTTAACACAACAACAGATCCGTATGGATGACGTACCGTTAAATCGGTTCCATATCAAAATCGCCGGGCTGACGTTCGGCGCTCACTTCACTGACGGCTATGTACTGGGCGTTATCGGCTTCGCGCTGGCCCAGATCAAACCACAAATGGGACTCACCCCGTTCTGGGAGGGCATGCTCGGCAGCTCGGCGCTGATCGGGCTGTTCATGGGCAGCCTGGTTCTGGGCTGGATCTCCGACTATATCGGCCGACAGAAAATCTTCAGCTTCAGCTTCGTGATTATTACCCTCGCCTCGGCACTGCAATTTTTTGCCACCACGCCGGAACAACTGTTCCTGTTGCGCGTGATGGTGGGGATCGGGCTGGGAGGGGATTTCTCGGTAGGGCACACCATGCTGGCCGAGTTTTCTCCCCGCAAACACCGAGGTGTATTACTCGGTTCATTCAGCGTGATCTGGACCTTTGGCTACGTGGCCGCCGGTTTCGCTGGCCACTTCCTGACGGCCCTGGGGCCGGATGCCTGGCGCTGGCTACTGTCATCTTCTGCCATACCGGCGTTGGCCATTCTATTGATGCGTATTGGCACACCGGAATCTCCCCGTTGGTTGATGGGTAAAGGACGACGCGAACAGGCCATGGCGATCGTACATAAATACTTTGGCCCACATGTCCTGCTGATCGATGAGGCCCCGGTAATGTCCAAACAGCGTTTCCTCTCGCTATTTGGCCCCAAATACCGCCGCCGTACCGCCTTTAACAGCCTGTTCTTTGTTTGCCTGGTGATCCCTTACTTCGCCATCTATACCTTCCTGCCCTCCATCCTCCAGGTGATGGGTCTGGATAACAGCTTCTCTACCGACCTGCTGCTTAATGGCCTGCTGATCGTCGGCGCGTTGCTGGGGATTGTGCTGACAGTGATTTGCTCACGTCGCGGGTTCCTGATCGGCTCCTTTATCTTCCTCGCCGCCTGCCTGGTAATGCTGAGCATCATTCCTGCCAGCCAGACAGCCTGGCTGATCGCTTTCTTTGCCGCCTTTACGCTGGTGATGTCGGCGGTAAGCAATCTGGTGGGGGTATTCCCGGCCGAAAGTTTCCCGACCGAAGTGCGCTCGATGGGTGTGGGCTTTGCCACCTCAATGAGCCGCCTGGGTTCCGCCATCGGCACCGGCCTGCTGCCACTGGCCATCGTGCATTACGGCATGCCAACCACCACCGGCATTCTGGCACTGGTGTTGATCGTGGGTGCCATTGTCTCCATCGCCTGGGCTCCAGAGACCAAAGGGTTAACGCTGGTAGATGCCGCACAAGGCCCGTCCTCCCAGACAGACAACGCTTTCGCCGTTCCGGCTAAATAACACCATCTTGATGAAAACAGGAGCTTTTTTGTGGAAATGTATATCGGTGAAGGGTTTGCAGGTAACGGCGTCAATGCCTCGCATATCAATATCATGATCGGGCCACGTAATGGCGTGGTGGGTCAGGCTTTCTCCTCCAGCCTGGCCTCCCCCAGCCAAGGGCATTGCCCCTTTATGGTGGTGATCAAACCCAACGTGCCCGCCAAGCCGATGACGCTGTACGTCAATAAGGCGGAAATCAGCGGCGAACTGCACGGTAACGCCACCTGGGGAGCCTCCCAGGCCGCCATCGCCAAGGCGGTAACCGAAGCGCTACTGGAAGGCATTTTACCTGCCGAGGCAGAAGACGAGTGGTGCATCGTTACTGCCAACTGGGTAAACCCCGGCTGCAACGATATTGATGAGGTTTACCGTAATAACTATCGTGCCTGTACCCAGGCGATCCGCGCGGCGATGGAAAAATTGCCTACGCGCAGCCAACTGACCCAAGCCCTGCCGCAGTTGGGCAACCCGTTCTATACCCCTAAAGCCTGAGGAGAGCACCATGGAATACATCAATCTGGGCCAGTGCGGCCTGAAAGTCTCTCGTCTGTGCCTAGGCACCATGAATATGGGCAGCAAACAGTGGAAGCCGTGGATTTTCGATGAAGCACAGAGCGAACCGCTGATCCGCCATGCCCTGGAAAGCGGCATCAACTTTATCGATCTGGCTGACTTCTACTCCAGCGGTGCCGGGGAAGAGGTGGTAGGAAGGGTGATTAAGCGTATTGCCAACCGTGACGAACTGGTGCTGACCACCAAAGTGGGCTACCCGATCGGTGCGGGTTTTAACAATCAGGGCCACTCCCGCAAGCATATTATGGAGAGCATTGATGCCAGCCTGCGTCGCCTGGGCACCGATTACGTCGATATCTACATGCTGCATTATTTCGACGTGACAACGCCGATCGAAGAAACCTGGGCTGCCATGAACGACATCGTGCGCTCCGGCAAGGCGCGTTATGTCGGCGTATCGACCATGTATACCTGGCAGTTGGCCAAAATCCTGTGGTGCTGTGAACGCAATGGCTACGCCAAACCGATCAATATGCAACTACAGCTCAACTGTGCTTACCGCGAGGAAGAGCGTGAAATGATCCCGTTCTGTCGCGATCAGGGGCTGGGGGTGTCGGTATTCAGTCCGCTGGCCAGGGGGTTGTTGAGCTGCGATTTCAATTCCGTGCGTAACAAAACCGATTTCTTCACCCAGGAAATGTATGCCGATGCCACCTCACTGAATGTTGCGCAGTCGGTGAGTCAGGTCGCTCAGCAGCGCGGTGTTCCCGCTGCGCAGATTGCCCAAGCCTGGGTCATCAACCATCCAGGGGTGGATTGTATGCTGGTGGGCGCTGACTCGACACAACAGATCGATAGCGCCGTGGCGGCACTGAAAACCCGGCTCAGCGAAGATGAGTGCTACGAATTGGAACGTAACTATACCCCTTGCGACGTGATTAATGACTACACCGCAGGTAAGCGCATTACGCGTGAAAGCCGTACGGCGCGCGGTCTTTTCGCTGTGGATAACCTAGAGACAAGGAATATCGCATGACGGCTTATGCTTCATTGTTACGCACCGGATGGTATTGCAACGGTAGCTGGCAAACCACCGCCCACACTTACCCGGTCACTAATCCGGCCAACGGCGAGAAGGTGGCCGACGTAGCGTTGGCAGGCAGCAGCGAAACTCAGCTAGCTATCGCCGCCGCCGCTGCGGCACTGCCAGCCTGGCGAGCTCAAACTGCCAAGGCGCGGGCAGAAGTCTTGCAACGCTGGTTCCAACTGATCATGCAGCACCAGAAGGAATTGGCGGAATTGATGGTTACCGAACAAGGCAAGGTGCTGAGCGAAGCGACGGGCGAAGTAGCCTACGCCGCCAGCTTTATCGAGTGGTTTGCCGAAGAGGCCAAGCGTGCCAACGGCAAAACCATTCCGGCCCCCAAGAATGGCAATCAGATCTTCACCTTTAAAGAACCGGTTGGTGTTATTGCAGCCATCACGCCGTGGAACTTCCCGCTGGCAATGCTGACACGCAAGCTGGGTCCAGCGCTGGCCGCAGGCTGTACCGCAGTGATTAAACCAGCCAATGAAACGCCACTCTCCGCTTTTGCGTTGATTGTGCTGGCGGAACAGGCGGGGGTTCCTGCCGGCGTGATTAATGCGGTCACCGGTGATACTGCCACGATCGGTGAAACGCTGATGGCCAGCTCGGTGGTGCGTAAAATTTCCTTCACCGGTTCAACCCCGGTCGGTAAGTTGTTGATGCGCCAGGCAGCGGATACGGTGAAAAAGCTGTCGCTAGAACTGGGTGGCAACGCGCCGTTCATCGTCTTTGACGATGCGGATCTTGATGCGGCGGTGGCAGGAGCAATGGCGGCAAAATTCCGTAATAGCGGACAAACCTGCGTTTGCGTCAATCGCTTCTATGTTCAGGACGGTATTTACGATCGGTTTACCGAGAAGCTGGCCGATGCCGCGCGAGCGTTGAAAGTAGCTCCAGGCATGACGCCAGAGGCGCAACAAGGGCCGCTAATCCACCTTAAGGCAGTCGAAAAAGTGGAGGCGCATGTGCAAGACGCGCTCAAACTGGGGGCAAAACTGCTGTGCGGCGGTGAACGCCATGCCCTCGGCGGCTCCTTCTTCCAACCTACCGTGCTGGCTGACGCCAGCGAACAGATGCGCCTGGCACAGGAAGAAACCTTTGGTCCGCTGGCCGCCTGCTTCCGTTTTAGCGATGAGGATGAAGTCATCAATCGTGCCAATGCTACGCCGTTTGGGCTGGCGGCCTATCTGTATACCCGCGATCTGGTTCGGGCCTTCCGGGTGACCAAGGCTCTGGAAAGCGGCATGGTTGGCGTGAATGAAGGGATCATTTCTACCGAGGTCGCACCGTTTGGCGGGGTGAAAGAATCTGGATTAGGCCGCGAAGGGGCAGATGTGGGTCTGGAGGAGTATCTGGAAACCAAATACGTCAATATGGGGCAGTTGCTGTAAACGCCCTCACCCTAACCCTCTCCCACAGGGAGAGGGAACCGAACGCGCAACCCATTGATTCCTGAATCTGACCTTACACGGGCGCAGCATGCAGCGCCCCTACGTACCTGCCAACGACTCTGAACTGGCTCCGAGCGTTGGCTAACTTGCCGGTAACGGTGGTTGGTTACGCCACCAGCGCCAACTGCGTTTCAGCGCTTTCGTCTGCGGGCTAAAGCGCTTGTTCAGGCCGTTTGCCAGCACGTCGAGCGTCAGGCAGAAAATGAAGTAAACCAATGCCACAAACAGGAACACCTCCATTGGGTAAACCATGCTGCGGTTGTTGACCTGCGTGGCCAGGAAGGTCAATTCACCCACGCCAACGATGTATGCCAGTGACGTGTCTTTAATCAGCGAGATCCACTGATTGATAAACGAAGGCACCATCATGCGCAGCGCCTGCGGCAAGACGATCATCCGCAGCACCTGCCAGCGGTTTAATCCAAGGGAAAGCCCCGCCTGCCACTGCCCGGCACCGATAGCCACGATCCCAGCCTTTACCGCATGGGCCAGATAGGCCGAGGCGATCAGCGCCAGCGCGCACACTACGGTGGTAATTTCCGGGATATCGACACCAAACACCATCGGCAGCAGGAAGTAGGTCCAAAAAATCAGCATGATCACTGGAATAGCGCGGAAGAACCCCAGCACCATCGCCAATAACCCGGCCAGCACACCACGTGACATCGCCAGCGCGACGCCCAGCAGCGTGCCCAAAACAGCAGAAGCCAGCCCGGCCATCAGGCTGATCGCCAGCGTCAACGCAGCCCCGCCCAAAGGCCCATCCGGGAAAGAGCCCCACAGCAGGTAACCCAGGTTTTCCTGGATAACGGTAAAATCCATCTTAGTGCCCTCCCAGCGGTTTGCGCTGCTGACGCCACATACCCCAGCCTTCCAACAGGGCAATAATGGCGATATATAACACCGTTGCCACACCAAACGCCTGGAAGGTTCGCAGGGTTTCGGTTTCCACCTGGCGCGAAGCATAAGACAGTTCGGCCAGGCCGATAGCCATGGTCAGCGATGAGTTCTTGATAATGTTCATGTACTGCCCCAGCAGCGGTGGGAAGGCGATTTTCAGCGCCTGCGGCAATACTACATAACGCATCGCTTGCCAGCCGGTCAGCCCGAGCGCATTGGCCGCGTACTTTTGCCCGCTGGCCACGCCACGGATGCCGGAGCGGATCTCTTCGGCAATAAATGCGGTGGAATAGAGCGTCAGGCCGAAGAAGCCTGCCAGGAATTCAAAGGAGGGCCAGTCGAGAAAGCCTAACTGATGAGGGGTATTCAGCCATTGCATGGCAAAGGTTGGCAGGATTTGCCCGGCGGCAAAATACCAGAAGAACAGTTGCACCAGTAAGGGAGTATTGCGAAATAACGCGCTGTAGGCCACCGCCAGCCAGCTTAACGGGCGCAGGCTGCTGTCCCGCATCGCCGCCAGGCCAAAACCCAGCAGCGTAGCCGCCAGCCCGGCACAGGCCGACAGCCATAAGGTCATTAAAAAGCCATTCCATAGCCAGCTCAGATACTGCGGCGCCAGCAGCCAGTCTGAGAGTTGTTGCAGATTCATGCGAGGCGTTTCCCCTCATCCCAACCCTCTCCAACAAGATGGAGAGGGGGAAGGGAGATTAGGCTTTAGGTTGCTGATCCAACGGGCCGATCTTGAAATCGCCACGCGGTTGGGCGGTTTTGGTTTCCGGGCCGAACCAACGATCATAAATCTTCACCGCATCACCATCCTGCTCCAGCTTGATCAAGGTATCGTTGATGGTCGCCGTCAGGCGATCTTCGCCTTTCGGCACGCCAACGCCCTGGTACTCTTTGGTGATACTGAACGGCGATATTTCAAAGTCGGCTTTTTGCGCGGCAGGCAGGTTGCCCAGCAGGCCAACCAATTTGGCGTCATCCTGGGTGATGGCCTGAACGTTGCCGTTACGCAGGGCGACAAATGCCAGTGGGGTATCGTCGTAAGAGATCACTTTAGCCGTTGGGTAGTGCTCACGCAGGGTAATTTCCTGCACGGTGCCTTTATCCGCACCGATGCGCAGCTTCTTGATATCTTCTGGAGTTTTCAGCACGCCCTTATGAGCAATGAATTTCTGGCCGGTAGCAAAATACGGCACGCTGAAACTCACCTCTTTGGCACGTTCGTCGGTGATGGTGAAGTTGGCCGCGATCAGATCAACCTTTTTGGACACCAGCAATGGAATACGGTTAGCCGGGTTGGTGGCACGCAGTTCAACCTTGACGCCCAGCGCTTTACCGATAGCTTCAGCCACGTCCACGTCATAACCCACCAGCTTTTTGCTCTGCGGATCGACATAACCAAACGGTGGGTTGCTATCGAACACTGCGATACGCACTACGCCGGCTTGTTTAATATCGTCGAGTTTATCGGCATGGGCCACGCCGGTGGCAAGGCTGGTCAGGCTGGCTAACAGAGTTAAGGCTAAAACGCGCTGTTTCATGAAAGGCTCCCAAGTGATTGATGTCCCGCTGGCTGATAAGCTAGCAAGCCTCACTTAGGTCAGGAAATAATATAAAACGCTATAGTTATAACCTTTTTAACTTTAGGGCCTTTAAACGGCATAAGGGGTAAACGGGCGCAGCCTGCAACGCCCTACGTTGTGAGTCCGATGGAATTTTTCAGTAGCGAAGAAATCAGTCTTTTTTATCTTCTTTACCGTCTGACAACAGCTTGTCCAGAGCATCGCCGCCCATATGACGGAAATCCTGGCCTTTGACGAAATAGAAGATAAATTCGCAGATATTCTGGCAGCGATCGCCGATACGCTCGATAGAGCGGGCACAGAACAGCGCCGTCAGCACGCTCGGAATGGTGCGCGTATCTTCCATCATGTAGGTCATCAGCTGACGCACGATGCCCTCATATTCCTGATCGACCTTCTTGTCTTCACGGTAAATCCGGATCGCCTCATCCAGATCCATACGCGCAAAGGCATCCAGCACGTCATGCAGCATCTGCACGGTGTGGCGACCCAGTGATTCCAGGCTGACCAGCAATGGCTGATGCTGATGCGAAAACTTCTCCAGCGCGGTACGACAGATCTTGTCAGCTACGTCGCCGATACGTTCCAGCTCGGAAATGGTCTTGATGATCGCCATCACCAGGCGCAGATCGCTGGCGGTCGGTTGGCGTTTGGCAATGATGCGCACACAGGCTTCATCGATCGCCACTTCCATCATATTAACCTTGGCATCGCCTTCGATTACCTGCTTGGCCAGTTCGCCGTCCTGGTTGTGCATCGCGGTAATGGCGTCGGTCAGTTGCTGCTCTACCAGCCCGCCCATGGTCAGCACCTGGGTGCGGATATGCTCGAGTTCAGCGTTGAACTGACCGGAAATGTGTTTGTTTAAATTCAGGTTATCCATGATGCATCCTAATCAACCATAGCGGCCAGTAATGTAGTCTTCGGTCTGCTTCTTCTGTGGCGCGGTAAACAGAGTGTCAGTATCGCTGAACTCGATCAACTCACCCAGATACATAAATGCGGTGGAGTCGGAACAACGCGCCGCCTGCTGCATGTTGTGGGTCACAATCACCACGGTGTAGTCAGACTTCAGCTCGCTGATCAGCTCTTCAATCTTGCCGGTGGAAATCGGATCCAGCGCCGAGCAAGGCTCATCCAGCAACAGCACTTCCGGCCGGATGGCAATGCCGCGCGCAATGCACAGGCGTTGCTGCTGGCCGCCGGACAGGCTGTAACCACTTTGCTGCAGCTTGTCCTTGGTCTCGTTCCACAGTGCTGCCTTGGTCAGCGCCCACTGAACACGCTCGTCCATATCCGCACGGGACAGCCTCTCGAACAGGCGCACGCCGAAGGCAATGTTATCGTAAATCGACATCGGGAACGGCGTTGGCTTTTGGAACACCATACCCACCTTGGCACGCAGCAGCGCAATGTCCGAGTTATCGGTCAGGATGTTTTGACCATCCAGCAGGATATCGCCCTCGGCACGCTGCTCGGGGTAAAGCTGGTACATCTTGTTGAAGGTCCGCAGCAGCGTCGATTTACCGCAGCCAGACGGGCCGATAAACGCGGTCACCTTGTTCTTGGCGATATCCAGCGTGATGTTTTTCAGCGCATGGAATTTGCCATAGTAAAAGTTCAGATCGCGTACCTGAATTTTGCTGCTGGAAGTAGAGTCAACCATACTCATCAAGACTTCTCTCTTAAATTTTTATGAATGCTTTTTCTTGGCGAAAACCACACGCGCCAGGATATTCAGTAACAGTACGCACAGGGTGATCAACAGCACCCCGGCCCAGGCCAGCTGTTGCCATTCGGCAAACGGGCTCATGGCAAACTTGAAAATGGTGACCGGCAGGTTGGCGATCGGCTGCATCAGGTCGGTACTCCAGAACTGATTCGACAGCGAAGTAAACAGCAACGGTGCGGTTTCCCCGGCGATACGCGCAATCGCCAGCAATACGCCAGTGATAATGCCGGACACCGACGCTTTCAGCGTAATGGCGGAAATCATGCGCCACTTCGGCGTTCCCAGCGCATAGGCTGCTTCACGCAACGTGTCCGGTATCAATTTGAGCATGTTCTCGGTGGTGCGGATCACAATCGGGATCTGCAACAGGGCCAGTGCAATAATCCCTGCCCAACCGGAGAAGTGTTCCATCTTCGCCACCACCACGGTGTAAACGAACAGACCCACAACGATCGAGGGTGCGGATAACAGAATATCGTTGATAAAGCGGATCACTTCCGCCAGCCAGGATTTACGACCATATTCCGCCAGGTAAATCCCCGCCATGATGCCCAGCGGAGTGCCGAAGATGGTCGCCCACAAGATCAACAACCCACTACCAGCGATGGCGTTAGCCAGGCCGCCCCCCGCCGTATTCGGCGGCGGCGTCATTTCGGTGAACAGCGCCAGCGACATGCCGTCGATGCCCTTGGTGATGGTCGAGAACAGGATCCACACCAGCCAGAACAGACCAAAGACCATGGTCGCCATCGACAGCAACAGCGCCAGGCGGTTTTTCTGCCGACGCCAGGCCTGCATTTTGCGGCGGCTTTCCGCCAGTGCTACCGGGTTTTGCATATCCATCGTTGCCATGTTAGCGGCCCTCACGCTTAGCCAGACGCATCACCATCAACTTCGACAGCGCCAGGACGATAAAGGTGATCACAAACAGGATCAGACCCAGCTGCATCAACGCAGAGGTGTGCAGACCGGATTCCGCTTCGGCGAATTCGTTGGCCAGCGCCGAGGTAATGCTGTTGCCCGGCATAAACAGCGAGAAGCTGTCGAGCTGGTAGGTGTTACCGATAATAAAGGTCACCGCCATGGTTTCACCCAGGGCACGCCCCAGGCCAAGCATCACACCGCCGATCACGCCGTTTTTGGTGAACGGCAGCACGATGCGCCAGATCACCTCCCAGGTGGTACAGCCAATGCCATAGGCCGACTCTTTCATCATCACCGGGGTTTGTTCGAACACATCGCGCATTACCGCCGCAATGTAAGGAATAATCATGATGGCCAGGATCACCCCGGCAGCCAGAATACCGATACCAAACGCCGGGCCTGAGAACAGCTCACCGACGATCGGGATGCCGGACAGCACCTCACCCACAGGGGTCTGGAAATATTTGGCGAACAGCGGGGCAAACACGAACAGGCCCCACATGCCGTAAACGATACTTGGGATCGCCGCCAACAGTTCTATTGCGATCCCCAATGGACGCTTAAGCCAGTTAGGGGCCAACTCGGTCAGGAACAGGGCAATACCAAAACTGACCGGCACGGCGATAATCAGTGCGATCAGCGAGGTGACGACCGTGCCGTAGATCGGAACCAGCGCACCAAACTGTTCGGCTGGCGCATCCCACTCTTTGGTCCACAGGAAGGCAAAACCGAACTTCTGCATGCTCGGCCAGGAGGCAATAATCAGCGAGACAATGATGCCACCCAGCAACAATAGGGTAATCAGCGCCGCCAGTCTGACCAGCGCGCTGAAGATGAGGTCACCATTTTTACTCGGTGCTTTAATGGTCGGCTTGTACTCAGCCATAGATTACTCTTCTGTTTAAAGCTTGGAGGGCCCAGCACGCCGGGCCCGACATATCAGGTAGAGGCGCGGTATACCGCACCCCCTGCGCTGTTAGAACAAAGCCTTACCGGAGCTGTCTTTGATATTGGTCTTCCAGGCAGCACGGATTTGCTCAACCACTTCGGCTGGCAGAGCGGCGTAATCCAGTTCGCTGGCCTGCTTGGCACCGGTTTTGTAAGCCCAGTCAAAGAACTTCAGCACTTCTGCGCCCTGCTCAGGCTTCTTCTGCTCTTTGTGGACCAGGATGAAGGTGGTGGAAGTGATTGGCCAGACGTTGTCGCCTTTCTGGTTGGTCAGGTCCTGAGCGAAGGTTTTGCTCCAATCCACGCCTTTGGCTGCGGCGCTGAAGCTTTCTTCGGTCGGGCTAACCGCTTTGCCATCGGCAGACACTAATTTAGTGTAGGCCAGGTTGTTCTGCTTGGCGTAAGCGTATTCAACATAACCGATAGAGCCTGGCAGACGCTGAACGAACGCGGCGATGCCGTCGTTGCCCTTGCCGCCCAGACCGGTTGGCCAGTTAACGGTGGAACCCGCGCCAATTTTCTCTTTCCACTGCGCGTTAGCCTTGGCCAGATAGCTGGTGAAGACGAAAGAAGTCCCTGAACCATCAGCACGACGCACCACGGCGATAGCCTGATCCGGCAGCTTAACGCCCGGGTTCAGCTTAACAATCGCTGGGTCATTCCATTTTTTGATGTTACCCAGGTAGATATCACCCAGGGTTTGACCATCCAGAGTCAGTTCGCCGGATTTGATGCCCGGAATGTTGACTGCCAGCACCACACCACCGATGACGGTCGGGAACTGGAACAGGCCGTCCGCAGCCAGTTTGTCGTCGGACAGCGGGGCATCAGATGCACCAAAGTCTACGGTGTTAGCGATGATCTGCTTTACGCCGCCAGAGGAACCGATCCCCTGATAGTTGACCTTGTTGCCGGTTTCTTTCTGATAAGAATCTGCCCACTTGGCATATACCGGAGCGGGGAATGTCGCACCTGCACCGGTCAGGCTAGCAGCAGCGAAGGCGGACACAGAGGCCAAGGAGAAAGTCGCTGCCACAATACTGGCGACGGTGGTACGCATCAGTTTCATAATCCCTCCTAATGGGATATTTAAAAATCGACCTTGGGTCGTTTTCATCAGAGTAAGTATTGCTGCAGGAGGGAAAATAGGACAGTTTGGTGACAGTTAAATGTACGAAATATGACAGTTATATTACAGCGTGCACAGATTGATATTTATTAGATTAAAATCAAATAGATAAATTGATTTGCAGGCAAAAAACAATCAGAAAAAATCTGCCTGTTGCTGCGTTATCTCTCTGAATATGAGCGATTTTTGCTCTTTTTTTATTCGTTTGTCATATTGTCAAAAGCCGTAAAAAAATCAGCATATCATCCTTGAGGTATACCCAACCTGGGGGTAAAGTATCCCCAAGTTGCAGGGAGATATCTGGTTATGGATGCTATATTTATTGAGCTAAGTATTTTTGAAGCAAAGCGTGCTGACTATCTTTCCGATGATGAATTCAAGGCATTCCAGCAGATGCTGCTGAATAACCCGTTCTGCGGTGATGTTATCCAGCACACTGGCGGGTTAAGGAAGGTCAGATTTGCGGATCACCGTCGTGGCAAAGGTAAACGGGGTGGCTTGCGGGTGATCTATTATTGGTGGCTTGAAAAGTCTCATTTTTTGCTCTTTGTCATTTACGATAAAGACAAAAAAGATGACCTTAGCCGCAACGAACGCGAGATGCTGCGTAAGATGTTGGAAATATTGAAACAGGGGGGCACCTTATGAGCAAACTCAGCCTTTTTGAAGAACTGTCCCAGGGGATGAAAGATTGGAGTGATTACAATGAGGGTAAAATTACGCTTAAAACCCACGCCGTATCACTGAAAAAAAACATCTCTATGTCACCAGACGAGCTAAAAGCAATACGCGAAAAACTGCGTCTTTCGCAAGCCGTTTTTGCAGATTACTTGCACACTGGTGTCACTACTTATCAAAACTGGGAACAGGGCAGAGCCAAACCTAACAAACAGGCACTTCTTTTGATCCGTATGGTTGAAAAAGACCCAATGACGTTGGATACGTTAGCTGCCTTGTAATGACCGTCAAACAGAGGCTAACCCTTGCTCCGATCCAGTCATAAAAAATCCGGTGTGCTTTTTGAACAGCATCACCGGATTTATCAAGCGGATTAACCGTCATAACTGATAGCGCTTCAGCAACGGCTGATAGAGCTTGCGGGAAAGCCAGGAGATCACCGCCCAGACCCCACGCTTATACCTATTCAGATGCCGTACATAAACCATGCTGTACTCAATTACCGGCTGGCAACCGCGTACCCGCTTAAAATCTGGCGCGCCAGAACTCAAATTAAGCAACAACTGGTGGTCCATACTGTAGCGCAAAGCAAAGGCAATCAGACGGCGATACAAGGCCAGTGATGTCGGTAATTCCGTTCGGTAACCGACGATAGGCACCGTTACCATCTGTTCCAACTGCACCATTCCCACCACGCCCATCATTTGCTGCTGGTGGAACAAACCGTACAGTTGCAGCAAACCAAGCTGTGAGGCCTGAGCAAAATAACCGGCGGTGAACTGCACATTCTGACGACTGTATTTTTCCAGATAGAGCTGGTTATACAGGCGTTCGGCACACTGCATCTGCTCGGGAGCATCGGCCGACAGCCGTTTGAACTCCCATCCCATCTGATGCAGCAATTTGTCATCCCGCCGTGCGTTGATTTTCCCCCACCAGCGTACAGGATCGTCCTGGCAATAGACCTGACGGCTAACAACAGGCAACCAGCCTTGCCGGGAGAGTTGCGCCAACAGCTCAGGGTTCTGTCGATCGTTAAGCGAACGGATCATCAAAGTATGCTGGGGATAACGCTGTAATGCCTGTTGCCGTAACGCGTCGGTATCCAGGGATTGCCAGTGGCTGCTGGTCAGATTGGTGGAAAGGCACTGATTATTCAGCACCTGGAGCCGATCGACGTGCGCCAACAATAAGGGCCATTTCAGCGCCATAGTCAGCCCGTTACACAATGCCCGCAGCGCGCCATTATCGATTTTGATAATTTCATCCCGGGCGTAATCAACGATCAGCGCCAACGGGGAAACCACGTAACAATTACCAGGCACGTAATCGTTGACCGTCGCCGGGATGCAGAGGCCATCCTGTTGATACTCGGTCATCGAGGTGTGGAGGTTGGCGATCATGCCAGGCTGTTGCAGCAGCGTCAGTTGCTGGCGTTGCCAATGATTAACCTGCTCCATGCTAGCCATCCCATTCGATGTCAAAAGTGCTGGCATCAGTGAGAGGCCGCCGATAACGCAAGCTACGGTATCCCATCTCCAACAGGGCGCACCACTGCGCTCCGACACGGATCGGCCAACGTTGATCCTTGAGCAGATTGGGCGTTTGGCGAAAATCCCGCCATAGCGTCGCTAACTGCTTGTCGCGCCAAGCCTGCCAGGCAAAGAATAGCAGCACGATCACGCCCATATGTCCCGACTTGGGCACTGCTGGCTGGTACTCAAATTGCCCATCGGCAGTGATGGATAGCTGAGCGCCTAGCAAATGCAGGCCGCTGGTGGCTCTGGGATTGCACTCGATAACAAAAATCACCCCATCCTGTTCGATGAAATCAAACGCCGCCTGGCCGTGAAAGCCGGTTTTTTCCCCAAACTGGCGAACAAAATCGTCCAGCCGCCGATCCTGATGGGGAACAAAGTAACTGCCGGCGGCCTGATTAAAGCAGTATTTGGGTTGATAGGCCTGATGCGCGATTAATCTACCATGGTCAAACACCGCATAATTACATAAGGCCGTTCCGGTTAACTTTTGTTGCTGCACCCAAGGGATACGATCGTTGAGCTGCCGATCGTTTAAAGACCCAGGTTTTGGCGTGCGGATCACTTTACGGCCAAAGCGCGAAAACACCGGTTTCAAAATGGTTTGAGGATCGTCGGCAATTTGTGCGCTAGAGGTCAAGAGCCGGGTCACAGGAGTTTGCACCTCACCCAATCCCGTTAACAGACTCAGGCTTTGGGACTTATGATGCAGTTCAAACAACAACTGCCGTTCAGGTAACAACCACTCGGTAGGCCCGATATAGGCGGCAAACGCCTGAGAGAGGTAGAAGATCTCTTCGCAGGTCGGGATCAGCAGCTTGATATCATGATCGTTGAGGTAGCCTTGCAGCGTCTGCTGGTAGCCCGCAATATCTTTACGTGGCGAAGGAAGCCGAAGATAGCCTTCAATCCCTTGTAAAAATCGGCCAAGCGGCCAGGACAGGCTGTCTGCCAACCAGACGCGGTGTCCACTGCGCAACGCAATGCGCGCCCACTCAACCGCTACCGGAGCTCGTGCTCCGGTGATCAAAATATTCATTGCTAACGCGTTTCCTTCCCTGCGGCATCGTTAGCCAATCATAGCGTCATTGGTGAAAATGAAGCTAAAAAAATACCGTGTTTTGCTGCAAAACACGGTATTCACCACAGGGAAATTAGCGATTACTCAACGGTAACGGACTTCGCCAGGTTACGTGGCTGATCGACGTCGGTGCCTTTAATCAGCGCCACGTAATAGGACAACAGCTGCAACGGTACGGTATAGAAGATCGGTGCAACGATTTCTTCCACATGCGGCAGTGGAATGATGGTCATCCCTTCGCTGCTGACGAAACCGGCATCCTGATCGGCAAACACATACAGTTGGCCGCCACGAGCACGCACTTCTTCGATATTGGATTTCAGCTTCTCCAACAGCTCGTTGTTAGGCGCCACCACGATCACCGGCATGTCGGCATCGATCAGCGCCAGCGGGCCGTGCTTGAGCTCACCAGCGGCGTACGCCTCGGCATGAATATAGGAGATCTCTTTGAGCTTCAGCGCCCCTTCCATCGCGATCGGGTATTGATCGCCACGGCCAAGGAACAGCGCATGATGCTTGTCAGAGAAACCTTCCGCCAGCGCTTCAATGCTCTTCTCCAGCGACAGCATCTGCTCGATACGCGCAGGCAGCGCTTGCAGACCGTGCACAATGTCATGCTCTACGCTTTCCGCCATCCCTTTCAGACGGCCCAGACGCGCCACCAGCATCAGCAACACGGCAAGCTGGGTGGTGAAGGCCTTGGTGGAGGCAACACCGATTTCAGTACCGGCCTTGGTCATCAGCGCCAGATCGGATTCGCGCACCAGCGAAGAACCCGCCACGTTGCATACCGCCAGAGAACCTAAATAACCTAGCTCTTTGGACAGGCGCAGCGCTGCCAGCGTATCAGCGGTCTCACCAGATTGAGACAGGGTGATGATCAGGCTGCCTGGACGCACCGCAGACTTGCGGTAACGGAATTCAGAAGCGATCTCAACGTCACAAGGCACACCTGCCAGTGATTCAAGCCAGTAACGCGCCACCATCCCGGAGTGGTAAGACGTCCCACAGGCGATGATCTGCACGTGTTGCACCTTGGCCAACAGCTCGTCGGCGTGCGGGCCAAGCTCGCTCAGGTCGATCTTGCCATGGCTGAAACGCCCCTCAAGGGTGTTTTTCAGCGCCATTGGCTGTTCAAAAATCTCTTTCTGCATGTAATGACGGTATGCGCCTTTGTCACCGGCGTCGTACTGCACCTGAGATTCGATCTCTGGGCGCTCAATGGCATTACCCTGCTTGTCAAAAATGCTGACGGTGCGGCGAGTCACTTCCACCACATCGCCTTCTTCCAGGAAGATAAAGCGACGAGTGACCGGCAGCAACGCCAGTTGGTCTGAGGCAATGAAGTTTTCACCCACGCCACGGCCAATCACTAGCGGACTACCGGAACGGGCTGCAACCAATACGCTCGGATCGCGGCTATCCATCACCACGGTGCCATAAGCGCCACGCAGTTGCGGGATCACACGCTGAACAACTTCCAGTAGAGTACCGCCCTGCTGCTGTTCCCAATGCACCAGGTGAGCAATCACCTCGGTATCGGTTTCAGAACTGAAGCGATAACCACGCTCAATCAGCTGTTCGCGCAGCGGTTCATAGTTTTCGATAATGCCGTTATGCACTACTGCGATGTAATCTGAAACATGAGGATGCGCGTTCGCCTCTGAAGGCTCACCATGCGTCGCCCAGCGGGTATGGGCAATCCCGGTGCCGCCGTGCAGCTCCTGTTGCTCCGCCGCTTCAGCCAGCTTTTGTACCTTGCCAACACGGCGTAAACGGCTGACATTACCCTCGCTGTCCACCACGGCCAGACCGGCCGAGTCGTAGCCCCGGTATTCCAGACGACGTAAACCTTCCAACAGGATCTCGGCGATATCACGTTGCGCTACTGCACCTACAATTCCACACATCTGTTGTATTCCTAATTAAACGCCTTGCGGGCGCTTTCGATGTCTCGACCTGATTTTTGCCGGTTTTACCGTGCTTCCCCGAGCCTGTAGAGAATGGGGATTATTATGTTTTGCTCTGTGCTCTTGGCGAAAACACAGAGCAAAACAGTGACGCCCTCACCCTAACCCTCTCCCACAGGGAGAGGGGACCGATCGAGTTCGTTGATATATCTGCGTAATACCCTGCCTTCCGAAGTTGGGAGAGGGGCCGAATGTGCGCATTATATTCACGGACGCAGCATGCAGCGCCCCTACAACCTGCCTACATCACCTGGCATTACTTCTTCTTGGTTGGACGCTGCCAGCCTTGAATGTGCACCTGCTTGACCCGGCTCAGCACCAGCTCATTATCCGCAATATCGCGGGTCACCGTGGTACCCGCAGCGATCGTCACCCCTTTGCCTACCGTGACCGGAGCCACCAACTGAGTATCCGAACCGACAAACACGCCGTCGCCGATAATGGTTTTGTGCTTGTTGGCACCGTCGTAGTTGCAGGTGATGGTACCGGCACCGATATTCACATCGTCGCCAATCTCGGCATCGCCCAGATAGCTCAGGTGACCGGCTTTGGAGCCTTTGCCCAGACGCGCCTTCTTGATTTCTACGAAGTTGCCAACGTGGGCACCTTCCGCCAGTTCGGCACCTGGACGCAAACGGGCAAACGGGCCAACGGTACAGGCCGCTTCCAACTGCGCATTTTCCAGCACGCTGTAAGGACTGATCTCGCAGTCATCGCCAATCACGCAGTCTCTCAATACGCAGCCAGCACCGATCTTCACGCGGTTACCCAGCTTGACCATGCCTTCGATAATCACGTTGGCATCGATGGAGATGTCACGGCCATGCTCCAGCACGCCACGCAGATCGAAGCGTGCCGGATCCAGCAACATCACACCAGCCAGCAACAGCTTCTCTGCCTGCTCGGCCTGATAGACACGCTCGAGCTGTGACAGTTGCAGGCGGTTATTGACGCCTTCAACTTCGCTTAGGCGCGCCGGGTGTACCGCCTCAATCTTGTTACCTTCGGCATGAGCCAGGGCGATGATATCGGTAATGTAGAACTCACCCTGCGCGTTATTGTTGTTCAGCTTGCCCAACCAGCGCTTCAGATCGCGGCCGTTGGCTACCAGAATGCCGGTGTTGATCTCATTAATCTGGCGCTGCTGATCGTTGGCATCTTTATGTTCGACAATGCCCACCACGCTGCCGTTTTCACGTACGATGCGGCCATAACCGCTCGGGTCTTGCAGCTTCACCGTCAACAGACCGATGCCGCCCTGAGGCTTGGCTGCGAGCAGACGCGTCAGCGTTTCGACGGCGATTAGCGGTACATCGCCATACAGCATCAGCACGTCTTCATCATCGCCAAAATGCGGGGCAGCCTGTTGCATTGCATGACCCGTACCCAACTGTTCAGCCTGCAACACCCAGTTTAGTGCATCGTTGTGCAGGGTGCTTTTCAGCAGCTCACCGCCGTGGCCATAAACCAGATGGACGTTTTGGGCGCCCAGCTTCATGGCTGCGTCAATGACGTGCTGCACCATCGGCTTACCCGCCAGCGGATGTAACACCTTGGGAAGGTCGGAATACATGCGTGTTCCCTTGCCCGCGGCGAGGATAACCACGCTCATTGCGCTGTTAGACATAAGCAACCTGATAACTCCATTTTGATGGACAAAAGTAAACCCGTTTGATGACGGAATTACTACATATTTCTCTACACGAATCCTGCACAACCCCCGTGGCTCTAGGGCTGCCATTATCCGCAGCATTCTCATTCAACCCAGAAAAAACTGTCGGCGATCGGCGACGCTTCAAACCGCCGGTTGTGCTAATACAGCACAATGCCTGGCCGGTTGAAACGCTTATTTTAAAACAAAAAAAAAGCGACCCACAGGGGCCGCTTTCTTATTTCCACTCGCTGCAAGCAACGCGGGAAATTTACATCGCTTTTCTGGTGAGCTCGATAACGCGCAGTTTCGCGATCGCTTTCGCCAGTTCAGCAGATGCCTGAGCATAGTCGACATCGCCATGAGAGCTACGGATGTGCTCTTCAGCTTTACGCTTAGCTTCCAGCGCTCTCGCTTCGTCGAGGTCCGTTCCACGGATGGCAGTGTCCGCCAACACGGTTACCACGCTCGGCTGTACCTCTAGGATACCGCCGGACAGGTAGATGAACTCTTCTTCACCGTGCTGTTTAACAATACGCACCATGCCAGGCTTGATGGCAGTCAGCAGCGGCGCATGGCCAGGGAAGATCCCCAGTTCGCCTTCGCTGCCTGTCACCTGGATCTTTTGCACCAGGCCGGAAAACATCTGTTTTTCCGCGCTGACGACATCCAGATGGTAAGTCATAGCCATATCACCCTCCTCTCAAGGCGTTACAGTTTCTTGGCTTTTTCCACTGCTTCTTCAATGGTGCCAACCATGTAGAACGCCTGCTCCGGCAGGTGGTCATAGTCGCCGTCCATAATGCCTTTGAAACCACGGATGGTATCTTTCAGCGATACGAACTTGCCCGGAGAACCGGTAAAGACTTCTGCCACGAAGAACGGCTGAGACAGGAAACGTTGGATTTTACGCGCACGGGATACAACCAGCTTGTCATCTTCTGACAGCTCGTCCATACCCAGGATGGCGATGATATCTTTCAGTTCCTGATAGCGTTGCAGAATAGACTGCACGCCACGCGCTACGTCGTAGTGCTCCTGGCCAACTACCAGCGGATCCAGCTGACGGCTGGTAGAATCCAGCGGGTCAACGGCCGGGTAGATACCCAGAGAAGCGATGTTACGGCTCAGTACCACGGTTGCATCCAAGTGAGCAAAGGTGGTGGCTGGTGATGGGTCAGTCAAGTCATCCGCAGGAACGTAAACGGCCTGCACAGAGGTGATTGAACCGGTCTTGGTAGAGGTGATACGTTCTTGCAGAACACCCATCTCTTCCGCCAGCGTTGGCTGATAACCTACCGCCGATGGCATACGGCCCAGAAGTGCGGACACTTCGGTACCGGCCAGGGTATAACGGTAGATGTTATCGACGAACAGCAGTACGTCACGACCTTCATCACGGAACTTTTCAGCCATGGTCAGACCGGTCAGCGCAACGCGCAGACGGTTACCTGGTGGCTCGTTCATCTGGCCATAAACCAGGGAAACTTTGTCCAGTACGTTGGAGTCGGTCATTTCGTGGTAGAAGTCGTTACCCTCACGAGTACGTTCACCCACGCCCGCAAACACGGAATAACCAGAGTGCTCGATCGCGATGTTACGGATCAGCTCCATCATGTTTACGGTTTTACCTACACCCGCACCACCGAACAGACCAACTTTACCACCCTTGGCGAACGGGCAGATCAGGTCCATTACCTTGATACCGGTTTCCAGCAGATCCTGGGAGCTGGACAGCTCTTCGTAGCTTGGCGCCGGGCGGTGAATAGCCCAACGTTCTTCTTCGCCGATGTCGCCCTTCATGTCGATTGGTTGACCCAATACGTTCATGATACGACCCAGGGTAGCTTTACCTACCGGTACTTCAATTGGGTGCTGCAGGTCGGTTACGGCCAGACCACGACGCAGACCGTCTGAGGTCCCCATTGCGATACAGCGAACCACGCCGCCACCCAGCTGTTGCTGAACTTCCAGCACCAATTTCTCGGAGCCGTTTGCGACCTCAAGAGCGTCGTACACTTTTGGTACGGCATCCTGAGGGAACTCGACGTCCACCACGGCGCCGATTACCTGGATAATCTTTCCAGTAGCCATCTTGAATCCTCTACGTAATTCGTAAACCTAGCTTAAACCGCGGAGGCTCCCGAAACGATCTCGGTGAGTTCCTGAGTGATGCTGGCCTGACGCGCCTTGTTGTATACCAACTGCAGCTCTTTGATCAGGCTACCGCCGTTATCGGTTGCGGCTTTCATCGCGACCATTCGTGCGGCCTGCTCGCTGGCCAGGTTTTCCACGACGCCCTGATAAACCTGCGATTCCACATAGCGGCGCAGCAAGGTATCAAGCAGCACTTTTGGATCGGGCTCATACAGGTAATCCCAGGATTTTTTCTTCAGCTCACTGTCATCAGAAGGTGGCAGTGGCAGAACTTGCAGTAACTGCGGTTCCTGGGACATCGTATTAACAAATTTGTTGCTGACGATGTACAGCTTGTCTAAACGACCTTCGTCGTAGGCTTGCAGCATCACTTTCACCGGACCGATCAGATCCGACAGGGAAGGGTTATCTCCCATGCCGGTCACCTGGGCAACCACGTTACCGCCCACGGAACCAAAGAAAGAGGCCGCTTTCGAGCCAATCAGCGCTAAATCAGCTTCAACGCCTTTTTCAGACCAGCGTTTCATCTCTGCCAACAGCTTTTTGAACAGGTTGATGTTCAAGCCGCCGCAGAGACCACGGTCAGTCGACACCACCAGATACCCGACGCGCTTGACGTCACGCTCATCCAGGTACGGGTGCTTATATTCCAGATTCCCTAATGCCAGGTGACCAATCACCTCGCGCATGGTCTCTGCATAAGGACGGCTGGCCGCCATGCGTTCCTGCGATTTACGCATTTTGGAGGCGGCGACCATCTCCATCGCTTTAGTGATCTTCTGCGTGTTTTGCACGCTGCCGATCTTACTACGTATCTCTTTTGCGCCGGCCATCTCTGCTTCTCCTCATTGCCAGCGGCCTGCCGTCTTGCAACGACAGGCCGCTATGCGTTACCAGGACTGGGTTGCCTTGAAGGTATCGAGGATGCCTTTCAGCTTGCCTTCGATCTCGTCGTTATAAGCACCAGTTTGGTTGATGTGGTTCAGCAGTTCGGCATGCTCGCGATCCGCGAAAGCAACCAGAGCGGCTTCGAAGCTGACGACTTTCGCCACTTCTACGTCGTTCAGGTAGCCACGCTCGGCGGCAAACAGCACCAGAGACTGTTGTGCGACGGACATCGGCGCATACTGTTTCTGTTTCAGCAGTTCGGTCACTTTCTGACCGTGGCTCAGCTGTTTACGCGTTGCATCGTCCAGATCGGAAGCGAACTGTGAGAACGCAGCCAGTTCACGATACTGTGCCAGTGCGGTACGAATACCACCGGACAGTTTTTTCATGATCTTGGTCTGTGCTGCACCACCCACACGGGATACGGAAATACCCGGGTTAACCGCCGGACGAATACCGGAGTTAAACAGGTTGGATTCCAGGAAGATCTGACCATCGGTAATCGAGATTACGTTGGTCGGAACGAACGCGGAAACGTCACCCGCCTGGGTTTCAATGATCGGCAGAGCGGTCAGTGAACCGGTTTGGCCTTTGACTTCACCTTTGGTGAAGGCTTCAACGTAGTCGGCGTTAACACGCGCAGCACGCTCCAGCAAACGGGAGTGGAGGTAGAATACGTCGCCTGGGTAAGCTTCACGACCTGGTGGACGGCGAAGCAGCAGGGAGATCTGACGGTAAGCAACGGCCTGTTTGGACAGGTCATCGTATACGATCAGCGCATCTTCACCACGGTCACGGAAGTATTCGCCCATGGCGCAACCGGCATATGGCGCCAGGTATTGCAGTGCAGCGGATTCTGACGCGGTAGCCACAACCACGATGGTGTTGGCCAGTGCGCCGTGCTCTTCCAGCTTGCGCACCACGTTAGCGATGGTGGAGGCTTTCTGGCCGATTGCTACGTAAACGCATTTGATGCCGGAATCGCGCTGGTTGATGATCGCATCGATCGCCAGTGCGGTTTTACCGGTTTGACGGTCGCCGATCACCAGCTCACGCTGGCCACGACCGATTGGGATCATGGCATCGACCGATTTGTAGCCGGTCTGTACAGGCTGATCAACAGACTGACGTTCGATAACGCCAGGTGCGATAGTCTCAACTGGAGAGAAACCGTCGTTTTCAACCGGGCCTTTACCGTCGATAGGTGCGCCCAGAGTGCTGACTACGCGGCCCAGCAGGCCACGGCCGACTGGAACTTCCAGAATACGGCCAGTACATTTTACCTTCATGCCTTCGGCCAGATCCGAATACGGACCCATTACCACGGCACCTACAGAGTCACGCTCCAGGTTCAATGCAATTGCATAACGGTTGCCTGGCAGTGCGATCATCTCGCCCTGCATAACGTCGGCCAAACCGTGTACGCGGATGATCCCGTCGCTGACGGAAACGATGGTACCTTCATTGTGAGCTTCGCTCACTACATTGAACTGAGCAATGCGCTGCTTGATCAGTTCGCTGATTTCGGTGGAATTCAGTTGCATGCTCCAGTCCCCTTAAGACTGCAAGACGTCTGCCAGGCGTTCGAGGCGGCCACGTACGCTACCATCGATCACCAGATCACCGGCACGGATAATGACACCGGCCAGAACAGACTTGTCAATTTTGCAATTCAGCTTAACTTTGCGTGACAGACGTTTTTCCATCGCAGCGACAATCTTGGCTTGCTGTGTGTCGCTCAGTGCGCTCGATGAGAGCACGTCGACTTCGACGGTGGATTCCAGCGCGGCGCGCAGTTCGATGAACTGTTGCAACACCGCAGGAAGAACCAGTAAACGTCCATTTTCGGCCATTACACGGATAAAGTTCTGGCCATGTTCGTCGAGCTCATCGCCACAAACCGCAATAAACGTGTTGGACAAGGTTTCTGGTGCTACCGCACCGGAAAGCAGTTCCGCCATCTGTTCATTACGCGTGACTACAGCAGTAAACGCCAGCATTTGCTGCCAGCGCTCTACGCTTTGGTTCTCAACGGCAAAGTCAAAAGCTGCTTTGGCGTAGGGGCGAGCTACAGTTACAAATTCAGACATCAGCCCCTCCCTCCTTACAGTTCAGCGACCAGTTTATCAACGATGTCGCTGTTAGCAGCTTCATCCACGGAACGTTCGATGATCTTCTCGGCACCAGCAATTGCCAGCATCGCGACTTGTTTACGCAACTCTTCACGAGCGCGCTTACGTTCGGCTTCGATCTCAGCCTGAGCCTGCGCCACGATTTTGTTACGTTCCTGCTCGGCTTCCGCCTTGGCTTCGTCCACGATCTGAGCTTTGCGTTTGTTTGCTTGCTCGATAATCACCTGGGCTTCCGCTTTGGCAGTTTTCAGCTGGTCGGTCGCATTGGCTTGCGCTAAATCCAGATCTTTTCTGCCACGCTCTGCAGAAGCGAGACCGTCAGCAATTTCTTTCTGACGCTTCTCGATGGCAGCCATAATCGGCGGCCATACATACTTCATGCAGAACCAGACAAACAGGATGAACGCGATAGCCTGGCCGAGGATTGTTGCGTTAATATTCACAGCACAATGCCTCTTTAAAAATTGATAATAGGGCTAATTGGTAGAGGATTAACCCTACTTACGCGACAGCAAACATCACGTACAGACCCAGACCAACAGCGATCATCGGGATGGCGTCAACCAGACCCATAACGATAAAGAACTGTGTACGCAACAGCGGGATCAGATCAGGCTGACGTGCTGCGCCTTCCAAGAATTTACCACCCAGGATGCCGATACCGATCGCAGCACCGATTGCCGCTAAACCCATCATAATAGCGGCAGCCATGTACAGCAGATCCATATTCAGGTTTTCCATGACAGTCTCCAGTTTGTTTCAGTTTAATAGTACAAGTGTTTTAAGAAAAATCAGTGCTCTTCAGACGCCATCGACAGATAGACAATCGTCAGAACCATGAAAATAAAGGCTTGAAGCGTAATGATCAGGATGTGGAAGATTGCCCAAGGCAAACTCAGCATCCACTGTGACCACCACGGCAACAGACCAGCAATCAGGATGAAGATCAACTCACCCGCATACATGTTGCCGAACAGTCGCAGACCCAGTGAAACAGGTTTAGACAGCAGGCTGACACCTTCAAGGATCAGGTTAATGGGAATAAATACCGGGTGGTTGAACGGCTGCATGGTTAACTCTTTGACGAACCCACCAAGGCCTTTCATTTTAATGCTATAGAACAGGATCAGGATAAATACGGCCAATGCCATCGACAGCGTGATGTTCACATCAGCGGTAGGTACCGCGCGCAGTGCTGGCAGACCAAGATAATGCTCAGCGATAAACGGCAGGAAGTCTACCGGGATCAGGTCCATCAGGTTCATCAGGAATACCCAGACGAACACCGTCAGCGCCAGCGGAGCAATGACCTTGCTCTTGCCGTGGTACATATCTTTAACGCTGTTGTCGACGAAGCCAACGATCAGCTCAACGGCGGTTTGCAACTTGCCAGGCACACCACTGGTGGCGTTTTTGGCTACTTTGCGGAATACCGCCAGGAACACAACCCCAAGCAAAACGGAGAAAAACATCGAGTCGACGTTAATCGACCAGAACCCCGTCCCGACCTGAAGCTGCGTCAGGTGGTGACCGATATACTCCTGTGGAGTCAAGACTTCTCCTGCAGACATGATGCCTCTTACCCTTATTTAGTTAAGTTCGGTAACTGTTAATCACGGCTGGTGCCACTATCTGCACAATCAACACCGCTAAATAGGTCAGGCCAAGCGGTACAAACGCCGCTTTGAACACCCCAAGCGCCACGATCAGCAAAACGATGGTGATCACGACCTTTAGCCCTTCACCGATGGCGAACGACCAAGCAACCCGTCCGGGTGCCGGCGTCTGTGCCTGATGACGCAAGGCAAACAGCATAAACATGGCATTGGGTAACCAGGCGGCCAAGCCACCTGCCAGTGCCGAACCGCTCCACTCCAGACTTTTCAGGCCGAAAGCAGCGCTGATCAAAACAAAAGTCATTAACTGCAGCAACAGCAACTTGCGTGCAACTTTTCCGCTGTAAAGGGACACAGGCATGACGTTTGTTCTCTCCGTACCCCTAAGGGGGTATGCCGACGTATAAAACTGCCTTTGCGGTTCTGAGTCAAGCAGCAAAAAACGAGCAAATTATACGGGCCACTCCAACGAATTCAATCGATAAGTAGCGAAAAGGTGAACAATTATTTAAATTTCCCCTTTTCGGGCTATTTTCACAAGAAAATGGCCGGAATAATCGCTCTCATTTATTTGTCTGACTATTCCACGATTGCGCCAAGAAACGTGCAACCGATCACAATACTGACTATTTCTGAGTTATAGCCCAGGTAAGCGCCCTAGGTCTTTAGCTATTTGAGCGATCAAAAAATATTATAAATCAAATCATTACAACGTAACCGTTCAAAAACAATCCCTCTACCCCGCAAAAACCTTTTATTGACATTCACAGGAAGAATAAAGCAACAGCAAATTAACACTAACAGCAAATCAGGATCTTTCACATATTGTTGCTAACGTGACTATCGCCCGCTGTAATGATGCGTTTTTAGCACAATCATGTTAATCAAAGGTAAATAAACTAACGGCCGTCTAATTGCTTAGCCTGCTTGTTATTTACCTTCCGTATCCTACGCCAATCGCGGGTTGTTTGATGTTAAACAATTCTGATTTGGCTTTAGTCGGCTTTCAGGACGATCAGATGGCGCTCACCTTCCAATTCCGGCACCTGCAAACGCACGACCGACTCCAGAGAAATCCCCTCTGGCAACTGGGCCAGTTCGTCTTGGGGGCAAATCCCTTTCAACGCATAGAAACGCCCCTGCCCTTTTGCTGGCAGATGGTGGCACCAGGACAACATGTCTTGCAGGGAAGCAAACGCCCGGCTGATTACGCCATCAAATGGCGGCTCTGCCACAAACTCTTCTACCCGGCTCTGTACCGGTTCGACATTTTTCAGGCCCAGCTCATGTTGTACCTGCTTTAGGAAGCGCACACGCTTGCCCAGGCTGTCTAACAGAGTGAAATGGGCATCGGGCCGCACTATCGCCAACGGAATGCCAGGCAAACCAGGGCCAGTACCCACGTCGATAAAGCGTGAGCCTGTCAGATGGGCATTCACCACGATGCTGTCCATGATATGCCGTACCAGCATTTGCTGCGGATCGCGTACGGAAGTGAGGTTGTAAGCCTTGTTCCACTTATCGAGCATAGCGACATAACCCAACAATTGCTGCTTTTGTTGATCGGGAAGCGTAATTCCTGCCGCCGACAGCAACGAATCCAATTTTTTTTGCACAACAGAGTCCTCTGACAGGCGTGGAACAGCAGGCCAATCCGCAGCTGCTCGCTTAGGCAGCCTATGATAATTCAGGCTTGAGGTGATGTCAGCGGCCGTTTGCTCAACAGACAGACAAACGGCCACTTGGTAAGCAGATTTAGGCGCTACGACGCAGCAGACCTTGCTTTTTCAGCCAGATCAGCAGAATGGAGATCGCCGCAGGGGTGATACCAGAAATACGCGAAGCCTGGCCGATCGAGTTAGGTTTGTGATCGTTAAGCTTGGCGATCACCTCGTTGGACAAACCTGAGACCTGACGGTAGTCGAGATCCAACGGCAGTACGGTGTTCTCGTTGCGCTGCTGTTTGTCGATCTCATCTTGCTGGCGAGCGATGTAGCCTTCGTATTTGACCTGAATTTCCACTTGCTCAGCGGCTTCGGTATCTGCCAGTGCTGGAGCAAAAGCGGCTACCGCGGTCAGTTGGCCGTAATCCATTTCCGGGCGGCGCAGTAGCTCTTCGCCGTTGGCTTCACGGGACAGAGGCGCTTTCAGCAGGACGTTAACCTGCTCGACGTTCTCTGAATGCGGATGTACCCAGATATCACGCAGACGCTGACGTTCCTGCTCGATGTGCTCAAGCTTTTCGCAATAGCGTTGCCAGCGCACATCATCCACCAGGCCCAGTTCACGGCCCTTTTCCGTCAGACGCAGGTCGGCGTTGTCTTCACGCAGCATCAGGCGGTATTCAGCACGTGAGGTAAACATGCGGTACGGTTCTTTGGTACCCAGAGTACTGAGATCGTCCACCAGCACACCCAGATAAGCCTGATCGCGGCGTGGTGACCAGCCTTCGTCTTCAACGGCATAGCGCCCAGCGTTCAACCCGGCCAACAGGCCTTGTGCCGCAGCTTCTTCGTAACCGGTGGTGCCGTTGATCTGGCCTGCGAAGAACAGCCCCTGGATAAACTTGCTTTCCAGCGTCGGTTTCAGATCGCGTGGGTCGAAGAAATCGTACTCGATAGCGTAGCCAGGGCGAACGATGCGGGCATTTTGCAGCCCTTCCATCGAACGAACGATCTGCATCTGCACGTCAAAAGGCAGACTGGTAGAAATTCCGTTCGGATAGACCTCGTTACTGGTCAACCCTTCAGGTTCCAGGAAGATCTGGTGCGCATTACGATCGGCAAAGCGCATCACTTTGTCTTCGATCGATGGGCAGTAGCGTGGGCCGATCCCTTCGATGATCCCGGCATACATCGGGCTACGATCGAGGTTATTGCGGATCACGTCGTGAGTTTTTTCATTGGTGTGCGTGATGTAACACGGCACCTGCTGTGGATGCTGGCTGGCGTTGCCCAGGAATGAAAACACCGGGATTGGCGTATCGCCATGCTGTTCAGCCAGGACGCTGAAGTCGATCGTACGGGCATCGATACGGGGTGGAGTTCCCGTTTTCAAACGATTGACACGCAGAGGGAGTTCACGCAGACGCTGTGACAAAGAGATCGACGGAGGATCCCCGGCACGGCCACCGCTGTAGTTTTCCAGGCCGATGTGGATCTTGCCATCCAGGAAAGTGCCGACGGTCAGGACTACCGCTTTGGCACGGAATTTCAGCCCCATCTGGGTAACGGCACCGACCACGCGATCGTTTTCGACGATCAGATCCTCAACCGGCTGTTGGAAGATCATCAGGTTTGGCTGGTTCTCCAGTGCGGTACGAACCGCTTGGCGATACAGAACGCGATCCGCCTGAGCTCGGGTGGCCCTGACGGCCGGGCCTTTGCTGGCGTTTAGTATCCTAAACTGGATGCCGGCATGGTCGATCGCCTTGGCCATCAGCCCGCCGAGTGCATCGATTTCCTTGACCAGATGCCCTTTCCCGATACCGCCGATCGCCGGATTACAGGACATTTGTCCCAGCGTGTCGATATTGTGGGTCAGTAATAAAGTCTGACGTCCCATGCGTGCCGCAGCCATGGCGGCTTCGGTTCCTGCATGGCCACCACCGATGATAATGACGTCAAATTGCTCTGGATAAAACATGGAACAGCACCTCGGAGTACTTGCGAACGATCGTTGTTTGCCCTGGGGGGAGGATTCTACTCAAGTTTAGTCGATCGACCAAGCGGTCAGGATCTTAGGTAATTAAAAGAAGATCTTTTTTATTTAAAGATCTCTTTATTAGATCTCTTATTAGGATCGCGATCCTCTGTGGATAAGTGATTATTCCATAGAAAGATCATCCGATTAAGCAGGATCGTTTGCTGTGAATGATCGGTGATCCTGGCCAGTATAAGCTGGGATCTAAATGGCATGTTATCCACAGGACAGAAAGCGTACGACGGTTGTTATTGGGATAACTACCGCTTATACCCTGCTTTTAAGCATAGTTATACACAATAGTTCGCGCGATCTTTAACCGAATTAGAGTAAAATAATCCAATTCTTCAGCCATTCTTCGGCTGGATCCTCGGGAATATCATGTTGGGTCACGTCGATCTCAAGACGATCGCCGATCCTTTTCGCTCCACGAGCCTGGAAAAGATCGTCGATCTGTTTGATCGCACCACAGAAGGTATCGTACTCAGAACTGCCCAAACCGACGGCACCAAACTGCACCTGGGAGAGATCCGGCTGCTGCTCTGCCAATTGTTCCAACAGAGGTTGCAGGTTATCCGGTAAATCTCCGGCGCCATGGGTGGAAGAAACCACCAGCCAGCGGCCAGACAGCGTGAGCTCATCCAATTCAGGGCCATGCAGCATTTCCGTTGTGAAGCCTGCGGCTTCAAGCTGTTCGGCCAAATGTTCAGCCACGTATTCTGCGCTGCCAAGCGTGCTGCCACTGATCAGAGTGATGTCTGCCATGAATGAAATGATCCCAACCTTAAAACTCAAGAGGCGGTATTGTACTCTGTGAATTGATTGGGATCTACCTGTGGATAATATGGGTATAAGGATCTTACCTAGCAGCAGATCTGATGTTAACTAGCTGATTTTTAAAATTATAGATACATTACTTTTATGTAATCTTTTGATTTGAAAATTATTTAATCTGCAAGGCAGTAAGTAAGGAAGCGGCTAGCACGTAAGAGCGTCACGTTTTGAAAGTGTTGGTTACGGTCGCAGAGGGGGGCTTTCAAGCACTACACTTAGTACTCATTCATTGAACGACACTGCGAGGATTATCTGAAGATGAAACCACAACATGATGTTGAGTTAACCGAAAAGCAAAAAGAAGAGATAGACGAGATTGCTCTACAGAGGATAAGAGCCATGAATAGCGATGAGTTTTTATGTCAGGACATTGATAAAAAAATCCATGCGATGGGCGAAAGTGTTAAGGCCTACTTTAAAACCCGCTTAACATTCCATACCAAAGCGAGTAAGAAATAGTCAGCGAAAAGCTAATCAGGGAAGTGGTAGCAGCATTCATTTCTTTGCCAGAATAGATGAATTTTCAGGTAATTTTACAATAAAACAGTATGTTACCTGAATATCCGCGTAAATTGACAGAGCCGCTCGCTCAGCCAAAAACTAAGGCGTAATGGTGCGCATGATCGGGTTCTGCAACGAGATCAGCGTCTCCGTTGACTGGATTTCGTCAATGGTCTGGATCTTGTTGATAAGCACCTGTTGCAACGCATCGATCGAGCGGCACATCACCTTGATAAACACGCTGTAGTGGCCCGTGGTGTAATAGGCTTCCACCACTTCCTCCAGGCTTTCGAGTTTCTTCAGCGCGGAAGGATAGTCCTTGGCGCTCTTTAATATGATGCCGATAAAGCAGCAGACGTCGTAACCCAGCCGTTTTGGATTCACATCCACCCGCGTACCGGTGATGATCCCGGCCTGCTTCATTTTCTCTACCCGTACATGAATGGTGCCAGGACTAACGGCAAAATTCTTCGCCAGCTCGGCGTAGGGCATGCGGGCATTTTCCATCAAGGCGTTGAGGATGCCGCGATCGAGATTATCGATCTGATAAATTTCTGCCATTAAATCCCCCTTAAAATGCTGATTGTTGAATTATCGTCGCTTAAAAATGACCGATTAAAAGTGAAAAGGCAATATTGATTGATGGATATTGAATTTAGGTGCCATTCTGTTGCTTAATCATTGGCAACTAGACAGGTTATTCAAGAGATACGGCGATGAAAAAGCAGTTTATCCAAAAACAACAACAAATCAGCTTCGTAAAATCCTTCTTTTCCCGCCAGCTGGAACAGCAGCTTGGCCTGATTGAAGTACAGGCACCGATCCTCAGCCGCTTGGGCGACGGTACTCAAGATAACCTTTCTGGCTGCGAAAAAGCCGTTCAGGTGAAAGTGAAAAGCCTGCCGGACTCCACGTTTGAAGTGGTGCATTCGCTGGCTAAATGGAAGCGCAAAACCCTAGGCGATAACGATTTCAGCGCGGGTGAAGGTGTGTATACCCATATGAAAGCGCTGCGCCCGGATGAAGATCGCCTGACGCCGATCCACTCGGTGTATGTCGATCAGTGGGATTGGGAACGTGTTATGGGAGATGGCGAACGTAGCCCGGCTTACCTGCAAGATACCGTCAAGCGGATCTATGCCTCTATAAAAGAAACGGAAGCCGCGGTGAGCCGTGAATTTGGTCTGGCACCGTTCCTGCCAGAACAGATCCACTTTGTTCACAGCGAAACGCTGCTGCAACGCTACCCAGAACTCGATGCCAAAGGCCGTGAGCGTGCGATCGCTAAAGAATTAGGGGCAGTATTCCTGATTGGTATTGGTGGCGAGCTGTCACATGGCAAATCCCATGACGTACGTGCACCGGATTATGATGACTGGACCACGCCTGGTATTGCAGGGTTGAAAGGGTTGAACGGTGATATCGTGGTGTGGAACCCGGTATTGCAGGATGCGTTTGAGCTTTCCTCAATGGGTATCCGTGTGGATGCTGCCGCACTACAACATCAGCTGACATTAACCGACGATCTGGATCGCCTGAAGCTGGAATGGCATCAGTCTCTGCTGCGCGGTGAAATGCCGCAGACGATTGGTGGCGGTATTGGTCAATCACGCCTGGTGATGCTGTTGCTGCAACTGTCACATATTGGTCAGGTGCAGTGTGGTGTATGGGGACCTGAAGTACGCGAAAGCGTTGATGGGTTGTTATAAGTAATAAGTAGGGCGCTGCATGTGCGCCCATTAATAGTTAAGGGCGAAGGGTTTCGCCCTTGTCATTTCAGCAATATAAACATCAGTTTCTCTCCGCTAAGACCATTGTGAGTTGCCTGCTTTTTTCACCTGCCAATGTTTATCTACTTCCTCTTCCCGCACCGTTCCGTAGCAAAGCTAGCGACACATTTGTTGGCTCTGGCAGTTCTCTTATCTGACTAAAAAACAATCTTCCTCGAAGTTCATAAATTTTCAACATCATGGCAATCGACTATAAGCAGAAAAAATATAGCGACAGCCTCATATAACTAAGCATGCTAAGCAATAATCAATTAATTAAACCCTTAAGTTAAATTTTTACATTTAAATCAGTGTGTTGCTTTTACTTGCACTGAATTTTCCGCATGCGGATTAATCTTTTTACGCCGCTTTTTTAGTCTTTATTTTTGCCTTAGCGCTATGAATTAAGGAAATTTCACTACCTTGCAAGGGAATGCGCCGTTAGGCTTGTCCTGAGAAATGACATAGAAGATACTTAATAAATTAATTTAATTATCTTAGCTATCATGCTTAAAGCTATTTCAGCCACTTAAGCAATCTATGTTATTGGGGCGGCGTAGCCTCGCCTCCGTCCCAAACTTTATATATAGGACGGTCTGAATATAGGCTGTCAGTGAATAACCAGAATGATTCTGTTTTGTGCCGGTGGCTAACGTCCTTATATTTGGGTTGGAGGAGAATAAACCCTATCCATAGTCTGTGGATAGTAGAACTGCTTAGCGTTAAAAATGTAATAAAGGATATATTATATGAAAAAGTTAGTAATCGTTTCTGCTCTGGCTGCTGTATTGGGTTCGGTTGGCATGGCTCAGGCTGCCTCCACGGGTACCATCACCTTCGAAGGTATTTTGACTGCCACCACCTGTGAAGTTTTGGTTGATGGCCAGGCCGCTGATGCCCTCATTACTCTGCCTACTGTCGGTACCAACCAGTTGACAAAATTGGGTCACACTGCGGGTCAGACCGGTTTCAACATGGCTCTGGCCAACTGCGAAGGTACCTTGAAAACGGCTTCGGCCTTCTTTGAAGCTGGCGCTTCAGTGGATCTGGTCTCCGGTCGTCTGAAAAATATGACCGGCGATGCAACTAACGTTAGCCTGCAATTGCGTGATGCCTCTCACGCATCTCAAAACGTTATTGCGGTGGGTAACTCTAACCAGACTAAAGAGACCACTTACGTTGACATCGCTTCTGGTAGCGCCAACCTGCCTTATTTCGTTGAGTACTACGCGGAAGGTCCAACCGGTGCCGGTACCGTAGCCAGCAACGTTATTTATTCTATTCAGTACAAGTAAGTTGTGAATGCCAGGGAGGGAAACCTCCCTAGTATTCTGTTTTACGAGGCATGAACGTGAAATTTTTGATGCGAAACCTATTATTGGCAGTGACGGCTTCGGTCCTGCTGGCTGCCCCCGCTGTTGCGAGCATTGTGATCACGGGGACGCGCGTAATTTACCCTTCAGATGCGAAAGAAGTCAGCGTCAAACTCAATAACGCCGGCAAGCTTCCCGTACTGGTCCAGAGCTGGATTGATAAAGGGGATGCGAATGCCAAACCCGAGTCGATCAAGGTTCCTTTTATTCTCACGCCGCCGATTAATCGGGTTGAAGCCAGCAAGGGACAGACTCTGCGCATCAGCTATACCGGTGAGGCATTGCCTACGGATAAGGAATCGGTGTTCTGGCTCAATGTGCTGGAGATCCCTGCGAAGAGTAAGGTGAGTACGGCCGAAAACTATCTGCAGATGGCATTTCGCTCACGGATTAAATTCTTCTATCGACCTGTAGGGTTGCAGGGGGATGCCAACGAAGCGGCTAAAGCGGTCACTTGGACGGCAAAGGGAAATACCCTGTTGGCGAACAATCCTACGCCTTATTTTGTCTCCTTCGTGACGTTGTCGGCGAGTGGTAAAAAAATAGAAGGAAGTATGGTTGCTCCCTATTCAAACCTGACCGTCAAACTGTCTGGCCATGCGGGAAGCAAAGTTAGCGGCGAGTATGTTAATGATTTTGGCGCTATCAGGAATTTTGACGCCATCATTAAATAGTTTTTAATCTTCATAGACCAGTGCTGTTATCAGATGTTCAGGAGATTGTATTAAAAGGGATTTTTATGAAAAGAACTCTGTGCAACAATGTTCAGTGCAAACTCTCTCCTGTGGCTTTTGCTATGCTGTTGGTCAGTTTCAACAGTTACTCTATAGGGAATATTGCCGTTTCTGAGCCGACCTATGTGGCTCAAAATATGGAGTTTGACCCTTCTTTTCTGAATATCAGTGATATTGACTCTGTTGACCTCAGCCGATTTGCCAATGGATCTGCAATTCTGCCTGGCAACTACCGCACGGCTATCTATATTAATGATGTGCTGATGGGTAATAAAAACGTTGAATTTAAATCCCGTGCCGATAAGTCAGTTTATCCCTGTCTGACCAATGACATCATTAAACAGATTGGTTTTAATTACGATAAGCTGCCGAAAGACTTTTTCATCAAAGGTATTAAAGACGCTGCTTGTCTGGCGCTGGAAAACACATTAGAAAATTCACACGTCAACTACGACAGTAATGAGCAACGGCTTGATATTATCGTCCCGCAGATGTATATGCAAAATGCGGCACGTGGCAGTATCAACCCAGAGCTGTGGGATAAAGGCATTCCTGCAGTGATGCTGGGCTATAACGTCAATACCTATAGCAGCAAATCTCATGGTAGCAGCTATAGCTCGATGTATGCCGGATTTGAAGCCGGCTTAAACGTGGGGGCATGGTATCTACGGCATAACGGCTCTTATAGCTGGACGGAAAACGGTCCGAAGCAATACAGCGCGATCAATACGTATTTACAGCGAGATATTCATCCGATTCTAGGCCGCTTTTTGATTGGCCACTCCAATACTCAAGGCGTGATATTTGATACCTTGCCGTTTTCCGGTATCCAGTTGGCCAGTGACGAGCGTATGTTGCCAGAATCGCAGCGTGGCTATGCGCCGGAAATCCGAGGTATTGCCAGAACCAGCGCCAAGGTCACCGTTCGTCAAGGTAACCAGGTGATCTATGAAACCACGGTGACGCCCGGCGAATTTCTGATTAATGATTTATACCCCACGGGCTACGGCGGCGATCTGGTGGTTACCGTACGTGAGGCCGACGGCACGGAGCAGTCATTCCGCGTGCCCTATGCGTCAGTCACGCAACTGCTGCGTCCAGGGAGCTCGCATTATTCGGCTACCGTTGGCAAATTGCGCAGCGACAGCCTGCGGGAGAAACCTGAGATCTATCAGGCCACCTACCAGTATGGTTTAACCAATGCGGTGACGGGGTACGGTGGGCTTCAGGTTAATCGGCAGTACTATGCATTCCAGTTGGGTGGGGCCTTTGGCACCCGTCTTGGAGCCTTGGCGTTCGACGTCACGCAGGCGCACACCCGCTTGGCCAGTGCCAATAAATCGGCTGTGAATGAGACAGGTAAAACTATCAGCGGGCAAAGCTATCGCATCAGCTACAGCAAAGCCATCAGCGAGACCAACAGTAATCTGTCGTTGGCCGCCTATCGCTTTTCTACCGGTGGCTATATGGATTTCATGACCGCGATGCAGGCACGCGATGCCATTAGCCGAGGTTATTCATGGCAGTCGGTATGGCGGGCGAAAAATCGCCTTACCGTGACCGCTGGGCAAGGGCTGCCACAGGGCCTGGGCCAGATTTATGTGACGGGTTCACTCCAGAACTACTGGAATAAAGACGGTAGTGAAAAACAGCTCCAGGTGGGGTACAGCAACCGTTACCAGAACCTGACCTATGGTCTGAGCGTTAATCGCAGCTATTCCAGCTATGGCAATATCCAAAACAACTATCTGCTGAGTTTTAGCCTGCCGCTGGGGAAAAATAGCCGGTCTGGAACACCGCTGTTACGTGCCGATCTGTCACATGACAGCACCGGACGTTTTGGTCAGCAGGCCAACATTTCCGGCAGTTTTTGGGACACGAACCCGCTTAGCTATGGGATAACGGGGATGAATGCCAATCAGGGCGGCGGAAGCAGTGGCTCGATTAACGGCCAATATCTTGGCTCCATGGCCAGCGTGGGGGGACTTACAGTACCGGTAAAGGATATCACAGTGCTTCGATGGGGCTGACCGGCACCATAATTGGTCACAGCGGTGGGGTAACCTTTACGCCGTATTCTTCCGATACTTTCGCACTGGTAGAGGCGAAAGGCGCAGAGGGAGCCAGGATCTCTTCCTTCCCAGGCATCCGCATCGACTCCCGGGGCTATGCGGTAGTGCCCTACCTGAACGCTTATCAATTCAATGACATCAATCTGGATCCTAAGGGGACCGCCTTCGACGTGGAATTGGAGAACACCACGCAAAAGGTCGCTCCTTATTCGGGGGCCGTGGTGAAGGTGAAATATAACACCAAACGGGGGACGCCGATTTTGATCAATGCGACCTATGAAGGCCAACCCGTGCCGTTCGGTGCTGACGTTATTGACCATAAAGGTAACCATGTGGGGTCTGTGGGGCAAGGTGGGCAGATCTATGCTCGGGTTGCGGAGCAGAGAGACACCTTACTGATCAAATGGGGTGAAGATAGGCTGATGCAGTGCCGCGTACGCTATATCTTGATGCCAACCAAGAAAAATGCCACCGCCTCGGAAATTCAGCGGTTTAACTCGATTTGTGAAGGTAATCAGGTGCCAAAAGCCTTTTCAATTATGGGCTAAACGCTGGGATGGGGTCGTGCTTTGGGCATCTAATCAGCTGCCTGGGCAGGCATTATCAAACGGTTAACGATCAGATTAAGCGAGGAGTATTACAGTGGTGAACAAGATGAAAAAACCAACAGGGTTCAGAGTGTGTTTTAAATTGGCATTATACGCATTGGCGGTTTTTTCAGCTCCTCAGGCACTTGCTGTTGTCACCTGTGCGGTTCCTGATCCTATCGTAACCACCTTGCCGATCGTGCCACAAAACATTACGGCTGGTCCTGATATACCTAATGGGACCGTGATCTATTCTGGCCGCTTTACGCAGCAAGGGTTGGTTAGGGTCAATTGTACCAGCACCGTGGTTCCTGACTCAGGCGTGGTTAATAAGTACCTGAAAATAAAAAGCACCTCGATGCCGCTATCAAGTTATCAGGGATCTGGCAGGCATCAATATATTTACGAAACGGGGGTTCCCGGTATTGGTATTGCCGTTTGGAAAGGAGGAGCCGGGGTAACGGAGAACATTCCAACTCTGGTAAGCCCTTATACCATTAATGTTAAGTATGCGTCGGGTACCAGCACCACGTTGGACTCCTCATTTTCATTCGGATTGATAAAAACGGGCGATATCTCCCCTGGTGTCGTTAATGGCGCTAATTTCCCCGTAGTTATCTCGACGCTAAGTAACGGCAGCAATATGAATATGCCTGAGGATGCCACCTTGGCCACCGTTGCTTTTAGTGGAGTAATTAACGTGACCTCCCAAACCTGTACCACGCCGGATGTTAAAGTTGAGCTGGGTGTGTATGAAAAAAGTAAGTATTTCAAAGGAAAAGGTTCTACTACCGCCTGGAAGGATGCTTCGATTCATTTAACCAACTGCCCTCGATTCCATGGTTATTACGCCTTTGGCGGTAAAGAGGTAGAAATTACCGAGAATGGCGAACAAACCATCCCGGCAGTAACGGCCAACGTTCTGGATCTCTCGATACAGCCCACCACGCAAATCCTCGATAGCGCCAATGGCGTGATGGCGGTTAGTGCGGCAGGCAGCGATGTGGCAGCGACCGGGGTAGGGATACAGTTCGGGCGAGGGCTGGTTTCCGGCACGCCGGTGCCGTTCAACTTCGCTGGCCCAAATCGCTATACGCCACCGGCTGACGGCAACCCGTCCTATACCATTCCTTTAGTGGCCAGATATATCCAGACCGAGTCGGATATCACGCCTGGCCGTGCCGATGGTAAGGCCGTGTTTACCATTAATTATTATTAGGCCGTACGTAGGGGCGCTGCATGCTGCGCCCGCCTAACGTTGCCAGCGACGCAGCAAACGGCTCTTTAACCCGGTATCAAAGCGCCAGATATGATCGAAGATGCGCATGATGCCGGGTTTGCCATAGGCTGACATCGCCACCGCATGAAAGCGCTGCTGGTGGCTTTGCTGCTGCGATTTCACCTTCTTGATCACCTCATCTGGCAGCCGCTGGGCAATAAAATCGGAAATGATCACCGCATCGGCGTCAAACCAGTCGCTTTCCGCCATTTTACTGACCGTCGCGTTCAGGCAGGCGGCCAAGTCTGTTCCACCACGGAAATGCTGGCCCAGGAAACGCACGGCCTGCTCGATACCGCTGGCGGCTGTCAGCTCATAATGCACAATCTGGTTGGCAAACAGCATGATGTAACAACGACGGTTGTCTGCCAGCGCGATACGCAACAGCGCCAGGCAAAAGGCTTTGGCGCACTGTTCGTTAAAGCCGCCCATCGAGCCGGAAGTATCTACGCAAACAATAAACGGTCCGCGAGGCTGCTGGTCCTGCTGCTGATGGGTAACCTGCCGCATCATGATTTGTTCCTGCCAGGCGTCTCCTTGCAGGCGATAGGTCAGCAAACGCTTTTCCAGCAGACGGCGATAAAACTCAAACTCCAGCTCTTCAATACCTAACGCCGCCAGCTCTGGCGGCAATAGCCGCAGGATATCGTCGCTTTGGTGGATGCCGCTGACCTCTTCCGGTTGAATGGCAGGAACCTGCACCATCACCCGGAACGGTTCCGGCTGCGCATCCTGCTGCGGGATTGCTTTGGCTTGGTAACTGCGGCCCAACTGCTGCGCCAGCTTTTGTAGCTCCGGCTGCTGTTGCAGGAAGTCACCGTACTCCACCAGCCGTTGGTAGTCACCGCGTTGCAACTGGCCTTTACTCATATCCCACAAGCGGCCTGCGGCCGTATCGTTTTCTGCCAATACCGGTTCCAGCGCGCCGCTCAGCGCCAGCCGTTCTTGTAGCTCTGCCATTAGCTGTTCACGCTCCTGCTCCAGCAACTTATGGTGCAGCATCGTGGCCTGTAATGTCAGGCTGATGCGCCAACGTTGTAGAAACAGGGTCTGGAAGCTGCCATCGAGTGGATGTGCGGGCAGATCGGCGGCGTCGACCATGCTTTGTGCCTGGGGGTAAAACGGGGATGCGCAGTGGCGTAACAGATCGAGTGTATCGTTAAGGTTTTGCGCGAACTGGCCGTGGCTTTCTAACTGGCACTGTTGATAACGGTAAAACTCTTGAGCCAGCACCGGTGGAACCACGGCCTGATGAATGCGATCTTTCAGTTGTAACTTCCAATGAGGGAGGTCACGGTTTAACGCCCGGCGAATGGCCGGGAATTTATTGAAAAACACCGCCAGCTGCGGGGTGGCCAACATGCCGATGATCAGTTCCTCGATCAACTCGCCTTCGGAGATCGACAACAGCATATCGAGCGTTTCGAGGCTCAGCATGCTTACTGGCCGCGCATTTGTAGGGACAGCTGTTTGATTTGCTCGGCAACCTGCAACAGGCTGGCTTCAATTTTTGCCAATCCGGCGGCAGGAGTGAACAGGCAAGGTTGATGCTGACTGAATAGCCGCCTCTGTTCTGCCTGGCGCTGGCTTAAGGTTTCTATTTCGTCCAGGAATTCCGGTGGAGTTCCCCCGGTCGGTTTACCCGGCAGGGCCAGCAGAGAGGGCTGGCGGCTGACGTCCAACACGGTCAGGTGCAATTGTTCATCGACTTCCAGATCGATCTGCTGGGCAAAACCAATGCCGTTGAGCTTGGCGCGCACCTCGCCGCCTTTTTGCAGCCAGTTTTCCAGCATGCTGCTTTCGATACTCAGATGGTTAACCTGGATGTCGTGCAGCTGTAGCGGTTTTTGCAGCAGTAAGGTCAACGTGGTGCCAGTGAGGGGCTGCTCCAGCACGTATTGGGGTTTGCGGCTGAACATGCCGCCTTTTTTCACCAGTTGGATGGCCTGGCGATGGCTTTGCTGTTGTTGATGCTGCATCCAGCGGGTGTGGATCTGCTGAAGCTGGATTAACAAGGTTTGCTGTTGGTAGGCCTGCTCGGTCAGCAACTGATCGATTTGTTGCTGCAACAGCTTTAATGATGTCCGATCGTGCCACAGGCAATCTTTCAACAGCATCAGGTCCAGAGGCACGATGGTGTCACGCCCGCTGAAGAAGGCGCAGGCTTGCAGCAGGCGCAGGGATTTTTTCCAGCGCCGGTCGGAAACATACGGCGCCTGTTCCAAAGCGTCTAATCGTTGGCGCAGCAGGAAGATCAGCTCAAAGCAGTTTTCCGGCAGTTTCACCTTATCGATCAGCGGTTGCCACTGATGGAATTCTTCATCGCTGATGCTTAGTGCCTCGGGCACCGGGTTGTCGCTTTCATTCTGGCGGGTGACCAACAGCGAGCGAAAATTCTGCTTGTCCTGCACCTTATCCAACCACAACCGGATCAGCATACGGTCATACAGTGCCTCAAGGCTGCTATCTGCCTCGGGGAGTTCATTGGAGGCAGTAACCAGCAAGCGTAGCGGAATAGGTTCCTCACTATTGCCGTTACGGAAGCGGCGTTCGTTGATCGCGGTCAGCAAGGTATTGAGGATTGCCGGGCCAGCCTTCCAGATCTCGTCAAGAAAGACGATCTCGGCTTCGGGCAGATAGCCCGCAGTCAGACGCTGATAGCGGCCTTCATCCTTTAATGCCTGGATCGACAGGGGGCCAAACACCTCTTCCGGCGTGGAAAAGCGCGTCATCAGGTATTCAAAGGAGCGAGCGCTGCGGAAGGCATATTTTAGTCGGCGGGCAATCAGGCTCTTGGCGATCCCCGGCGGGCCGAGCAGGAACACGCTTTCACCGCACAGTGCCGCCAGCAAGCACAGCCTGATAGCCTCTTGCCGTTCATAAAGGCCGCTCTCCAGCGCACTGCTGAGGCGGGAGATCCGTTCTGCCAGAAGTGTTGATGACGCCATAAAATAGTTCGCGTTGTCCGGAGGTTAGAGCCTGTAGCCCAGGCTGACAGCCAATATTGCTAGAGAATCCAATGATAAACCATCATTATTTTTAGCCCTATAGCTTGTTGATTAGTAAAATTTTTCTATGCTCAACAAGGGGGCTGGTTCACATTTTGTTTATTTTTGGGGTCTGATATAAGAGTAGGCAAGTAGTATAAATGATGCATACTGTGCGCCTTTTACAGGGTGTGACGGATCTTAGAGCCCGTATCTTTAGCCTGATGCGGATGCGTCGGTTGACGGATGATCTAGCAAAAGAAGCAAACTATGAGCACAGAACATAAACAGTCTTTATCGGCGGTTACCCTGGCGGCTATTGGGGTCGTTTACGGTGATATCGGCACCAGCCCGCTCTATACCTTGCGAGAATGTTTTTCCGGCCACTACGGTTTTGACGTCCGTCCCGATGTGGTGTTTGGCTTCCTTTCTTTAATCTTCTGGATGTTGATTGTCATCGTCTCCCTGAAATATCTCACCTATGTCATGCGGGCGGATAACGCCGGTGAAGGCGGGATACTGACGCTGATGTCTTTGGCTGGTCGTCATACTTCGGCGCGCACCACCTCTCTGCTGGTGATCCTGGGCCTGATAGGGGGCAGCTTCTTCTATGGCGAGGTGGTGATCACCCCGGCGATATCGGTGATGTCGGCGATCGAAGGGTTGGAAATTGCCGCCCCGTCGTTGGATCCCTATATCGTCCCGCTCTCCATTCTAGTACTGACCTTACTGTTTGCGATCCAGAAACACGGCACCGGCAGCGTGGGCAAACTGTTTGCCCCGGTGATGCTGCTGTGGTTTATCGTGTTGGCGGTACTGGGGGCGCGCAGCATTATTGCCAACCCGGAAGTGTTGCAGGCGCTGAACCCGAAATGGGCCTTCAACTTCTTTGTTGAATATAAGAAGGTATCGTTCTTCGCGCTTGGCGCGGTGGTGCTGTCGATTACCGGTGTGGAAGCGCTGTATGCCGATATGGGTCACTTTGGTAAATTCCCGATCCGCTTGGCCTGGTTCACCGTGGTGCTGCCATCTCTGGTGCTCAACTACTTTGGTCAAGGGGCGCTGCTGCTGAAAAACCCGGAGGCAATCAAGAACCCGTTCTTCCTGTTGGCTCCCGACTGGGCGCTGATCCCACTGCTGATATTGGCCACGCTGGCCACGGTGATCGCCTCACAGGCGGTCATTTCCGGGGTCTTCTCGTTGACCCGTCAGGCCGTGCGTCTGGGCTATCTGTCACCGATGCGTATCATCCATACTTCAGAAATGGAGTCCGGCCAAATCTACATTCCGGTGATTAACTGGACCCTGTATATCGCCGTGGTGTTGGTGATTGTCGGCTTCGAGCACTCCAGCAACCTGGCAGCGGCCTATGGTATTGCAGTGACCGGCACCATGGTTCTGACCAGCATCCTGATCACCTCCGTGGCCATCAAGAACTGGCATTGGAATCGCTTTATGGTGGGGGGCATTCTGGCTATCCTGCTGATTATCGATGTGCCGATGTTCTCTGCTAACGCCCTGAAGCTGTTCTCCGGCGGTTGGCTGCCGTTGACGCTGGCGTTGGTGATGTTCCTGATTATGATCACCTGGAAGAGCGAACGCTTCCGTCTGCTGCGCCGGATGCATGAGCACGGTAACTCCCTTGAAGCGCTGATTGCCTCACTGGAAAAATCGCCGCCTGTTCGCGTGCCGGGCACTGCGGTATTTATGTCCCGTGCCATTAACGTGATCCCGTTTGCCCTGCTGCATAACCTCAAGCACAACAAGGTGCTGCATGAGCGGGTGGTGTTGCTGACCTTGCGTACCGAAGATGCGCCTTATGTGCATAACGTACGCCGGGTGACGATTGAGCAACTGTCGCCGACCTTCTGGCGGGTGGTGGCCAGCTATGGTTGGCGTGAAACGCCGAACGTCGAGGAAGTCTTCCACCGCTGCGGGTTGGAAGGGTTGCCATGCCGGATGATGGAGACCTCGTTCTTTATGTCCCATGAGTCGCTGATCCTCACCAAACGGCCATGGTATCTGTTCCTGCGCGGTAAGCTGTTTATCGCCCTGAGCCGCAATGCGTTGCGAGCTGCCGATCAGTTTGAGATCCCACCAAACCGGGTGATCGAACTGGGAACCCAGGTCGAAATCTAAATCAAAGGCTCAGCATTGGCTGGGCCTTTCTTTTCTCCCTTCGCTTTTGTCGAATACCAGCGAAACGTTTCGATAGCGATCACATTTCCAGCATTCCAGGGTTGCCTTCCCCTGCCGATTTTCTAAACTGACTCAATAGCGAAACGTTTCGCTGATGGAGTTAAATCATGAAAAAAGGCGTACTACTGAATTCTGACGTTTCTGCGGTGATCTCTCGTCTGGGTCATACCGACCAGATCGCTATCTGTGATGCAGGCTTGCCGATCCCGGCCGTGACGCCGCGTATCGATCTGGCTCTGACCAAGGGAGTGCCCACCTTCTTGCAGGTGGTTGGTGTGGTCACGCAGGAAATGCAGGTAGAAAGCGCCATCCTGGCGGAAGAGATCGTTAAGCATAATCCGTCGCTGCATGAAGCTCTATTGGCACAATTGATGCAGCTTGGTCAACGCCAGGGCAACACCATCAGCATCAGCTATATCAGCCACAGCGCGTTTAAAGCGCAAACCGAACACAGCCGGGCCGTGATCCGCAGCGGAGAATGTTCGCCTTACGCGAACGTGATCCTGTGCTCCGGCGTAACCTTCTGAGGCGCCTATGCAACCTTTACTGCAACTGAAAGGGATCGATAAAGCCTTTCCCGGCGTGAAGGCGCTGTCCGGCGCCGCGCTCAGCGTTTATCCCGGCAGGGTTATGGCGCTGGTGGGTGAAAACGGCGCTGGCAAATCCACCATGATGAAAGTGCTGACCGGTATCTATAAAAAGGATGCGGGCAGCCAGTATTTCCTCGGTAAAGAAGTGGCCTTCAACGGGCCAAAAGAATCGCAGGAAGCGGGTATCGGCATCATCCACCAGGAACTGAACCTGATCCCACAGCTGACCATTGCCGAAAACATCTTTCTTGGCCGTGAGTTTGTTAACCGTTTTGGCCGCATCGACTGGAAGCGTATGTATGCCGAAGCGGACAAGTTGCTGGCACGCTTGAACCTGCGTTACAGCAGCCACCGGCTGGTGGGGGAATTATCGATTGGCGATCAGCAAATGGTGGAAATCGCCAAGGTGCTGAGCTTTGAATCCAAAGTCATCATCATGGATGAGCCGACCGATGCCCTGACCGATACCGAAACCGCCTCGTTGTTTAAAGTGATCAACGAACTGAAGGCCCAAGGGTGCGGCATTGTTTACATTTCCCACCGCCTGATAGAGATCTTCGAAATCTGCGACGATGTGACCGTGCTGCGTGACGGGCAATTTATTGCCGAGCGGCCGGTTGCCGAATTGAATGAAGATTCGCTGATTGAAATGATGGTTGGCCGCAAGCTGGAAGAACAGTATCCACGCCTGAATCTGCCGCGTGGTGAAAAACGCTTGCAGGTGAGCCACGTTTCCGGCCCCGGCGTACATGACGTCAGCTTTACCTTATATAGCGGCGAGATCCTGGGCGTGGCTGGCCTGATGGGGGCCGGGCGTACCGAACTGATGAAGATCCTGTACGGTGCGGCACCGCGTAAAAGCGGCACGGTGAACCTGGACGGCCATGAGGTGGTGACTCGTACTCCTCAGGATGGCCTGGCAAACGGTATCGTCTATATCTCCGAAGACCGCAAGCGCGATGGCCTGGTGTTGGGGATGTCGGTCAAAGAAAACATGTCGCTGACCGCGCTGCGCTACTTCAGCCGCGCCGGTGGTGGCCTGAAACATGCCGACGAGCAGATCGCCGTCAGCGATTTTATCCGCCTGTTCAATATCAAAACACCGTCGATGGAGCAGCCAATTGGTCTGCTTTCCGGCGGCAATCAGCAAAAAGTGGCGATTGCCCGTGGCTTGATGACCCGGCCCAAGGTGCTGATCCTCGATGAACCGACACGCGGTGTCGACGTCGGGGCCAAAAAAGAGATCTATCAGTTAATCAACCAGTTCAAACAGGAAGGGCTGAGCATCATTCTGGTGTCTTCGGAAATGCCGGAGGTGCTGGGCATGAGTGACCGCATTCTGGTGATGCACGAAGGCCACCTCAGCGGCGAATTCCCGATTGAACAGGCCACCCAGGAAGTGTTGATGGCTGCGGCCGTCGGCAAGCAATACGGCGTAAAGCAGGAGTAATCAGATATGAGTTCACAAAGTGTCGCAGCTAAGCGCTGGTTCAGTAAAGAGTGGCTGTTGGAGCAGAAATCGCTGATTGCCCTGTTGGTGCTGATTGCCGTGGTTTCTTCCATGAGCCCGAATTTCTTCACAGTTAATAACCTGTTCAATATTTTGCAGCAAACCTCGGTCAACGCCATTATGGCGGTCGGTATGACGCTGGTGATCCTGACCTCCGGTATCGATTTGTCGGTCGGTTCACTGTTGGCACTGACCGGAGCGGTAGCCGCTTCGATTGTCGGGTTTGAAGTCAATGCGGTAGTGGCTGTGGCCGCTGCGCTGGCACTGGGGGCGGCCGTCGGGGCTTGTACCGGGATCATCGTGGCCAAAGGCAAGGTGCAGGCGTTTATTGCCACCCTGGTAATGATGTTGTTACTGCGCGGTGTCACCATGGTGTACACCAACGGTAGCCCGGTCAATACCGGCTTTACCGACGTTGCCGACGCCTTCGGTTGGTTCGGGATTGGCCGCCCGCTGGGGGTTCCGACCCCAATCTGGATCATGGCCATCGTGTTTATCGCCGCCTGGTATATGCTGCATCACACCCGTCTTGGCCGCTATATCTATGCGCTGGGTGGTAACGAAGCGGCTACCCGCCTTTCCGGTATCAGCGTCGATAAAGTTAAAATCATCGTTTATTCCCTGTGTGGCCTGTTGGCGGCATTGGCGGGAGTCATTGAAGTGGCTCGCCTGTCTTCCGCACAACCTACAGCGGGTACTGGCTATGAGCTGGATGCTATCGCGGCGGTCGTGCTGGGTGGGACTAGCCTGGCGGGCGGTAAAGGGCGTATCGTCGGTACACTGATCGGGGCGCTGATCCTTGGCTTCCTGAACAACGGTTTGAATTTACTGGGTGTTTCTTCCTACTACCAAATGATCGTGAAAGCAGCCGTTATTCTGCTGGCGGTTCTGGTAGACAACAAAAGTAACAAGTAACCTCTCCCCTACAGGAATCACGACCATGAAAATGAAAAAACTGGCAACCTTAGTTTCGGTCATCGCGTTAAGCGCCACCCTGAGTGCTAACGCCTTGGCAAAAGATACCATCGCGCTGGTGGTCTCTACGCTCAACAACCCGTTCTTTGTTTCGATGAAAGAGGGGGCGCAGTTGGAAGCCAACAAACTGGGTTATAACCTGGTCGTGCTGGACTCCCAGAACAACCCGGCGAAAGAGTTGGCCAACGTGCAGGATCTGATGGTACAGAATCCGAAGCTGCTGCTGATTAACCCAACCGACTCTGATGCGGTAGGTAACGCCATCAAGATGGCTAACCAGGCCAAGATCCCGGTGATTACGCTGGACCGCATGGCGGCCAAAGGCGAAGTGGTGAGCCATATCGCTTCCGATAACCGCGTGGGCGGTAAAATGGCCGGTGATTATATCGCCCAAAAAGCGGGTACTGACGCCAAGGTGATCCAGCTGGAAGGCATTGCCGGGACCTCTGCTGCTCGCGAACGTGGCGAAGGCTTCCAACAATCACTGGCGCAGAACAAGTTTAAACTGCTGGCCAGCCAACCGGCTGACTTCGATCGCACCAAGGGCCTGAACGTCATGCAGAACCTGCTGACCGCGCATCCAGATGTGCAGGCCGTGTTTGCACAGAACGATGAAATGGCACTGGGCGCGCTGCGTGCACTGCAAACCGCCGGTAAAACGGATGTGATCGTGGTTGGTTTCGATGGTACTGCCGACGGCGTGAAAGCGGTTGAAGGCGGCAAACTGGCGGCTACCGTGGCGCAGCGCCCGGATCAGATAGGCGTGATCGGCGTTGAAACGGCCGATAAGATCTTGAAAGGCGAGAAAGTACCGGCGACTATCCCGGTTGATTTGAAACTGGTTACCAAGTAAGTCACCTCCAGCGCCATCGGAACGGGGCGTGACGATGGCGCGCAATGTAAGGGATCTCTGTGATGGAAACAGCAAAGCTGGTGGTGTTGGGCAGCATCAATGCCGACCATATCCTCAATATCAAACAGTTTCCCCAGCCGGGCGAAACGGTGATCGGCCAGCAGTATAAGGTCGCCTTCGGTGGCAAAGGGGCTAATCAGGCGGTGGCTGCCGGGCGCAGCGGTGCGGATATTGCCTTTATTGCCTGCGTTGGCGCTGACGATATTGGTGAACGTATTCGCCAACAGCTGGCTAGCGATCGCATTGATACCCAACCGATAGAAGCTATCGCTGATAACACCACCGGCGTGGCGCTGATTTTCGTCAATGCCGAAGGTGAGAACGTGATTGGTATCGATGCCGGCGCCAATGCGGCGGTCACTCCCGATTATCTCAACCGCTATCGGCAAAAGATTATCGATGCCGATGCGTTACTAATGCAGCTTGAGTCACCGTTGGAAACGGTCATTGCCGCCGCCAAGCTGGCGAAGCAGCACCAGACCCAGGTGATCCTCAACCCGGCTCCGGCCTGTGAACTGTCTGACGAACTGCTAGCCATGATCGATATGATCACCCCGAATGAAACCGAAGCCCAGCGCCTGACCGGTGTTGCGGTTAATAACGATGCTGATGCCGATCGTGCCGCCAATATCCTGCATGCTAAAGGCATCGGCTATGTGATTATCACCCTCGGTAGCCGTGGCGTTTGGCTGAGCGAAAACGGTAAGGGTAAGCTGGTACCGGGCTTTAAGGTCAAAGCGGTGGACACCATTGCGGCCGGTGATACCTTCAACGGTGCCTTGGTCACGGCTTTGCTCGAAGGTAAAGTGATGAGCGATGCGGTGCGTTTCGCGCATGCGGCGGCGGCGATTGCCGTTACCCGGCCAGGTGCTCAACCTTCCGTGCCGTGGCGTGAAGAGATTGACGCCTTCTTGCAGCAACAAGGATAACCCTTTGGCTACCATGAAAGATGTCGCCCGCCTGGCGGGTGTTTCAACCTCGACGGTTTCGCACGTAATCAATAACAATCGCTTTGTCAGCGACAGCGTGCGTGACAAAGTCATGGTGGCCGTAGAACAGCTTAACTATGCCCCTTCCGCACTGGCGCGTAGCCTGAAACTTAACACCACGCGCACTATCGGTATGCTGGTGACCTCCAGTAATAACCCATTTTATGCGGAAGTGGTGCGTGGCGTTGAACGCAGTTGCTATGAACGTGGCTACAGCCTGATCCTGTGTAATACCGAAGAAGACGTGGCGCGTATGAACAGCAGCATGGAAACGCTGCTGCAAAAGCGGGTGGATGGCCTGTTGGTGATGTGTACCGAAAACCATCGCCCTTCGCAGGATGCGCTGAGCCGCTATCCTTCGTTACCTATCGTGATGATGGACTGGTCACCGTTCGAAGGGGCTAACGATATCATTCAGGATAACTCGTTGCTGGGGGGCGAAATGGCCACCGACCATCTGATCGCCCGTGGCTATCGCCAAATCGCCTGCATCGCCGGGCCGTTGGATAAAACCACCGCGCGCCATCGTTTGGAAGGCTATCGCCGTGCCATGCAGCGTGCCGGCCTGGAAATCCCGCCCGGCTATGAGGTGTACTGTGATTTTGAGTTTGAAGGTGGCGTACATGCCATGAAGCAGTTGCTGGCATTAGCCGAGCCGCCTCATGCGGTGTTTGCTGGCAATGATGCCGTTGCCGTGGGCGTCTATCAGGCACTGTATCAGGCCGGGCTGACGGTGCCACAAGATATGGCGGTAATGGGCTATGACGATATTGAACTGGCGAAATATCTGGCTCCGCCGCTCAGCACCATTCATCAGCCCAAAGATTCGCTGGGGGAGCTGGCGGTCGATGCGTTAATCAACCGCCTGCAAAATCCTGAGCGTGATGCCCAGATCCTGGTGCTGACGCCTGAGCTGGTGGAGCGGGCCTCAGTTGGCCACCGTTAACCTGTGGCCTTGGCTTCTTTGCGTGATTTCTCTCTACCGGTGATCAGATTATTACCGTCTTTCCTTCTTAACAGCAGGAAGACGAAGGCCGAAGCCACGGTGACTATCCCCATGGTAATAAAGGTGTAGTGGAACTGATCGATCATGGTACCGATCTCCATCGCCCCATAGAAGCGCAGCACGGCGGCGCTGATCGCTACGCCAAAGCTGATCGACAACTGTTGAGTCACTGCCAGCACGCTATTACCGGAACTGGCGTTGCTATCATTCAGATCGGCCAGGCTGATGGTATTCATGGCGGTAAACTGCGTCGACATCGCCATCCCTAAAATAAACAGCGGCAAAATCATCAGCCACAGCGGCATGCCTGGGCTTTGCAGTGAGAACTGCGCAATCAGCACCCCAATAACGATCGTGATACCAACCAGCGTCTTCCGGTAACCAAACCAGCGTAGTACCTGAGTGACGGTCGACTTTGCCATCAGAGAACCCACCGCCGTTGGGGCCATCATGCAACCGGCAACGATCGCCGAATAGCCAAAGGCCACCTGCAACATCAATGGCATCAGGAAGGGCACACAGCCGGTCCCCAAGCGTGAGGCTACGTTGCCAGCAATACCGACGGAAAAAGTACGGGTTTTGAACAGATCCAGCCCTATCAACGGTTGAGCATGGCGACGGGCGTGGATGATATAGCCAAACAGCATCACAAAGCCGCTGAGGAACACCCCGAGAGAAATGTAATTGGCCAGCACCTGTTCGCCAAACAGCTCCAGGCCGGTGGAAATCAGCACCAGGCTAAGGCCAAACAGCATAAAACCGATGAAATCGAACGGCCGCTTCGGCGTGGTGAAGTCCGGCATGTATTTGCGGGCATAAACGATGCCGAGTAGGCCAATCGGGATGTTAATCAGGAAGATCCAATGCCAGGTGGCGTAGGTGACCAGCCAACCACCCAGCAACGGCCCCATGATTGGCCCCACCAGACCGGGCATGGTGACAAAGTTCAGCACCGGCAACAGCTCACTGCGCGGATAAGCCCGCAACAGGGCAAGACGCGCCACGGGCATCATCATTGCGCCGCCAATCCCTTGCAAAATGCGTGAGGCGACCAGGAAACTCAGCGTGGGTGACAAGGCACATAATAGTGAGCCGAAGGTAAACAGCGATACGGCGATGATAAACACCCGCCGGGTACCAAAGCGATCTGCCAGCCAACCACTGACCGGGATCAGCATCGCTACCGTCAGGGTATAGCTGATCACCGCCGACTGCATCGCCAGGGGGGAACGGTTCAGGCTATGGGCTATCGCCGGTAGGGCGGTATTGAGGATAGTGGCATCCAACGCCTGCATAAAGAACGCCATCGCGGCGATCCAAGGTAACCCGGCCATGCTGCGTGCAGATTTTGTCATCGTGATCCCATCTTCCTTCTATATATAGCTGCGGGGTTTACGCATTACCCTGTAGCAAGGTTTGGCAGGCTGCGAGTGCTGCGGTGCTGTTACCGGCGACAATAGCGTCCACTATGGCCTGATGGTGTTGTAGTTTTATCACTTCATTCCCGGTGATGGCACGGAAATAGCTTTGATAGACCGAACTGAACAGGTTGGCGAACGAAGTCAGAAAGGGATTGGCGCTGGCTTCATAGATCAGCTGGTGGTACTGGGTATCAACCTCAATCCAGCGTTCGCGGTCAAAATCCTGGTGTAGCCCCTGCATCTCAGCCATCAGCGTGACTAATCGCGCCTTTTGCTCCTGGGTGGCATGGATTGCGGCCAATGAACAGGCTTGTGGTTCGAGTGAGGTGCGCAGGATAAGAAAATGCTGCATCACCTGGCCGAAGTTCTCCCTGGTCATCCACCAGGTCAGCAGATCCTGATCGAGGAAGTTCCATTGGCCCTGGGGCATCACCCGGGTACCGATGCGGGGGCGTGGTAACAGCATACCTTTGGCCGCCAGCATTTTCACCGCTTCGCGTACCGCAGTACGGCTGACACCAAACTGTTCTGCCAAATCCATCTCACCGGGCAGGATGCTGCCGGCTTGATATTCACCGGCCAGGATCTGTTGGCCGAGCTTTTCTGCCAGCAGATAGGAAAGATTTCGCTGTGCGGCCTGTTGTTGAGCATCGAATTGCATGGCTGCGGTTCCTTTAACTGCATTGTTATCTTTCATTTTACGCCAGGGAACGCCCGCTGTTACGGCTGTTTTCGAGGAAAAGTGGCAAAAACGCTGAACAAGACAGCGTTTTGCCGAAAAAAGCC
>NZ_AYMQ01000052.1 GCF_000633355.1 Serratia sp. H1w
ATTGAATACATGACCAAAAAATGCACAGTCATCCAGACAAATGTCCCCTGCTGAGCCAGCAAGCTAAGATTCTCCCTAATTGAAAGTTTATCTGTGAAGGTATATTGCCGAGATGCTCAGCGCATATTATCATCCCATGGTGCCCACACCCCTGACAGGGGTATTTTGGCCCAGCGCGTTTCCTTTGCTCACTTTTGTTTTATTTTGCCTGGCGACATATCTTCACCTTACGGCGATTTTTGAGAACATGTGAGGCTTTCCTTTCCGCTTTAATACTATTAACAGGCTATATTTTAACTATGACAAGTACCATCGACTACCTGATGACGTTTCGCAAATGTTCCAGCTTGGACAGCCTGGAAAAAGTCTATGACAAGCTCAATTATTCTCTGACCGATGACAACGAAATAAGCAACATGTACCGGGCCGCAGACCATCGCCGTGCGGAACTGGTCTCTGGCAAACTGTTCGATCTGGGTCGAGTGCCAAAGTCACTCTGGGCGCAGGTGCTTTAATCCTTTCCACCATGATGCGCGCACCTTTTATCTTTTATGGCGGAATTTCTTACCTGCCCTGGGATTTAACGTTGCGCGTGATACAAACCACATTTATTGCGCAGCCATTGCTCTACCCTTTTAGCAATTAAACAGGCAGGGGAGTAGCACATGGGATATCGCAACGTTCTGGTTACGGTGGCCGTCGCAGCAGACAGCCATCGCCTGGTGGAGAAAGCGGTCTCTATCGTACGCCCCTGCAATGGGCACATCACGCTGATCAGCATCATCGCCAATAGCGAGATTTTCCCCGCCCCCATGCTGGGTGACCTGCGTGCGTTGATGGAAGAGGAAACGCTGCTGTTTATGGAAGAGCTGTGCCTACGGGCAGACTATCCCAATATCGCGACCCGCATCATCCATGGCGAGTTGGGGGACTGCCTGACCTACGCCAACCAGAAGCAACCTTTCGATCTGGTCATCTGTGGCAACCACAGTGACAGCATAATGAATAAACTGTCCTGCTCCGCCGCACGCTTTATCAATACCAGCAGTATTGACGTGCTGATCGTGCCACTGTAACCGGCAAACATCGGCCACGGTGTGCTATGCAAGGTGGAAACGCTTTTTTCTCAATGAGAATTAAGAATACCGAAAGAAATATCTGATCGCCTATAGGGTATCGTTTACACACCTGCGCAAACTGTTTACATCATCAGTATCAATATATTGATTCGGAATCTTCGCACACCAGCCAAACTGTCGGCATTTACTATCACTACTATTTATGGCTGGCAACCTGCTTCCAATCATTATTTTTCTCCGCGAGATAAGCCTGACAAGCCACATTGATCCGCCACGAGCTTTGCGCAATATTTTTCAACAAGGTTGTTAGCCATGCTTAATGCGTAAACACATCAGTGCGCACATAACGCTATTTCCTATTGCCCCCTATTCACTAAACTAGCGGGTACCTGAACGCCATTCGTTCAAACCTGCCGCCAAGGAGTCATCGATGTCTCAGCAAGCGCCTCACCGTCGTTTCTTGTTAGCTTCACGCCCACACGGGGAACCGCAGGCAGACAATTTCCGCCTGGAAACCAGCGCCATCCCGCAGCCTGCCGCCGGGCAAGTGTTACTGCGTACCGTTTATCTGTCGCTAGATCCCTATATGCGCGGCCGTATGAGCGATGCACCTTCTTACGCGCCACCGGTACAGATCGGTGAGGTCATGGTCGGGGGTACCGTCTCCCGCGTGCAGGCTTCACAACATCCAGACTTTAAGGTTGGGGACTGGGTCTTGGGTTATGACGGCTGGCAAAGCCATGCGTTATCGGACGGCAGCGGGCTACGTAATCTGGGCGCCAAACTGGACCACCCTTCCCGCTTCCTTGGCGTTTTAGGTATGCCCGGCTTTACCGCCTATATGGGACTGTTGGATATCGGCCAGCCACAGGTGGGCGAAACGTTGGTGGTCGCCGCAGCCAGCGGGGCGGTCGGTTCCGTAGTCGGCCAGATAGCCAAGCTGAAAGGATGTCGCGTAGTGGGCGTAGCGGGTGGCGCAGAGAAATGCCGCTATGTCGTCGAAGAACTGGGGTTTGATGCCTGTATCGATCACCGCTCGGCCGACTTTGCGGAACAGTTGGCCGCGGCCTGTCCACAGGGCATCGATATTTACTACGAAAACGTCGGCGGCGCGGTCTTCGATGCAGTCATTCCTTTGCTCAACACCAAGGCACGTATCCCTGTCTGCGGCGTGATCGCGCAGTACAATGCTACCGAGTTGCCCAACGGCCCGGATCGGTTGCCACTGCTACAAGGTCTGATCCTGCGTAAGCGCATCAAGATGCAGGGTTTTATCATCTTTGATGATTACGCCCAAAATTTCCCAGAGTTTTTACAACAGATGGGGGAATGGGTCAGCCAAGGCAAGATCAAATTCCGCGAGGACGTGGTCGACGGGTTGGAAAATGCCCCTCAGGCCTTTTTCGGGCTGCTGCAAGGCAAAAACTTCGGCAAGCTGGTTATCCGAGTAAGCGAGGAGTGATCTGATGTTCAGGGCGCCCTGCGCCCTGAACTGCCGAGTTCGTCTACGCACCAATTTCGGTGCGGACATCCAACAATTCGGGGAAGAAAGTCAGCTCCAACGCCTTCTTTAAGAAGCTGACGCCGCTCGAACCGCCGGTTCCTGATTTAAAACCAATGATCCGCTCGACCGTTTTCATATGGCGAAAACGCCAGAGATGGAAGCTTTCCTCGATATCCACCAGCTTCTCGGCCATTTCATAGGCCGCCCAGTAGGTTTGCGGATTATCGTAAATCAGTTTGAACACCGGCAGCAGCTCAGGATTGCGCTGATAAGGCTGGGTCCAGTCTCGTTCAATACATGCCTTAGGCACCGCAAGGCCGTGGCGGGAAAGGTAGCGCAGGAATTCGTCGTACAGGCTCGGGGCTTGCAGGATCGCTTTCAGCGCGGCATGCTTTTCCTCATCGTCGCTGAATACGGCCAACATGGCGGCATTTTTGTTACCCAACAAGAATTCGATCGAACGATATTGATGCGATTGGAAACCCGACGAGTTGCCCAACACGCCCCGAAATTCGACATATTCTGACGGGGTCAGCGTTTCCAGCACCGCCCATTGCTCAAACAGCAGGCGCTGGATTTGCTTCACCCTGGCCAGGATTTTGAAACAGTGACTGAGCTTATCCTGCTGCACCAGCACCCTGGCCGCTTGCAGTTCGTGCAGCATCAGTTTCATCCACAGTTCCGAGGTCTGGTGTTGCACCACAAACAGCATCTCATCATGATGCTGCGGGTTGGAAAGTGGCTGCTGACAATCCAGCAGCCGGTCCAGGCACAGGTAATCACCATAGCTCATACGCTTGGAAAAATCGGTGACGATGGCGCTTTCTAGTTCCCGCTGATTCATGTTCTCTCTCCGTGTCGCTCACACCGTTGGCAAGGGTGACGCGCATTGCTGGTTAGCAAGTCAAGAGAAGAAAATAGTCCACTGCGGCAACATTAACGCAACAATTAACGAGAGCTGCCTCGCAGATCCGCTATAGATATCATTCCACATCCAGCAACCATTTTTGCGCCGGAGTCAGTCGATTGGCGGTTTCTTCCTTCAGCCAACGACGCTGATCCTGCTGAGCGGTATCTGCACGGTCGATATAGAGTGAGTGCAGGACTCGCCGCCGGGTGCCGATCTGGTTCTGTGTACCGCCGTGCCAGGTATGTGCGTTGTAGATCATTACGCTGCCAGCCGGGGCCGCAAAGACAATCTCATCGGGATGCGCTAAATCAGGATCGGCCAACACATCCTCCGGCAGTTCAGGCCGCAAGTGCGTTCCGGCAATGATCCGTGGCGCGCCGTTTTCCGCACTTAAATCGTCAATCGCCCATATCGCATTGACCAGGTGCACCTTGGGAAAATCGGGGCGCGGCTTTTTCCAATCGGCGTGCAAAGGTTGATGACCGCCGCCGTGTAAGGCTTCGCGGGCATTAAGGCTCGAGACTTTAAACTCACCGTTGAAAATATAGCGGCAGGCAGACAGGATCAGCGGATGTGACCAGACCTTTTCCCACACCACCCCTTTATTCACCATGTTGGCAATCCGCGTTGCCGTCGCTTCCTGGTGGTGCTCAATGGCCAGGTTATCCCCTTCTTTCTCTACCAACTGGTCGATAAGATCGCGCATCGCCACCAGCCAGTCGGGATCCGCCACGTTGTGCACCACGGTATAGCCCAACGTATCAAGCTCCTGCTTCATCTGCGCGGTTAACTCGATGTTGGCCCCTAAAGCCTCCAGATAGAACTCGGATTGACGTTGCATCATGATTTCTCCATTTACTTTTTGATAACATGACGGCAAATTTACTGGATGGCCGGACCAAAAACAGGAGGCTTTTACTACGAAATACTGGACACAGATGCACGCGGGCCAAAAATGTGACCTTGGTCAAAATACGCAAAACCGGTGTCACCGACAACATGGCTGGATCAAACCTACGACTAACGAACAACACTAATAAAAAATCACTCGTTAACCGCCGAAGAGCACTGGAGATCGCAATGTCTGAACCCCTTGTTACCCTGCTTAATCAGTTGATTGCCCATCAGGATGCGATCCAGGTACGCTTCCCCGCCCCCACTTTCCCCGCGCCACCGTTGGCCTTCTGCGTGGCTTTTCCTCGTCTTGAGATCGTGCTTGAAGGGGAAGTTGAAGATCAGTGCCTGCCGCTGGCGAATAACACGCTCTCGCGCTATCAAGTGCTTTATGTGCCTGCCGGGAAATGGAGTTTTCCGCAATGGACCCGGCCAGCGACCACGCTGAGCATCCTGTTCAGTAAGCAAAGGCTGGGTTTCAGCTTGCAACGCTGGGACGGGGAAACGCTGTGTGAGAGTCACAAACAACACGTTGCGCGGCGCGGGCCCAGAGTCGGCTCTTACCTGCTGTTGGCGATGAATGAGGTGTTATTGCAACCCGATGCATTAACTTCACAGTTGATCTTTACCGGGCTGATAAGCCATTGCCTGGAACAGCTCGCTGGCCTTGGCCAAACCGTCAGTAAAAGCCAGGAGTTGCTGTTAGCCATCCAGGATTATCTTGATGACCACGCAGGGTTGCCGTTAACGCGGGAAGGCGTCGCCAAGCGATTTCATATTACCCCCAACTACTTGTCCCACCTGTTTCAAAAAGCAGGTCCGGTCGGCTTCAATGAGTACATCACCGGGGTGCGTCTGGAGCGGGCGAAAAATCTGTTGCGTGGTTACGATCTCAAAATCAAGGAGATCGCCCATAACTGTGGCTTCGACGACAGCAACTATTTTTGCCGCATCTTCAAAAAACATACCGATCGCTCCCCGTCGGAATATCGCAGGCATTGCCGCAGCCTGTAGCCGCACGCGCCATCATAGCTGCCCAATTCCCGCTACAACAGCAACGCCAGCTCCATTGCGGCTCTCTGCAGCTGGGGTAACACTCGTTCACGCAGCTCTGCCGTCGGAACTTGCGAAGCATTGACCCCCACATTCATTGCCGCTACCACTCCTCCTCTGCGCGAATGCATTGGCACTGCAATAGAGCGCAGCCCAACTTCCAATTGCTGATCGTTAATGGCATATCCCTGGCGGCGTACCTGATTTAATTGCGCACGTAGCGCTTCGGCATTGCCAACGGTGAATTCAGTCAAGGGTTCGATTGCCACCCGCGAGAGGTAGTCCTCTAATTGTTCCTCCTCTAGTGCACTCAGTAGCACCAGCCCCATAGAGGTCGCATAGGCTGGCAGGCGGCTTCCCCGGCCAAGATCGATGGTCATGATCCGCTTTACCGAGGCTCTGGCGATATACAGGATGTTGTCGCCATCCAGGGTCGCCACCGAACAGGATTCATTCAGCAACTTGCTGAGATAATCCAGCGAATTTTGTGCCGCTTTGGCAAGTTCTGAAGACGACAGGTATGCGTGGCCGATGGTCAATACACGTGGCAATAGACGATAGTGGCGGCCATCGGGACAATGGACAAAACCCAGCGCTTTCAACGTGTAAAGACAGCGGCGCACCGCCGCACGCGGGATATCGGTGATCTGGCTGATTTCAGACACCGACATCTGCGAATACTGGGGTTTAAACGCCTGCAACACTTCCAGCCCTCTGGCTAACGAAGCCATAAAGTTTGGATCGCCTTTGTATTTATCATTGGTCAAGTCGCCGATTTCTTGTAACCGCTGCAACTCGTCAGAAGCCAACTCAGGGTTTTCGCGCATCAAATCCTCCATTTAGAGAGAGTAATCATAACATTATCTGGCCGTACGCCGCGCTTGGCGCCGCCCGTGTACTAAATAGCGAATTAGCTATCTGCATCACAAAATTAACCTAAGAATAACAAATAGTCCGATAATCGCACAACAATTTGATATTCGCACTTGTCGGTGAAAATTTCATCCTTTAAGTTAACATCAAGTTAACAAATCAGACGTCACAGCCATCCACGTCTCAGGAGAGGAAATGATCGATAAAAGCTGGAATTCTACCGATGCGGCCGTTGCCGACATTGCGGACGGAGCCACCATCATGGTTGGTGGCTTTGGCCCTGCCGGGCAACCCTATGCCCTGCTGGATGCCCTGATCCGCCGCCGCCCACGGGGCCTGACGTTAATCAGCAATAACGCTGGCAACGGTGATTTCGGCCTGGCTGCGCTGCTGAAGGCCGGTTGCGTCAGCAAAGTGGTGTGTTCTTTCCCCCGCCAATCTGACTCCTGGGTATTTGACGATTTATATCGCCGTGGCGAGCTGGAACTCGAACTCATCCCGCAGGGCAACCTGGCGGCACGCATTCAGGCTGGCGGTTCTGGGATTGGCGGTATTTATACCCCGACCGGCTTCGGCACTTTACTGGCGGAAAATAAAGAAACCCGGGAGATAGAAGGTCGTCAGTACATCTTTGAGCTGCCGCTGAAAGCCGATTTTGCCCTGATCAAAGCTGAACGCGCAGACCGCTGGGGCAACCTGGTGTACAACAAAACCGGACGTAACTTCGGGCCGATTATGGCAATGGCCGCCACTTGCACCATTGCGGAAGTCGATCGGCAGGTGATCTTGGGTGAACTGGATCCAGAAACGGTGATCACCCCGGGGATCTTCGTACAGCGCATAGTGACTTCACCAGTCAGCCACCAGTCGCTCTCGGCTTAAGGAACTGTTATGTCAAAACTAACCCACCAGCAACTGGCCGAGCGCATTGCACGCGATATACCTGAAGGGGCCTATGTGAACCTGGGGATTGGTATTCCCACTCAGACCGCCAACTATTTACCCGCGGATAAAGAGATCTTCCTGCACAGTGAAAACGGCATTCTCGGCATGGGTCCGGCCCCGGCTGCGGGTGAAGAGGATCCCGAACTGATCAACGCGGGAAAACAGGCCGTCACGCTACTGAAAGGTGGCTGCTTTTTCCATCACGGTGACTCATTCGCCATGATGCGCGGCGGGCATCTGGATATCTGCGTGCTTGGAGCCTATCAAATATCGGAACAGGGTGATTTGGCCAACTGGAGCACTGGTGCTCCAGATGCCATACCGGCAGTAGGTGGTGCGATGGATCTGGCCATTGGCGCACGGCAGGTTTTCGTGATGACCGAACACCTGACGAAACGCGGGGATTGCAAAATCGTCAAACACTGCACTTATCCACTGACCGGTGTCGGTTGCATTGATCGTATCTACAGCGATCTGGCCGTGATGGACGTTACCCCACAAGGGTTGGTGGTGCGTGAGATCTTTGGCGGGTTATCGCCACAGCAATTACAGGAAGTCACCCCGGTCGAACTGACCTTCGCCCTACAGTCCGGAGAGAAGCAATATGAATCCAGCCTATCTGTGTGATGCCGTACGCACCCCTTTCGGCAAACTCAACGGTAGCTTGGCCAACATCCGTGCCGACGATCTGGCTGCTCTGCCGCTGAAGGCTCTGCAGCAACGCCACCCACGGCTGGATTGGCAAGCGCTGGACGACGTACTGTTGGGCTGTGCCAACCAGGCAGGCGAAGACAATCGTAATGTTGCGCGCATGGCGTTGTTGTTGGCTGGCTTGCCCACTTCGGTCCCCGGCTGCACCATTAACCGTCTGTGCGGCTCCAGTCTTGATGCGGTAGCCATGGCCGCCCGGACGCTGAAAACCGGAGAAAGTGACTTGATGATTGCCGGTGGCGTAGAAAGCATGTCACGCGCCCCCTTCGTCATGGGCAAAGCAGAAAGTGCGTTCAGCCGTTCGATGCAGTTGGAAGATACCACCATGGGTTGGCGCTTTATCAACCCACAGATGCAAGCCCTGTATGGCGTGGACAGCATGCCGCAAACCGCCGAAAACGTCGCAACAAAATTTGCTATCAGTCGCCAAGATCAAGACGCCTTCGCCTTGCGTAGCCAACAGCGCACCGCAGCGGCACAAGAAGGCGGATTTTTTGCCAACCAACTGATTAACGTCAGTATTGCGCAAAAGAAAGGAGAACCCCGGCTGTTTACTCAAGATGAACATCCTCGCGGTACCTCACGAGAAGCGCTGGAAAAACTGAAACCAGTAGTCAACCCACAAGGCACCGTGACCGCAGGCAATGCCTCCGGGCTAAATGATGGGTCTTGCGTCCTGTTGCTGGCGAGCGAGCGCGGCATTCAACGCCATAATCTACAACCGATGGCACGCATCGTCGCCAGCGCCGTCACCGGCATTGCGCCCGCCATTATGGGATTTGGCCCAACAGACGCCGTACGCAAAGTGCTGCATATCTCCGGGCTGACCCTGGCACAAATGGACGTAATTGAGCTGAACGAAGCCTTTGCCGCCCAGGCGCTGGCCGTGACCCGCGAACTAGGGCTGCCGGATGACGCCGAACAGGTTAATCCAAATGGTGGCGCTATCGCTCTCGGCCATCCGCTCGGTGCCTCTGGTGGCAGGTTGGTGATGAACGCAGCCTGGCAGTTGCAGAGAACCGGCGGCCGTTATGGGCTATGTACCATGTGCATCGGTGTTGGGCAAGGCATCGCCCTGATCATTGAGAGGGTGTGAGATGGATATCGACTATCGGTTGGATGGCCCTGCCAGCGCGCCATTATTAGTGCTTTCCAACTCACTGGGGGCCACCGTTGATCTGTGGCAGCCTCAAATGGCAGAGCTAACCAAGCAGTTTCAGGTGTTGCGCTATAACCAACGGGGTCATGGCCACACACCGCTGCCAGGATCGCCGCTAACACTGGAAATATTAGGCCGCGATGTGATCACGCTCCTTGATTCTCTGGACGTCGAGCAGGCTCATTTTTGCGGCATTTCCATGGGTGGATTGACCGGACTGTGGCTCAACCGTTTTCACCCCCAGCGTTTTAAACGTTTGGTTGTGGCCAATACCGCCGCGCGTATCGGCAATAGTGACGGTTGGCATCAACGTGCCCAACTGGCCCGCAGCACTGGCTTGGCCCCTATCGCCGCCGCTTCTGCCTCGCGCTGGTTCAGCGAAGATTTTCAGCAACGCAGCCCCCTGCCGGTAAGTCAGTTGGTCGAGCAGTTGGCTAAAGGTAGCGCTGCGGGCTATGCCGCCTGCTGTGATGCTTTGGCCCAAGCAGATCTGCGAACTGAGATCCCACAGATGAATGTCCCCATGTTGGTGATCGCCGGAGAGCAGGATCCGGCCACCACCGTGGAGGATGCACAGACTCTGGTCAACGGTGCGCCACATGCTCGATTGGCCGTATTACCCTCATCACACATTTCCAATATCGCCTGCCCGGAGCTATTTACCCGTTGCGTGGCCGATTTTCTTACTGAGAAGGCGTAACCGATGGAATTACGTATAGAACATATTGCAAGCTGGCTAGTGGACATACCCACTATCCGACCACACAAACTGTCGATGGCTACCATGGGTTGCCAGACACTGACCATCGTGCAGGTCACCTTCGCTGAGGGGATTGTCGGCTGGGGCGAGGCGACGACCATTGGCGGACTGAGTTACGGCCCGGAGAGCCCGGAGAGCATCAAATCAGCGATTGATACTTATCTGGCGCCGTTGTTGACAGGCAAAAGCTTCAGCGGCTTGACCCCGTTTGTCGCACTGATGAACCGTCACGTTAAGGGCAACACTTTCGCCAAGTCAGCGCTGGAAACTGCGTTTCTCGACGCTCAAGGCAAACTGCTCGCTCTTCCGGTCAGCACCCTGCTCGGCGGAGCGCTAAGTACATCGTTACCGGTGCTATGGACATTGGCCAGCGGTGATACCGCCAAAGATATTGAAGAAGGGAAGCGGCTGCTGGCTGAGGGACGCCACAACTGCTTCAAACTCAAGATCGGGGCCAAGGCCCTGGCAGAGGATCTACGCCATACCCTGGCGATCAAACAAGCCTTGGGGCCGGATGTCAGCATCCGTGTAGATGTGAACCAGGCCTGGGATGCCGGAACAGCAGTACGCGGTATGACCGCACTGCAAGATATTGGCATTGACCTGGTCGAGCAACCGGTAGCGCTGTGGGACCACCGAACCCTGATCCAACTCAGCCAACGCTTTACCCTGCCCATACTGGCAGATGAGGCGGTCGCCAATGCCCACGATGGCTACACGCTGGCCGCACAGGGATTCACTGGCGCTTATGCGCTGAAAATTGCCAAAGCGGGTGGTCCGGCCCAAGTGCTGCAACTGGCCCAGGTGGCCACGGCAGCAGGCGTCGCCCTGTATGGCGGAACCATGCTGGAAGGTTCACTGGGGACCGTAGCCTCATTACACGCCTGGTCGACGCTGGACCTGGCCTGGGGCAGCGAGATGTTCGGTCCGTTGTTGTTGAAAGACGACATCATCGCCACTCCGCTGAATTTCGCCAACGGACAGGTTGATCTCCCGAACGGGCCGGGTTTGGGCATTGAAATCGATGAAGACAAGCTGCGTTTCTATCAGCGAAAATAAGGAGACCGCTCATGCTATTTAAAGTCGAAATGACCGTGAAATTACCGTTGGATATGCCACAGGAAATGGCTGATGACATCAAGAGGCGTGAAAAGCATTATTCCCAAGAACTGCAAACGCAAGGGAAATGGCGTCATATTTGGCGTGTCGCCGGTAGCTATGCCAACGTGAGTATTTTTGATGTCGCAAGCAATGGCGAGCTGCACGATATTTTGTCCGCTCTGCCGCTTTACCCCTATATGGAAATTCGTGTCGATGCCCTCTGTCGACACCCATCGTCTATCCGTGAGGATGACAAATAAACAAGGGATAATAACCCGTAAACGGTTAGTCGTTAATTCCTGATAATAAACCCTACACATATCCGGTTGAATTCAAGCTAATCCTTGGAGGACATTGGATAAATGAGCAATGAGGAATTCGCTATGTCTATCTCCTTTAATCAACGTGCCGACGTCATCAAGCTGTTGGAAATCAGCAGCGGTCTAACCAGTGAAGGCGGCGAGCCACGTTTCAAGCAAATCATCCATCAGATGATGGAAAATATCTGTCAGTTGATCGACCAGTTTGATATTACCCAGGAGGAGTTTTGGCAGGCAGTTAACTACCTGCACACCTTGGGTCAGCGACAGGAGGCAGCACTGCTGGCTGCCGGTTTGGGCCTTGAGCATTACCTGGATTTACGTGAAGATGCTCTGGAACAGGCACAAGGGTTGGAAGGTGGTACGCCACGGACCATTGAAGGCCCGTTATATGTTGCCAATGCCCCGCTCAGCGAGCGCTTTGCACGGATGGATGATGGTAAGGACGCGGGCGAGATCATGTGGCTACATGGCCAGGTAAAAGGCGAAAACGGCCAGCCGGTTGCCGGAGCCATTGTCGATATCTGGCACGCCAATACGCTGGGCAACTACTCATTTTTCGATAAATCACAGGGCGAGTTTAACCTGCGCCGCCGGGTGAAAACCGATGCCAATGGCCGCTACGCCGCTCGAAGCATTGTGCCTTCCGGCTATGGTTGCCCGCCAGATGGCCCAACGCAAGCCTTGTTGAACCAGCTTGGTCGCCACGGCAACCGCCCGGCCCATATTCACTTCTTTGTCTCCGCCCCTGGGCACAAGCACTTGACCACCCAAATCAACCTCAATGGCGATCGCTACCTATGGGACGATTTTGCCTTTGCCACACGCGATGAGTTGATTGCCGACCCAGTAAAAGTAATCGACTCCGCGCTGGCCGCCCAACGCGATCTTCCTGGGCCACATACTGAAGTCTCGTTCGATTTCACTCTGTATCATGCCAGCGCCAGCGATGAGGAGACACGCATCAAGCGAGCCCGTGCGCTGCAAGATTAATGAATACCGTGTCAAGTTGAGTGATATTGCCGACAGCAGGCAATGGTCTGCCATTGCCTGCGCCCCCTTAGCGAAACTATTTCAAGCGAGGTTTCATGATGAATTCATCCTCCGCCACGCTATTTTCCACGCTGGAAGAAAAAATAAATAATGCGCTGGTAATAGATAAAGAAAAAGGCATCTATCAATGTAATCGAGCTATCTTTACCGATGAGTCTTTATTTGAACTGGAAATGAAAGCCATCTTCGAAGGTAATTGGATTTATTTGGCTCATGAAAGTCAAATTGCCGAGCCGGGCGATTACTATACTCTGACGATGGGCCGCCAGCCCATCATCATTACCCGTGATAAAGACCGGCAATTACATGGGATGATCAACAGTTGCTCACACCGTGGTGCCATGCTGGCCAGTCGCAAATCCGGCAATAAAACGTCGTTCACCTGCCCTTTCCATGGCTGGACGTTCAATAACAGCGGCAATTTGTTGAAAGCCAAAGATGAAAAGACCGGTGCTTATCCTCCCTGCTTTAAACAAGCGGGTTCGCACGATCTCAAACATTTGCCACATTTTGCCTCCTATCGCGGTTTCTTGTTCGGCAGCCTGAGTGCCGATGTGCTGCCGTTGGAAGAGTATCTGGGAGATACGCGCCAGGTCATAGACCTGATCGTCGATCAAGCCCCGGATGGACTGGAAGTGCTGAAAGGTGCGTCCAGCTACACCTATGAAGGTAATTGGAAGTTGCAGATGGAAAACGGTGCCGACGGTTATCATGTCAGCGTCGTGCACTGGAACTATGCTTCCACCATGTCGCGCCGCAACTATGACGCCAACTGTACACCGACCGTGGATGCCAATGGCTGGTCAAAAAGTATCGGCGGAGTTTATGGCTTTGAGCATGGCCATATGCTGCTGTGGACCAGGGCATTGAACCCGGAAGTGCGCCCAGTCTTCAAACACTTTGCCCGTCTTAGCCAACGTTTTGGAGCAACTCGTGCCGACCTAATGGTCAACGAGACACGTAATCTGTGTTTGTACCCTAATGTCTACCTGATGGATCAGTTTTCAACCCAGATCCGTGTGGTACGCCCTCTGTCCGTCGACAAAACTGAAGTCACCATTTTCTGTTTCGCCCCCAAAGGGGAGAATGCCGAAGATCGCGCGTTACGGATCCGCCAATATGAAGATTTCTTCAACGTCAGCGGCATGGGGACGCCGGACGATCTTGAGGAGTTCCGGGCCTGCCAACAGGGTTATAACGCCAGCAACCTGCCCTGGAGCGACATGAGCCGAGGTGCTACCCGCTGGCTGGAAGGGCCTGACGATAATGCGCAGGCCATGGATATCAACCCGCTACTGAGCGGTCCCCGCTCCGAAGACGAAGCACTGTACATCAGCCACCATCATCATTGGCAACAAACCCTGCTGCGCAACCTGCATAACAGCGAGGTGACGCCATGAGCTTATTGCAATCCAAAATTGAACAATTCTTGTACCGCGAGGCTCGACTGCTGGACGACCGTAACTGGGATGAATGGTTAGCCTGCTATAGCTCGGCGGTGGAATATTGGATGCCAGCCTGGAGTGATGACGATCGGCTGACGAGCGATCCCCAAAAAGAGATTTCGCTGATCTACTACCCGAATCGCGAAGGCTTGGAAGATCGTATTTACCGCATTAAAACGGAACGCTCAGCCGCCAGCACACCGGAACCGCGTACCAGCCATCAGATCAGCAACGTTGAGCTGCTGGCGCAAAACACCGGTGACGTTGAGGTGCGCTACAACTGGGTGACCTACAGCCACCGTTATCAGAAGACCGACTTGTTCTTCGGCAACACCCGTTGCCGTATTGCCCTCAATGATGAGCAGCCGCTGATCGAGCGCAAGATTGTCCAGCTCAACAACGATTACATCAGTCAGGTCATCGATATTTATCATATCTAATGCGAGGTGATTATGGCCTTTACCATTGCTCTCAATTTTGAAGATGGCGTCAGCCGCTTCATTCAATGCAATGCCGACGAGAAGGTGCTTGATGCAGCCTATCGGCAAAAGATCAATCTGCCAATGGATTGTTCCGACGGTGTCTGTGGCACCTGTAAATGTCACTGCGAGCAGGGAGAATATAGCCTGGGTGACGACTACCTGGAGGACGCACTTTCGGAACAGGAAGCTCAGCGGGGTTTAGTGTTGACCTGCCAGATGGTGCCAGAATCAGATTGCGTGATCGACGTGCCGATGGCATCGGCCCTGTGTAAAACCGGTTGTGAAGAGTTCTCCGCCAGAGTAGTGGCGACGACGGCGCTTTCTTCCAGCTCCATCGAATTGAGCCTGCAACTTGAGGGTTGCGATGGTATCGACTTCCTGCCAGGCCAATATATCAATGTGGAGGTGCCCGGTACCGAAGCCAGCCGGGCTTACTCGTTCAGTTCGCTACCCGGTAATCAGGCAATTTCCTTCCTGCTGCGTAACGTTCCCGGCGGGCTGATGAGCAGCTATCTCACCGGCAAGGCCCAACCCGGCGACAAAGTGCGATTACGCGGCCCACAAGGCAGTTTTTACCTGCGTGCGGTCTCGCGGCCACTATTGTTTCTCGCGGGAGGGACCGGACTCGCCCCCTTCCTTTCCATGCTGGAGCAGTTGGTGCAGAACGGCAGTTCACAGCCGGTTCATCTGATATATGGCGTTACCCACGATCACGACCTGGTGAAACTGGAACAGTTGGAGCACTACCGCGAACGGTTGGCCAACTTCAGCTATCTCACCTGCGTGGCCAGTGAGGTTTCGCAGTCACCGCACAAGGGGTATGTCACACAACATCTTGATGCCAGCCGGTTAAACGACGGCGATCTGGATGTGTATCTGTGCGGGCCACCACCGATGGTGGAGGCCGTGTTGAGTGACTTCCAGCGCCGAGCCTTTACCCCGGCCAGTTTCCACTATGAAAAATTCGCCGCCAGCCAGACGGCATGAGGAACTGTGATGCAAAAAGCAAGATTTGAAAATCGGGTGATGGTGATCACTGGTGCGGCACAGGGCATCGGCAAAGCGGTTGCCGAGCAGGCCGCCATTGAAGGGGCGAAACTGGTGCTGATCGACCGGGCGACCTACTTGAACGAACTGGCTGCGACCCTAAGCGAACAGGGAACGGAAGTGCTGGCTATCAGTGCCGACCTGGAGCATTGGGAAGAGACTGAACGCGCAATGCTTCTAGCTCAGCGACACTTTGCTCGCCTGGACATTCTGGTTAATAACGTAGGGGGAACTATCTGGGCTCGTCCCTTCGCGGACTATTCTCCCGAACAGACCTCCGCCGAGATCCAACGTTCGCTGTTCCCTACTCTCTGGGGTTGTCGCGCCGTGTTGCCACATATGCTGAAACAAGGTGCCGGGGTGATTGTCAACGTGTCGTCAGTGGCCACTCGGGGAGTTAACCGCGTGCCTTATTCTGCGGCAAAAGGGGGGGTTAATGCCCTTACCCAGTCGTTGGCATTTGAATATGCTCAGGCAGGGATCCGTATCAATGCTACCGCACCAGGAGGCACCGAGGCTCCGGAGCGCCTGACGCCGCGCAATAGCGAAATACCTACCCCACAGGAGAAAATCTGGTATCAGCAAGTGGTTGATCAAACCCTCAGCACCAGTCTGATGCATCGCTACGGCACAGTAAATGAACAGGCGAAAGCGATTTTATTCCTTGCCAGCGATGATGCCAGCTATATCAATGGCAGTGTGCTGCCGGTAGCGGGTGGCGATCTAGGTTAAACCCGTGTGTAGGCGCAGCCTGCTGCGCCCCTTGTCACAAGCCAGTTAAGTTTTGGCTATTGATTCTATACACCAAAGCCACTGTCTATTATCTGCTCGCCCCCTACAATCAGTAGTAATCACACTGCTTATTACATCGGGGGCACCATGTACAATTTTTCACGCTATCAAGCCAAAGAGCTGGCGCTAGCCTATATGAGCGGTAAAAAACACGATCTGTCTCCCCTGGAGTTTTTGCAACAGCTGAAAAGCTGCGAGAAAGCCTTCGACCATCTGCTAAAACATGGCAGCGAACTGCCGCGTGAAATGCTGGTAAAAAGCTTCTGAACCGCAGCATGAGCCGAACGCCGGGCAGAACGCCCGGCGTAGACCTTGCTTAGAACCACTTGCCAAAACGACGAATGTAGAAACGCTTCATCAATTGCGCCACCACACAGTAGCTGACCAACGTCGCGACCAACCAAGGGAAATACTCCCACGGCAGCGGTTGCAACCCTACCCATGCCCCGAGCGGTGAGAACGGAATATAGATACCGAGCGCCATAATCACCCCGGTGGTCAACAGCACCGGCAGCGCTGCCGTGCTCTGAATGAACGGGATCTTCTGGGTACGCAGCATATGTACTACCAGCGTTTGCGACAGTAACCCTTCAATAAACCAGCCGGACTGGAACAGCGCCTGATGCTCTACGCTATTGGCGGCAAACACGAACCACATCAGCGCATAGGTGGTGATATCGAAAATCGAAGACGTCGGCCCAATCCACAGCATAAAGCGGCCGATGTTTTTGGCATCCCACTTACGAGGTTTACGCAGGAACTCTTTGTCCATCTTGTCCCACGGCAGGGAAAGCTGGGAGATATCGTACATCAGGTTCTGTAACAGCAGGTGGATCGCCAGCATCGGCAGGAACGGGATAAACGCACTGGCCACCAGTACCGAGAACACGTTGCCGAAGTTGGAGCTGGCGGTCATGTTCAGGTACTTGATGATATTACCGAAGGTTTCACGCCCTTTGATCACCCCTTCTTCCAGCACCATCAGGTTCTTTTCCAACAGGATGATGTCGGCAGATTCCTTGGCAATATCGGTGCCGGTATCAACAGAAATACCCACGTCAGCATCACGTAACGCCGGAGCGTCGTTGATGCCGTCTCCCAGGAAGCCTACGGTGTGGCCGTTAGCCTGCAACATCTTCAGCACGCGCGATTTTTGCAGCGGCGTCAGCTTGGTGAATACCGTACGCTGCTCAACCTCACGCATCAGTTGGGCATCATCCATCTGTTCAATTTCCAGCCCAGAGAGCGGTTGTCCCGGTTCCAAGCCGACATCACGACAGATTTTACAGGTGATCACCGGGTTGTCGCCGGTCAGCACTTTCACCGCCACGCCATTTTCCTGCAACGCCGCAATCGCTTCACGAGCGCTTTCTTTCGGCGGATCGAGGAAGGTCAATACCCCTTCGATCACCAGATCGCGTTCATCCGCCATGCTGAGTGGCAAAGTACAGCCTTCCAGACCCAGATCGCGCGTTGCCAGCACCAGCACGCGGAAACCATCTTCATTATATTGGCAGGCCAATGCCTGCAAACCGGCACGGCGTGCCTCATCAAGCGCCAGCACCTGTTGCCCAACGCGGATGTGAGTGGCGATCTCCAGCATCTCTTCAACCGCGCCTTTGCAAATCAGCAGTTGATGCTGTTGCTCATCCTGTACCACAATCGACAAGCGGCGACGCACGAAGTCAAACGGCAGTTCATCAACCTTGCTATAGCGCCCCAGCGCTTCAACCCCTGGCTGGCCCTGACCGAAACGGATCACCGCCTGATCCATCAGGTTTTTCATGCCGCTCTGGTGGAAGCTGTTCAACCAGGCCAAATGCAGCACGTGGTTATCCTTGCTGCCGTTGACGTCCAGATGGTGCTCCAGAATGATGCGATCCTGTGTCAGGGTGCCGGTTTTATCGGTACACAGCACGTCCATCGCGCCAAAGTTCTGGATCGCATTCAGACGTTTGACCACCACCTTACGGCGTGCCATGGCAATAGCGCCCTTCGCCAGGTTTGAGCTGACGATCATCGGCAGCATTTCCGGCGTCAGGCCTACGGCAACCGCCAGCGCAAACAAGGCAGCCTCCGTCCAGTCGCCTTTGGTGAAGCCGTTAATCAGCAACACGATCGGCACCATCACCAGCATAAAGCGGATCAGCAGCCAGCTAACGCTGTTTACCCCACGGTCAAACGCGGTTTGCGAACGGGTGCCGACAATCGACTTGGCCAAAGAGCCAAAGTAGGTACGGCCACCGGTCGCCACCACCACCGCCGTCGCCGTTCCGCTGGCCACGTTGGTGCCCATCAGGCAAATATTGGCCAGCTCGAGCAATTCACTTTCGCTGGAAGCATCAATCTCGGTGGACTTTTGGCTGACGCTGGCCAAAGCGTCGTATTTCTCGATCGGAATGGCTTCGCCGGTCAAGATGGCCTGGCTGATAAACAGATCGCGTGAATGAAGTAAGCGCAGATCCGCGGGAACCATGTCCCCGGCAGAGAGCTGAATAATATCGCCCGGCACCAACTCACGGATGGGAATTTCCACTGCTTGCGGCTGGGAACTGAAATTACTGCGGCGCAGCACCGTTGCCGTGGTACGCACCATCGACTTCAGTGATTCAGCCGCTTTATTGGTACGATATTCCTGCCAAAAACGCAGCAAGCCGCTCAACGCCACCATGATCAGGATGATAATGACACCGGTAAGATCGGTTTCCTCACTCTGTTGCTTGGGCAACCAGTAGTCGGTAAAAAAGCTGATCCCGGCCAGTACCATCAACACAAAGATAAACGGGTTGTTAAACGCGCTGACTAATTGCACCAGCGCATGGGGTGCCTTCTCATGGGCAACCTGATTGGTGCCAAAATACTGCAAACGCTCCTGCGCATCTTCCTGGGTGAGGCCGATGCGGTTACAGTTCAAATTAGCCAACGTTTGATCGAGACTGTTCTTTGCCTCGAGAGCAATGGCATACGGCTCGCGCTGTTTATCACGGCGGCGGTTATTTTCTTTAATCTGGGTCATCACACTATTCTCTTTTTTTACTTTGCACACAGGGTTACCCCGCCCGTAATAACGGGTGAACATACGCAAAGTGGAATTTATTTTGCCGACGTATTTAAGGTAATGCTGATTACCTTAAATACTCAGGATAGTCATCTCTCTGGGGGGAGTTTGCATAACACCTCCTTATCACCATTGTGGTGAAGGTTAAATAGCATTAAACGGGTAATTCGGAAGCGATACGCCAATGCACGGCACTGACGCTACGCTCTAAACTAATACGGCAGACAATACCCTCAATCTCTTTTTGCGCGGCGGGATTTGCCAGGATTTCTGCACAGACTTCCAACTGGCCCGGAATGGCAATATCGGCGCTGCGCAGCGATTGCAAGCGTAATGCCACGCCGTTCAGTGCCTGTAGGATCAGGGTACGCACCAGAATTTCATCCTGTTCCCCGCAGGTCACCTGGACACGATAACGCAGCTCCAGATCCACCGCCTGCTGCTGCGGTTGCAGGTTGATACGCTGCGCCGCTTCACGTAGCAGAATATTGGCGCACAGGATCACCAGGGTAGCCGAGACGGCTTCCCAGTGTTGCCCCAGGCCACAGAGCACGCCGATAGCCGCGGAACACCATAATGTGGCCGCCGTGTTCAGGCCACGGATATTCAGCCCTTCCCGCATAATCACGCCCGCACCGAGAAAACCGATGCCAGAAACGATCTGCGCCGCAATACGCCCGGCGCTGGACGGCTCGGTGGTGAAAGAGCTCAGGATAAAGACGGCAGCCCCGGTCGCCACCAAAGAATTGGTACGCAGGCCAGCCATACGCTGACGCCATTGACGCTCGGCACCAATAACGGCACCCAGGCCCATCGCCAGGAATAAATTCAGAATAAAAGGAGTCATAGCCATGATCTTCCCCTTAATTAATCATTGAGGTTGAATCATGTGCTGTTAAGCACACGCGAATTCGCGCCGATAATCAATCAGCGGGTTAGCGTATGAGTGCCCGGAGGGAACAAGCCGTAGTGATGGTTAAATACCATAATAATATCCGAATCAATACACCCAATGCGCGAACGCCTCGGGAACAACAATCATATTCGGGTTTGCACAGCTCGGAATAACTAGAGAGGGGTGCTGCCCGCCGTGTTCGGCAAGCAACAAATCACAGGAGATTGGTCAACTTGCCTTTATTATTTCGCTACTACTGCAACTGTCCAATGGGTTTTCTCCTCGGTAATTTTGGCTGGAGTATAGTTACCTGAAGTAATGAAGTAAAGGTTAAAATAGTAAACGAAAGATAAACCGAGCCTGTCCCTTATTTAATGATTGCTTTAAACGACAACAATATAAGGCAGTGGTTTAATTTAGCTGTTGCTGTAACCAAGTCAGCAACGCGTTCACCTCCGGCGTTAAACCGCTGGCTTGCGGCCACACCAGATAGACATCGCTATCGTTCAAATGCTGCGCTGCCGCCAGTGGCGCCAATCGCCCAGCGGCAATAGCATCCTGCGCCAGAACGGTTTTTACCAGCGCAATACCAAACCCCTGCTCGGCGGCACGCAGTAATAACCCCGCATCGTTGAACAGCGCCAGTTGCTGCCCGCCGCCTGCTTTCCCCACAGCGGCAAACCAGCTATGCCAAGGGGTGACGTCATGCTCAAGCAGCGGCACCTGCGGATCTCCGGCATCAAATGCTGCCTGCCATTGCTTGGCCAGCGCCGGGGTTGCTACCGGCAGAACCTCACCCGTCGCGATGCACTGTGCCTGAACACCTGACCATTGGCCATTACCAATGCGGATCGCAGCATCGAATCCTTTACGGCCCAGATCCTGTATCGCCAGCGAGGCATCAATATCCAACCGGATCCCAGGGCAGGCACGATGAAACTCTGCCAACCTGGGCAACAGCCAACAATGAGCAAAGGAAGGCAACACACTGATGCGCAATCTCTGGCCTACCGCCACCCGTCTTGCCCGGTCAACGCCCTGTTGTAAAGCGAGTAAGGCAGGCTCGGTTGCCGCCAACAATTCGCGCCCAGCGGCATTTAACCGAATCCCACGCCCAGAACGATCGAAGAGTGGATAGCCAATAGCCTGTTCGAGCTGCTGGATCTGTTGGCTGACGGCACCGTGAGTCAGGCTGAGGCGCTGTGCTGTGGCACGCAAGTTCTCCAGCCGGGCAGCAATCACAAAGGTTGGCAAGATTTGCAGAGGGATCCGTTCATTCATCGCTGGTTAGCCTAGCTATCCAAAAGGGTCATTTATTATCGATATTAGCACCAATCAGAATCACCTATAGTGCAAACCTACAGGCCATCAACCAAAGGCATGAACATGCACCCACGTTTGCAGCAGGATCTTGATGATTTACCTCGTATACTCGATCACACCAACCAACTGGCACAAGGCTTCCTTGCCGGTTTAAACCAGCGTTCGGTATGCCCTCCCCTGGATGCACAGCAGATTAAAACCGGTGACGATCGGCTGGCCGAAGAAGGTTGTGGAGCGTTAGCGGCGTTAGCGGATTTTTGGCAACGCTATGAACCGGGTCTTTCCGCTAGTGCCGGGCCACGTTACTTTGGTTTTGTCACCGGCGGCAGCACTCCAGCAGCGCTGGCTGCCGACTGGTTGGTTAGCACTGCCGACCAGAATAGCCAATTGAGCCATGACACCGTAGCGGCGGCAATCGAATTGGCGACGATTGAGCAATTGAAAACGCTGCTGCAACTGCCCGCCGAGTTCAACGGTAGTTTTGTCAGCGGTGCCACCATGGCCAACTTCACTGGGATCGCCATCGGCCGCCAGTGGCTGGGGCAACAGCGTGGGATTGACGTGGCGCAGCTCGGTATGGCCGCATTAGGGCCGATTCAGGTGCTATCCGCCAATGCCCATGCCAGCAGCGTAAAGGCCCTCAGCATGCTTGGCATTGGCCGTGATGCGTTAAAGACGATCGCCAACCAGACGGATTCTGAAGTGATAGATGTTGAGGCACTGGAGCGCCATCTAGCTGCCACTCCAGATATCCCAACAATGGTACTTGCCAGCGCAGGCACGGTAAACACCGGGGTTTTCGACGATTTACCTCGCCTGCTGGCACTGCGTGAGCGCTATCCCTTCTGGTTGCATGTTGATGCTGCTTTCGGGGGCATCGCGGCCTGCGCCCCTCGCTTGGCCCATCTGCTGGAAGGTTGGCATCAGGCGGACTCCATCACCGTCGATGCACATAAATGGTTGAATGTGCCTTATGACAGCGCCATTCAATTTACTCGTCATCTGGCATTACAGATGCAGGTATTTCAGAACTATTCGGCCTATTTGGAAGCACCCTCGCTACGCCCGGACAACTATTTGCATCTCACCCCCGAGAACTCACGACGCTTTCGCGCGCTGCCGCTGTGGATGGCATTGAAAGCCTACGGCAGTAGCGGTATGCGGGAAATTGTCGAGCGTAACGTGACCCTGGCGCGCCGTTTGGGTGAGGGATTGGCGGCCAGTGACGGCTTTTGCCTGCTAGCCCCGGTGGCACTGAACATCGTGTGTTTTGCGCTGAAGGACGTTGCAGGCGATGCCACCGCCGCACGCGATCGCTTTATCGAACGCCTGGACCGCCACGGCGTGGTGCGCTGCACGCCAACCCGTTATGCAGGCCAACCGGGTATTCGGGCTGCGTTGGTGAACTGGATGACCGAAGAACAGGATATTACTCTGGCGCTGGCATCGATGCAGGCTTGTCGTGCCGAGGCCTGAACGCTGCGAGACGTTGCTTCTGCTGGCCGTCGGTAGCAATATTCAGCGGCGACAGCCAGGCGGTAAACGCCTCGCGCAATAACGGCCATTCGCCATCAATGATGGATAGCCAGTCCGTGTCACGGTTGCGTCCCTTCCGGTTCATTGCCTGGCGAAAAGTGCCCTCAAAAGTAAAACCCAGGCGCAGGGCGGCCTCGCGGGAGGGGGCATTAAGACTATCGCATTTCCACTCACAGCGGCGGAACCCCAAGTCGTCAAAAGCGTGCCTGAGCATCAGAAAGATGGCTTCACTCCCCATCGCCTGCCGCTTCATCAACGGTGACCAGTTGATCATCCCCAGTTCAACCACGCCGTTGGGTTGGTCAATGTTCAAGAAAGCGCAGGTACCGACCGCTTTACCGGTAGACGCATCGATCACCGCCAAGGTGCTTCTTCCCTGGATGGCCAACTGTCGTTGCAGGTACTGTCGGAAAACGGGCAGTTCTGTGGGACGTTCACTGGACAGATAGGTCCAGTCACGCCCGTCTTCTGCCAGTTGGTAAGCGTGAAACAACTCCTCGGCACGGCGTGCGATATCCATCGGCTGCAAACAGCAAAAGCGCCCCTGGAGGCTCTGTTTTCCCGGTTCACCCGCAGGTTGCCAACCTTCAAGCACCGCACCAATGGGTTGTCCAAACTGATTGTGATCCACCCGACCTCCTGATTGTGATGCCATTATTGAGGGTATTTGGCAGCATTCGCTCCCTCTGTACGCCAAGATACGATAGGAAAACCGCTATGTCGCCGAGAAAGTTTATGGCCAATAAATAGTTAACAATGAAATAATTTATATTAGTTATCTCATTTAAGACAACATCGTTAGCGGAGCTACTTATTATTGCTTGGTTTTAACGATAATCCGCTGGGTGAAATGCCCTAAGCTAACCAAGAATCGTTACCATTTGTTTCAATACATTGATACAATCAATTGAATAAGCGAACTTAATGGGATTCAGTGATGGAATGGAAGCAACGAAATCAGTCAAAAAACCGCCAACTCGGCTATGGCAGCAAGTTATTAGCGATACTTAAGAATCATCTCATTACCGAAAAATAGTATCACGGCCAAAATACGAGACCTTAGTCACAAATTTAAGGGTAATGGCCGGGAGCCTGCTGATATTTACCGTGGCAAACTAGCCAATAAGTAGAATAAGTCGACTTAAGCTAAACTAATGGTTTAAGTAAATTAGAAAATATAATCCGAAAAGACGTTGAGTCACGCCGGTTTTATTGATAGAAAGTTGCATTCATAACATGTGATTTTTTTATAACTTTTAGCCTATCTCTTCAGGCTTATCTTTTTATAACCGCGTGGAAACGGACTTAAGTGGGGGGCGAAATGCCAATAATTATTATGGATTCATGCAGTTACACCAGATTAGGGTTAACTGACTACCTGGCATCGCACGGGGTGAAAAAACGTCAGATCAACGCGGTCACTCATATCGATGGCCTGCATGAAAAATGCACCAAACTTAAGCCAAATATGGTATTTCTGAATGAAGACTGTTTCATTCATGAAGCGGATGCAACAGAAAGAATAAAACGCGTGATCTCCCTTAATCCCGATACTTTATTCTTTATTTTCATGGCCATCACTAACGTACATTTCGATGATTATTTATACGTCCGCAAGAACGTTATCATTTCGTCAAAATCGATTAAACCGCAAACCATGAGTCAGTTGCTGAACTACTACCTCGAAAGAAAGCCAATCCGCCCGGAAAAAGGCTCGCTAGATCAGACACCTGTCACATTGAGCCAAACCGAATCAAACATGCTGCGCATGTGGATGTCCGGCCAAGGCACCATCCAGATCTCAGATCAGATGCAGATCAAGGTGAAAACCGTCTCGTCCCATAAGGGCAATATCAAAAGAAAGATCAAGACCCACAACAAGCAGATCATCTACCATGTTGTACGCCTGACCGACACGCTCACCAGCGGCATATTCGTCAACAGCCGTTGATAGCTGGCGTGCCCCATCCAATGGCCAAGTAAAGCCGTTGCGGGAAGAAGTGACTTAGCATACGACAGAAAAATACCCGTGTTCAGCGTCGTTTTAGCTGCAACGGGTGTTTTTTGATCCCCACCAGCACATAATTTAGTTGTCAGCCCACCAACCGGATCGGCAGCGAGCTGTTGATTGGAGGGATACGTTTAATCCTGTGCGGCGCTGCGCAATTCCACAAAAGTGCCATCGTGGCTATCGATCTCATTGAAAAACCACACGCCTGCCGGATAATCCTCTAGTGACACCAGGTACATCGTACCCTCACTAAACGTTTCAACTTCCAGCACAACCCCTTCACGGCGTGGTCCACCATCGGTTTTTACCGTCACCAGATCGTTAACTTTCATGCTTTACCTCGTTATTTATCACGGATGTCAGTCTATTACAGTTGACGACAAGAACCCACTGTTACGTAATGCGTCTCAGTTAACAATAAATCATAGTACATCCTGACCCTCCTCTCCCCAAGGGCTCAGCATGCGGCGCCCCCACACTGACCCACGACGCCAAAACTCACCTGGCTCAAATCGCAGACACAAAAAAACCCGCCTTGGCGGGTTTTTGTTAATCAGCGAGAGGCCGATTAGATAGCGGTAACGTTAGCCGCTGACGGACCTTTAGCACCGTTCTCGATAGAGAACTGTACGTTCTGGCCTTCAGCCAGGGTCTTGAAGCCTTGATCCTGAATTGCAGAGAAGTGTACGAACACGTCTTTGCTGCCGTCTGCAGGAGTGATGAAACCAAAACCTTTAGACTCGTTGAACCACTTCACTTGACCTTTGATCATGTTAGACATGTTGAATTCCTTCAATAAAAAATGTAAGCCACCATGGGCATGAAATAGCCGGTCATCAGTTACTTATGGAGGCACTAGAAAGGAAATTCGTCAGTGAAGAGCTATCAAGGATAACGCTTTAAATTTGAACTACTTTACTCAAAATGTCGTGCATAAATAGGTCTGTACCACAGGCCGAGAATCATTAACTCATGTTGGGGATTTAATAGCAACTCTTTTTAGCTCGTGAAGCGGGAAAGGGGGAGCGAACGCACAGAATTTGCTCCCCCCTGGCGAAATTATCGACGTTATCTTATGGATTTCACTGATAATGGTGGTAACGCCGCCCCGCAAAATTTACAAAACTTCGCCTCGGTTTCATGCCCGCCGCGTTCGCATTGCACACAATGGCGCTGTTCCCGGTAGCGCTGCATCTCCTGTGACATGTAGGCGGTCAGGATGCCGGTAGGCACCGCAATAATCGAATACCCGACCAGGATCAGTACCGAAGCCAGCATCCGCCCCAATGGCGTGTGGGGCACGATATCGCCGTAGCCAACGGTAGTTAACGTAACGACTGCCCAGTACATCGAAGCACCAAGGCTGGTAAATCCACCGCTGCCCCCCTCTACCGCATACATCAAGCCGCCAAATACGCACAGCATCACGCCGACAAAGCCGAAGAACATCGCCAGCTTATGGCGCGCCAGCTTGATGCTGCGCCACACAATGCCCATCTCACTCATGTAGCGCAGCAACTTCAGCACCCGCAACACGCGCAGGATCCGCAACACACGCAGCAGAAGGATATACTCCACCGCCATATGGGGAAAAATCCAGATGATATACATTGGCAACATCGTCAGCAGATCGACAATACCGAAAAAGCTGATGGCGTAGCGTTCTTTACTCGGCGTGCACCATAGCCGCAGCAGATATTCCACCGTAAAAATGACGGTGAACAGGACCTCAGCCAAAAGCAACTGATGAAGTACGCGAGAATTCGGAGTATAGAGCGAACTGCCGCCGGGTTCGAGAAACAGCAACAGCACGCTGAGCAGCGCCGTGCTCACCCAGAATAGCTGCATCCTGCGCCCGATCCGGGTTTGGTTACCAAACAACAGCTGATAGCTCCGCTGACGCAGAGTTGGTTTACGCACTTGGTTGGTCATAGTCCATGTCTGGTAATAAGATTTACGCTCATACTAGATCCGAACCGGCATGCCGCCAACTTTAACCCGCGACAGGATCGTTGAGAAAACGCCCTTCTCTCACACTTTCGTCTATTGTTTGCAATAGGCGATCCCTGTTTGCCTTGCGCCAGACCGCAGAATGGCCCCGTGTCATGTTTTCATCACAAAAATGTCACAATCCAACCCTATGATAAAGAGCGATTATCCTCACCGGGTTAACACCAAGGACTTCGTTTATGAGCATCGTAAAAGCAATAAATCACCAGCAGGCAGAAACGCTGATCCGTTCAGGGTCCGCGAAAAAAATTGAGCTGGCTTATGATATTGATAGCGACGATTTCTTCCAACTCGCCAGCCTGTGGTGCGACCAAGGCGCCAAGATTTCCAAAGGCAAAGAGCATTTTATCGTCTCGCTGAAAGGTTTTCGTATTCCCCCGAACGACTGATCCTAACCTCTCCTCTCCATCTCGATGTGCAAAACCGCTCAATCGCGCACATGCCAACGTGGATCTTTCGCTAAGATAGTGATCCGCATAGGCAGAAAGATTGAAGGAGTACGGCATGTCAGCCAAGGCATCACTACCCGATTGCATGAAGGTGATCGAAATCAGCCAACCGGGCGAACCGGAGGTGCTGATATCGGCACAGCGCCCGCTGCCAGTTCTGGCTCAGGGTGAAATATTGGTGAAAGTCGCCGCCGCAGGCGTCAACCGCCCAGATGTTATGCAACGCCGTGGGCAATGCGCCCCGCCTCCGGGCGCTTCCGATATTCCGGGGTTGGAAATCGCGGGCACGGTGGTAGCCGTTGGCGTTGGGGTGCAACGTTACGCGATCGGTGACGCCGTGTGTGCGCTGATCGCCGGTGGGGGCTATGCAGAGTACTGTAAAGTGCATGAAAGCAATGCGCTGCCGGTGCCTGAAGGTTTCAGCATGATAGAAGCCGCCGCCATGCCCGAGACGTTCTTCACCGTTTGGGTCAACGTATTTCAACGCGGCCATCTCAAGGCAGGGGAAACCGTGCTGATCCACGGTGGCACTTCCGGAATTGGCACGGTCGCCACCCTGTTGGCAAAAGCCTTTTGTGCTTATGTTATCACTACCGTCGGCTCGGAAGAGAAGCGACAGGCCAGCCTGGCGTTGGGTGCCGACGTCGCCATCAACTACCGCACGGAAGATTTTGTTGAGCTGACCAAAACGGCTACCAATGGCAAAGGGGCCGATGTCATCGTCGATTTGATCGCGGGTGAATATGTGGAGAAGAACTATCGCGCCGCCGCTATGGACGGGCGTATCGTGCAGATCGGCACGCAGAATGGCGTAGTGAAAGAATTGAACCTGATGCCGCTGCTGCTTAAGCGCCTGACCCATACCGGCTCAACGCTGCGGGCGCGCAGTGTGGAAGACAAAGCCCAGATCGCTGCCGAGCTGGAACTGAAGGTGTGGCCGTTGCTGGAACGTGGAACGCTAAAACCGCAGATTTTCCAGACTTTCCCGCTAGAACTTGCCGCACAGGCTCATGCCTTGATGGAGTCCAGTGCCCATATCGGCAAAATTATGCTGACCCTCTAACAGCAACCCTCCGGCCACAGCCGGAGGGTAACTATCAACCGAACAGCTTACCTTTCAGTAAATCCATACCGGCGCTCATCAAGCCACCACCCTGTGGCTCCTGGCCATTAGGTGACAGTTTGTCGGTGATCATCGGCAAATACTGGGCAATCAGGGCAGAAGCCTGCGCCGGATCGATCCCTAGCTTGCCAGCCAGTTGGGCAATCGCATCGGTGCTTAACGTCTGCTCAACGTGTTCGCCGCTGATTGGCTGATTCTCACCGGTGCCAACCCAGGAAGCGACCACATCCGCCAAATTTCCCTGACGGAACTTGTCCAGAATGGCTGGCAAGCCACCCTGCTGTTCAACCCATTGCAAGATAGCGCTGTAATCCATCCCTTTACCGCCGCTCAATGCCCCGACTAAGCCGTCTAATAATCCCATTGCTATCCCCTTCTCAGAACGCTGGACGTTCATCGCATTTAAATGAAAAAGGGCCGCCGCAGCGACCCCATTGTTCGGTGGTTGGTTAGCTTCTGACCTTTCTGTAGATAAAAAGGACCACCAGAGCACCGACGACGGCAACCACAAAGCTGCCCAGGTTAAAGCCATCGACCCGGCCCATACCGAAGAAGGTACTGATATAACCGCCGACAACTGCACCCACCACACCCAGGATCACGGTCATGATAAAACCGCCGCCGTCTTTACCCGGCATGATCCACTTGGCCAAAATACCGGCGATTAAGCCAAAAACGATCCAGGAAATGATACCCATTTTTACTCTCCCTAATTGACCCGTTGCCTGAAGTTGCTGGCAATACCGTTATCAAGACGTTCTTCGTCAGAGACCACCCCCTGACAGAATTAATGTCTCTGTACTCTATTACTATAGTCAAAAATCAGCGAGTTACCCATCTCTTGTAGTCTGAAAAACCGTGCGCAAAAATTGTGCAATTTTCATCAAATTGTCATGTTGACGCTCGATAATCGGCTATACTGAATGATGCTCAATTGAACTTCTTCCGAGGATAGCACCATGAGCAACCCCCCTTTCATGCTGTTTCTGGTTTTGGTCTATGCCTTGGCCGCCGTGTGGGACGGCTCCGCCGCGCTGTTATTTATGTGAAAGCAAGAGGAGGTGCTATGTTGATCCAACCCTATCTGTTTTTTTCCGGTAACTGTGAACAAGCGGTGAATTTTTATGCGCAACAGTTAAATGGCAGTATAGAAATCATGATGCGTTACAAGGATATTCCGGCAGACGAACAGCAAAACGGTCCGCCCAATACCGATCCCGACTCGATAATGCACGCCAGACTGGTGATCGGGGACAACGTCATTATGGCATCGGATGGTTGTCCGGCCGACCCAACCGGGCCGTCACACCGCGGTTATTCACTGTCGATCCGCAGTGAAAACGTCGAGCAAGGCGGTGATGTGTTTAACCGGTTAGCCGCAGGCGGCACGGTCACCATGCCCTTCCAGCCGACCTTCTGGGCCAAGGGCTTCGGTATGCTGACCGATAAGTTCGGCGTCAACTGGATGGTCAACGTTGAATAACCGTACGGTGCAGTGCCTTGCTTTGATGGTGGGCACTGCTCGGCGCTAGCGATGCCAGCTGTAAGCCACCAGAGAGAACAAGATAAACAGCACCAGCAACAACAGCAGAGCCAACCGCCAGAAAGGCGATCTGCGCCGCAGTAACGCGATAATCATTAATCCTGCCAGTGCCCCTAGCGTATACGGGTAATATACCGCCGGCGTCAGTAAAACCTGCATCATAGCGTCAGAAAGTGCTGCCATGCGCCTCCCAAGGGAAAATTTATGCTGATTGTCTCCGCGAGATATAACGGAACATGCAAGATGGGAATAGAAGGGTTAAGATTGTTCGCAATACCAGTACTTAACTGATTCCATCACAGGAATGCCATGCTAGCACCTCAACTCCCTCCCCAAAAAGATCAATTTCCCAGGGAGAAGAAAAACTCGCCATTACTCTTTCAGGCTGGCGTATTTGTTATTATCGTCGTGCTCACCCTGGTGATGTTCAATGCTTGGCAAATCTGGAACGCTCATCAACGCAATTTGCAAATTGCCAGCAATGATTCAGAGAACCTGGCCCGCTCGCTGGCACAGCATGCCGAGGATACCTTTTCGCAGGTAGACAGCAACCTGATCGACCTCACTGAGCGTATCGAAACCGATGGCTTAGGCGAACCGCAGCGTTTGCGCCTGCAAAAAGTCATGCAGACTCAGGCCAGTAACTTTCCGCAGCTGCACGGCAGCTTTGTCTATGATGCCCAGGGCAACTGGATCCTGACGTCGAACGGCAAGCCACTCAGCCATGCCAATAATGCAGACCGGGCGTACTTCAAATACCACGTCACCCATAACAATAATTCAATTTATATCGGCGAGGTGATCCGTAGCCGCTCAACCGGCGATCTGATTATCCCGGTGTCGCGCCGCCTGAACCATGCGGACGGCAGCTTTGCCGGCGTGGTGATTGCGACGCTGTACGTCAATTATTTCCGCCAGTTTTACAATACCTTTGCCCTTAACAACAACGCCTCCCTCAGTCTGGTGCTGGCCGACGGCACCATTTTGTACCGCCGTCCCTACAATGAGGATGCCATCGGTAGAAATATCTCCCACAGCGTATTGTTCCGTGAAGTTCTACCGCACTCGTCTTTTGGTAACGTCACTATGGTTTCACAGTTCGACAATGTGGAGCGGGTGTATGGCTATTCGCAAGTGGAACGCTATCCGTTGGTGATCGCCGCAGGGTTATCGAAGCGGGATGTGCTCGCAGACTGGCGTAGCGATGCGTCGCTGTTTGCCCTCGGAGGCGGCGTGCTGCTGTCGATACTGCTGGCCCTTGGGTTGGTGCTGATCCGCCAGATTAACCACAGTGTACAGACAGAAGTCGAATTGACGCGTACCCGCGACCAGCTAACGCAGATGAACCACACGTTGGAAGAACTGGCCCTGCTGGACGGTTTGACCGGTCTGGCCAACCGCCGCCAGTTTGATATCGCACTGAAAAATGAAATGACACGGGCGGCACGTAACGATCGCAGCGTAGCCCTGTTGATGCTCGATATTGATTATTTCAAACAGTTTAACGATATCTACGGCCACGTGGCTGGGGATCAGTGCTTACAACAGTTGGGCCGCTTGCTGCAAGGTATGGCCAGCCGCCCTGGCGATCTGATGGCACGTTACGGCGGGGAAGAACTGGCGATTATTCTGCCGGATACCAACCTTGAAGGCGCAATTGCCTTTGCCGAACGGGTGCTGGAGGGCATTCGCCAACTGAAAATTGCTCACACAGGCAGCCCACTGGGCATTATTACCGCCAGCATCGGTGCCACCGCAAAGGTCCCGCATCCGCATAATGATACACCACTGAGCTTGGTCAGCATCGCGGATAGCGCCCTGTATACAGCGAAAAAAGGCGGTAAGAATCAGGTTTGCAGCGTCTAGGGACACGGCATGAGACTGCTGGCAAATCCTCACTGGCCTCACACGTAGGGGCGCTGCATGCTGCGCCCGTGCCAAGGTCAGATTCAGGAGTAAAAGGGTAGCAAATTCTGTCCCCTCGCCCTTTGGGGGAGGGGCATCACAACCCGTATTTATGGCTTAACTGACAAGCATTATAGCCTTAGTGCGCCGTGTCGAAATCCCCTTCCTGGCGCGCCACCAACGTCAGAATGCTGTACAGCGCCACCGCTTGCTGGTGCTGGTTAAGCACTTGCACATCCCAGACCACCACGCCATGCGGGCGATCTTCAGCGGTTTTTTGCGGCTTGCGGATTTTCTTTTTGCAGGTCAACCGTACCTGAATGGTGTCGCCAATCTTCACCGGTTCGATAAAGCGCAGGTTTTCCATCCCATAGTTGGCAATCACCGGCCCGACGCCCGGATCGACAAACAAACCCGCTGCGGCGGATACAACAAAGTAACCATGCGCCACGCGTTCACCAAACAGTGACTCCGCCGCCCCGATCTTGTCCATATGCGCGTAGAAGTGATCGCCGCTCAGGCAGGCAAAATTGACGATATCCGCTTCGGTAATGGTACGCCGCGCGGTCAGCAGGCTTTCACCAATCTGCAACTGCTCGAAGTATTTACGGAACGGGTGGACCTGTTCCTCCACCGTATTGGCACCACGAACCCATTCACGGCCGATGGCCGCCAGCATTGATGGGCTACCCTGGATCGCCGTGCGCCGCATGTAATGTTTTACCGCACGCAGCCCACCAAGCTCTTCCCCACCACCGGCTCGCCCTGGCCCGCCATGTACCAGCAGCGGTAATGGTGAACCGTGACCCGTCGATTCGGTGGCTGCGTGGCGATCCAGCACTAACATGCGGCCATGGGCGCAGGCCGTGGCACGAATAAATTGTGCCGCCAACCCCTCATCGGCCGTCACCAACGATCCGGCCAGGCTGCCCTGCCCCAGCAACGCCAGCTCAATGGCCTGCTCGGTGGTTTGATACGGCATCAGCGTCGCCACCGGGCCAAACGCCTCTGTGTCATGAACGGCCTGATGGCGGAACGGATCGGCGCAGTACAATAAGGTGATCGGAAAAAATGCGCCTGATTGCGCGTTATCACCCACGATCGTCAACTTATCCAGCGTTGCGCCGCAGAGTGGCTCACAGCCATTGCGCAGCAGGAATTCCACTTTTTGCTGTACGTCATCGCGCTGTTCCTGATTGACCAACGCCCCCATCCGCACCTGCTCCAGTTGCGGATCGCCAATCGTCACGCCAGCCAGACGCTGCAACAACGCCTGTTGTACCTCAGCCATGCGGGCTGCCGGGACGATAATGCGCCGGATGGCGGTACATTTTTGCCCCGCCTTACTGGTCATTTCGCGGCTGACCTCTTTGATAAACAGCGCAAACTCTGGCATTTCGGGCGTCACGTCCTCCCCTAACACGCAGCAGTTCAGCGAATCGGCTTCCATGGTAAAGGCGATGGATTTTTCCAACAGCCGTGGATGAGCACGCAGCTTTTGCCCGGTTTGTGCCGAGCCGGTAAAGGTGACCGCATCCTGATAATCGAGGTGATCAAACATATCGCCTACGCCACCGCAGATCAGCTGCAATGCCCCTTCCGGCACCAGCCCGCTGTCGATAATCAGTTTCACCATCGCCTGGGTCAGTTGTGCCGACGCGGTGGCGGGTTTGATGATGGCGGGCATACCGGCCAACCAGGTAGGTGCCAATTTCTCCAGCATGCCCCAGCAAGGGAAGTTGAAAGCGTTGATGTGCAGCGCAACGCCAGGGCGCGAAGTCAGCACATGCCGTGCGGCAAACTGCGATTGTTTGGAGAGAGGGATCAGCTCATCTTCCGGCCACAGCGTATCGTCCGGCAGTTCTCGCCCGGCCAACCCTGCATAGGAGAACAGCGTGGCAATGCCGCCTTCAATATCCACCCAGCCGTCGTTGCGCGTGGCCCCGGTTTGATAAGAGAGCTGATACAGCGCTTCCTTATTGGCCAACAGGTGCTTCGCTACCGCTTTTATCATCTGTGCGCGCTGTTGAAAGGTCATCGCTGCCAGCGCCGTCCCACCCAGCTCGCGGGCATAGCTCAGGCTGGCCGCCAACGGCAACCCGTCGGAGCAAACCTGATACAAAGGCTCACCGGTAACGGCATGCTGGATCTCGCGGGATTTCCCCTGGCCATACGCCCAAGCGCCAGAAAGGTAACTGGTTAACTGCTGCATTTGCTCCTCCGGAATTCATAAATAGACAATTACAAGCTTAATGATGTATCACATATTTTCCATCCGATGCCAGATTAAAATTTAACAAAACCAAAACAAAACATTTAACACCTAAGAAAAACAACAAGACAGAAAATAAATACAACATTAAAATCAATAAAATAACAAATAATCCTGTGATGGGTATAGCAAAACCACACTAATTGCATTTGATCTTATTGTTATCAACTTGTAGCCTTACGGTGAGTTAAAGTGATTCACATTTTGGTTTTGATGTGAAAAACATGAATCACCAAGAGGCAACCATGACAACTGAAGCACAATTTCAACAGCACTTTGACGACAAGATTGCCGCCGATATCTCCATCGAAGCCAAAGACTGGATGCCGGATGCCTATCGTCGCAACCTGATCCGGCAGATCGGCCAGCACGCCCATTCCGAAGTGGTCGGCATGTTGCCGGAAGCCAACTGGCTGACCCGCGCCCCTTCCCTACGGCGCAAGGCGGTGTTACTGGCGAAAGTCCAGGATGAGGCCGGGCACGGTCTTTATCTGTACAGCGCGGCGGAAACCCTCGGCTGTACCCGCCAGGATATCTATCAGAAGATGCTCGCCGGCCAGATGAAATACTCCTCGATCTTCAACTATCCCACACTGAACTGGGCCGACATTGGTGTGATCGGCTGGCTGGTCGATGGTGCAGCCATCGTCAACCAGGTAGCGCTGTGTCGCGCGTCTTACGGCCCATACGCCAGAGCGATGGTGAAAATCTGTAAGGAAGAGAGCTTCCACCAGCGCCAGGGTTATGAAGCCGTAATGGTCATGGCCCAGGGCAGCGCAGCGCAGAAAGCCATGTTGCAGGACGCCATCAACCGCTTCTGGTGGCCCGCGCTGATGATGTTTGGCCCCAGCGATACCGATTCCCCCCACAGCGCGCAGAGCATGGCCTGGAAGATCAAACGCCATAGCAATGACGAGCTGCGACAGAAGTTTATCGATAACACCGTACCGCAGTTGGAAGCCCTGGGCATGAGCGCTCCCGATGCCGATCTGGCATGGGATGAGGCCAGCGGGCACTACCGCTTTGGCGAGATCGACTGGGCAGAGCTGCACGAAGTGATCCAGGGCCGTGGCCAGTGCAACCACGAGCGTCTGCAAGCCAAGCGAAAAGCCTGGGACGAAGGCAGTTGGGTACGGGATGGTGCCATGGCCCATGCCAGCAAACGCGCGGCAAACGCTGCTTAATCGAGGAGAGAAAAATGACTCATGCCGAATGGCCGTTGTATGAAGTGTTTATCCGCAGCAAGCAGGGGTTGGCCCACCGCCACGTTGGCAGCCTGCATGCCGCAGACGATCGGATGGCGTTGGAAAACGCTCGCGATGCCTATACCCGTCGTAATGAAGGCTGTTCGATCTGGGTGGTGCAGTCCAGCCATCTGATCGCCTCCCAGGAGGAAGATCGGGCGGCATTCTTCGATCCTTCCGACGACAAAATCTACCGTCATCCGACGTTCTACACCATTCCCGACGGCATCAAGAACATGTAGAGGCAGGCCATGACGACGATTAACGATGTAACCCTCAGCTATGCCCTGCGTTTGGGCGATACGCCGCTCATCCTGGCACAGCGCCTGTGCGGCTGGTGCGGCCACGCCCCCGAGTTGGAGATCGACCTGGCGCTGGCCAACATTGGCCTCGATCTGCTGGGGCAAGCGCGTAACTTTCTGAGCTACGCCGCCGAGCTTTCCGGCCCGCAGCACAGCGAAGACAGCCTGGCCTTTGGCCGTGACGAACGTGAATTCCATAACCTGCTGTTGGCGGAACAACCTAACGGCGGCTTTAACGACACGCTGGTACGCCAGTTCCTGCTGGATACCTACCATGTCCTGTTACACCGCGAGCTGAGCCACAGCAAGGACAGCCAACTGGCCGCTATCGCCGCTAAATCGCTGAAGGAAGCAGACTATCACCTGCGCTTCAGCCACGGCTGGATGATCCGTCTGGGGGACGGTAGCGAAATCAGCCACCAGAAGATCCAACAGTCATTGAACGATCTATGGCGCTTCACCGCCGAGCTGTTCCACGCCGACGAGATCGAGCTGCAATTGGCCGAACTGGGCATCGCCGTCGATCCGCGCCAATTGCAGGCTCCGTGGCAAGCCATGGTGAACGACACGCTGCAACAGGCCACGCTCGCGCTGCCCACCGAGCAGGCATTCCGCCACGGCGGCAAACAAGGGCGCCACACTGAGCACCTCGGTCCGATGCTGGCAGAGATGCAGTTTCTGCCACGCGCTTACCCGAACTGTAACTGGTAGAGGTCATGATGAATATCACCCGACTGCAACCGGCCGAGATCCCCCAGATCTGGCACTGCTTACAGCAGATCAGCGATCCCGAACTGCCGGTGCTGTCCATTACCGATCTGGGCATGGTGCGGGACGTGGAGCGCGAAGGTGCAGGCTGGCATATCACCTTTACCCCAACCTATTCCGGTTGCCCGGCAACGGAGTACCTGCTCAACGCCATCGAACAGACGCTGAATGAAGCAGGTTTCAGTCCGGTGAAAATCACCATCAGCCTCAGCCCGGCCTGGACCACCGATTGGATGAATGCGGATGCTCGCCAGCGCCTGCGTGAATACGGTGTGGCACCGCCGCAGGGGCAAACCTGTGAGAAACCGCTGGCACATGGCCCAGTTCAGTGTCCCCGTTGCGGCAGCTCCAGCACGGAAAAGATCAGCGAGTTCGGCTCCACCGCCTGCAAAGCGCTTTATCGCTGTTGCGACTGTCGGGAACCGTTCGACTATTTCAAATGTATTTAGGAGCACTGAAAACCATGACGGTCTTTCATCGCCTGAATGTCGCTGCCATCGAGCGCGAAACCCCGGATGCCGTAGCCATCACGCTGCGCGTCCCGGACGAATTGAAATCCCATTACGGCTACACACCCGGCCAGCATCTGACGCTCAAGGCGCAGGTCAACGGTGAAGAGCTACGCCGCTGCTACTCCATCTGTAGCGCACCGCAGGAAGGCGTCTTGCGGATCGGCATCAAGGCGATCCATCAGGGACGTTTCTCTTCATTTATCAACCAAAGCTTGCAGGTGGGTGACGAGCTGGAAGTGATGTTGCCGCAAGGCCGCTTTGGTTACCAGCCACAGGCACAGACTCAGGGCAACTATCTGGCGATTGCCGCTGGCTCTGGCATAACGCCCATGCTGTCGATCATCAAGGCGACGTTGCAATTGGAACCCAATAGCCAATTCACGCTGATTTACGGCAATCGCACCAGCCGCTCGGTGATGTTTAAAGAAGCCCTCTCGGATCTGAAAAACCGTTATTCCCAACGCTTCCAGCCGCTGTATCTGTTCAGCCAGGAAAACCTCGACAGCCCGCTGCTCAGCGGCCGCATCGATCGTGAACACCTGACTGCCATAGGCAACACGCTGGTGAACTTCAACGAATTCGACCACGCCTTTATCTGCGGCCCAGAAACGATGATGGACGATGCACACACCGTACTGGAGCTCGCCGGGATGTCTGCGGAGCATATTCACAGCGAGCGTTTCAACACCAGCGGGATTACCGCCCGTCCGGTTAACGCAGGCAGCCGCAACGCGACCCAGGTAGAGATCCGGCTCGACGGTCGCAGTCTGAAGATCGAAGTCGGCAGTGAGGATGACAGCATTCTGGATGCCGCCTTGCGCCAGGGAGCCGATCTGCCCTACGCCTGCAAAGGCGGTGTCTGCGCCACCTGTAAATGCAAGCTGAAGGCCGGTGAGGTAGACATGGCGATCAACTACAGCCTGGAGCCGGACCAACTGGCGGCAGGCTATGTCTTGAGCTGCCAGTCCTGGCCACGCGGTGCAGGCGTGGTGCTGGACTTTGACGTTTAGGAGCTGACGATGGAAACCCCTTGGATCCTGCGTGAGCAGCAACAACGCGTGGTCACGCTGACGCTGCACCGCCCCGATGCCCGCAATGCGCTGAGCACCGCCTGCCTGGAGCAGTTGGTCTATCAACTGGAACAGGCCGATGCCGATACCGGCGTAGGTGCGGTGGTGATCACCGGTGCCGCACGGTTCTTCGCTGCCGGTGCCGACCTGCGCGAATTGCAGCAGCAGGATGTCGCCGCCACCCAGCTCGATCACCGCCCTTTGCTCTGGCAACGCCTGGCCCAGTTCAGCAAGCCGTTACTGGCGGCGGTGAACGGTTACGCCCTCGGTGCCGGCTGTGAGTTGGCACTGGCCTGCGACATCACACTGTGCGGCGAAAGCGCCCGCTTTGGCCTACCCGAAATCACGCTTGGCCTGATGCCCGGAGCCGGTGGCACCCAGCGCCTGATCCGCAGCGTGGGTAAATCCCGCGCCTATCAAATGGTACTGACCGGCGAAGCCATCGACGCCCGCTGTGCACTGCAAACCGGGCTGGTGAGCGAAGTTTGTGTCGACGCATTAACGTTGGAACGCACTCAGCAGTTGGCCCAGCGTATCAGCCAACAGGCACCGCTAGCCCTGCGCGCCGCCAAACAGGCGCTCAAGCAGGCACAGGAAACCGGCCTCAGCCAGGGCTTGCAGATGGAGCGTCAGCAGTTTGTCACCCTGGCCGCCACCGACGATCGCCGTGAAGGCATTGCCGCCTTCTTCGAAAAACGCACACCGAACTATCAAGGGCGCTGATTTATGGAAAACGCATTAATTCTCAGCCACATCGAAGCCGGGGTATTAACCCTTACCCTCAATCGCCCCGATCGGCTCAACAGTTTTAACGATGAAATGCACCACCAGCTCAGCGAAGCGCTGACCGTGGCCGAACGCGACGAGAGCGTGCGCTGCGTGCTGATCACCGGTGCCGGGCGTGGCTTCTGTGCCGGGCAGGATCTGAACGATCGCAACGTCAGCGTGGAACAGGCCGCCCCGGATCTTGGGCTGTCGGTGGAGCGTTTTTACAATCCGCTGATCCGCCGCCTGAGCGCCTTGCCTAAACCGATCGTCTGCGCGGTCAATGGCGTTGCTGCCGGAGCCGGTGCCGCATTGGCCTTGGCCTGCGATATCGTGGTGGCCGCCGATAACGCCAGCTTTATCCAATCCTTCTGCAAACTGGGGCTGGTGCCAGACTCTGGCGGCAGTTGGTATCTGCCACGCCTGGCCGGACATGCTCGGGCCATGGGCATGGCGCTGCTGGGGGACAAAATCAGTGCTCAGCAGGCGCTGGAGTGGGGAATGATCTGGCAAGTCGTCCCCGCTGCCGAGCTGGCCGATCATACCCAAAGCATGGCCAGACAGCTTGCCACCCAACCGACCTACGGCCTGGGTCTCATCAAAAAGGCCATGTACAGCTCGGCCAGCAATACGCTCGATCAGCAGCTCGATTTAGAGCGTGACTTGCAGCGCTTGGGTGGCCGCAGTGACGACTATCGTGAAGGCGTCAGCGCCTTCTTCGCCAAACGTCCACCCAATTTCAGCGGGAAATAGCCATGAGAGAAAAGATGGCGGTGAATGCTCTACCCCCCTCTGCAACGGTCGCCGTGATTGGTGCCGGAACCATGGGGATCGGCATTGCCCAGGTGGCCGCGGCGGCAGGACATCGGGTCAAGCTGTTCGATATCGCCCTGCCTGCCGCCTCCCGTGCGCTTGAGCAACTCGGGCAACGGCTGCGCAAACGGGTCGAGGCAGGTAAAGCCGATGCCCACAGCACCGAAACCCTACTGGGCAATATTCAGTTGACCGACTCGTTGGGCGATCTGGCCGACAGCAATCTGGTGATTGAGGCGGTGGCGGAGAAGTTGGCAATCAAACAGAGCCTGTTTCGCGATCTGGAAGCGATCTGCTCGCCAGAGGCGCTGTTTGCCAGCAATACCTCGTCACTCTCGATTACCGCCATCGCCAGCACGCTTCAGCATCCGCAACGCATGGCTGGCCTGCACTTTTTCAACCCGGCTCCGCTGATGAAGCTGGTGGAAATCGTCGGCGGGCTGGAAACCAGCCCGGAAACGCTGAACAGCCTGCAGACCTTGGCTCAACACTGGGGTAAGCACAGCGTCGTCTGCCGTTCGACACCGGGCTTTATCGTCAACCGCGTGGCCCGGCCTTTCTATGCCGAAACCCTGCGCGCCCTGGAAGAACAGATTGCCGACCCCGCAACCCTGGATAGCGTACTGCGCGATGCCGGTGGTTTTGCCATGGGGCCGCTGCAACTGACCGACCTGATTGGCCACGACGTCAACTATGCCGTCACTGAATCGGTCTATCACGCCTTCTATCAGGACAGCCGCTTTACCCCTTCACTGGTGCAGCAGGAACTGGTGGCTGCCGGGCATTTAGGCCGTAAGAGTGGCCGCGGTTTCTACCGTTATGGCAGTGAGCAGGCGGCAGCACAACCAACCTTTGCTACGGCAGAAGTGGTTGAATTACCGAAGTCCGTTACGCTGCACGGCGATTGGGCGGCAATCGGTGAGTTTGCACAGTTGCTGGCAGGAAATGCGGAGACGATCAAACATTCTGGCCAGACCAGTCCGTTTGCCCGGATCGACGAAGTTACATTTATGTTAACAAATGGTAAAACAGCAAGCCAAGTCGCCGAAGAAATCGGATCGCCCGTGGTACTGTTCGACCTGTCCGTCAACTATCAGCACGCCCCCGTTATCGCCATCAGCAGCGCCGAGCAGAACACGCTGCCACAAACGGCCAAAGTCATCCGCCTGCTGCAATCGCTGGGTAAACAGGTGATCCCGTTGCCGGATTACCCTGGCCTGCTGGTGATGCGCACCGTCGCCATGCTGGCTAATGAAGCCCTCGACGTGGTGAACAAAGGCGTCGCCAGCGCCGCTGACACCGACGACGCCATGCGCTTTGGCGTCAACTACCCGCAAGGGCCGCTGACCTGGGGCAGCAAGCTCGGCTGGCAACAGATCCTCACCACGCTGGAAAATCTTCAGCGCTATTACGCAGAACCCCGCTATCGCCCCATGCCGCTACTGCGCCGTTATGCCGCCAATTACTCAGGAGCCGAATGCTGATGAATGCCAATACTCCGCGCGCGCTGGCACAGCGCTGCGCCGACCAGATGTTTAGCCAGGATACCTGCGCACAGGCGATGGAGATGCATATTGATGCCGTGGATGCCGGTATGGCCAAAGTCAGCATGACCGTCGGCCCACAGATGCTCAATGGCCACCAGACCTGTCACGGCGGCCAACTGTTCAGCCTGGCGGATACCGCCTTTGCTTACGCCTGCAACAGTCAGGGGCTGGCAGCGGTCGCTTCTGGCTGCACCATCGATTTTATCCGCCCAGCGTTGGCAGGCGATCGTCTCACTGCCTGCGCAGAAGTGCGCCATCAGGGTAAAACCACCGGGCTTTATGACGTCGAGATCGTTAACCAACTGGGGAAAACCGTCGCCTGGTTCCGTGGCCGCGCCCATCGGTTAGGCCACAGCATTGTAGGAGAGCAACCATGAATCAGGCCTTTATCTGCGATGGCGTGCGTACACCGATTGGTCGCTACGGCGGTGCGCTGGCCAACGTGCGTGCCGACGATCTGGCCGCCCTGCCGCTGCGCGCCCTGCTGGAACGTCACCCTAACGTGGACTGGTCACGGGTGGATGACGTGATCCTCGGCTGCGCCAATCAGGCTGGGGAAGATAACCGCAATCTGGCCCGTATGGCGGCGTTGCTGGCCGGGCTGCCGCAAAACGTTTCTGGCACCACCATCAACCGGCTATGCGGTTCGGGGTTGGATGCGTTGGCCATGGCGGCCCGCAGCATCAAAGCCGGTGAGGCCAGCCTGGTATTGGCCGGGGGAGCCGAGTCGATGACCCGCGCCCCCATGGTGATGGGCAAGGCCGAAAGCGCCTTCAGCCGTCAGGCACAGCTGTTTGATACCACCATCGGCTGGCGCTTTGTGAATCCGCTGATGCACGAGGCTTTTGGCACCGACTCAATGCCGGAAACCGCCGAAAACGTCGCGGCACAGTTTGGCATCAGCCGTGCCGATCAGGATGCCTTTGCCCTGCGCAGCCAGCAGCGTACCGCGCTGGCCCAACAGCAGGGGATTTTGGCACAGGAAATTATCCCAGTGAGCCTCAGCGGCAAGAAAGGGATAACCACACAATTCAGCGAAGACGAACACCCGCGCGCAGAAACCACGCTGGAGCAACTACAGAAACTGAAGACGCCGTTCCGCCAGCCCGGCTGCATCACCGCAGGCAATGCTTCCGGCGTCAATGATGGTGCGGCGGCGTTGATTGTCGCCTCCGAGGCCATGGCTTTGCAGCAAGGTCTGACGCCACGGGCACGCATTGTCGCCACCGCCACCTGCGGCGTGGAACCCAGATTGATGGGGATCGGCCCGTTGCCCGCGACCCGCAAGGTCCTGGAGATCGCCGGATTAAGCCTGGCGCAGATGGACGTCATAGAACTTAACGAAGCATTCGCCGCACAGGCATTGGCGGTATTGCGCCAGCTTGGTCTGCCGGATGATGCCGAACAGGTCAATCCCAACGGAGGTGCCATCGCTCTTGGCCATCCATTGGGCATGAGCGGTGCGCGCCTGGCGCTGGCCGCCCTGTTTGAGCTGGAACGACGCGCTGGCCGCTACGCACTGTGCACCATGTGCATCGGCGTCGGTCAGGGCATTGCCATGATTATTGAGCGTGTCTAACCCCTGCGAGGCTAAAAAGATGACTACAAATCCACGGCCAATCGACGCGATTGAATTTGCTTCACGCGACGAAATCGAAGCATTACAACTGGAACGCCTGCAATGGACCCTGCACCATGCCTACAACAACGTCCCGATGTATCAACGCAAGTTCGATCAGGCCAGTGTACACCCGAGCGACCTGAAACAGCTGAGCGATTTGGCGTTGTTCCCCTACACCACCAAGCAGGATCTGCGTGACAACTACCCGTTCGACACCTTCGCCGTGCCGATGGAACAGGTAGTGCGCATTCATGCTTCATCGGGCACCACCGGCCGCCCAACGGTGGTAGGTTACACCCAGCGGGATATCGACAACTGGGCCGATATTGTTGCCCGCTGCCTGCGCTCTGCCGGGGCGACCGCCAAAGATAAAATCCATGTCGCTTACGGTTACGGCCTGTTTACCGGTGGGCTGGGTGCGCACTATGGCGCAGAACGCCTGGGCGCAACGGTGATCCCCATGTCTGGCGGCCAGACGGAGAAGCAGGTGCAGCTGATCCTGGACTTCAAACCCGACGTGATAATGGTGACGCCTTCCTACTGCCTGACGCTGATCGACGAACTGGAACGTAAAATGGGGGGCGATGCGCGTAACTGCTCCCTACGTTTGGGCGTGTTCGGTGCCGAACCCTGGTCAGAATCCCTGCGCCATGAGATCGAGACACGCATGGGGATCAAAGCGCTGGATATCTACGGCCTGTCCGAAGTGATGGGGCCGGGCGTAGCGATGGAGTGTGCCGAAAGCGGCGGCGGCCCGACCATCTGGGAAGACCACTTCCTGCCGGAGATCATCAACCCGGAGACCGGTGGCATACAGACCGACGGCGAGCACGGCGAACTGGTATTCACCACGTTGACCAAAGAGGCGCTGCCGGTGATCCGCTATCGCACCCGCGATCTCACCCACCTGATGCCAGGGGATGCCCGCAACATGCGCCGGATGGGCAAAATCACCGGCCGTTCCGACGATATGCTGATCATTCGCGGCGTCAACGTGTTCCCGTCACAGGTTGAAGAACAGATTATGCAGTTCGAACATCTGTCGCCGCATTATCAGTTGCAGGTGAGCCGTGCCGGGCATCTGGATACGCTGGCCGTGCGCGTGGAGCTGAAAGAGTCAGCGCTGACGCTTAATCATCAGCAACGTTGCGATATCTGCCACCAGTTGCGCCACCACATCAAATCGATTGTGGGGGTCAGCACCGATGTCAGCATTGCCAACTGTGGCGATATCCCCCGCTCGGAAGGCAAGGCCCAGCGGGTGATCGATCTGCGGCCTCGGTGATTTTCCCCTCACCCTAACCCTCTCCCAAAAGGAGAGGGAACCGATCGAGTGTGTTGTAAATTATAGTGATTCACCGTAGATAAGGAGGCGATCGTGTTTGCTGAGGCGATCTCTTTACTTCCCAACGAGCAAGGGCTATCAGCTCCCTCTCCTTTTGGGAGAGGGTTGGGGTGAGGGGCAACCCATCATCGAATATGCTAATGTCGTGTCTCAGTAAAGGTTAACCCATGGAAAAATATGGAACATAAACTGGACGACTTTATCCGCCATGCGCTCAGTGCCCAACCGATCAGCGGCACCTCGCTGATCATCTCACTTTACGGCGATGCGCTGAGCCATCGCGGCGGTGAAGTTTGGTTAGGTAGTTTGAGCGCACTGCTGGAAGCGCTGGGCTTCGGCGATCGCTTTGTGCGTACCTCGGTGTTTCGTTTGCAAAAGGAAGGTTGGCTGGACGTAGAGAAAATCGGTCGGCGCAGCTATTACCGCGTTACCGAACAAGGCATGCGCCAGTTTCGCCACGCCGAGTCCAAAATCTACCTCAGCGAGCAACCGCAATGGGATGGCAAGTGGGAACTGCTGCTGTTGGAGAGTGCGGAAAAAACCGAGCGGGCACGGCTGAAAAAAGAGCTGGGCTGGCTGGGCTTTGGCCAGATCGCCAACAATCTGATGGCCGCCCCCACTCATGCGCAAACCGACGTCACCGCCCTGCTCGGCGAACTCAATGCCAGCGAACAGGTGATCTACTTCCGGGCCGACTATCCCTACAACCGTTCCGAACAGGCGCTGCGGCAAATGGTCGCCAGCTGCTGGTCGTTGAGCGAAGTGGCTGGCTACTATCATGAGTTTATCGTCTCCTTCCGCCCGCTGATGGCCTTGCTGCGCGAAGCCGACGAGCAGGACCTGACGCCCCTGCGCTGCTTTCAGATTAAGCTATTATTAATCCACTTTTTCCGCCGCGTGGTGCTGAAAGATCCCCTGCTGCCGGATGCACTGTTACCCGCGCAGTGGGAAGGCCAAATAGCCCGCAACCTGTGCATCAACATCTATCAGCGGGTAGACCGCGCCGCGACGGAGTATGTCAGCGCGTTGGCAGAAACCACCATCGGCAGCTTACCTGCACCGAGTGCCGGTTATTATCGCCGCTTTGGTGGGTTACCGCGCGATCCCACTACATTTTAAGGAGTTTGCCCTATGCCCGTGTATCAGATTGACGGCTTGACCCCAGTGGTCGATCCCAGCAGCTATGTTCACCCCACCGCGGTACTGATTGGTGACGTGATTATCGGCAAAGGAGTCTATATCGGGCCCAATGCCAGCCTGCGCGGCGACTTTGGGCGCATTGTGATCGAAGACGGTGCCAACGTGCAAGATAACTGCGTGATGCACGGCTTCCCGTTGCAGGACACGGTAGTTGAACAGGATGGCCATATCGGCCACAGCGCCATTCTGCACGGTTGCCGCGTGCGCCGGAACGCGATGATCGGGATGAATGCCGTCATCATGGATGGCGCGGTCATTGGCGAAAACACCATCGTCGGCGCAGGTGCCTTCGTCAAGGCCGCTGCGGATATTGCCGCCAACCAGTTGGTGATTGGCAGCCCTGCCAGGGTGATCCGCGAACTGACCGAACAGGAGTTAGGCTGGAAACGCACCGGCACGCTTCAGTATCAGGAGTTGGTGTTACGCTGCAAAAACAGCCTGCACGAAGTGGCCCCGTTAACCGCACCGGAGCCAGGCCGCCAACGCCTGAGCTTTGGCGACCACCTCATCCCCAAAAGCCAACTTTAGCTGTGAGTTACTCCACGCCCTGCACCGGAGCCTTCGCCGTGACCGGTGCCAACCCTCGACGGCTGTAGAAATAGATGCCCACCAGCAACGCGGTAAACGGAATGCCAAACCACAACGTCATTCTAAAGAAGTCCGTGAACAGCGTGGTTATCATCAATCCGGCCATCAGCAGCGCCCCCGCCAAGGTAAAGTATGGATAACCCCACATGCGGAACTTGAGATGCGTCTGTGCATGTTGGCGGCGGAAGAACAGGTGGGTCACAAAGATCATCAGCCAGGTAAAGCAGGCACCGTACACCGAGATCGACATCATCACCGCGAAGGATTTCTCCGGGGCAGCAATGCTCAGCACGATCGAGACAATAATCCCCACGCAGGAGATCGCCAGCGCATTGACCGGGATCCCCCGTTTGCTGAGCTGCCCCAACGCTGCCGGAGCCTGCCCGGCACGCGACAGTGAAAACATCATGCGGGTGGTGATATACAGCTGGCTGTTCATCGCGGACAGTGCGGCAATCAAGACCACAAAGTTAAAGATCCCGGCGGCGGCAGGCAGGTGGGTCACGTTCATCGCGACCAGGAACGGGCTTTCACCGGTGCCGGACTGACGCCACGGTACGATGGCCAACATCAGCGCTATCGACATCATATAGAAGATAAACAGCCGCAGAATGGTGCCTTTAAACGCGCTTTTCACCGCAACCACCGGATTTTTGGCCTCCCCGGCAGCAACCGCGATCATCTCAATACTCAGATAGCTGAATATCGACACGATCACCGCAAACCACATGCCTTTTATCCCAAACGGGAAGAAGCCGCCGTTGTCGGTGAAATTACGCATACCGAAGGTTGGGTTGGCGGAAAACGCCAGAATACCGATACCGATCAGGATAAACGCCGAAATGGCCACCACCTTGACGGTGGAGAGCGCGTACTCGACCTGGCCAAAAGATTTCACCCCGATCACGTTAACGACAATCACCGCCGCCGAGAACAGCAGCACCCACGGCCAGATCGGCGTGCCTGGGAACCAGAACTGCATATACATGCCGATGGCGGTCACCTCGGTCCCCACCGCCAGCACCACACAAGACCAATAGGAATAACGCACCAGAAAGCCGAACAGCGGGCTGAGATAAAACTCGGCATAGTCACCAAACGACCCTGGGGTTGGGTGTTCGGAAGTCATTTCTGCCAGGCAGCCCATCAGCAGTAGTGCAATCACCCCGCCGATAAAATAGCTCAGCAGCACGCTTGGCCCGGCCATCTGGATCGCGTAAGCACTGCCCAGAAACAGACCGGTGCCAATAGCCCCACCGATCGCCAGCATCGACATCTGCCCGGCGGTCAGGTGCTTTTTCAGCCCATCCTGCCGCTGGGCGATAGCATCAAAACGTTTCGCATCTTTCATGGGTGCTCACCTTTTCTATGCGGTACGGGTAACGTCAAGGATGGCGGCGGTCACATAGTCCAGGTTCTGCTGGTTGAGGCCGGGCAGACACATCCTGCCGGGGGCGACCAGATAAATGGAATACTGCTGCCGCAGTTGGCCGAGCTGAAGTTCATTCAACCCGGTGTAGCTGAACATGCCCTTTTGATCGCGGATGCGGGTGTAATCCAGCGTAGTGCTACCTTGTTCCAGGCCCGCCGCCAGGCTTACGCGCATCTGCTTGATACGTTGACGCATGGTGCCCAGCTCGCTGGCCCACAGTTGATACAGTTGCGGGTCTGCCAGCAGGGTTTCCACAATCTGGCTGCCGTGGGTCGGCGGGCAGGAATAGCTGCGACGGATCAGCGTTTTCAATGCCCCTTTGACGTTCGCTGCCAATTCAGCTGTGCCACAGCACACCGATAGCCCGCCTAATCGCTGGCCATACAGCGCGACGTTTTTGGAGAAAGAGTTACTCACCAGGAAATTCATCTCGGTTTTCAACATCACCCGCAGCGCGAAGCAGTCCTCATCCAGCCCGTCGCCAAAGCCTTGGTAGGCGATATCAAAGAAAGGCAACAGCCGACGCCGTTGCACGACTTCGATCACCTCCAGCCATTGCTTCTGGCTCAGATCAGTGCCGGTAGGGTTATGGCAGCAAGGATGCAGTAACACCACCGCCCCTTCCGGCAAACCGGAGAGCGTGTCGAGCATGGCGGCAAAGCGCAGTTCACCCGTAGCATCGTCAAAATAGGGGTAGGTATTGACCCGCAGCCCAGCACCTTCAAATATCGCCCAGTGGTTAGCCCAGGTAGGATCGGAGACCCAGATTTCGCGGCGATCCAGATAGTGATAAATAAAGTCGGCCCCCAGCTTCAACGCGCCAGAGCCGCCAACGCTTTGCACCGTGGCGATACGATCCGCAGGTTCGCCAAACAGCAGCGTCTGGATCTGGCGGGCAAACGGAACAGAGCCTTCAATTGGCGGGTAAGTATGTGGCCGCTGCTGTTCCAGCAAACGCTGCTCGGCAATATGTACGGCCTGCATCAAAGGAATATTCCCCTGGTGATCGTAATACAGGCCAATCCCCAGGTTAACCTTTTGCGGATTGGCATCCTGCATATAGGCTTCCATCAGTGACATAATAGGATCGGGTGTAGAGGGAGCGATATTGTTGAACATAGATTATCCTTCATTCATTATTCAATGAATTGGCAGGTGAATATTATTTTTCTAATAACGGATTAAGCCGTAGCGCTAACGGTAATTTCTATTTTCATACCAGGCACCACCAATTTATCAACAATGACCGTTGAGCGATTGGGATACGGATAATTAAAATAACGTGGATAGATCTGATCCAATAGTTTGACATCATTCACATCGGTAAGATAAACAATCACCTGTAATACATTATCACTATGGCTATTGGCGGCTTTGAGCGTGGTAGCCAAATTATCAAACGTCAGCGTGATCTGTTTTTCCGGTTCGCCGGTTTCAATAGTGCCATCCTGCCTTACAGGGCCGTGAGCAGTAAATAACATTCCGCCGCCTTTGGTCGCCCAGGAAAAGGGCTGACCGATCTCTGGCAAGCCGGTATCAATGACTGTGCGCATCAGGTATATCTCCATCGGTAAGCAGGTAGCGGTGTAACGCGCCATTGGCAGCAAATACCGCATCCAGAACGCTGTAATGATTGGCATTGGGTAGCGCATGGCAGCTAACCGGCAGCCCCTGCGCCCGCAATGCGGAATAGTAATAAAGCGATTGCTCCATCAGCTCCGGCAATTCTGCCGCGCCGTAAAACAGCACCATGGGTTTCAACGAGAGCGGTACATTGCGCGCCGGGCTCAAGGCCGCTATCTGTTGGTGAGTCAACTTCAGTTGCTGGTTTACGTAGCTTTCCAGCAGCGGCTGCAGCTCAAAAATACCGCTGATGGGAAATACCGCCCGCACCAGCGGATGATGTTGCCAAAACGCTGCCAGATGCCCACCGGCAGAATGCCCGGTCAGATAAACCGGCTTAGCGCCACGCGGTGGTAACCGTTGCTCAATGGCATCCAGAGCCACACCAATTTGCTGGCAAATATCGCCCAGGTTAGCTTCCGGAGCCAGAGTGTATTCCACCAACACCACATCAAAACCTGCTGCCAAAGGTGCGCTGGCAATAAAAGCAAAATCCTGTTTATCACAAAATTGCCAATAGCCGCCGTGAATAAAGATGATGGTGCCTTGATATTCTTTAGCTGAATAAAACCAGTCAAAAACTTCACGCGGTGAATTACCATAGGCAATATTCAACTCATGGCGTTGCTGTTGGTAAACTCGCTGACTACGGGATTGAAATGATAGTAGGATCGCATTTTCATCCTCTACCGTAGTTGCGTTATCGTAGCTGCCCGCTAGAAGTTTCATATATTAAACTTTGTTTATTATTTAAGATGTGAGTTAACTATTAGCAACATGTTAAAATATTGTCAAGACAGCTGATGCGGCAATGCGTGATCGGCGATATAAATTTAATTTTCCGGCCAATTAGTTTCACAGGTAAAACTATTAGCGCACGTTTAACGTATCACCTGTGAAACAGCGACTAAATTCGGTTAATTATGACCAGGCTGTATTTGCGCTATCTGGCTCAGTTGCTGATAGGCGAAGTCCCAGAAGGTACGCACCTTCAGCGGCATGTATTGCACGTTATTCGTCACCAGTTGCACCGGTACTGGCTGAGGTTCATAGGCGGCCAACAGCCGCACCAGCGTGCCATTGGCCAGATCGTCCGCCACCTGATAAGACAGTAGCCGGGCAATCCCCTTGCCTGCCCGCACCGCCAACAGTTGGGTCTCCACCTCATTTAGCAACAAGCGCGGCGTTAAGCGCACCCGTTCGCCGTTTTCGCCGGGGCCGAAACGCCATTCACCGGATGATGGACGCAGAGTGCCGACAATAGTGTCATGCTCGCTCAACTGCGCCGGTTCCAGCGGTTCCCCGCGCTGCGCCAGATAAGCCGGGCTAGCCACGGTGACGCGTGTCACCTCTCCGAGCTTGCGTGCCACCTTGGAGGAGTCCTGTAAATGGCCGATGCGCACCGCTACGTCCAGCCCTTCATCGATCAATTCCAGATTGTGGTCATTTAACTGCATGTCGATCTGGATTTGCGGGTAGCGTTCGAGAAAGGCCATCACCATCGGCGCTACGTGCTTACGCCCGAACTGTACCGGCGAAGTGATACGCAGCAGGCCGCTCAGTTGCGCCTCGGTGGTATCCATCACGGCATCCTGATAGTCATGCAACAGAGCCCGGGCTCGTGCGGCTAACCGCAACCCGGCCTCCGTAGGGGCCAGACGCCGGGTAGTGCGTTCTACCAGCCGCGCACCAAACCGCTGCTCCAACGAAGTGATAGCCCGGGTCACCGCCGGAGCGGAACGGCGTAGTTTGCGAGCCGCACCGGCCAAGCTGCCCTGCTGGATCACTGCCACAAAAATCGCCAATTCATCTAAACGATCCATAGATTATTCCGCCAAATGAAATTATCAATTGCCATCTTCCCGGATACCCATCACCTGACGCAAGAGTATTGTAGTCAATAACACCATACAGGAGACTCACCATGCCAACCTTGAAACTGTACGCCACCCCGGCCTCTGGCCATTGCCATCGCGTCGAGCTGCTGCTGCGGATGCTCAATCTGCCTTACGAGTATTGTGAAGCCCCGGCTACGGTGCGCCGTAGCGAGGCATTCCTAAGGCTTAATCCATTAGGCCAGATCCCCGTATTACTGAGCGATGAACTGGTATTGACCGATAGCAACGCCATCATGGTGTATCTGGTTAAGCGTTATGCGCCTGATAGCCACTGGCTACCGGAAGATCCGTTGGCGGCGGCTCAGGTCCAGGTCTGGCTTTCCAAAGCCGCCGGAGAGGTGCGCTATGGCCCCGCGTCCTGCCGGATGGTGGTGCAATTTTCTGCGCCAGAGAACTACCCGTACGCGCAAAGTATCAGCGCACGTTTTTTACCTCAGTTAGAGCAACACCTGGCAGAGCGCGAATTTTTAGCGACCAAGTTGCCAACGATTGCCGATCTGGCTTGCTACAGCTACGTGGCGGTCGCTCCCGAAGGTGGGCTTTCCCTCACCCCCTTCCCGGCAATCCAGCGTTGGATAGATCGTATCGCCGTCCTGCCCGGGTTCTTCCCGATGCCTGCATTACCTCTGCCAGACATGGCTGAAGGGCAATAAGATGCTCTCCCCCCTGTTTCATCCCGATGAGCAGTTGGCGCAGGATCTGGCCGGTTTTGATGCGGTGAGCGGTAACATCTACACCGCCATGCCCGATCAGCACCGGGAGTTCTTTGCTCATCTACCCTACCTGTTTGTCGCCACTCTTGATGAACAACAGTGGCCGGTTGCCACATTGTTCAGCGGCCCCACCGGTTTTCTGCGCTCGCCCGATGACACGCATTTACGGATCAACTCGCCACGCCGTGCGGACGATCCGGCTCAGGCGGCGCTCTATCCCGGCCAGCCCGTCGGCGCATTGGGATTAAACTTCAGCAACCGCAGGCGCAACCGGGTTAACGGCGTCATTAGCCGCACGGATAAAAACCGGGTGGAGATTACGGTGCAGCAGAGCTTTGGCAACTGCCCGCAGTATATTCAACGCCGGGAGCTATTCGCCGAGCCGAATGTTGCCAAGCCGCTCGAACACTTGAACGGTTTAGATGATCAGGCCCGCCAGTTGATCCAGCAGGCGGATACCTGTTTTGTAGCCAGCTATGCCCACGGCGATTTGGCGCAAGGCGGCGTTGATATCTCGCATCGCGGCGGTAAACCCGGCTTCATCCATCTGGCTGGCGAAACCCTGTGGATACCGGACTTTCGTGGCAATCGCTATATGAACACCTTGGGTAACCTGCTGGCGCAGCCACGGGCGGCGCTGCTGTTTATCGATTTTGCACTCGGGGATATTTTGCATTTGCAGGGGGAAACACAGATTTTATGGCAGGCCGAAAGCGGCGGTGTTGCCGGTGCCGAGCGCTACTGGCGGTTTGATATCATCCGTGCGTGGCGGTTTCGGCAGGCTCTGGGCTGGCGCGGCAGAAACGTTGAGTTTTCGCCGGCAACGTTACGCACGGGGATCTGGGAAAATAAGGTTTAAGCGCAGGTGCCATTTTTGTTAGCTAGCGCCATTTTAAAAAAATCGGCGCTGGGTTACAGTGAAAGTGGAGAAGCCCTCCAGTGTCCAGTTTGACTCAAAGGAGCTTGAGTATGTTTCCAGAATACCGTGAGTTAATATCGCACCTGAAATCAAGCCATCCCCGCTTCCAGTCATTGTTTGAGAAACACAACCAACTCGACCACCAAATCTCCCGATTAGAGGGGCCAGCAGGCAACGGCTACTCTGACGAGGTGGTTCGCTTGAAAAAAGAGAAGCTACATATCAAGGATGAAATCCACAAAATACTAAAGGCAGAGGAAACCGCCGCCAAGTAGCGCCCGCCGATCCCCGCTCATCGCGGGGATCACCGAATACGGCTAATAACTGGATGCCATTGACCGAAAAATATTAGGCGTCTTAGCGAAAGACGTCGGCCACAGTGACACAGAATTGAGCGAGATTGTGCATTTATCAGCCTCCGAGATTCATCATCGCGTACAACTACTGAAGCACGGACCTTCGCCTGACTAAGGCGTGCTGACCTTCTGGCGTGAGGTGAAAAATGTCAGCACTCCGGCGAAAAGAAGCAACATGCTACTCATTGCAAACGCACTCTGCCAACCGAGATGATCAAACACCATGCCCCCCGCAGTTGAACCAAGAGCAATCGAGAGTTGGATCACCGCGACCATCAGTCCACCTCCCGCCTCCGCATTGTCTGGAAGCGTGCGTGCAATCCATGTCCACCACCCCGTTGGTGCGGCGGTTGCCATCATGCCCCAGAGGCCTAACAGCAACGAGACAACCCAAACGTGATGCCCGGTAACAACCAGTGCGATGGCAATGACAGCCATCAGCACAGGCAGGGTGATCAGCGTTGGGTAAAATTTCACGTTGAGCAATGTGTGGGGGGGTGATCAATTCTGGACAGTTGGAGGGGACGAAAAATTCGCAAAAAATTCTTTTGTGGCGGGAAGTTACGCAGGATACATTGATTCTGGACTGATTTTCAAAAATGCAAAAAATTAACGTTTTTTGCGTTTTTTTTTGGACATTTTTAGTAGGAGTTTAAACGCCTTTAAAAGGTATTTGTAAGGCTTTTAAAAACACACCCCATTTAGCTCTCTCTCCTTGCACATGGATGAGGCGATTGCGTCTCACCCGGCCTTATGCGTTGGGCGGCTCAACTCATTGTCTTGATTATCTTCAGATGCCCCCTTTTTAGCTTCGTGCAATGCCATTAGGCGCTCTCTTTCCTCGTCAGGAAGCTGAAGATACTTGATATTATCTTCATCAAGTAGCTGTAGAATAGTCTCAACACCTTTACGCATTAACTGCTTCGTTAAAGCCTCTAGCTCTTCATCACTAAGTAGATTAAGCATGTCAACTAGTCTATCCCGCCAATCCCTCCCTGAGTTCATTTGAGGAATTCTATTTTCCTCAACAGAGCCTGAATCACCAAGAAGCCACTCAATAGATACTCCCTCGCAGTTGGCTATCTTAGACAAAACACCATATCTCGGCTTGGATTCAGGGCGAGAGAAGTAGTTCTTGATGGTACTAAGTTTGATGCCCCAGTCATCCGAAGCCTCTTTAACTGTCCTGCCATTTAGTAGCTGCTTTAGTCTTACGTTGAATGGTTCTTTTCCGTGAGAATCAAAAGAACCTTCTAGTGCTTTTTCTTTCATGACGTTCCTTTGTGTTTATGTGTTTGATTTTATTTGATAAATAAAGCGCAAAAACAAAGACTCATAAATAATCAAAAAAACCTTGATTAAGTTTCTTTTGAGGTCTAATGTTTATCCGTAGGGATAACCCTCCGGTTATCCGAACGAGTAACGTTTTAGGATAGATGAATGACGACTCAAAGAGAAGATCTGCGTGCCGACTGGCATCCTGAAATCATCAAGGCGGAGATCCACAAACGTGGATTGTCGTTTCGCGCTCTTTCCCTCAAAGCTGGCTACAAGAAGGATTCACTTAAAACTGTTTTACGCACGCCATGTAAGCCTTATCAGCAGATCGTTGCTGATGCTCTGGGGGTTGCGCCTGAAATTATTTGGCCCAGCCGTTACCAAACTGAAAGCTACATGCGTAAAGCATCGTGAAAGGTGGGATATGAAAACAACTACTTATACAGATAAGCACACCGGTAAACAGTATCGTGTAAACGGTACGTCCGTTACTCAATACAGCGGCGTTCCTGTGTTTCGTGGAACTGTTTTGCACCTTTGGGGTGACAAACTGGCGCTGGTTGACTTTAAAACCCCAGCCAATCTGGATAGCTGGTTGCAAATGATGAACTTCGGGATCAGGGGCTAGATTATGTTTCTTGTCGCGAAAGAATTGATGGGTTTGCCTGGAATGCCTGCGACGGCCAAAGGCATACGTGAAGCCCTTGGCAAGCAAGCGGGCAATGCACCGGCATTGATGCGCAAGCGTGAAGGTACAAAAGCGTTTGAATATCACATTGATTGCCTGCCTGCCGAGGCTCGTGAGGTCGTTCGCCAGCGCCACTATACCTCTGTTCTTGAGCAAACCGGCTGCAAGTCCGTTGACGTACCCGTCAATCGTAGCAAAGCGCTCAAGCCCAGCAATGAGCTGGAGATCATGCGCCAATGTCCTGCGCTGGTGACGCGCGAAGTCAGCGCCCTGAATGCCAAGCAAAAAAGCGTGGCTGATGCTCGCGCCCTGCTGGCCCTTGAGGTTCTGCGTTTACGTGATGCGGGTATGTCTCGCCTTGCTGCAGTGCAGTTTATTGTTGATGGCTCCCGCGATGGCACGTTGCCCGATCACATCATGGATGCCGCCTTGATCGCCAATGCCCGCAAAGGCTCAAGCCGCAAGGGTGTGGGTAAAAGCAGCCTGCAGGAATGGGTCTCGATTTACCAGGAAACCGAGAGCAGCGTCGAGCGGCTGATCATGCTGGCCCCTGGCTACCACAAGGCCAAGAAGCCAGAGGAAATCTTTTGGATGATGGATTTCCTGCAGCATTATCGTATATGGAAAAGGCCAACGGTGGCAGAGGCTTACGAAAAGTTCGAGGCCGAGTGGGAACGGGTCTATGCCGGGAATGACGCCATGCTGGCGGCACTGCCTTCCATCCATGCCGTGCGGCGTGAGTTGAAGAAATTGCCGGTGATCCACCGTGAGCGCTTTCGCAGAACCGGATCGGCCTGGCGTTCGCTCAATCCTTTCGTGCGGCGTGACTGGTCACAGATGCCAGTGAATGCTGTCTGGGTCGGTGATGGCCATGGCATGAAGATGCGGGCATTCAACCCGGAAACCGGCAACACTTTCAAGCCGGAAGTGACATTCGTCATGGATGCCGGGCAGCGCTTTATTGTGGGCTGGAGCCTGGCACTGTCCGAAAACGTAGTGGCCGTCAGCGATGCCCTGCGTCATGGCATATCACGGCACGGCATTCCGCTGATCTATTACTCCGATAACGGCGGCGGGGAAAAGAACAAAGTATTAGACGCTGAAATTACGGGTATTCTGCCGCGTCTGGGCATTGAGCACCACACGGGTATACCGGGTAACCCGCAGGGCCGTGGCGTGATTGAGCGCCCCAACAAGGACGTGCCCCGGAAAATAGCGCGAGGTTTTGAGAGTTATTGCGGTAAAGATGCCGATGGGGAAACGGTACGCCTGCAAGATCGCATTATTCAGTCAGCGGTCAAGGCATTCCATACCGGCAAAGACCTGACCAAGCGCCAGGTCAGCATGATGGAGAAGGTGCCCACCTGGGAACAGTTGCTGTCTGCCATTGAGAGCGAGGTGGAGCGCTACAATAACCGGCCCCATAGCGAACTCCCACGGATGGCCAACGGCGAGCACTACAGCCCGGCAGCGTACCGCAGCAAGCTGCTGAAAGAACAAGGTGAAGATATGGTGATCGATTATCTCTCCCAGGAAGAATTGCACGAAATGTTCAGGCCGGAAATCATTCGAACGGTAGACCGTGGCGAGGTTCGGCTTTTCAACAACCTGTATTTTGCCAATGAATTGAAGTTTGAGCACGGCAATGAAGTTCGGGTCTGTTACGACATTCACGACCCCAATAGCGTTATTGTTCGCCGCATGGATGGCAGTTTTATTTGTGATGCCCTGTGGGATGGCAATAAGGTTGATGCGTTTCCGAAACCGGTTATTCAGATGTACAGGGAAAAACGCGTCAAAGGGCGTATTGCTCGCGGTCAAGAGAAAATCCTTGATGCCCAGCGTGAGCTGCAGCCGGTGCTGGAGCATAAGCCAGAGAATGGCATTAATGAATTGTTGAGAGAGGCGCAAAAAGAGGCAGAAGGGATTTATTTATATGAAACCGAACGTGCCGACAGCAATAAAAAGAATGGCACCCATCACAATTAAATGAGGTTCAATGATGGAAAACTTAATTACACAGCTAAAAACTGTGATGGAACGTTGCGGCTATACCCAGACATATGTTGCAAAAACAATTGACCGCAGCAGCGCCACAGTTAACCAGTTTTTACAGAATAAATATAAAGGGGATGAAGCTGATATCAGTTCCCGCATTAAAGAGTTTATTGCGACGGAAAACGACCGGCTAGAAGCCCGTTTCCAAAAGCCGCCGTTTGTTGAAACCATGACGAGCCGGGACGTTAACAGGCTAATTGATTATGCGAAAAAGTATTGTGCTATTTGCGTCCTGACGGCTGACTCCGGCATGGGTAAATCGGTCAAGTATTCAATGT
>NZ_AYMQ01000053.1 GCF_000633355.1 Serratia sp. H1w
TACTCGGCCAGGCTTTGCAACGCCCAGGTGGTTTCCCCCTCGTGGGGCAGAATGCGATTATTCGCATCAGGCTGCGGGGCTGAAATCACCGTTTCCAGCACCGTCTGCCGTCCTTCCACCTGCAAGACCGGCCGGCCCTGATGCTGTTCGCACCACAGCGTCAGCGTCGCCGCCACTTGTGGATCGTCGCCCAGAAACAGTGACAGCGGCTGGGTTGGCCACACGTCCCCCGGTCCCTGGTAGTGAAACGTCAGGTGGATCTCGCTGTGGGCATTGGTGACGATCAACTGCCGGTCAATCAGGGCCAAGGGTTGCAGCGTCAGGGCATGACAGGTCTGGAATACCTGCGTGCGGCCGTCAGCTGACAGGGAAAGCGACTCGCCCGCGGGCAACGTCAACGGCGCATCCAGCGTGCCCGCCTTGGCGCTGATGTTCACCACGCCACAGGCCGGAATGGGCCGCAACGGGAAGGGCCAGATACGGGAAAGGTGCCCCTGCGTCACGTCGGGGAAACCGTCTTCCAGCCGTTGGCGCAGCCCGGCATTGAGCAGCGCCGCCCCCTGGATCAGGCATTCCACATCCGGATCGCCGGCATGGCGGCCCAACTGCGCGGCCAATGCCGGGCTTTCCTGCGCCACCTTGTCCGCCAGTGCCCGCAGGTAAGCATGTTCTTCTCGAAGGTGATCGGTAAAGTTCATCGGTCAATCCTTGACGTGGGTTACCTGCGGACAGGCAACAGGGTGTAAGGCTTCGCTTCAGGCTGCCCCACAAAGGTGGTCCAGCCCAACTGGGTACGCTGGGGATCGCCGAGCTTCAATCCCCCGGCCTGTTGCTGGGCCAGCGTCAGACGCAGATCCCACACCAGCGGTTCACGCAGGATGTATTCGACAAAATTGACCAACAGGCGATGCTGCGTCCCCCCAGGCAAGAACGTCAGGTACTGTTCCTGGGTCAGTTCGTTGATCGACAGCTGGAATTTGACACTGCGATCGCGCATCCGGCTGCCAATGACAAAATTGCCCCCCAGCAGTGAACGGGGTTGATGGCGTTGTCCGCGCACGGCGGTGACCTGCCCCAGGCGATTTTGCTGTTCGTCACTCAGCGTCATGATGTGAGGCATGCAAGACTGCACCGTCACGTCCGAGAGCGAGAAGAAGTGGCCCACCAACCGGGCGATCACCTCTGGCGAGCGGCCCGGCGAGGCCAACAGACCGGCGTAGGCCAGCATGGCCTCGGCATTGATGCCCAGTTGCTCGCGTGTCTGTGGATGGCCCAGGCCGATCAGGGCAAAAATACGTCCCGAGGTTGCATCGCGGCCCCCCGGTTTAAAGGTGATCTCATAGCGGTACTTACGCCAAATCTGGTGCGCGAGAGACAGTGGCCGGTGGTTGAACACCGCCAGAAACGCATTGAGCCGTGTCTCCCCCTGCGCCGTGCTGCTCGCAATGTCATCCAGATAGTAATAGGGCAAGGGTGACTGGCTGCCCTGCAGGCCAAGAAAACTCACCGTCAGACGCAACGGACCACCCGGTTCATGGTGCAGCTCAACCACATCGCTGGCGGCAAAGCCCAACCCGGCCGCGGCGCTGAAACGCAACGCCTCCCGGTTCGGCGGCAGGCCGAGCGTGCGGGCCGGATCGAGTCCTGCCAGCCGGTTCAGCCCTTCCACCAGGCGGTAAAAGTCATACTGGCTGGCGTTTTCGGCGATCACCTGGAGCTGCTGCTCCTGCTCTGCAGTGGGGATCATGGAAATCGGTAAGCCTCCTGGTTATCGTGGTTGATCACGGTGAGGGTATGGAAATGGTTGACGCTGACGCGCTGGGCTAGGAAGTGCGCCAACACCCGGCCATACAGATACAGCTCACCTTCCGAATCAAATGCCCCCTGTAACTGCACACGCAGCTCCGAGGCCAGGCCATCGATGGGCACACCGTCGACAATGCGTTCAGCCGGGCGCACGGTCAGGGTGAGTAACCCGGCTCTGCGCCGCCGGGAGACCCCGGCCGCCAGTTCACTGTGCCAGGCGGGCAGATCGCAGGCGCTCAACACCTGTCGCAATGCCGTCAGCGTCAGCAGTGAACGGCTGTTCAGCGAGAGGTTGCGCAGCAGCGCGGCCTGCAAGGTGGCATCCAGCCGGGGGCTCAACGGTACCGACGGGCGGGTGATATTGTGGACACGTACACCTGGCGGGCAGCCGGTGGCCGGTTGACGCAGGTCACCCACTTTCAGTTGCAACGGCAAGCGGCGGTGGCTGCACGTGAGCCGTACCGACACCGATTCCGGCGGCAGGTTGTCCAGGTTTTCACCATGGCGCACCAACACCAGATGATGGTTCAAGCCGCCTGCCGAGGATGGCGTGACCCGTGAATGGTAATACCCCGCGCCCTGCTGATGGGTGAAGCGCTCAAACGGCAGATAGTGTCGAGGGATATCACTCTGTTCTGACACACCAGCTACCTCATCCACCGAGAACACGTCGTAATCTTCGGGGTGGCGCACGCTGGGGGTGAGCGGCAGTTCGGACTGCGTGCCGTCCAGGCTGACGCCGTCACTGTAATGGCTGAACAGGTTGATGGCCGGGGTACAATGCAGGCGCACCGTCTGGCGGTTGATGACCAGTGCGGACGGCAAGGGCCGGGAGAACGTAAACCGCAGGGTAAAACCGTGCGAGGCCGACAGCGGAGGCAGGTTGGGGAAGCCCGTCACGTCCATAAATAAAAACGCGCTGGGGAAACAGGCGTGTTCCTGCAGCAGGCGATAGCCCGGATCGGCATTCTGTGGCCAGGGCAACAACGCCTCGTCGTCGTTGAAACCGACTGGGGTGAGCGCCAACTCCGGCAGTGGCCAGCTCTTGCCGCTCACTTCCAGCGTGGCCAGGCTCAGGTATTCGCTCAGCCATAAATGCAACTGTTTGCCGGTGTGGCCGTCCTCTCCCAGATACAGCCGCAACCCATTTAACGTGCTGAGATCCAGCGGCCGATCCGCCGTGGTGACCAGGTGCAGGCACAGGCTGTCGTGGCCGTGGCGTTGCTCGCGGCTGACCGCCTGTACCTGGAGCGGCCACAGCCGGGTATCGCGGCAGGTACGAAAATGGCAACGCAGCGTCTCCTTACCGGTGGTGACCGGCAGCGGGACACTGACCACCGTGGCCCCTTTGGCAATGTGGGTGCAGGCCTGCGCGGGGTCGGTTTGAAAATCCTGCTGCCATTCCAGTACGGTCATGCTGGGCGTCGGGCGCAGAAAATAGGGCCACAGCAGGGTCAGCATATGGTGGGTCAGGACCGGTAACTGGTCGGCCAACTGCCCCTCCAACTGCCCGCTCATCCAGGCCATCCCCTCCAGTTGCCGCTCTACATCGGGGTCGTGACCGGAGGCGGTTAAAAACGAAACCAGCGGCGCATGCGTCTGTTGCAGTGTCTTGGCTGCCTGGTGTAACGCGTTGCGCCGACGCGCCTGAGAGGATTGCCGATTTTTATCCCGGTTCATGGTGAAGACGTCCTGTCTGTAAGATTATTTATCCAGACGCCCGGTCAGGGCGAGGACGAAGTTGGAGCCCATGTGCTTGAAATGCGGCTGCACATGCAGTTGCGTCAGATACCAGCCTGGGTCGTGCTCCACTTCCTGCACCTCAATGCGGGCTGCGCGCAGTGGGCGGCGGCTGCGCACACTGGCAGGTGGGTTCTCCTGATCGGAGACAAACCGTTTGAGCCAGTTATTGAGCTGAAGCTGCAGGTCACCGCGATTTTTCCAGCCACCCAGCCGTTCACGCTGCAGCACCTTGATGGTGTGCGCCAGTCGGGTGATGATAAACAGGTAAGGCAACTGCGCCCCCAACTGTGCGTTGACCCGGGCGTTCATCCCTTCTGGCGTGTTATCTGTCTCGAGTGGCGACTGGACGGAGTTGGCGGAATAGAACACCACGTCCTGCCCTTGCTTGCGCACCCCGAGCGGAATGAAGCCCGCCATCGACAAGGTGTACTGCCACTGGTCTGAGAGCAGCGTCTCGGTCGGGATTTTTTCCTGCCAACGCCCCAGCGCCGGGTAGTATTGAGCAGGCAGGTTGCGGAACGCCCCGCCGCTGTCGGCTCCGATAATGTTCGGGCACCAGCGATAGCGGGCAAAACTGCCCGCCAGGCAGATGGCCAGCAAAAAAGCGCTGTTGCCCCACAGCAGATGTTGATGAGAAGCCACCTGTTCCTGATAGGTAAACTGCCGGACCTGCTGTGACGCCTGGGTGTACGGCTCACGCTGCAGAAAACGGCACACCGTCAGCCCCAGGTAACGGGCATCGGCGGTGTCTCTGAGTGCCCGCCAGCGCAGGTGTGTCGGCGAGGCCATGACCGCATCCAGGTCAAGAAGGGTGGGTAAATCGGCCAGAGTATCGACGCCGAAGAAACGGGCATCTGCCGCCGACAAGAACGGCGCATGCGCCATAGCGCTGACCACGCTCAGGTAGTGCAACAGTTTGATATCGGCAGTACCGGGGGTGAAATCGTAGCAGCCAATCACCGCCGCCACCGGTACCCCGCCAAACTGGCCGTAGCCTGCCGAATAGACATGGCGATAATAGCCCGACGAGGTGATATCGATGGAGAACTCGAAATCCGCCCGCAGTTCTTCCTGGGTGGCATGAAGTAGCGTCAGTTGAATGTTTTCATGAAACGGGATGTTATCCACCAGCAGGGACAGCCCACGCCAGGTCGATTCCAGCCGCTGAAATTCGGGGGCATGCAGGATGGCATCCATCTGTGCGCTCAGACGCTTATCCAGCTCCCGTAGCAGACGGTCAATCAGCAGAATATTGAGGGCGACGTCACGGCCTTGCTCCGGCAAGGTGCCCAGTAACAGCGCGATATCCGCGTAGCTGACCGTATATTCACTGCCGTTCAGCGGTGCGAGTAGCCAGGCAACCCGTGGGCAGTGCGGTTGAAAAACGGCGGGTTCGGTCTCTAAGGTGTCTAACGTTGCCACGGCATCCTTGCTCCCTGTGCTCCTGCCGTTCTGGCGGAGTGATTAGCGCTGAACGAAATCCCCGTCAGGCGTTACATTCATGTTGTGAAGCTATCAACTCGGCCCCACAGGCGGCTTTCATTCCCTCCACTGCCACCTGTACCCCACCGACCTGTGCGGTTGAGGCCCCCATCACGATGGGAAATACGCCTTTGCATTGCGGGCAGGACACCAAATGCCCCACCAGCGCTACGTTGGTTCCGCAGAACTGCATGGCTGAAGATCCCTGAAGTACCACACCCCCATGAGAGGTTTTGTCGCCTTGTAAAATGACGGCCTTCCCTGCCATACGCCCTCCATACTTGGCAATTTCTTATCAGATTACAGGATGTTTTGAATCGAAAGAAGCAGAATGGTAATAATTTCTAATGAATATTATACGCAATGTGAGGGATGCCAATCTTTGAGGGCAATCCGGGCCATTGTTGCATTGCTGGGTTCGCGAACGTTGGTCAGATAAACCGACCGCTATTGTTCTGCGTTACGCATTGCATCCGGTAGAAGGCAACAGGCGCAGGAAGTTGCCTGGCGATATTTCTCAGCACTTCGTGTTGCGCAGTAAATTTGGCCGGTATTGTGCGACAGGCCAAAAAACACGGTTCTAATGGAAAGAAAACCTGGGACTCCATTGTAAACGGGGTATCACTATAGGTAGCAGCCCATGCCTGACGAATGAGAGCCAGAACCGTTTCCTCGCCTTCCTGCTGTTGCCTGCAACAGAACGTACTGAGATTGAGCATCAGCATGACCTGAATATCGCTTGAGGTACCCATCCCCCATAATACCCTGAGCATAGTGGGTGGTGCTGCTTTGCCTTCTGATTGCCGTATCTCGATGTATTGATGGGTCATCTGCTGAAGCGCATGAATAAATTGCACGACAGCCTCTTCAGGAAGTCGCAATGCGTCAACATCGGGTTGTCGCAAGCTAAACCGAAAAGCCGCCAGTCGTGGGTAATGGTCAATGGCTGCCTGTAGTTCACGATGGATCAACTGCGCATCTGTCAGTTTTTCATTAAGTCGTTCCATGGGATATCTCTGGTCGGGGTCAAAAGAAGGGAGTGCTACGTAATTAAATCGTGAGCACGCCGATATGCCCTAGACTTCCTGAAGCAGCTACGCTGACAGCGGATATCAGTGGCGTAGTCACGCCACTGCAGGCGTTTAACATATTTAGCTGAGTGCTGGCGGAAGCCGTGGGCGACCCGTTAGCGGGCGTTCAGGCACCTCGTTACAGCCGTGAAGTAACAATCCCTCTTTCTGCTGAGTCTTAGTCAGATATTCCAGTGCCAGCCGGATGTTAGTGATGCTGTCTGGATCGTTGTAGTGCACCGGGATATTGATATTGGCCCTGTAATGCTCTTTAAATTCACAGCGATGATGCCAGCCATCGCCATCGGTAATAACGTTCCAGAACTCACCCGCTTTCTCTGCCCAGGGGTAGGGAGTTTGGGTTCGATTACCATCCAGCCAGAAGACCACATGACCATGGTAGTGATGATCCTCTGTCCACTCGATGACCCAGAAATACCCCACTACTGCTTGAAGGTTCATCATTTTGTTCATCAGTGACCGGATATCCCTTTCCAGTTGGCAGTGATCCTGTTGATGATATTGGGTTGTGTGGTGCCGATAGAACAGGTCTATACGGATAGCCAGCAGGCAGGCATAGCGATTTACCATTTCCCCGGTATGCCAGCCTAGGACAGACGACAGAAACCAGTCTGGCGTCCAGGTTAGTTTAGTATTCATATGATTAACTCTTGGTAGCTGGTAGAGACCAGCAGGAGAGATGGAGGTAACCCCTTGAAGAGGGACGATTGACAGGATGATCTGCAAGGAGTTACTGGAGTGGTTGTAAAAAGGGAGTGCCTATTAATAATATTAATTAACCGATATTAATTTTAACTCCCAAGGCATCCTAAGAACCCTTACAGAACAAGGCATCAAGCCTAATTCAATGGTTCGGCTGTCGTTCGCCATGCGAAGCAGAGATACTCGTCCATCATGTTGGTAAGGGCTGGATTCTCTGCCTGCCTTTCGTTAATCCAGATATCCACCTCTTTGCTCTTTTTGAACCGGAGTTTCTCAGTCCAGTCTTCCAGGTTATTCCCCAGCATCAAATCATACCAGCACAGCCAGACAAGCTTCAGACGCAGCTCATTGCCGCTGAACTGCCGAAACAGGCTGATGAGCTTATTTGCCAGCGAGCGTTGTTTTAAACGCGCGCATTCAGAAAGCAAAACACCTTCAAGCATGGGGTGGTGGGCCAACAAGTGCTCCTGTGTGAATAAGCTTACGCTCAGGTCATCATCGATCGATAATGATACTGCCGCTGCTTTTCCGTAAATAAGTCGGTGTATGCAGTGGGGCACAATGGCAATAACAGCTTCTTTCCCAGGAAATTTAAGGCAGCCTACCGTCAGGGTATGATGATGGTAAATATTCTGATGGCACATGCCCTGGCTGACCATTAGCTTCGTAAAACCTGTCAACCAGGTCTGGTAATATCTGTAGAGCTCTTCGTAACGGGGTTTATAGTCTTTCATGGTGCATATTCCTTCTGACTGGAATGACAGGCAGCAGAAAACCTCCGGGGTAGCCGGATAATCATTTTCATGCTGCGGGTTTAGTTAGGGGAGAGGTTTATTTGCGGGACTGGTTAACACGTTCCTGAAGCCAGGCTTCGACTTCGCTTTTAAGCCAGCGGGAGCTTCGACCCAGTTTGATTGGTTTAGGAAAGACACCGTCTTTAATGAGCTTGTAAAACCATTTGTCTGTCAGTCCTGTCAGACTGGTGATAAATGCCATGTCGACACATTGGTCTTCGATAAGAGAAGGACGAGCGTTCATGATTGTTTCTCCGGTTATGAAGGGTAAGCCGGATTCGTGATATTTGATTACGACCACTGCTCCGGCATACCAACCGGCTGATACGTAAAAAAAGAGAGTTACGTTGACCTCCATGTTTCTAGCTGACGGGTGGACATGTTCATATCGTTATGGCCCTCGCTTGCTACCTTTGCAGATCTTTACTTCTAAGACACCAATAGCATCATCGCATGTGATGACAGGAATTGATAGGTTATCAGTGTGTTGAAGAAAGTCATACCTCCCATTGCGCCGTCATTATCTGTCTTTTTTGCCATACAGTAACCAGGTCCTAAGTAAATTTATAACCTTAAAATATCAATGTAAACTTCGTTTTATCATGTTATTATCACCTTATTATGTTTGTTTTTTGAACTGATTGGGTAAAGGATGAATCAGAAAATTTTGTCAGATAAAGTTCTAAATGAGAGGGAGAATGCGTTTTATTCTCATTTTATGAATGGGCGTCAAATCTCTGTACTTCCACCTGATATTTGTGATAATCCGGAAAGTTTTATCGCTTACATCAAAAAAAACAGAGAAAACCTGAATTCAAGGCTCTCAGATTTCGAGTTTGATAACTTTATTTCTGATATGCGTTTAAAGTGCAAAGCTTCACTAGTGCCTTTAGAGAAAATAGCATGGATAGGAAGTAATGAGCGGGCATGTTTGTTTTCTTGGTATCAACTAATGAAATTTATCAAAGATAACGATACTAAAATAAAACAAGATCTGTTTGATAGGGGGCGGCTTTCTTTTAAAGAAGAGTATTTAGAAGGAAGGGGCTTCCCGTCAGATTCGTCTGCGCAGATAAGGCAGATACTTAGAACTCTCGATCTTCTCTCAGACAAACAGTTGCGGAATAACTGGATTGAGGAGACTAAAATCCGCTGGATAAGGGCGTTCAAAACAAAAATCCCCTTCAATTATCTTTTCCCGGAAGACGAACACGAATGCGTATGGACATGGAGTTATTTGAAAGATAAAAGTATCGCTCTAGGAAACTTAATCGATTTTCCTGGCTCTGCCGATATCTATCATGCAATCAACCTTTCATTCGATATTTGGGTTACTGATGAACTCACATTGTCTAGCGAAGTTCAAAAATTCAGAAATAGCTTCAACAAAGCCAAAGCTCAGCGGAAGTACAAAAGAAACCAGGAAGAAAAAATCAATGTTCAGTTTTTTCTTGATGTAAAAACAAGAGAGTACCTCAAAACATTATCGCGGCTCAGGCGGAGAAATACCGGTGAATTATTGCACGATTTAATCGTGGAAGAGTATCAAAGACTTAAGCATTCCAAATAATTTCAGATAGATATTATCTCCGTGAATCCTCCCGCATCCTTACCGGATTGCGGGGCTTTTTGTTTTTCATGCTGAGATCTCCGTATGCAAAAATCTGACGGCCTTCAGGCTATTGAGAGGCCACTGGCTTCTCTGCCTCACACCATCCGCAACCACATTCTCGAACGCCTCCGCAGTCTTACGCAGTACGAGCCGGTGATCGCTATCATGGGTAAAACCGGTGCCGGTAAAAGCAGCCTCTGTAACGCCCTGTTCCAAGGCGAGGTAACGCTGGTCAGTGATGTTGAAGCATGTACCCGCGACGCGTTGCGTTTTCGGCTCAACAATGGTTCTCACAACCTAATGATTGTCGATTTACCCGGCGTTGGCGAAAGTGAGCAACGCGACAATGAATACACTGCGCTGTATCGCCGTGTCCTGCCTGAAGTGGATCTGATTCTGTGGGTCATCAAAGCCGATGATCGTGCTCTGTCGGTGGATGAGCATTTCTATCGAAAGGTAATGTTGGCGTATCAGCACCGGGTGTTGTTTGTAGTCAATCAGGCCGATAAGGCCGAACCTTGCCACGGATGGAACATCGCCGACAACATGCCTTCCCCGGACCAGCAGTTAACGATTGAAGCTAAGTGTAGCGCTGTCCATCAGTTGTTTTTGCCACACCATCCTGTATGCGTGGTGTCGGCCCGAACCGGATGGGGGATGGAAGCGATGGTGGGGCATATGATGTGCAGCTTGCCTGACCGGGCTACCAGCCCACTGACGACACAACTACACGGGAGGCTCTGTACCGAACCGGTAAAAAAGCAGGCACGCGAGCGCTTTGGGAGTGCAGTGAGTGAGGTGTTTGGTACTGTGGAGTCGTCGTCTTTTCTGCCTGCTCCTGTTCGAACTGTTATTCGCACTGTGCGGGAAGCGGTGGTGACGCTCGCCCGTGCCGTCTGGGACTGGATTTTCTTCTGACAAACCTCGCATGACGGACACTCCCTGTCCGATCGGCGTTCAATTAATAAGCGGTCAATCCTCTGGTAACGCTTAAGGGCGCATCACAACTGTATTCGTTGTACTGAAAAAATACGCCTCCCTGTGTCCATACCCTGTCCTCTCCCTTCGTTACACTAATCACTTAATTTTCAGCCTATTAACAGGATGGAGAATACTGAACCGCCCCGGTTTTCTT
>NZ_AYMQ01000054.1 GCF_000633355.1 Serratia sp. H1w
GGAGAGGGTTAGGGTGAGGGACATCATTGGAGCACGACGCCACCTCTTGCCCTCAACCGAACGGTGTCAGTTGTAAATCATACTTCCAGATAGCTCATGATGCCTTCGGCAGCTTTACGCCCTTCGGCAATCGCAGTCACTACCAAGTCAGAACCACGAACCGCATCGCCACCGGCGAAGATTTTCGGGTTGCTGGTCTGGAAAGCGTTATCGACCGCTTCAGGTGCCAGGATGCGCCCCTGCTTGTCCAACTGTACGTCGTGCGCGGCCAGCCAGTCCATCTGATGTGGGCGGAAGCCAAAGGCCATCACCACCGCATCGGCGTCGATCACGTGCTCGGAACCTGGTACCTGCTCGGCAACCTGGCGGCCATTGGCATCCGGGGCACCCAGTTGAGTGCGCACCATCTTGACGCCAGCAACGCGCCCCGCGCCGTTAAGCTCAATGCTCAGCGGTTGCAGGTTGAACTGGAACTCTACCCCTTCCTCACGCGCGTTCTTCACTTCGCGTTTGGAACCCGGCATGTTCGCTTCATCCCGGCGATAGGCACAGATGACCTGAGTTGCACCCTGACGAACGGAGGTACGTACACAGTCCATTGCGGTGTCACCACCGCCCAGCACCACGACACGTTTGCCTTCCATACTGACATACGGCTCGTGCTGTTCCGGCTGGTAGCCCATCAACTGCTTGGTGTTGGCAATCAGGAACGGCAGCGCATCGTACACGCCTGGTGCCTCTTCGTTATCCAATCCACCACGCATCGACTGATAAGTGCCAACGCCAAGGAACACCGCATCGTATTCGCTCAGCAGCGCATCCATGGTGATGTCTTTACCGACTTCGGTATTGAGTTGGAACTCGATACCCATCTCGCTAAAGATGCCACGGCGCTTGATCATCACCTCTTTTTCCAGCTTAAAGGCTGGAATGCCGAAGGTCAGCAGGCCGCCGATCTCTGGATGACGATCGTAAACCACGGCCTTGACGCCGTTACGGGTCAACACGTCGGCACAGGCCAAACCTGCCGGGCCAGCACCAATCACGGCCACCCGTTTACCGGTAGGATGGACGTGTGACATATCCGGTTTCCAACCCATCTCGATGGCTTTATCGCTGATATAGCGCTCGATATTGCCGATGGTCACCGCACCAAACTCGTCGTTCAAGGTGCAGGAACCTTCGCACAGGCGATCTTGCGGACAAACGCGGCCACATACTTCCGGCAGGCTGTTGGTCTGGTGTGCCAGATCCGCCGCCTCCATGATGCGCCCTTCGTTCGCCAGCTTCAGCCAGTTCGGAATATAGTTGTGAACCGGGCATTTCCATTCGCAATAGGGGTTGCCGCATGACAGGCAACGGTCTGCCTGCGATTTCGCCTGGGTTTCCGAAAAGGGTTCATAGATCTCTACAAACTCGATTTTGCGGATCTTCAGCGGTTTCTTTGGCGGATCAACGCGCTGCAGGTCGATAAATTGATAAACGTTCTGACTCATTCAATGACCCCTTACTGCGCCTGAACCCGCAGCTCGGCTGCGGAACGACTACGGTGACCCAACAATGCTTTGACATCACTGGACTTCGGCTTGACCAGCGCAAACTTCGGCGCCCATAGCGGCCAGTTAGCCAAAATCTCTTCTGCCCGCGATGAACCGGTTAGCTGCACATGCTCGGTGATCAGACCGCGCAGGTGTTCTTCATGGATCGCCAGTTGATCGACCTCCAGCACTTCTACCAGTTCCGGGTTAACGCGTTTGCGGAACTCGCCATCTTCGTCCAGTACATAGGCGAAGCCGCCGGTCATACCCGCACCAAAGTTGATGCCGGTTTTGCCCAGGACGCATACGATACCACCGGTCATGTATTCACAACCGTTATCGCCAATGCCTTCAACGACGGTGATCGCCCCGGAGTTACGCACGGCGAAACGCTCACCAGCACGGCCTGCGGCGAACAGCTTGCCACCGGTTGCGCCGTACAGGCAGGTGTTGCCGATGATGCTGGCTTCATGGCTACGGAATGCAGAGCCTACCGGAGGACGCACGGCGATACGGCCACCGGCCATCCCTTTGCCCACATAGTCGTTGGCATCGCCGGTCAGGGTCAGCTCAACGCCACCGGCATTCCACACGCCGAAGCTCTGGCCTGCGGTACCGGAGAAATGCGCCTTGATCGGATCGGCTGCCATCCCTTGGTCGCCATGCAGTGTGGCAATCGCCCCGGACAGGGTCGCGCCAACGGAGCGGTCGGTGTTACGGATATCGAAGTAGAAGGTCTTGCTGTGCTTCGCTTCGATATGCGGCTGTGCCTGCGCCATCAGATCCTTGTTCAGCACGCCTTGATCGAACGGCGGGTTGCTGCTTTCGGTGCAATGCAAAGCTTTGCCCACGTGCGGCGTGGCGGTTTTCAGCAATGGCGACAGATCCAGCTTGTTCTGCTTGGCGGAGATCCCGTCCAGCTCGGTCAGGAACTCGGTGCGACCGATCAGATCGACCAATTGGCTGACGCCCAACGAAGCCATGATCTCGCGGGTTTCCCGAGCGATAAACTGGAAGTAGTTGGTCACGCGCTCTGGCAGGCCGTGATAGTGATCGCGGCGCAGTTTTTCATCTTGAGTTGCCACGCCGGTCGCGCAGTTGTTCAAGTGGCAGATACGCAGGTATTTACAACCCAGCGCCACCATTGGGCCAGTACCGAAGCCGAAGCTTTCAGCGCCCAAAATGGCTGCTTTGACAATATCGACGCCGGTTTTCAGGCCGCCATCCACCTGGAGGCGGATCTTGTGGCGCAGGCCGTTGGCAACCAGCGCTTGCTGAGTTTCCACCAGGCCCAGTTCCCACGGGCAGCCAGCATATTTAACCGAAGATAGCGGGCTGGCACCGGTGCCGCCGTCGTAACCGGCAATGGTGATCAGATCGGCATAGGCTTTCGCCACGCCGGTGGCAATGGTGCCAACACCCGGCTCGGAAACCAGCTTCACCGAAATCATCGCCTTCGGGTTCACCTGCTTCAGGTCGAAAATCAGCTGTGCCAAATCCTCAATCGAATAAATGTCGTGATGCGGCGGAGGCGAGATCAGGGTAACGCCTGGTACCGAATAACGCAGCTTGGCGATATATGGCGTCACCTTATCCCCTGGCAACTGGCCACCTTCACCCGGCTTGGCACCTTGCGCGACCTTAATCTGGATCACGTCGGCGTTGACCAGATAGGCTGGCGTCACGCCAAAGCGGCCAGAGGCCACCTGCTTGATACGAGAAACCTTGTTGGTGCCGTAGCGTGCGGGATCTTCACCACCTTCACCGGAGTTGGAGAAACCACCCAGGCTGTTCATGGCAATCGCCAGCGATTCATGAGCTTCCGGGCTGAGTGCCCCGATGGACATGGCGGCGGTATCGAAGCGTTTGAACAGTGATTCGGCCGGTTCAACCTGATCGACCGGGATTGGCGTGCCTTGCGGGGTGATCGCCAGCAAATCGCGCAGCGTGGCAATCGGGCGCTCGTTCACCAGCTTGGCATAAGCCTGGTAGTCGCTATATTCGCCGCTGTGCACCGCTTTTTGCAGTGAGTTCACCACGTCTGGGTTGTACGCATGGTACTCGCCGTTATGGACGAACTTCAGCAGGCCGCCCTGATCCAAAGGTTTGCGTTTCAGCCAGGCGCGTTTGGACAGGTTTTGCAGATCTTGCTGGAAGTCGCTGAAGCTGGCACCGCCGATACGGCTGACCACGCCCTGGAAGCACAGATTGGACAGGTCACGGTGCAGGCCAACGGCTTCAAACAGTTTGGAGCAACGGTAAGAGGCGATAGTCGAGATGCCCATTTTGGACATGATCTTGTACAGCCCTTTATTGATGCCGTTACGGTAGTTCAGCATCACGTCGCGGTATTTCTTGTCGATGGCCTGGCTGTCGACCAGCTTGGCCAGCGTTTCGTAGGCCAGATATGGGTAGACGGCGGTGGCACCAAAGCCCAGCAGCACGGCGAAATGGTGGGGATCGCGGGCGCTGGCGGTTTCAACGATGATGTTGGCATCGCAACGCAGGTTCTTGTCTACCAAACGGGTCTGGATTGCCCCAACCGCCATCGGTGCCGGTACCGGCAGACGTTGGTTGCTGATGGCTCGGTCAGACAGCACCAGCAGCACCGCGCCGTCACGGACTTTACGTTCCGCTTCATCGCACAGGGCATGGATGGTCTGTTCCAGATCCTGCACGGCGGGATCGAAGGTCAGATCGAGCGTGTCGGCGCGATAATATTCGCCTTCCAGCGTGGTGAGCTGTTTGAAATCGGAATACAACAGGATCGGCGATTTGAAGCTCAGGCGGTGGGCTTGGCCTTCGGCTTCGCAGAAGACGTTCATCTCGCGGCCGATGCTGGTGGCCAGCGACATCACGTGGGCTTCACGCAGCGGATCGATCGGCGGGTTGGTAACCTGCGCGAACTGCTGGCGGAAGTAGTCATAAATGATGCGTGGGCGGCTGGAAAGCACGGCGAACGGAGTGTCATCACCCATCGAACCGGTAGCTTCCTGGCCGATTTCGCCCAGTACGCGGATCACCTGATCCAGTTCTTCGCTGCTATAGCCGAACTGCTTCTGGTAAGTTTCCAGCGTCGCGTCATCCAGCTCGCGGCTGCCCACCTGATCTTCCGGCAGGTCTTCGAACGGCACCAGACGCTTAACGTTCTTCTCCATCCATTCTTTATACGGATGGCGGCTTTTCAGGTCGTCGTCGGTTTCGGCGGAGTGCAGGATCTTGCCGCTGCGGGTGTCGATCACCATCAGCTCGCCTGGCCCAACACGGCCTTTTTCGATCACTTCATCCGGCTGGTAATCCCAGATGCCGACTTCTGAGGCGCAGGTGATCAGCTTGTCTTTGGTGATGACGTAGCGCGCCGGACGCAGACCGTTACGATCCAGGTTACAGGCGGCGTAGCGGCCATCGGACATCACGATGCCTGCTGGGCCGTCCCACGGCTCCATGTGCATCGAGTTGAAGTCGAAGAAGGCGCGCAGGTCGGTATCCATATCCGGGTTGTTCTGCCAGGCCGGTGGCACCAGCAAACGCATCGCACGGATCAGATCCATCCCGCCTGCCAACAACAGCTCCAGCATATTGTCCAGCGAGCTGGAGTCTGAGCCGGTTTCGTTGACGAACGGCGCGGCGGATTGCAAATCCGGGATCAGCGGAGTCTGGAACTTGTAGGTACGTGCACGTGCCCACTGGCGGTTACCGGTGATGGTGTTGATCTCACCGTTGTGTGCCAGATAGCGGAACGGCTGTGCCAACGGCCAGCGCGGCACGGTATTGGTCGAGAAGCGCTGGTGGAACAGGCAGATGGCCGATTCCAGCCGCAGGTCTGCCAGATCCAGATAGAAACGTGGCAGGTCGGCAGGCATGCACAGACCTTTGTAGATGGTCACCAGGTTGGAGAAGCTGCACACATAGAAGCTGTCGTCCTGGACGCGCTTCTCGATACGGCGGCGTGCCACAAACAGGCGGCGCTCCATATCACGTGGACGCCAGCCCGCAGGGGCATTCACGAAAATCTGTTCAATACGCGGCAGAGAAGAGAGGGCAATTTCACCCAATACGTCCGGGTTGGTAGGAACTTCGCGCCAGCCGACGATCGACAGCGTTTCGTTCTGCAGCTCTTCTTCAACAATGCGGCGGCTGGTACGGGCTTCCTCTTCGTTCTGGCTGAGGAACATCATGCCAACGGCGTAGTTCTTGGCTAAACGCCAGCCGCGCTCTTGCGCTACCATGCGGAAAAAGCGATCGGGCTTTTGCAATAACAGGCCGCAACCGTCGCCAGTCTTGCCGTCAGCAAGAATTGCACCACGGTGTTGCATGCGGGCCAGTGCGTGAATAGCGGTCCTCACCACTTTGTGGCTAGGTTCGCCTTCTATATGGGCGATCAGGCCGAAACCACAGTTGTCCCTCTCATGGGATTTATCGTACAACATATCAGTGAACCTCCCCAGGCTCTGCGTGACTCTTACAACCAACTGCGAGGGGGCTTCCCAACTTCAGGCAGAAGTCCAATCAGCAAGGTTAATATCGCCAATCTGCTTTTCCGCCCTCCATCAATGGCCTCTCGTGACGGTTCTCACAAGTGGTAAATGACTTGTTTTAAGAGGGAGTCTTAAATTACTGCATAATTATGACGAGCAGTTTGCTCGTCCAGAAAGCTTCCAGCGGACATCCAACTTAGCGAGAAAGAATACGCAGGTCAAATATGGGCCTAACAGGGATTTTGATGGCTTTGAGGAGGTTTATGATGATGAAAAATAAGTTTTTTCAGACCTTTTAAGCGTGATGGATAGCTGAGGGAAGGGCCGTAAAAATGTGAGCTGTCTCACTATAGTGCAATGCCTGAATCTCTGCACCATGCTAGTGCTGACGGCAATGTCAGAGTTTTGTTCTGGTAAATATCTATTTGTTGTTGTTTATAACTATTTTTCATCGCTTTGTCATAAAGCGGTTAACGGTGCGCTGAAGATTAGAAATTTTCATCGAGATAAAAATGATTTTATTTGCACTAATAATGAATAATTATGCATGGGGCGGCCTTTGGGGAAAAGCGTTGATCCCTGTCATCGCGGGAAAAGCCGTTTCTTATTAGCATATACGGCCTTTGAACACAGAGAGACACCAAGATTATGCAGTTGCCGCAATTAGTCAATATGTTTGGTAGCGATCTTCAGCGCCGTTATGGGGAGAAGATCCACAAACTCACGCTGCACGGTGGGTTTAGCTGCCCAAACCGCGACGGCACGCTGGGGCGCGGCGGCTGCACTTTCTGCAACGTAGCTTCTTTTGCTGATGAGCAGATGCAGCAGCAAAGCATCGCGCAACAGCTGGCTATCCAGGCGCAGAAGGTTAACCGGGCCAAGCGCTATCTGGCCTATTTCCAGGCCTATACCAGCACCTATGCCGAAGTGGAACTGCTGGCCAACATGTACCAACAGGCGCTGACGCAGGCCGAGATGGTGGGCATCTGTGTTGGCACCCGGCCAGACTGCGTGCCGGAAGCGGCTCTCGATCTGCTGGCTGGTTACCGAGAACAGGGCTTTGAGGTGTGGCTGGAGCTGGGGCTGCAAACCGCGCACGATAAAACGCTCAAGCGCATCAACCGTGGCCACAACTTTTCCTGTTACCAGCAGACCAGCCGCCTGGCTCGTGAGCGCGGCCTGAAGGTGTGCAGCCACCTGATCGTTGGCCTGCCGGGGGAAACCCATCAACATCATCTAGACACGCTACAAGCGGTGGCAGACAGCGGCGTTGACGGCATTAAACTGCACCCGCTGCATATCGTCACCGGTAGCACCATGGCACGGGCCTGGCAGGCGGGGCGTTTGCCTGAGCTGTCGTTGGAGGATTACGCCTGCAGCGCCGGGGAAATGATCCGCCATACGCCTAAAGAAATTATCTACCACCGCATTTCGGCCAGCGCCCGACGGCCAACCCTGCTTGCCCCCTTATGGTGCGAAAATCGCTGGAACGGCATGCAGGCCGTTGGCGGCTATCTCCAACTGCATGGCGGCCAGGGGTCGGCTTTGGCGGCAGAGCAGCATTACCACCCTTAAAATCCCCCGTTTTCCACTGACGATTTGCAACTCTTCCCACAGTTCACAGTAAGGTTTCTTATCTCTGCGCCTTTTTACGGTATGATTTGAGAGATTATGTCTGTAGGGAATAGCTCATGAAGCAAATCCGGGTGTTAGCCCAGTACTACGTTGATTTGATGGTAAAACTGGGGCTGGTGCGCTTTTCACTGTTGCTCGCTTCAGCGCTGGTGATACTGGCGATGGTGGTGCAGATGGCGGTCACCATGCTGCTGCGTGGTGAAGTGGAAAGCATTGATGTGGTGCGCTCCATCTTCTTCGGTTTGCTGATCACCCCGTGGGCGGTTTACTTCCTTTCGGTGGTGGTAGAGCAACTGGAAGAGTCGCGTCAGCGCCTGGCCCGGCTGGTGGATAAGCTTGAGGAGATGCGTAATCGCGATCTCGCGCTGAACCAGCAGATGCAGGAGAACATCAGCCAGCTCAATCAGGAAATTGCCGACCGTATCAAGGCGGAGCAAGAGCGCCAGCAGGTCATGGATAAACTGACCGAAGAGATGGAGCAACGCGAACTAGCGCAGGTGGAACTGGGCCAACAGTCGGCGTTACTGCGCTCCTTCCTCGATGCCTCCCCCGATTTGGTTTACTACCGCAACGAAGAAAAAGAGTTCTCCGGCTGCAACCGGGCGATGGAACTGCTGACCGGCAAGAGCGAAAAACAGCTGATTGGCCTGACCCCCTTTGATGTCTACAGCCAAGACATTGCCGAAAAAGTCATCGAAACCGATGAGAAAGTGTTCCGCCACAACGTTTCCCTGACCTATGAACAATGGCTGGTGTACCCGGACGGGCGCAAAGCCTGTTTTGAGCTGCGCAAGGTGCCGTTTTACGACCGCGTGGGTAAACGTCACGGGCTGATGGGCTTTGGCCGCGATATAACCGAGCGTAAGCGCTACCAGGACGCGCTGGAGAACGCCAGCAGGGATAAGACCACCTTTATCTCAACGATCAGCCACGAGCTTCGTACGCCGCTTAATGGCATTGTCGGCCTGAGCCGCATTCTGCTCGATACCGAATTGAACGACGAACAACTGAAGTATTTGAAAACCATCCACGTCAGCGCCATCACGCTGGGCAATATTTTCAACGACATCATCGAGATGGATAAACTCGAACGGCGCAAGGTCCAGTTGGACAATCAGCCGGTCGACTTTACCGGCTTCCTGGCGGACCTGGAGAACCTCTCCGGGCTGCTGGTCCAGCCGAAAGGGCTACAGTTCGTGATGGAACCCGAGCTACCGCTGCCGCAGAAAATCATCACGGATGGGACGCGCCTGCGCCAGATCCTGTGGAACCTGATCGGCAACGCGGTGAAATTCACCCAGCAGGGCCAGATTGTGGTACGCGTCAGGCGCGAAGGGCAGGAGCAGATCGTGTTTGAGGTGGAAGACTCAGGCATGGGCATCCCGCAGGATGAGCAAGACAAGATTTTTGCCATGTATTATCAGGTCAAGGACCAGAACGGCGGCCGTCCGGCGACCGGTACCGGGATCGGTCTGGCGGTTTCCAAACGGCTGGCGCAGAGCATGGGTGGGGATATCACAGTCAACAGCGCGCAAGGGCATGGTTCTTGCTTCACTTTAACCATCAAGGCTCCGGCGGTGGAGGAAGTGGTTGACGAAGTGCAGAAGGTGGAAGAAATGCCGTTGCCAGCGCTGCATATCCTGCTGGTGGAAGATATCGAACTGAACGTGATTGTCGCCCGTTCGGTGCTGGAGAAGCTGGGCAACAGCGTTGCGGTGGCGATGAACGGCCGTGATGCGCTAGACATGTTCGACCCGGACGAATTCGATCTGGCCCTGTTGGACATCCAACTGCCGGATATGAGCGGGCTGGACATCGCCCGTGAGCTGCGCGAGCGTTATGCTGGCCGCTCACTGCCGCCGTTGATTGCGCTGACGGCTAATGTGCTGAAAGACAAGAAAGAGTATCTTGAAGCGGGCATGGACGATGTGCTGAGCAAGCCGTTGTCGGTACCGGCCTTGACCAAGATGATTAAACATTACTGGGATCACCAACCTCAACATACCACAAAGAAAACGGAGCAAAAGTCGATGCAGATTAATGAATCGTTGTTGGATACCGCAATGCTGGAGCAGTACATGGATCTGTTGGGGCCGCAGTTGATCCATCAGAGCCTGGCGATGTTTGAACAGGTGATGCCGGGCTATCTGGCGGTGCTGGATTCCAACATGACGGCGAAGGACCAGAAAGGGATCACCGAAGAAGGGCACAAAATCAAGGGGGCTGCTGGCTCTGTCGGGTTAAAACATCTGCAACAGCTGGCTCAGCAGATCCAGACGCCAACGTTACCGGCCTGGCAAGACAACGTACAAGAGTGGGTCGATGAGTTGAAACAAGAGTGGCGTAATGATGTGGCGGTACTGCGTGCCTGGGTTGAGAACGCTGAAAAAAAATGACCCCAGCCGAGGCCGGGGTGCGCGAATATTGCGCCAACACCAGGGAAAACATTAACCTGCGTATTGGTTTTTAGCGTTCTGGTAGAGCAGGTGTTACTAAATTCGTATACATCATACCGTGAATAACATACCAAATGTAAGCGCTCTTGTTAGAAGAATCATTAAAATATGTGATGTAGTTAGTATTTGTCGCCTCTGGGCCTGCCTTTGCTGGCGGTCCTGGCTGGGAGAGTAACGATGAAACAGGTAGCTGTAGTGCTGAGTGGTTGTGGTGTTTATGACGGGGCAGAAATCCATGAGGCGGTGCTTACCTTACTGGCCTTGGATCGTGCCGGTGCACAGGTGATATGCTTCGCGCCGGATAAGCAGCAAGTTCATGTTATTAATCATTTAACTGGCGAAGAAATGCTAGAAAGCCGCAACGTTTTACTGGAGTCGGCACGCATCGCTCGTGGCCATATTCAGCCTCTTTCGCAGGCCGATGCCGGGCAACTGGATGCCCTGATTGTACCCGGCGGGTTTGGTGCAGCGAAGAATCTGAGCAGCTTTGCCACGCAAGGGGCTGAATGTTCAATAGATCCAGACCTGTCTAAGCTTATTCGAGAAATGCATAAGAAAAATAAACCAATGGGTTTTATGTGCATTGCGCCCGTCCTGTTGCCAAAAGTGATCGGTCAGCCGTTGCGATTGACCATTGGTAACGATCCCGATCTGGGGGAAGTGATTGATGCCATGGGCGGTGAGCCGGTTATCTGCCCGGTGGATGACATCGTGGTCGATATTGAAAACAAGGTCGTCACGACCCCGGCCTACATGTTGGCCCAGTCGATCGGCGAGGCGGCGCGTGGCATTGATAAGCTGGTCTCACGGGTGCTGGATTTGGTGGAATGATAAGGTTTTCACGTAAATCGTGGGTGGTTCGCCTGTGGGGATGGTTGAAACGTGGCGTTATCGCGGTGGTTGGCTTGTGGCTGATTGGCATCATCCTGTTCGCTTTTCTGCCGGTGCCGTTTTCTGCCGTGATGGTGGAGCGGCAGCTCGGTGCCTGGCTGAGCGGTGATTTTGGTTACGTGGCGCATTCCGACTGGGTGGCGATGGATGATATTGCTCCCTCGATGGTCCTGGCGGTGATGGCGGCAGAAGATCAGAAATTTCCCGATCACTGGGGATTCGATATTGCGGCTATTGAAAAGGCGCTTAGCCATAATGAAAAGCGGCCAACGCGCATTCGCGGCGCTTCTACGCTTTCCCAGCAAACGGCCAAAAACCTGTTTTTGTGGGATGGACGCAGTTGGCTGCGTAAAGGATTTGAGGCCGGGCTGACGGCGGGCATTGAGCTGGTGTGGACCAAACGGCGGATTTTGACGGTGTACCTGAATATCGTCGAATTTGGTGACGGTATCTTCGGCGTAGAAGCGGCTGCCCAGCATTTTTTCCACAAGCCGGCAAGCCGCCTGACGGCGTCAGAAGCGGCCCTGCTGGCGGCGGTGCTGCCTAATCCGCATCGTTATAAGGCCGGCGCCCCTTCGGGATACGTGGTTCAACGCCAGCAGTGGATTATGCGCCAGATGCGCCAGTTAGGTGGGGACGGTTTTCTTAAGGCGAATGGGTTGGATTGATGCCCTCACCCCAACCCTCTCCCACAGGGCGAGGGAGCTGGTTCAGCGTCGTGGGCTGTAGGGGCGCCGCATGCTGCGCCCGTGTAACGCAGAACAATCAATGAACTCGATCGGTCCCCTCTCCCGTGGGAGAGGGTTAGGGCACCAGACAGCGCCGATCCCACCCATGCTGCACGAAATTATTTAACGTAGGTAAACGCCGTCGTTACGTGCTTCACGCCGCTGACCTGGCTGGCGATCTGCGCCGCAGATTGGCCTTCCTGCTGAGTCACCAGACCTAACAAGAACACTTCGCCATTTTCGGTTGTCACCTTCACGTTGGAAGATTTGACCGTATCGCTGGTCAGGATCTGTGAACGTACCTTGGTGGTGATCCAGGTATCGGAAGAAGCCGTACCCAGGCTAACCGGCGTGCCTTGGCGGATCTCGTTATACACCTCAACGGCCCCATCCACGCCAAGCGCGATCTGTTTCGCACGGCTGGCGAGTTCGGTGCTAGGTGCCTGGCCGGTCAGCAGCACTTTGCCCTGATAGGCCGTTGCCACGACACGCGCTTCTTTCTTCAGTTGCTGATCTTTGCCAATGGCATTTTCAACCCGGGCTTCCAGGGTGCCGTCATCGACCTGTGTTCCTACGGTGCGTGGATCGGTCGCCGTCTTGGTGGCAACAGCGGCGCTGCCAACGACAACGCCCGCGACGCAGCCTTGTAACAGTAGGGCGCTGAACAGCACTGCAAATGTGGCTCTTAGCTTCATCTCAGTTCCTTTAATCATCCTGGTGGGGGAACAATGTGTTATCAATCAGGTCGCATAGGCAATTGACGGTAAGCATATGCATCTCCTGAATGCGTGCACTGCGGTGAGAGGGAATACGTATCTCCACATCCTGCTGGCCGAGTAAACCCGCCAGCTCTCCGCCATCGTAGCCGGTAAGCGCAACAATGGTCATATCACGCGTTACCGCAGCTTCAACCGCTTTCACAATATCACGGCTATTGCCGCGGGTGGAAATCGCCAGCAGCACGTCACCGGCATGGCCGAGCGCCCGCACCTGTTTGGCATACATTTCATCATGCAGGCGATCGTTGCCGATGGCGGTCAGCACCACGTTATCGGCGTTGAGCGCGATCGCGGGCAGGCTGGGGCGTTCGGTTTCAAAGCGGTTGATCATACAGGCGGCAAAATGCTGGGCGTTGGCCGCCGAGGTGCCGTTGCCGCAGCACAGGATCTTGTTGCCGTTCAATAACGATTGAACCAGGGTCATCGCGGCACGGGATATCGCGTCAGGTAAGGCTTCCGCCGCCGCAATCTGGGTTTGGATACTCTCGGTAAAACAGACTTTGATTCTATCCAGCACGTTGTTTTAATCCACTAGGTCAAAGGGCCGGTATAGACCGGTAAACAGGTTTAATCCGCATTGAAGGCATTGGGGAGCCATTCTAACTGGCTACCGGTAATGGCTAAAACATCAAAACGGCAAGATGATGTGTCAAAACTGGCTCCTCGCCCTGCCAGCCAAACGGCAGCGGCATGCAGCAATCGCCGTTGCTTGCGGTAAGTCACACTGGCCGCGGCGTCACCAAAAGCGTCACTGCGCCGGTAACGGACCTCGACGAACACCCAGGTTTGGCCATCACGCATGATAAGGTCGAGCTCACCTCCACGTACCACCACGTTAGCGGCGGTGAAGGTCAGCCCTGCGCGCTCCAGGTATTGGCGGGCCTGGTTCTCATAGCCCGCCCCCTTGGCGCGTTGACTCAGGAGACCGGAACGACCGAGCCCTGGCGGTATTGCAGCCAAGTCAGTTTCCTGTTGATCACACAGTTAGGTGACGATGTCAGCAAGCCGGTGGTTCCTGAAACCTGGAATCCTGGCAACTGGCGCATTTGAGCAAAGTGATTGGCCAATGTCCAGGCATCCATCCCCATGGCGTAGAGACGTACCAGAGAATAGTCGTTGCGGAACTTGGCGGTAGCTTGCTGCTGCAACTGTGGATTGGCCCCTGCCAGCAGAGGAATATCGCTGAATTGCAGGCCTTCCATTTCCAGACGGAAGTCCGGGCCGGCACCGGCCTGATAGCTGCGTGAGCTGGCAAACATGGCAGGTTTGCTGCGAGAGCTGGTGGTCATGTCGATCATCGGCTTGATCAGCGTCAGTTGGTCCTGCGTGGCAACGATATACACCGAGTCCACACCGCCACCGGTAGAGGCTGGGATATCGCTTGGTGGCGCAGGGATCGTCAAGCCTGCAATAGTCACCGACTGCGGTGCTGCCGCCTGTGAGGCTACCGGGGTGCCACTCATGCGGACCCCGCCGCTGTTGACCATCTGGCGTAACTCACCGGCAGAACCGATCCCTTGTTGCAATACGGTCTGACCACCGAGTTTCTGCCACTCTTCGGTGAAGGCCTTGGCAACTCGATCGCCAAATGCGCCGCGTGGCAGCAGCAGTAACGGCTGGCGCTTTTGCTGCTCCCAGATATGACGGGCGGCATCGCGGGCTTCGTCTTCTGGCGACAGAGCGAAGTAGCAGATATTCGGGCTATCCTTCGGCTGCTCAGGTTGGTTGAGTGCCAGCACGTTCAACGTAGTGGACGTGGTAGCCAGTTGATCAACTTCGGCCTTCAACAGCGGGCCGACGATCAGGGTTGCGCCATCCTGCTGGGCTTGGGCCAACAGCGCTGGCAGAGGCTGGCTGGTGGTATCGTATACCTTCACCTGCCCACCGGTTGCCGGGGCTGGCGTCACCGGAGCTGGAGCCGCGGGCTGCACTGCGGCGACCTGAGTTGCATCCGCCGCAGGTGCCGAAGTACTTACTGCACCGTTAGCATTGTCTGGCGTTGCCGCAATACTCTGGTCTGGATTAGTGACGGGTTGCTGTGCCGGAACCGGCGCGGCGATGGCTATGCCACTCTGCGCCGCGTTAAAGCCCTGCTGGATCGCATCGGCAAACACCTTGGCCTGGCCGTTCAACGGCAGCAACAGGGCGATATGCGAGGTCGAAGCCTGGGTGAAGTTCAGCACCTGATTCAACTGGGTTGGCAGGCTTTTTGCCGCCGGATTCTGCGGGTAGCGGTTTTGCCAGTCTTTGATCCCGGCTTTCAGCAGATCGGGATCCTGACGGTTGTCCTGATAGACACGTAACAGATCCAGCCAGCCTTGCAGCACGTTTTCGTTGGCGTTAATCACCAGGCTGTTCATGTCGGCCGGTTTCAGGCCAAGCAGGGTCTGCCAGGTTTTGTCCAGATTATCCTGATGAGCCTGGGCGCTAAGCAACGGCTCCTGGGCGATATAGGCACGGATCAGCGGCAGAGAGGCTTGGCCCTGGTTGGCCGCGATCTGCGCCTGATACAGGCGAACCAGCTGATTAGGTGACAGCGCGCTGCTGTCTATTTTGTTCAACGCATCACGGGCTGCGCCTAAATTCTTGTTGGCCACCTGCAATTCTGCGCTCAATAGTTGGCGCTCTTGCTGTTGTGTCCCCGTCATGTCTTGTGGCAGCGAACTCAGTTGCTCGGCGGCCTGCGGCAGCTTGCCTTCGCGAGTTAATGCGCGAATAGCAAGTAATTGCCAGTCAGCCTTGTTATTATCGCTGCTTTGCTGCAACTGCTGCAGATAGTAATCAGAGTTGGCACTGGCTTCGTCCTGGATATTTGAGGGCGGAGTCTGTGGAACCTGACTTGGACAACCAGCTAACAGCAGGGCTGCCAGTACAACAGGCACTAATCGCCCTGCTTTGGTACGAAGGAATGTTGAGGAAAGCATACTGTATCCAGTGATGTTTTTTTCAAGATGCTCAATATTAAATCGGCAATCCGGATGAAACAATGAATCAACACCAACAATCAGTTATTTCTGCATCAACGCTGTACGTGGTGCCCACCCCCATCGGTAACCTGGGGGACATGACGCATCGGGCAATAGAGGTACTGAAGAGCGTGGATCTGATTGCGGCGGAAGATACGCGCCATACCGGGTTGCTGCTGCAACACTTTGCTATTAGCGCGCGGTTGTTTGCGCTGCATGACCATAACGAACAGCAGAAGGCGGACCAACTGCTGGCAAAACTGCAGGAAGGTCAGAGCATAGCACTGGTCAGTGACGCAGGCACGCCACTGATTAACGATCCGGGTTATCACCTGGTGCGCCGTTGCCGTGAAGCGGGGATCCGCGTCGTACCGCTGCCGGGCGCCTGTGCTGCCACTACCGCGCTGTGTGCCGCCGGTGTGGCTTCCGATCGCTTTTGCTACGAAGGCTTCCTGCCTGCAAAAACCAAAGGCCGTAAGGATACCCTGCTGGCGCTGGCAGAGGAACCGCGAACGCTGATTTTCTATGAATCTACCCACCGTTTGTTGGAAAGTTTACAGGACATGGTCACCGTGTGGGGGCCGCAGCGCTATGTGGTTCTGGCGCGTGAGCTGACCAAAACCTGGGAATCGATTCACGGTGCTCCGGTAGGGGAACTGCTGGCCTGGGTGCTAGAGGATGAGGTACGTCGCCGGGGGGAAATGGTGCTGATTGTGGAAGGCCACAAGGCACAGGAAGACGATTTGCCGCTCGAAGCGCTGCGCACCCTGGCCCTGCTGCAAAAAGAGCTGCCGCTGAAAAAGGCGGCGGCGCTAACCGCAGAGATCCACGGCGTAAAGAAAAATGCACTGTATAAACATGCGTTGGAGCAACAGGAACAGTAAAGCGGTTGACCTGCTGGCGCAGCAACGCTACTATCCGCGCCGGAGTTGACCAGACAGTCGCCGCTTCATTGCCGTCCTCTTCGGGGGAGACAGATGGAGGGGAGGAAAGTCCGGGCTCCATAGGGCAGGGTGCCAGGTAACGCCTGGGAGGCGCAAGCCTACGACTAGTGCAACAGAGAGCAAACCGCCGATGGCCCGCGCAAGCGGGATCAGGTAAGGGTGAAAGGGTGCGGTAAGAGCGCACCGCGCGACTGGCAACAGTTCGTGGCACGGTAAACTCCACCCGGAGCAAGGCCAAATAGGGGTTCGCATGGTACGGCCCGTACTGAACCCGGGTAGGCTGCTTGAGCCAGTGAGCGATTGCTGGCCTAGAGGAATGACTGTCCACGACAGAACCCGGCTTACCGGTCAGCTCCCTCTATATAGATAACCCCGCGTGACGAAAGTCGCGCGGGGTTTTTCTTTTTCTTATATCGGCAAATCAATCAGTAACGCACGTAACGGTGCTTTGGCCTGAATGGTGAGGCGATGTTCTTCGCGGATAAACGCACCGTCACCACAGGTCAGGCGCTGGCTGTCATTATGTTCGCCATTTACCTCGACGGTGCCATGGATCGATTGCAGGTAGGCGCGTGGCCCGTGCAGGTTCAGCGTCTGCTGCGCACCTGCCGCTAGGTTCAAATGATGGATCCAGACCTGTTGGCGCAGTTGCAGGCTGCCCTGGCTCCCATCTGGTGAGGCCAGCAGTGTATAGGGCTGCTCTGTCAGGCTCAAGCGCTGCACACGCTCGTTACTGCGCTCTGGGCAGGCGTCCAGCCATAACTGCATCCGTGTCAGTGGCGTGTTGTTGCTGACGTTCTGTTCGCTATAGCTCAGCCCCGGCTGCGTAGCCAGTAATAGCGCTTCTCCAGCGGCTGCACGCACGGTGTTGCCGTCGCTGTCCCGGTATTCGGCTTCGCCCTGCAAGATCAGATTCAGGATATCCACATTGGGATAGGCGCGTGGCTGGAAGGCGGCACCCGGTGCCAATACCTCCTGATTGAGTACCCGTAGTGAGGCATAGCCCATCAGTTTGGGATCGAAATAGTGGCCAAAGGAAAAGGTATAGCGAGCCTGTAGCCAACCAAAGTCAGCTTGCCCGCATTGTTGTGCTGTTCTGCATGTGATCATGGCAATCGGCTCTCTAAATTCATTATCCTGATGGTAAGCATCTGGACGCCGGATTGTTAGCCAGTTAATCTGGTCGGAATATTCAAATTTCCTGAAAGAGAGTTTCGATGGCCAGAGATCGGGCGTTAACGCTTGAAGCGCTTAGGGTAATGGATGCGATCGACCGTCGTGGCAGCTTTGCCGCGGCTGCCGATGAGCTGGGGCGAGTGCCTTCGGCGCTCAGCTACACCATGCAAAAATTGGAAGAAGAACTGGATGTGGTGTTGTTTGACCGCTCCGGGCATCGCACCAAATTCACCAACGTGGGACGCATGCTGCTCGAACGTGGCCGCGTACTGCTTGAAGCAGCAGACAAGCTGACGACCGATGCTGAGGCACTGGCGCGGGGGTGGGAAACCCATCTCACCATCGTCAGCGAAGCGCTGTCACCGGCCTACAAGCTGTTTCCGCTGGTCGATAAACTGGCGTTGAAGGCCAATACCCAGGTGTCGATCTTTACCGAAGTGTTGGCCGGGGCTTGGGAGCGCCTGGAGCAGGGCCGGGCCGACATCGTGATTGCGCCGGATATGCACTTTCGCGCCTCTTCTGAAATCAACACCCGTAAGCTGTACAAGGTGATGAGCGTGTATGTTGCCGCGCCGGAGCATCCGATCCATCAGGAGCCGGAGCCGTTGTCTGAGCTGACCCGGGTCAAATACCGTGGGATTGCGGTGGCGGATACCGCGCGGGAGCGGCCGGTGTTGACGGTACAACTGCTGGATAAACAACAACGCCTGACGGTGAGCACCATCGAAGACAAGCGCCGCGCTTTATTGGCGGGGCTAGGGGTGGCCACCATGCCTTATCAGATGGTGGAGAAGGATATCGAGCAGGGGCGTTTGCGTGTAGTGGGGCCGGAATACAGCCGGGAGGCGGACATCATCATGGCCTGGCGGCGCGACAGCATGGGCGAGGCCAAGTCCTGGTTCCTGCGCGAGATCCCGCGCCTGTTTGCACGCGAGGAAAATCAGTAACGTCCCCTCACCCTAACCCTAACCCTAACCCTCTCCCAAAGGGAGAGGGGATCGATCGAGTTCGCTATTGATTGCTGAAGTTTGCCTGTGCACCGTGCCATTTTGTTGTCGATCACAGCATCCAATTATGGCACCGTTGCAGCCCCTTCTCCCTTTGGGAGAAGGTTGGGATGAGGGGAAACGTTCAGGCTAGCGCCAATCAACCAAAACGCACATCGCGCCCGTGGGGTTCATCCAGATCCTGCGCAGGGCCGATTGAAATGATCCCGTGCGGATTGATGGTGGCATGGCTGCGATAGTAGTGATTGCGGATATGCGCCATATCGACCGTTTCGGCAATCCCCGGCATCTGGTAGATATCGCGCAGGAAGCCGTACAGGTTGAGATAGTCGCTGATGCGGCGTTGGTCGCATTTGAAATGGGTCACGTAGACCGGATCGAAGCGGATCAGCGTGGTCCATAGGCGTAAGTCGGCCTCGGTCAGGCGATCGCCAGTCAGATAGCGGTGCTGGCCAAGGATCTGTTCCAACCGTTCCAACGAGGCAAACACGCCGTTGACGGCTTCGTCATAGGCATCCTGGCTGGTAGCAAAACCGGCCTTGTACACCCCGTTGTTCACCGAGTCGTAAATCCAGCCGTTGAGCGAATCGATCTCTTCACGCAGTTCTTGCGGATAATAATCCCCAGCCCGCGCGCCTACTCCATCGAAAGCACTGTTGAACATGCGGATGATATCGGCAGACTCATTGCTGACGATGGTCTGTTGCTGCTTATCCCACAGCACCGGCACGGTAACGCGGCCGCTATACTGTGGATCGGCACGCAGATAGAGTTGGTAAAGAAAATCAGCGTGATACAACGTATCGCCGGTGGCCGCAGGGAAATCCTGGCCGAAGGTCCAGCCGTTTTCCAACATCAGCGGATGCACGACGGAAACGGGAATGGTGTTCTCCAGTCCCTTCAACTTGCGCATCAACAGGGTGCGGTGCGCCCAAGGGCAAGCCAGCGAAACGTACAGATGGTAGCGATCTTGCTCGGCCTTAAAACCCGCCTTGCCATGTTCTCCCGCAGCACCGTCTGGCGTAACCCAATTGCGAAACTGAGAGGTTGAACGCTTGAAACGGCCCCCGGTGGATTTGGTGTCATACCAGGTGTCTTGCCAAACGCCATCAACGAGTTGTCCCATGAGATCCTCCAATGTGTCTGAAAAAGTCAACAGGCCCGGCATGGAGCCGAGCCTGTTGGCGATATTATAAGCTTACCACTTTTTGTTCAGAATGCGGTCAATGCTGAAGCCACCAGGGCCTGCAATCGCCAGCACGATGAAGCCACCGGCAATGGTCAGGTTTTTCATAAACATCAGCTGGTTCACGCCTTCGGCAAAGTTGGTGTGGAACAGCAGCGCGGTCAGGATGGTGAAACCGGCGGTGAACAGTGCCACGGTACGGGTCAGGAAGCCGAACAGGATTGCCAGGCCGCCGCCAAATTCCAGCAGGATGGTCAGTGGCAGCAAGAAGCCAGGTACGCCCATCGCTTGCATGTACTGTTGGGTGCCGGCATAGGCATCACCCATTTTGCCGTAGCCTGCAACGATAAACAGGATTGGCATCAGAACACGTGCAACCAGCAGACCTGCATCTTCTAATTTTTTCATCATTAACTCCAAAAAGTGTTGTGGCTTGCCAAGCTTGGCATTGGTACCGCCAAGGGGCTTGTTGCCACCATGACCGGTTGATGGAGTGAATGTTAGACGGGAATGCTGCGGGTTGTTAGCAAGTAAAACTGTCGTACTTTTTCAAAAAATATGAATATTAGTTAGGGCGTGAAATGGTTTCAAAATCATATTGTTATGATTTTAAAATGGCAGGTAGAGTAAAAAACACGCAAATCAGAGGGGGTAACAACGGGATAATTGAACCTTTTACCGTGGGGTTATTTCTTGGGGAGTGCGTTACGGATCAGACGAACGGTGCCCCAGACGCTGAGCGCCCGACGTGACCAACGGATCAACTTGCTGGGATGGCGAATGCCGTACAGCGCAATCACGCTGGAACCGATAGCCACAAACTTACGCAGCCCATACAGGGTCTGCCAGCTGCGATCGAAGGGTTCGGTCTTTTGCAGCCACTGGCTTTTGTTGGCGGCCAGATCCAGACGTTGTTGCTGGATCTGCCGGATAAGTTGCTCTTTTCTGCGTTCACGGTACTGGCGGTGATTCATGACTCTCCTCCAGTTCAGCACGATCAAGTTCCAATTGTTGACGTGTTGCTCCTAACAGGGTCGAACGGCGAGCCTTGGACAGCGTCCAGAAGATCCCCACAATGGCCAGGAACAGCAGAATAGCGGTAGTTGTGCCCAGAGCCATCAGGCGATAGGCGGGGTCGATGGCCCAGAAGATCAGGATTAACAGGCTCATCAGGCCAAAGGCGGTAAACAGCAGGGTAAGGCCCGCCATCATCAGCAACTGAATGATGTTGGCTTTCTCCTCTTCCAGCTCGATAACGGCCAGACGCACCCGGGTTTCCACCATGCCGACCATAATGGTGACAATCCGTTGGGCGATATCCAGGACCCCTTTACCGGGGCCCTGTGCGCGCGTTTGCGGCTGCTCTGCCATAATCAGCGGCGCGCGAGCAGAACGCCTAACACCACGCCAACCGCAGCGCCGATACCGATACCGGTCCACGGGTTTTCACGGACGTAGTCATCGGCCTGGCCAGCCATCTGCTTGGTTTGGTGCGCCAGTTTGTCACCGGCATCGCTCAGGCGGGCACGGGTTTCTTTCAGTGCGCCTTCGGCTTTGGAACGCAGTTTGTCCAGTTCAGCTTTCGGTTTATCGGTAGAAGAGTTCAACACTTCTTCCAAGGTATCGGCCAGGGACTTCAGTTCAGCGCGTAAGTTTTCTGCATTTGAATCATGTGCCATTTCGATAACTCCTTAACATTAACTTCGACAGACTTTTAACATAGCGGATTTATTCACTTAAGCAAAGGTTTATACCCGGAGGATATCCCTAATCATCAGCGGTATGGCTTATGAAAATCCCGCCAGATGGGCCGCTAAACGATAAATCCGCTAATATAAAAAATTATTTGGCCTGCGCGGCTTGCAACTCAGCCTGGGCTTCTGCCAGCTTTTTCTGCTTGTTGGCGATTTTATCCGCCTTGCCGGTTTCCTGGGCTTCTTTCAGCTCCTGCTCACGCTCGGCAACTTTTTCCTGTTTATCCGCAATCGCCTTCTGACGATCGGCCTGTAAACCGGCCTCGGTGCAATGGGTCTGCACTTCGCTCAGGGCTTTCTGCAAGCCTGCCACGCGGTGGCTGTTGCCATGCTTGGTGGCATAATCTATCTGAGTCTGGATCTCTTGGGCTTTGCTGGCACAAGTCTCGACCGCTGCCTGCGAAAGCGCAGAAAAAGCGAACAGGGGGATGGCCAGTGACAAAGTGTGGCGTAATTTCATAATTTCAATTCCTTAATGCTGGGAGACAATGATGATGCTCCCGGTTTCCTGCTGCCCAAGGGGCAGTGCGACAGGTGGCCTACGCGGCTGACTTATGCTGACTATCAGCATAGTCACAAATTGCGTAGAACCCCAAAGACAAGACTGTAGATGATTTTTAATCGCCTTGTAGGGGCGCTGCGTGCTACACCCGCTGAGATAATATCTTAAATGAGAACGAATTATCCCAGATCAAGGGGGGCTCGTGTAAATTTACGTACCCAGTAAGCGGGGAGCGAGGGTCCGTTCAGGGCAATGACATAGCCTGGGGGCAGGATGTTTTTCAGGGCTTCACTGGCCAGCAGTTGCTGCTCTGGGGTATCCAGGCGGATCACCAGGCCATCGCCCTCTGGCGTAATGCTTTTGATACGGATGCCGCGTTCATCCAGCCGCTGATAGACATAAAAACCATCCGGCAACGATAGGCCCTGGTGAAGCGAGTGAATACGCAGCTCGCTTTCCGTACGCAGGATGTACGGCACCAGCGCGGCGGCCAATGCCAGCAATAGCACTGAAAGCATCAGAGCGTATTGCCAGCGTGGGCGTTTGGCTTTCACGCGCCTTTTCCTGCGCGGTCAGCACGTTTTTTGCGCCACAGTACCACCAGGGAACCCACCAGACCGACCACCAGCAACACCAGCGGCAGCATCATCAGGCCAAACATCAACTGGTCTTCATACTTGCGGAACATCGGGGTTTTCCCGAGAGCAAAGCCGACCGAGACCAGGATCAGGACCCACAGCAAGCCACTCATCCAGTTAAAGAACTGGAAGCGTGCATTGCTCAAACCGGACAAGCCAGCAATGGTTGGCAACAGCGTACGTACGAAGGCCAGAAAACGGCCAACCAACAAGGCCGAGAGGCCATGGCGGTGGAACAATTGATGGGCACGCTGATGGTAATGAGCGGGTAGGTGGGCTAGCCAGCCCTGTACCGTGGGCGTATTGCCTAGCCATCGGCCCTGGATGTAACTGACCCAGCAGCCCAGGCTGGCCGCAGTTGTCAGGATCAGAATGGTCACCGGGAAATTCATGGTGCCTTTGGCAACCAACACGCCGACCAGGATCAGCAGGCTATCACCCGGCAGGAAGGCGGCGGGCAGCAGGCCATTTTCCAGAAATAAAATCATAAACAGCAAGACGTACAGCGTCCAGACCAGCGAAGGGTTGGCCAGCGTTTCAAAGTCTTGCTGCCATAAGGCATCCAACAGTTGCTTAATGATATCCATCCGGTGTTCCTAAAAACGTCATTGTTTATTTTCGTTCAGCGGCCCGGTGGCGGTAAGCTCGCGAAGAACCCTGGCTGCTGAAGATGATGATCGGTGTTGCTTTATTCTTTGGTTCTAATGGGGCGACACCGGATCATGAGTGATACGTTAGCGAGCCACGGTAAAGCATGTTGCTTTCTTTCCAACCCCCGAGCCGGCTTTGCTGCTGCGGGAAGTCTAATGTCCAATTGACCTGCCGCAACCGGTTGGGGGCTGGGTTATCTGCCTGCCATTGAGGCCGAAGGCGATAGCCCAAGTCCGTTGCTAAAGTATAGGCTGGAACCGATTGGGTTGGAGCCTGCAACGAGCTGGGATAGGAATGCATCCGGGGCAATGACAACAATAATTTGCCGAGGGGTTTGCGGCGGAGTTCAGCGTGTGGACGGTAATCTTGATCGTAGGGGGAAATACTCTGCTCAGCAAAGGGGGCCTGAACATTTAACGCGGAGGCTAAAGCTACGGTTTGTGCGGCATACAGCTTTGGGCCGGAGACCGAACCGGTCCAGCAGAAAAGAGCAATAAGCATGGCAAACAACCAGCGCATGTATTCGCGTTCCGCCCCCAAAGCCAGTCAATAAAAAAGTGGGCTAACTTTACCAAAATAGCATGATTGGCAACAGGGAAATCTACGTGGTGGCTGGGGAAATATCGCGCAGTGGGCGGCCGTACCGGGATCGATTCAGCCGTTTTTACAATACCTGACATTCAGCGCCATTGCTTGATGGGCAAAAGCTATTTGGCGGTGGTGGTCACGCTGTCCAAATGGATCACCGGATTCTCGGCAAACAGGTAGCGATCGGCGTTGTATTCGAAATCGTCGGTGGTGGCATTGAACAGCATCTGTTTGGTGTTTTCCAGATGTTGCCACATGGCCAGTTTGGCGCCATGCGGATCCTTACGTATCAGAGCCTTGAGGATCTCATCATGATCGTCACACCAGCTGGCAATGGAACGCTCATCGATGTGTTCGTGCAGTTTGATCCAGTAAGGGTTGCTGACACGCTGTGCCCACATTTTTTCCACGATGGTGGCCATGGCGGTGTTCTGAGTGGCCAGTGCGACCTGCACGTGGAATTTGAGATCCCACTGCGAATCGCGGAAGCGATCCTCTTTGCGTGCCTGCTCCTGGATCTCCATCAGTTGGACGATATCCTGTTTGGTCACCTGGGTGGCAGCGAACTCGGCGATATTACTTTCGATCAACTGGCGGGCCTGTAGCAGCTCAAAAGGTCCGGAGGTGGCAAACTCGAGGCTTTCACCGGGCATAACCAGGTGTTTTTGCTGGTTGGAGATCACATGGATACCCGAACCTTTGCGCACTTCCACGTAACCTTCGACTTCCAGCATGATGATTGCCTCACGCACCACGGTGCGGCTGACGTTCATCTCTTCCGCGATATAGCGCTCGGCTGGCAGCTTCTCCCCGACCGGGTAGACCCCGCCCTCAATGCGCCGTTTCAGTTCGGCGGCCAATTGCTGATAAAGGCGTCTGGTGTCAGTGAATTCCATAGTGAATACTCGGCGGTAGAAGGGCGTGTTGCCATAAGACCTGTTATACCACTTATCTGTTGGAGCCGCTAGCGAGTCAGATGCAAAAAGCCCGGCTCCAAGGCCGGGCTGTGCGGGATTAACTGCTGGCGTCTGCCGTTTGCAATCGCTCCTGTTCCAGTTCGGAAACCGGCTTGTTTTGCAGCACGGTCCAGATCACGATGGCGGCCAGAATATCGAACACCGACAGCGCGGCGAACAGCGGGCTGAAGCCCATGGTGTCAGCCAATGCGCCGACCACCAGGGCGAACATGGTGCTTGCCGTCCAGGCGGCCATTCCAGTCAGCCCGTTGGCGGTGGCGACCTCGTTACGGCCAAAGACGTCTGACGACAGCGTAATCAGCGCACCGGACAGCGCCTGGTGGGCAAAGCCCCCAATGCACAGCAAGGCGATGGCAACATAAGGGCTGGTGAACAGGCCGATCATGCCAGGGCCAATCATCAGCACGGCGCCCATGGTGACGACCAGTTTGCGTGAGACGATCAGATTGACGCCGAAATGCTTTTGGAAGAACGGTGGCAGATAGCCACCCAGGATGCAGCCGAAATCGGCGAACAGCATTGGCATCCAGGCGAACATGGCAATTTCTTTCAGGTTAAAACCGTAAGCCTTGAACATGAACAGCGGGATCCAGGCGTTGAAGGTTCCCCAGGCAGGTTCTGCCAGAAAACGTGGCAGCGCGATGCCCCAGAACTGACGGTTACGCAGGATCTGCCAGGCTGACATCTTCTTGGCGTTGGTGGTCTGGTGATGCGCTTCCTGACCATCAAGAATGTAATCACGCTCTTCGGTACTGAGTTTTTTCTGGTCCTTCGGGTGCTTATAGAAGATCAGCCAGCAGATGGCCCAGATCAGGCTCAAGACCCCGGTAATGATAAACGCCATTTCCCAGCTGTGAGCCACAATCGCCCAGACCACCAGGGGAGGCGCGAGCATCGCACCCACGGAGGAGCCTACGTTAAAGTAGCCCACGGCGATGGAGCGTTCTTTGGCCGGGAACCATTCGCTACTGGCTTTCAGGCCAGCAGGGATCATGGCCGCTTCGGCCATACCGACCGCACCACGGGCCATCGCCAGACCGACCCAGCTATTAGCCAGCGCGGTGCCCATACAGAAGATAGCCCACAGAATGGCAAACATCGCATAGCCGATTTTGGTGCCGAGCACGTCAAGGATATAGCCTGCAACGGGCTGCATCAGGGTATAACAGGCTGAATAGGCGGCAACAATATAGGAATACTGCTGGGTTGTGATCCCCAGCGAGCCTTCCAGCGAGGGTGCTGCGACAGACATCGCATTGCGGGTCAGATAACCGAGCACGGTGCCGATAGTCACCAGGCCGATCATATACCAGCGTAAGCCTTTAATTTTACGCATCCCAAATCTCTCCCAGTCTTAAAATTTCGGCCACTGGCAAACCCGTGGCGGTCTTTGGTGGTGATTCCCTTTCATTGTGTTGCCGGTATTCCTGTTACCGGCGCCGCCCTGCGCATTGCCATAGTGAGTGATTGGTAACCGTTGGCAGGGTGGCGAAAAGATAACTTGTCATACAGATTTAAAAGTTGAGTGACATCACAAAAACCATTATTTTTTTAGGTGATAATGCTTGGCACCATATGGCATTGGTTTAACAAGCGTTGTCTGGATAGAGGCCTGAAAGCCGCGATAAAGGGCAAGGAAAGGTAAAATTCTGCTAGACGCTAGATTAAATTGGTGTGATAACTTTCTAAAAGTTGACAGCAAGGCTAGCCAGGAAAAAGGTGAGGAACCCATTATGGCCACGTTTTTGAGCGATGATTTTTTGTTAGACAGTGAATTTGCCCGCCGCCTGTATCACGACTACGCGGCGGATCAGCCGATTTTCGACTATCACTGCCATCTGCCGCCGCAGCAGATTGCCGAAAACACCCGTTTTAAAAACATGTACGATATTTGGCTGAAGGGTGATCACTACAAATGGCGCGCGATGCGCACCAACGGCGTGGCTGAACGCCTGTGTACCGGCGATGCTTCTGACCGCGAGAAATTTGATGCCTGGGCAGCCACGGTGCCGCATACCATCGGCAACCCGCTGTATCACTGGACGCACCTGGAATTGCGCCGTCCGTTTGGCATCACCGGCAAGCTGCTATCCCCAACCACCGCCGATGAAATCTGGCAGCGTGGCAATGAACTGCTGGCGCAGGACGCTTTCAGCGCGCGCGGCATCATGAAGCAGATGAAGGTGAAAATGGTCGGCACTACCGACGATCCGATCGACGATCTGCGCCACCATAAAGCCATCGCCGCCGACGGCAGTTTCGATATCAAAGTGTTGCCAAGCTGGCGGCCAGATAAGGCCTTCAATATTGAAGCCGCTGGGTTCAATGACTATCTGCAACAGTTGGAAGCCGCCGCAGATACCTCCATCAGCCGCTTCAGCGATTTGTGTGATGCGCTGAAAAAACGCCTGGATCACTTTGCCGCTCACGGCTGTAAAGTTTCCGATCACGCGCTGGACGTCGTGGTTTATGGCGAGGCCGACGAAGCTACGCTGGACCAGATCCTGGCACAACGCCTCGGCGGTGAGTTGCCAACTCCACAGCAGGTTGCCCAGTTCAAGACTGCGGTGCTGCTGTTCCTGGCCGCTGAATATCAGCGCCGCGAATGGGTGCAGCAATACCACATTGGCGCGCTGCGTAATAACAACAGCCGGATGTTCAATACCATCGGCCCGGATATCGGCTTTGACTCCATTAACGATCAGCCCGTCGCTGAATCTCTGTCTCGTCTGCTGGATGCTCAGGCCAAGCAGGGAGGACTGCCGAAAACCATTCTTTACTGCCTCAACCCACGGGATAACGAAGTGATCGGCACCATGGTCGGCAACTTCCAGGGCGAAGGTACGCCGGGCAAGATGCAGTTTGGCTCTGGCTGGTGGTTTAACGATCAGAAAGACGGGATGCAGCGCCAGATGACGCAGTTGGCACAGCTTGGGCTGCTTAGCCGCTTTGTCGGCATGCTCACCGACAGCCGCAGCTTCCTGTCCTATACCCGTCACGAATACTTCCGCCGCATCCTGTGCCAGATGATTGGCCGTTGGGTAGAAGATGGCGAAGCCCCGGCGGATATCGCGTTACTGGGTGAGATGGTGAAAAACATCTGCTTCGACAATGCCAAACACTATTTCGCTATCGAATTAGCGTAGTTACAGCTCAAGGTTGGTTTATGCAAAGCATCATAAAGATCCATGCAAAAGATAATGTGGCGGTCGCGCTGTGTGATTTGGCTGCGGGTGACCAGCCCAACTGGGAAGGGCGGTCGATCACACTGGCACAAGACGTGGTACGTGGGCACAAGTTTGCTCTTGAGCCCATCGCTGCCGGTGAGATGATCGTCAAATACGGCTTGCCGATCGGCCATGCGCTGGTGGCCATTGCCGCAGGCGAACATATTCATTCGCAAAATGCCAAAACCAACCTGAGCGATCTCGACAGCTATCAGTATCAACCGGAGTTCCAGACCTTACCGGCGCAGGCGGCAGATCGTGAGGTACAGATTTACCGCCGCAGCAACGGTGAGGTCGGGATCCGCAACGAATTGTGGATCATTCCGACCGTGGGCTGTGTGAACGGCATTGCGCGCCAGATCCTGCAACGCTTCCAGAAGGAAACTGAGGATGCGGCGGGGATCGACGGTGTACACCTGTTCAGCCACCCCTTCGGTTGTTCGCAGCTCGGCCAGGATCATGAGAACACCCGTACCATGCTGCAAAATATGGTGCGCCATCCCAATGCCGGTGCGGTGTTGGTCATTGGCCTGGGCTGTGAGAACAACCAGGTGGATGCCTTCCGCAGTACGCTGGGTGAATTTGATGAGCAGCGCGTGCGCTTTATGGTCTGCCAGCAACAGGACGATGAAGTTGCCGACGGATTGGCGCACTTGCACGCGCTATACCAGATTATGCGCGACGATCGCCGCCAGCCAGGTAAACTCAGCGAACTGAAGTTTGGCCTGGAATGTGGGGGATCGGACGGTTTATCGGGGATCACGGCCAACCCGTTGCTGGGCTGCTTCTCGGACTACGTGATTGCCAACGGCGGCACCACGGTGCTGACCGAAGTGCCGGAAATGTTTGGTGCCGAGCGTATTCTGATGAGCCGTTGCCGTGATGAAGGGACCTTTGAAAAAACCGTCAGCATGGTCAACGACTTCAAACAGTATTTTATTGCCCACAACCAACCGATTTACGAGAACCCTTCGCCGGGCAACAAGGCCGGGGGGATCACCACGTTGGAAGAAAAATCCCTGGGCTGTACCCAAAAAGCCGGGCAGAGCCAGGTGGTGGACGTGCTGAAATACGGTGAACGCCTGCGTCTGCCGGGGCTGAACCTGCTGAGTGCGCCGGGTAATGATGCTGTTGCCACCAGCGCGCTGGCGGGGGCCGGATGCCATATGGTGCTGTTCAGCACCGGGCGGGGGACACCTTACGGTGGCTTTGTGCCAACGGTGAAGCTGGCGACCAACTCGGAGCTGGCGGCGAAAAAACCACACTGGATCGATTTTGATGCGGGCCGCCTGATCCATGGTTTGCCGATGGCGCAGATGCTGGAGCAGTTTGTCGATCTGATCGTCGCCATTGCCGATGGTCAACCGGCGCGCAATGAAGTGAATGATTTCCGCGAGTTGGCGATCTTTAAAAGCGGCGTAACGTTGTAATGCTTGGCGGGCGGGAGTAGCATAAAACGGCGTTTCACCTTTCAGCGCCTTGTTATTACCGCCTCAGGATCTCCCTAATGACGTTTTATTGGTTTGCGCAGTCCGTTGGCGTGCTGGCTTTTTTAGTGGGCATCACCAGCTTTTTTAATCGCGATGACCAGCGTTTCAAACTGCAACTGTCGGGCTACAGCCTGATTATCGGCATCCATTTTCTGTTGATGGGGGCCAACGCGGCAGGGAGCAGCGCTCTGCTTAGCGCCTGTCGCAACCTGGTTTCCATGAAGACTCGCAGCCTATGGGTGATGTGGATCTTCATCACCCTCACGTTGATCATCGGGCTATCCCGTTTCCACTATTGGATCGAACTATTGCCGATCTTTGGCACCACCATCAGCACCTGGGCGCTGTTTCGCACCCGTGGTTTAACCACCCGTTGCGTGATGTGGTGTTCAACGGCCTGTTGGGTCACCCATAATATCTGGCTGGGTTCGATCGGCGGTTCGCTGATTGAAGGCAGCTTCCTGCTGATGAACGGCTTTAACATTATCCGCTTCCGCCGTCTGCAACTGCGCGGTATCGATCCTTTTGCGGTCGAAAAGAACGCAGCCCCTCACCCTAACCCTCTCCCACCGGGAGAGGGGGCCGATCGAGAAGATTTGAAAATTCAGTAATGCACTTTTGATGAGGGGCGATTGAGTTTGTCGAAATGATCTTCTTTCTTTCAACAGAGTAGGGGCTAACAGCTCCCTCTCCCTGTGGGAGAGGGTTGGAGTGAGGGGATACTTAACGTACTTTCAGCGGGTCTTCACTGGCCAAACGCTGGTCTTCCGCCTGACAAACAGCAGCGGTAAACAGCACGTCAGTGGAGGAGTTCAACGCGGTTTCCGCCGAGTCCTGCAACACGCCAATAATAAAGCCGACCGCAACCACCTGCATCGCGATTTCGTTAGGAATACCGAACATGTTGCACGCCAGCGGGATCAACAGCAGTGAACCACCAGCCACGCCAGATGCGCCACAGGCACAAATCGCAGCTACCACACTCAGCAATAGCGCCGTCGGGATATCAACCGGGATGCCCAGCGTATTAACTGCCGCCAGCGTCAGTACGGTGATGGTGATTGCGGCACCCGCCATGTTGATGGTTGCGCCCAATGGGATGGAAACCGAATAGGTATCTTCATTCAGATTCAGTTTTCTACTCAGCTCCATATTCACTGGGATGTTTGCTGCGGAACTGCGGGTAAAGAAGGCGGTAACGCCACTTTCACGCAGGCAGGTGAACACCAGCGGATAAGGGTTGCGGCGGATTTTCCACCAAACGATCAGCGGGTTCAGCACCAGCGCTACCAGCAGCATGCAGCCAATCAGCACGAACAGCAACTGGGCATAGCCCCACAGCGCGCCAAAGCCGGTTTCCGCCAGTGTCGAAGCTACCAGACCAAAAATACCCAGCGGTGCACAGCGGATCACTGCGCGTACTACCATGGTCACGGCGTGAGACATGTCATTGATCAGCGATTTGGTGGTTTCAGAGGCATGACGTAGCGCCAGCCCCAAACCAACAGCCCAGGCTAGAATGCCGATATAGTTGGCATTGATCAGCGCATGGAACGGGTTGGCGACCACACTCATCAGCAAGCCTTTGATTACTTCAACGATGCCCCCCGGTGGGTTGATATCGGTGGTGCCGACGGCCAGTGCCAGCGTGGAAGGGAACATAAAGCTGATCACCACAGCAGTGAGCGCGGCGGCAAAGGTACCCAGCAGATAGAGGAACAGGATTGGGCGAATGTTGGTTTTTTGACCCTGCTTATGGTTAGCGATGGAAGCCATGACCAACACCAGTACCAGCAGTGGAGCAACGGCCTTTAGAGCACCGACGAACAGTGTACCGAGCAGGCCAATAGCGGCTGCGGCGTCTGGTGAAACCAGTGCCACCATAATGCCCGCGACCAGGCCGATCATGATTTGCTTAACCAGGCTGCCCTGAGTGATGCGTAGTAATAGTTTATTCATGTGCTCTTGCGTTTCCGCTCCCTGAGAATGTGATGTACAGACTGCTGCGCCTCGGCAGAACGATGCCGGGCAACTTATCGTCATATCTGTAACTAAGTGTGTTTGCCAAGTCAGTATTCAGTAAACGATGGGGGTTGGAAAGGGGGGAAGGTGAAATTCTCTGCACGGATCAATGATTGATAACATGCTGTTTACATTTGTGTGATCACCATAACATTTGGCGTTTAAGGCTATTTGCCAAATAATCGCGGGGCGTCTAGCGCCCCGACTAATAGATTATGACGTGCTGAGGACTACCCGGCCATCGGCTGGCGAGCCCCAAGGCTGGCGACAAAGTCCTGCAGCAACCGTTGGCTGAACGGCGTGTCGCTAACCTGCTGTTGTTTAAGTTGATAGGTTTGCTGATTGGCCGGTTCCAATTCACTGAGCCAGTTCAGGTAGTGCTGCATGATTGCCCCGTTAAATTCCGGGTGGAATTGGGTGGTCAAGGCGTTATCGCCGTAGCGCAGGATTTGGCAGGCGTCCTGTTGTGAACGGGCCAGCACTTCGGCTCCGGGCGGCGGAGTCAGCACGCTTTGCGAATGGATCAGGTTAGCTTTGAAGCGCGAAGGCAGGGCGGCTAGACGCTCATCATGGTGGGCTGCGGGCAACAGTTCGATATCCAGAGTTCCGACTTCCATGCCCTGTGGGTGATAACCCACCTCGCCGCCCAGGGCATAAGCCAAAAGCTGGTGGCCATAGCACACGCCAAAGATCGGCAACTTGATGCGCATTGCCTGGCGCAACCACTCTGCCGCCTGCTCGCTCCAGGGTAAGCGTTCGGTCACCATCGCGGCTGAGCCGGTGATCACCACGCCGCAATACTCTGCGGGCGATAACGGCGTCTCACCGGCAAGAACGTGCACGATGTGCACACGATCGGTGGCGATGTTCCCTTGTTGCACAAACATCTGCTCAAAGTTGGCCAGTTCCTGTTGAATGGCTTGTGGCGCATCGCCGGTTTGCATCAACAACAGCGGTTTCATTTTATTCTCCGTCGGCGGGGAACACTACGCCGGTCTGGCGGCGGATCTCGGTCAGCAAACTGGCGACGATCAGGGAATTTTCCAGCCCCACATGCTCGACCTGCTGTTGTTCCACCAGATCGGCAAATACTTGCGCTTCGTACAGCATGGTATTGATGTGCTGCGGTTGGGTCAGTACCTGGCTATGTTCACCGCGCGGCGTCAGCACCACGCCTTGGACTTCGGAGATCTTGTCGATCACCAGTGTGCCTTCTTCACCCTGGATCTCACTGGGAATATTCGAGTTGCTGACTTTGGAATGACTGATCACGACGTCAAAGTCGCCATAGTTCAGGCACACGCTGCCGTGGGCATCGACCCCGGTATCCAGCAACGTCGCGCTAGCCAATACCGACTGCGGTGCACCAAACAGCGCCACGGTGCTGGCCACGCAGTAATAGCCAATGTCCATGATCGAGCCGTTGGAAAAGCGTGGGTTAAAGGTGTTTGGGTTTTCACCAGCCAGGTAACGCGGATAGCGAGACGAGTATTGGCAATAGTTGATAAACGCCTTACGCAGTTTGCCTATCTTCGGCAACGCCTGTTGCAGAGCGAGGAAATTCGGCAGATGGGCGCTTTTGAACGCTTCAAACAGCACTACCTGATTTTCCCTTGCGCAGGCCACCAACTGTTCCACTTCGCGCAGATTTGACGCCAGCGGTTTCTCGCAAATCACATGTTTTTTATGGCTGAGGAACAGCAGCGATTGTTGGCAGTGCAGAGAGTTGGGGCTGGCGATATACACCGCATCAATGACGTCGGATTGTGCCAACGCTTCCAGCGAGTCAAAGAAATGTTCGACCGGGTAGTTGGCGCCAAATGCCTGCGCCTGTTCAAGCTTGCGCGAATAGATGGCGGTCAGCTTCATCTTGCCGCTTTCGTGAGCCGCATCGATAAAACGTTCGGTGATCCAGTTGGTGCCGACAACAGCAAAGCGAATCATGGGTGACTCCGATTTCCACAGGAAGATAGCTTAGGGAACCAGATTATCACGCCGCAAAGGATAGGCGAATATTTGCTTAAAAATGCTGACTATTCATAGAGTTCACCAAACAAGGAAAGATGGGTCAGATACAGGCGGGTATCAAACTCCAACTGGTGATAGCTGGGTTCCATATGGCAGCACAGGCTGTAGAACGCCTTGTTGTGGTCTTTCTCTTTCAGATGCGCCAGTTCGTGGACCACGATCATGCGCAGGAAAGGTTCCGGGGCGTTTTTAAATACCGTCGCTACGCGGATTTCGGCCTTGGCCTTCAGCTTGCCACCCTGTACCCGGGAAATGGCGGTGTGCAGGCCCAAGGCGTGCTTCATCACCTGGATCTTGCTGTCGTAGGCCACTTTGCTCAGCGGTTGCGCATTGCGTAGGTACTGATTTTTCAGATCGACGGTAAACTGATAGAGCGACTTGTCGGTCGTGCAGCCGTGCACCTGTGGATAGCGCTGTAGCAAAACCTCGCCCAGCCGCTGTTGCTGGATGAGTTGTTGCACCTGGATTTGCAGATGATCGGGGTAGCCTTGCAGGTAGCTCAGTTCGGACATGTTATTCAGTATTCAGTGGTAAACCGGGGCGAGCATTGTATGACGTTTTGTTGTACAAATCCGCTAAAGGGCAATTAATCCCAAAAAACATTTTACTGTGGAGCGTTTTTAGGGGATAAACAGCCCAAATTTATCATTCAGGAGGGGCAATGAGCCAACTCGATCTGGGAACACAGCAACTTGAGCTGGAGCGTTATCCCCAACAGGAAGAAGCCACCCAGTTGCAGGCGTGGGAAGCGGCGGACGAATATCTGCTGCAACAGTTGGACAATGTCGACATCGGCGAACGCCCGGTGCTGATTTTCAACGACAACTTTGGCACGCTGGTATGTGCACTGCACGGCCATAAGCCTTACAGCATCAGCGATTCTTACATGAGCCAGTTGGCGACCCGCCACAACCTCAAGCTCAATGAACTCGATGTTGAACAGGTTACACTGCAAGACAGCCTGGCAGAATTGCCAGCTAACCCGGCGGTCGTTCTGATCCGCATCCCGAAAGCGTTGGCGTTGCTGGAGCAGCAACTGCGTGCCCTGCGTGACGTAGTCGCCCCCGATACGTTGATCGTGGCCGGTGCTAAAGCGCGTGATGTGCATACCTCGACCATGCAGGTGTTTGAGCGAGTGCTTGGCCCGACCCGCACCAGCCTGGCCTGGAAAAAGGCGCGTCTGATTTATTGCCAGGTTGCCGACATCGTGCCACCGGCCGCGCCGGAAACCACCGACTGGTTGCTGGATGATACCGATTGGCTGATCCACAACCACGCCAACGTGTTCTCACGTAGTGGCCTGGATATTGGTGCACGTTTGTTCCTGGAGCACCTGCCGAAAGAGTTGCAGGGGCATATTGTCGACCTCGGCTGTGGCAACGGCATTATCGGTATGCGTGCCTTGGTGCAGAACCCATTGGCACAGATGACCTTCGTCGATGAGTCTTATATGGCGGTGGCTTCCAGCGAACTGAACGTGGCACACAATCTGCCGCAGGATATGGATCGCTGTCAGTTTGAAGTGAACAACTCACTGGCGGGCATTGAGCGTGAAAGCGTGCAGGCCGTATTGTGCAACCCACCGTTCCACCAGCAGCATGCGATCACCGATCACACCGCCTGGCAGATGTTCTGCGACGCCAAGCGCTGCCTGCAAGTGGGTGGTGAGCTATGGATCGTGGGCAACCGCCATCTGGATTACTACCAGAAGCTGAGACGTTTGTTTGGCAACTGCACCACGGTGGCTTCCAACCAGAAGTTCTTGATCCTCAAAGCGGTCAAGTCTGGCGCTCGGTATTAAGTCGGAGGGCGTAGCGTGTAATGCATACGCCCAACCTCTTGGGGTCAGTTCACATGCTGCGCCCTTCTAGATAATTACAGTGCCATTGCCAGCCGCGTGCCCTGATCGATAGCGCGGCGGGCATCCAGTTCGACGGCCACATCGGCACCGCCAATCAGATGTACCGTTTTTCCCATCTCCAGCAGCGGTTGCTGCAATTCACGGCGCGGTTCCTGCCCGGCACAGATCACCACCGTATCTACCGGCAAACAGCTCTCCTGCTCGGCGCGCAGGATATGCAGACCTTCGTCGTCAATGCGTTGATAGTTCACGCTATTGAGCATCTTCACGCCGCGCACCGTCAGGCTGGTACGATGGATCCAACCGGTGGTTTTACCCAGACCTTCACCCACCTTGCTGGTTTTGCGCTGTAATAGGAAAATCTGGCGCGGCGATGGTGCGACCTCCGGCCCTTGGGCACTCAACCCACCACGCTCGTTAAGCTGCGGATCGATGCCCCATTCGCGATTAAACGCGGCCGGATCCAGACTGCTGGAGGTGCCATGCTGACTGAGGTATTCGGCTACGTCGAAGCCAATCCCGCCGGCCCCGATGATGGCGACCCGCTGGCCAACCGGTTTTTTATCTCTTAGCACATCCAGATAGTTCATCACCTTGGCGTGTTCGATGCCCACAATGGCTGGCAGGCGTGGCACGATGCCGCAGGCGAGGATCACCTCATCGAAATCAGCGAGATCCTGTGGATTGACCTGCTGGCCCAGTTTCAGCTCCACTTCATTGAGCGCCAGTTGGCGGCGAAAGTAGCGTAACGTCTGGTGAAATTCTTCCTTGCCGGGGATTTGCTTGGCGATATTGAACTGGCCGCCGATCTGCTCGGCAGCGTCAAACAACGTCACCTGATGCCCACGGCTAGCGGCGGTAGTGGCAAACGCCAACCCGGCAGGCCCTGCACCCACCACGGCCAGCTTTTTAGGCGTTGCCGTAGTGGTGAATGGCATTTCGCTTTCGCGGCAGGCGCGAGGATTCACCAGGCAGGAGGTCAGCTTATGATCAAAAATCTGATCCAGGCAGGCCTGGTTACAGCCGATGCAGGTGTTGATTTCGTCGGCGCGGCCTTCGGCGGCTTTTTGCACGAATGCGGCGTCCGCCAGGAAGGGGCGCGCCATGGAGACCATATCGGCACAGCCGTCGGCCAACACCTGCTCGGCTACCGTAGGATCGTTGATGCGGTTGGTGGTGATCAGTGGGATCTTCACTTTCCCCATCAGTTTGCGTGTTACCCAACTGAATCCGGCGCGTGGCACCATAGTGGCAATGGTGGGAATACGGGCTTCGTGCCAGCCGATCCCGGTGTTGATCAGCGTTGCACCAGCCTGTTCGATCGCCAGCGCCAGTTGCTCGATCTCCTGCCAACTGGAGCCGTCTTCCACCAGATCCAGCATCGATAGGCGGTAGATCAGAATAAATTCCGGGCCGGTCGCCTGGCGTACCGCTCGCACAATTTCCACGGCGAAACGCATGCGGTTGCTGAAACTGCCGCCCCATTGATCGGTACGCTGATTGGTGCGCGACACCAGGAATTGGTTAATCAGATAGCCTTCAGACCCCATGACCTCTACGCCGTCGTAGCCCGCCTGCTGTGCCAATGCCGCACAGTTGGCGAAATCGGCAATGGTTTGTTCGACTTCTTGCGAGGTGAGCTCCGCCGGACTGAACGGGTTGATCGGTGCCTGTAGCGCCGAAGGGGCCACTGGCCGTGGCTGATAGCTATAGCGCCCGGTATGCAAGATTTGCAGGGCAATTTTGCCCCCGGCCTGATGGACTGCATCGGTCACGATTTGGTGATGGGCCACCTGTTGTGGCTGGTTCAGCACCGATGCTCCGCGATAGACCACGCCTTTTTCATTGGGGGCGATACCGCCAGTGACGATAAGAGCAACACCGGCAGCGGCCCGCTCGGCATAGAATGCCGCCATACGCTCCGGGCCATTGGGCAGTTCTTCCAGGCCGGTATGCATCGAGCCCATCAGCACCCGATTTTTCAGGGTGGTGAAGCCAAGATCCAGCGGCGCAAGCAGGTTGGGGTAAGCGCTCATTGCAGTCTCCAAAATATTTATAGTTATAGACGACCTTGAAGTGGTCGGATGAGATAAATCTAGCCGTTGTCGCCGCACTTGGGAAACGAGGATGTGCTGAATGTGATAGACCTCATGTTTGCAATCGGGATAAAAGATCGGCTACCATCTGCTCGCTTTACTCTTTTCTCTTTGCGGAGCCATTACCGAAAATGAACAACCACACCTGCTGATATCTGGCCCTATAGCGCGCACGCCTGTGCCGTATGGGGATGTTTTGATTTCATTCAGGAGTGCTTATGGCTCATTTTGCGCAGTCCCCTTATTTCGTGTTACATCAATTAATCTGTCAGTTTGCCAATGGCGAAACGCTGTTTGGCCCGCTTAACCTGGCCGTTGAACAGCTGCACTGCGGCTTGGTGGGGCGTAACGGCGTGGGGAAAACCCGCCTGCTACGTCTGATTGCCGGCTTGGATCAACCCGCGTCAGGGCATATTGAGACTCATGCCTCGTGTGCCTATGTGGCGCAGCAGCCGCATATCGCTGAGCAAACTACGTTGGCGGAATTGTTGGGCTACGGCGAGGTTTTTGCTGCCCAGGCTCGCCTTGAGCAGGGCTATCCTCAGCTAAACGACATCGATCGTCTTGAAGGTCAATGGGATCTGGCAGATCGCCTGAGCGCCGCCTTTGTGGCGGCGGGATTGCCCGCTTTTGATCCGCTGCGGCCAGCCAGCGATCTGAGTGGCGGTGAACGGATGCGTGCGGCACTGTGTGGCGCGTTACTGACGGGGGCAGACTTCCTGTTGCTGGATGAACCGACCAACCATCTCGATACCACCGGTCGTGAATGGCTGTATCAGCAACTGGCACAGTGGCATGGCGGTCTGTTGATTGCCAGCCACGATCGGCAACTGCTGGCACGCATGCAGCGGATTGTTGAACTGACCCCCGATGCACTGCGCAGCTATGGCGGCAATTATCATGATTACCACCGTCAGCGTGAGCAAGAGCAACAGGCGGCACGTGCCCAACTGGAGCATGCCGCGCTGGAAAGACGCCGCGTCCGTGCCCGCCAGCAAAGAGAGCATGATAACTATCAGCGCCATTCCGCCCGTACGCTGAGAACCGTCGACTCGCTGAGTATCGCTTCTTTTGAGAAAGTTGCCCTCAAGGGAGCTGCCCGCGACACCATGGGCACCCTGCGTAAACAGCATCAGGGGCAAAAGAACACGCTGAATGAGGCGGTGCGCGAGGCTCGGGAGCGGGTAGAGGAAGATAACCCGGTGATGTTGACCTTACCGGGTAGCACGGTGGCGGCAGGTAAGCAGGTGTTGGTGCTGGAGCGGCTGCAACTGCCGTTTATCTCCTTGCCGCCGCTCGATTGGCGGATGGATGGTCCGATGCGTGTTGCCATCACCGGCCCGAACGGTTGTGGTAAATCTACGTTGCTGAAGGTGATCCTGGGGCAACTGGCGGCGGCCGCGGGTCATTGCTATTGCTCGGTATCGCTGGCCTATCTCGATCAAAACCTTACCCAGCTCGACCTGACGTGCTCGGTGGTCGAACATCTGGGTTTACAGGATACCCCGCTGGCCGAAGGAGCGTTACGTAGCCAACTGGCTCAGTTGCAACTGAATGCTGAGCGGGTACAACTGCCCTTGGCGGCATTGAGCGGCGGAGAGCGGTTGAAAGCAGCGCTGGCCTGCGTGCTGTGGCGGCGGGAGCCTGCGCAACTCTTGTTGCTCGATGAACCGACCAACCATTTGGATCTGGCCTCTGCGCAGGCGATTGAGGCGGCTTTGGCGGAATTCCCTGGAGCGATGTTGGTGGTATCGCACGATGAGGACTTCTTGCAGGCGCTACGCTTGACCCATCGTTTGGCCTGGACTGCGCAGGGTTGGTGCTTTCAGGCTACCTGAGGGGCGAAGCGGGGGAGTTTTAGGTATACTTAGGGCAATTTTGTTAGGTTTGAGACAATGACTATGACTCCAGTGGCAACAGCAGCCGAGGTAATTTATTACAACGGCACTATCTTCACCGCCGATGCGGAAAGCCGTGTTTGTAGCGCGTTGGCGATAGGGCAGGGATACATTCTTGCGGTAGGGACTGATGAGCAGGTGCTTGCGCTGGCAACACCCACCACCGAACGCATCGACTTGCACGGCAAAATGATGATGCCGGGCCTGATCGATAGCCATATGCACCCGTTCTGGGGCGGCAAACAGCTCAAGGGCTGTAGCTTGCACTATGCGGCGCTGACGGCCGAGCAGACCTTGCAGCACATTCAGAACCATCTGGATAAATATCCGGCTGGCGATGACGAATGGTTGACGGTACGTGCCTGGCAGCGTCAGGCAATGATCCCAGTCGGCGCGGACATGAGCCGTGCACTGTTGGACTCTCTCAACACACGCCGCCCGGTGGCACTGTTCGCTAATGACTGCCACACGCTCGCGGCCAACAGCCGTGCGCTGGAGATGCTGGGTATTGATGAAAATACGCCTGTGCCGCCAGATGGCAAAATCGCTCGCGATGCCAATGGTCAACTGACCGGCATCCTGGAAGATGCTCCGGCGATGCGTGCCTTCGACAGCATTCCTTCCGGCACGGCAGAACAGAACGTGCAGGTGGCGGCTCATGTGCAACAGGTGTTGCATGAGCAGGGCGTCACCACGGTGATGGATACCCGCGTGTTTGCGGAACAGCTTGAAGCTTTCGCGGTATTGCGCGGTCGCGGTGAGCTGACACTGCGCGTCTTGGGTGCCAAAGAAGTGACCCCAGATAGCGTGCAGGGGCCGGAAGATGCTGCCCGTGCGGTACAGGAAATCGTCGCCTTTGCCGAACAGTGGAGCAAGCAAGAGTGGACGCCGCAGGCCGGGATCTCGGTTGGCCATCTCAAGCTGTTTGTGGATGGCGTTTTGCAGCCACCGACCATGACGGCGGCGCTGTTAGAGCCTTACCGCGAGCATCATGGCGAGGCCAAGGGTGAGCGCTATGGCGATCTCTACTTCACCACGCCGGTGCTGAACGCACTGATTGTCGAGTGTGGCCGCGCTGGCCTGCACCCGCATACCCATACGGTAGGTGACGGGGCGATTGAGCAGGTGCTGGATGCGGTTGAACTGATGCGTGCGGCCTGCCCTGGCAAGGATATCCGCCCAGGGTTGGCACATAACGAACTGGTTGCGCCGCACCAATATGCGCGTTTTGCTTCATTGGAGGCTACCGCGGTGCTGTCGTTCCAGTGGGCCGGTTTACCGGGCGTGCTGATCGATGAAGAGCGCGAGATGTTGGGTGAGGCACGCTTCCCGCATCTGGAGCCTGCGGCCCGCTTCCTGGATGCCGGTGCGCGCCTGGCCTATGGCAGCGACTGGCCGATCGATCGCCTGGATGAGTGGTATAACCTACAGGTCGGTATGACTCGCCGCGCCTGGGATAGCGAAGGCAATCCTGCCGGTCCACGTCTGGACAACGATCGCGATCTGACCCTGATCGAAACGCTGCGCGCAGCCACCATCGATGCGGCCTATATGATTGCCAAAGAGCAGTACATTGGCTCGCTGGAAGTGGGGAAATTTGCCGACGCGATTGTCCTGCACCATAATCTGTTTGAGCAACCGGCAGAGAAACTGTACCAAACCCGTATCGAGCGTACTTTGGTCGGCGGGAAGATTAGCTACCAGTCCTGATCAGGATCCCAAAGTAGGGGCGCAGCATGCTGCGCCCGTTTTTTACCGCTTTACTGATTAAAGAAACAATAAAGCAACGGGTTGCGATCCAGTTTTTTACCTATCGCCACCTAGTTGCTTGAAAGCCGATTGTTAGCTTCCCCGGCAGCCTTTCTTGTGCCAGAATCCGTCCCCTTGTTTTTGTCCGCAGCGAATAAAATAGCCTATTGGGATTGGCCCTAAATAGCGCTGAGCTGTGCCAGGAGATGATACGGTAATGCCGCAAAATATTCGGTTGCAACGAGTTCTTAAAACCCCCGCCCTGGTCGCGTTTGGCCTTGCCTATATGGTGCCACTGGGCGTATTTACCACCTACGGTCAGGTTACCGTGTTAAGCAAGGGCCACTTGCCCATCGCTTATCTGGTTACCATCGTGACCATCCTGTTTACCGCCCTGAGCTATTGCCGGATGACCAACGCCATGCCGCTGGCAGGTTCGGCCTATTCGTACGTACAGCGCAGCTTTGGGGGGAAAACCGGTTTCCTGGTAGGTTGGGCGCAGATCCTCGATTATCTGTTCCTGCCGATGCTTAACTATCTGGTTTTAGGTATCTTCTTGCACGAGGCATTCCCGTCGATCCCTGCTTACGTGTTTATTCTTGGTTCCATCGCCAGCGTCAGCGCGCTGAATATTCTCGGGGTGCGCCTGCTGAGCTCGGTGAACTTCACGCTGATCGCCTTGCAGATGGTATTTATCGTACTGTTTATCGTCTTGGCGTTCAGCGAGGCCGATCTTAGCCCGGCATCAATGATGAAACCGCTGCTGGTGGATGCCGGTGACTTTTCTGGCTTGATCGCCGGGGCTGCGGTGCTATGTCTGGCCTTCCTGGGTTTTGACGCCATTGCAACCATGGCCGAAGAGGCCGCTGACGCCAAGCGCACGCTGCCGCGCGCGATCCTGATCACCGTGATCTGTGCCGGTGCCATCTTTGTTGCCGTCTCCTACGCGGCGCATCTGGCCTATCCCGATTGGCAAGCGCTGATCCCGCATCAGGACACAGCCAGCCTGATTATCTCCGAGCACGTGGGCGGCAAGTGGATGTACAACTTCTTTATGGCCACTTACCTCACCGGGGTATATGCCTCTTCCATGTCGGCACAAACTGGCGTCTCACGTATCTTCTACGCCATGGGGCGTGAGGGCGTGCTGCCGCGCAAAGTGTTCTTCCACCTCCATCCGCGTTTCCGCACCCCGTGGCGCGCGATTGTGTTTGTCGCCATCATCTCTCTGCTGGCGTTGTGGATGGATTTGAGCATGGTGGTATCGATGATCAGCTTTGGCGCACTGGGGGCGTTCACCTTCGTTAACCTCAGCGTGATCAAACATTTCCTGATTAACCAGAAACGCCGTGGGCTGAACGCGATGTTCAAATACGGTCTGCTGCCGCTGATTGGTTTTGGCATGTCGGTGTGGCTGTGGTTCAACCTGGATCCTGAAGCGCTGAAGGTGGGCTTTGCCTGGATGTTTGTCGGCTTTATTTATCTGCTGTGGCTGACCAAGGGGATGCGTCAGGATCCACCGGCCACCCAGGATGATATTTCTCATCTGCTGGATTGATGAGTTCGCAGCCCCCTCACCCCAACCCTCTCCCCAAAAAGGAGAGGGTTGGGGTGAGGGGGCTGGGGTCAAGCACGGAAGTCAATTTGTGGCCCCCTCACCCTAACCCTCTCCCTGTGGGAGAGGGTTAGGGTGAGGGGGCCACAATACATTCCAACAACACATTAAACGCCGCTGCCATCTGCTCCTCGGGCACGCAGGCAAAGCCCATCAATAGCCCGCGCCGCGCGTTGGGCAGCATGTAGTAACGCGATAACGCCCGCACCAACACCCCACGTTCATTGGCCGCAGCGGCGATGGCGACATCATCGGCATCATCCGGCAGGTTGAGCACCAGGTGCAGCCCGGCGTTGCTGTTGAACTCGCTTAATGCCTGCTTACCCAGATGCTGTTCAATTAATGCGGTGAGGAACCCGCGGCGTTTGGCATACAGCAACCGCATGCGCCGAATGTGCGCCGTATAGTGACCTTCCTGAATAAACTGCGCCAGCGCGGCCTGAATGATCAGATGGCCACCACGATAAAGCTCGGCGTGAGCCGTTTTCAACTCGTCCACCAGTGGCTTGGGCAACACCACATAGCCCAACCGCAGGGCCGGGTAGAGCGTTTTGCTGAAGGTGCCGATGTAGATCACTGGCGCATCGGCTTCTAGCCCCTGCAAGGCGGGGATCGGCTGGCCAGAGAAGCGGAATTCACTGTCATAATCATCCTCCACAATCCAACCGCCAGCGGCACGGGCCAAGGCCAACAGCCGTTGCCGCCGTGCCAGGCTCATTACCGATCCCAACGGGTATTGGTGTGAGGGAGTGACAAAAATCAGCCGTGGCAATGCCGCCGGTTGCTCTGGTGGCACCATCCCGGCTTCATCTACCGCCCATGGGCAGATATTGACGTCGTTCATGCGCAGGATATTGCGGATCCCCCAATAACCGGGCTCCTCGATCCAGGCGTCATCGCCCGGATTGCACAACATACGGGTGACCAGATCGATCGCCTGATGAATGCCTTCGGTAATCAGGATCTGTTCCGGCGAGCAACGTACCGAGCGCGATACCCGCAGGTAGTCCACCAACGCATGCCGCAACTCTGGGCTACCGCCCTGATTGCTGTAGGTTAAACGTTGCGAGGTCGGGCGGCGGCTGATACGAGCCTGGAGTTTGCTGAAGATATGATGCGGGAAAGCATTCACGTCGGGAACGCCGGGGATAAAGGCTCCCCACTGTTTGGGACTGGCGCTGGCGTGTTGCAGTAGCGTGGTACCACGTTGCGACAGCTCGGCCCGCCGCGGTTCGCCGTTGCCGCTTATCGGCTGGCTGGTGGTGGACAAGCAGCTATCGGGTACCGTTTCTGCGACGAAGGTTCCACTTCCCTGGCGTGAAAACACATATCCTTCCGCCAGCAATTGTTCATAAACGGTTAAAACCGTATTACGTGAGAGACCCAACTCATGCGCCAGATCGCGTGATGCCAACAGGCGGCTGGAAGGGGGGAGGCTGCCGTCCAGAATACTGGTACGAATGGCATTGTATAACCGCTTGTGCAGTTTATCATCGGGCTGCTCGCCGAGGCGTTGCAGCAGCAGGTCACCACTTAATGAGCGCAATTGGATCCCTCAATTAATCGTAACTGGCACTCGATTATAGGGCCACATCAGGTGTAAATACACGTAATGTTTCACGTTTGTGAACAAAACCGACAACTGGTCCCGCCCGGAGAGAACAGCATGAAAAACGCAGAACTGAATCAACGTCGTCTGGCCGCTACCCCAAGAGGGATTGGCGTGATGTGTGGTTTTTACGCCGAACGTGCAGAGAATGCCACCTTGTGGGATGTGGAAGGCAATGAGGTGATCGACTTCGCCTCGGGCATTGCTGTGCTCAATACCGGCCATCGCCATCCCAAAGTGATCGCCGCGATAGAGAAACAGCTTCAGGCGTTTACCCATACGGCTTACCAGATTGTCCCCTATGAAAGCTATATCTCGCTGGCAGAACGCATCAACCAGCGTGCGCCGATCGAAGGTGACTGTAAAACCGCCTTCTTCACCACTGGCGCAGAAGCGGTAGAGAACGCGGTGAAGATTGCCCGCGCTTATACCGGGCGCCCAGGTTTGATCACCTTCGGCGGCGGTTTCCATGGCCGTACTTACATGACCATGGCGTTGACCGGTAAAGTGGCCCCTTACAAGCTGGGCTTTGGCCCGTTCCCTGGTTCGGTGTACCACGGCCAATATCCGAATGCGCTGTATGGCGTCAGCACCGAAGATGCCATGAACAGCCTGGAGCGCATCTTTAAGGCCGATATCGATCCCAAGCAGGTTGCCGCGATAGTGCTGGAGCCGGTACAGGGTGAAGGGGGCTTTAACGTTGCCCCAGCAGAGTTCATGCAGGCGCTGCGTTCGCTGTGCGACCAACATGGCATCCTGCTGATTGCCGATGAAGTACAGACCGGCTTTGCCCGAACCGGCAAGCTGTTTGCAATGGATCACTATACGGTGAAGCCGGACCTGATCACCATGGCGAAAAGCCTGGCCGGTGGCATGCCGTTGTCTGCCGTGGCGGGCCGTGCTGAAGTGATGGATGCTCCGGCTCCTGGTGGCCTTGGTGGTACTTACGCCGGTAACCCATTAGCCGTTGCCGCCGCGCTGGCGGTACTGGATGTGATTGAAGAAGAACAACTGTGCCAGCGCTCACAGCGTTTGGGGCAACATTTGGTGGAAGTGTTGCAACAGGCACGCAGCCACTGCCCGGCGATTGTCGATATTCGCGCGCTGGGTTCCATGGTAGCAGTAGAGTTTAACGACCCGGCAACTGGCAAACCGTCGTCGGAGTTTACCCGTCAGGTACAGCAAAAAGCCCAGGAAGAAGGACTGTTGTTGCTCAGTTGTGGGGTGAACGGTAACGTGATCCGTTTCCTGTACCCGCTGACCATTCCTGATGCCCAGTTTAACCAGGCGCTGGCAATCCTTTCCCGCGCGTTGGCCCAATAAGGAGCAATACCCATGAAACTGCAAAACCCCGATCTGCTGCGTAGCCAATGCCTGATTAACGGTGAGTGGTGCGATGCCCGTAGCGGTAAACGTGAGGCCGTGATCAATCCGGCCAACGGTGTTGAGCTGACAACGGTGCCTTTGGTTAGTGCAGAAGAGACCCAGCAGGCGATTAACGCTGCGCAGCAAGCACAAATCGGCTGGAAGCAACAAACCGCCAAGCAACGTTCCGTGTTGTTACTTGCCTGGGCCGATAAGATCATGGCGGCCCAGGAAGATCTGGCGCAGTTGATGACCGCCGAGCAGGGTAAATCGCTGGCGGAAGCGCGTGGCGAAGTAGCCTACGCCGCCTCGTTTATTACCTGGTTTGCCGAAGAGGCCAAACGTGTCGATGGTGCCGTGTTACAGGCACCGCAGGCTTCACAGCGCCTGGTAGTGGTGAAGCAGCCGATCGGTGTCTGTGCGGCGATCACGCCATGGAACTTCCCGGCGGCGATGATCACCCGTAAGGCCGCTCCCGCGCTGGCTGCAGGTTGCACCATGATCGTCAAACCGGCAGAGCAGACGCCACTGACGGCATTGGCTCTGGCCAAACTGGCGCAGGATGCCGGTATTCCCGCTGGTGTACTGCAAGTAGTGACCGGCGAGGCGGCACAGGTCGGTAAAGTGCTGTGCGACAGCCCGGTAGTACGCAAGCTGAGCTTTACCGGATCGACCGAAGTTGGGCGGATCCTGATGGCCCAATGTGCGCCAACCATTAAGAAGCTTTCGCTGGAACTGGGCGGTAACGCGCCGGTGATCGTGTTTGACGATGCCAATCTGGACGCGGCTGTTGCCGGGATCATGGCCTCCAAATTCCGCAACAGCGGCCAGACTTGCGTTTGTGCCAACCGCATCTACGTGCAGGACGGTATCTACGATCGCCTGGTTGATAAGCTGGTGGCCGCCGTTGAACAGTTGAAGGTCGGTGATGGCACCCAGGAAGGGACCACTCAGGGGCCGCTGATCGATGAGGCCGCGATAGAGAAGGTACAGAGCCACATTGATGATGCGCTGATTAAAGGGGCGCAAATCGCCACCGGTGGGCAACCGCATGCGCTGGGCCGTACCTTCTTCCAACCGACGGTGGTTACCGGGGTGACTCAACAAATGCGCTTTGCCAAAGAAGAGACCTTCGGCCCGGTCGCACCGCTGTTCCGTTTCCATGACGAAGCGGAAGCCATCGCGATGGCCAACGATACCGAGTTTGGCCTGGCAGCCTATCTGTTTACCCAAAATGCGGCGCGTCAGTGGCGGGTGCCAGAAGCGTTGGAATACGGCATGGTGGGCATCAATACCGGTTTGATCTCCAACGAGGTGGCGCCTTTCGGCGGTATCAAACAGTCGGGACTGGGGCGTGAAGGGTCGCGCTATGGGATCGAAGAGTATCTGGAAATGAAATATCTGTGCATTGATGTGAGCTATTAACCCTCAAGACCTGAACGCTCTCCGGCGGCCTGTGCTGGCGGGGAGCGTTTCCTCCGAGCAAGAAGTGATGTTTCTCACCGTTGAGAACGGCGGCGTCGTGGCCGCCGGTTTTTTTAACCGCGCATTTTCTCTGGTAATGCCAACCATGCCTGCACCGAAGGGCGTTGCCACTGTTTTTGTGCATAGTGGCGAATATTCTCCGGCACCGGATCGCCGTGCATGACCAGCCGGTTAAGCATCAAGGCCAGATCGGTATCGGCGATGCACCACTCCTGGAACAGATGATCCTGACCGTGGCTCAGCAACTTTTCCACCGCAGTCAGCAGCTTTTTGGCTGCCCGTTGGGCGTCTGCACTCAGTGGGGCAAATTTACCGGCACTAAAAATCACCTCCGTTGGGCGTTCGGCCCGCAGCGGCAACAGATCGCTACGTAGCCAAGCCTGGATCTCACGGGCTTTGGCGCGTTGTTTAATATCACGCGGATAGAGCGGATGAGCGGGGTGAAGCTCTTCCAAATATTCCTCAATGGCCGAGGACTCGGAAAGCTGGAAGCCTCCTATCACCAATGTCGGTACTCGGAGCGTTAACGATAAGCTGCCGTAAGCCTGACTTTGCTGTTCCCCCAGTGAGAGATCCACCGGCTTGATGGTAAACGGCATGCCTTTCTCTGTGAGTGCAACGAAGGCTGACATGGCATACGGGCTGAAAAAGTCGGCGTCAGTGTAGAGAATGGTCGCTGGTGAGGTCATACGGATCCTTGAGTATGAGAAGGGTATTGCCAATCATTGGCGAGCAACACAATAAAATCAAGGCGATGGCCGATGATTAATCGTAATTGCGTATTAGGCACAGTGATGATGGCTGGCAATCAGGAGTCGCTGACCAGGATTATCCCCAACCGATCGATTAACCCAACGATCTGTTGGCTATCCAACTGTACGCCCTCCAGATCTACCTGGCAGATATTCATGTCCCCCAACTCTGCGCCGGTCAGATTACAGTGGTTGAAGGTGGCGGCCCGCCAGTCAAACTGATGGAACTCCCCGCCGGACAGATCGGAGCCAATAAAGCTGGCACCCAGCACGTTAGCGCCACTCCAGCGGTTCTCCCACAGTTCACATTTCTCCAATACTACCTTGGAGAAGTTGCTGTAGCTCAGATTGCTTTTGATGATGAAGGCGCTGCAAAAATAGCTGCGTTGCGAAATCATGTTCATAAAGCTGGCACCCCGAAAATCAGCCCCCTGTGCTTTGCATTCGCGGATTTCCAGGCCGAGGGCCTGGGTATTTCTGAAATCGGCCAGCGACAGATCGCAACTTTTAAAGCTGGCGTCCTTCAATGTCGCCCGGCTGAAGTTGCAGCCAAGCTGGGTTTCTTCATCGTAGAAAACGCAGCCGATAAACTGGCTATCGGTGAGGTCGGTGCCGGAGAAATCACAGTTGAGGAACTTGCCGTTGGTGATGGTTTCACCACGGAATTGATCGCGCGCGATCCTGGTAGATTGCAGCAGTAAGGGTTGCATATTTTTACCTGTTTTTTTATACAGCTTATCGCGATAGTACCGGAGCAGGGGGGAGAATGGAATGACAAATGTGGGGTTTTGCCGAGCGGATCGATAAACACTTTGTTGCCATTGTGTTGATTTGATTGGCAAGAAAACCTTGCAGAATAAGAGTTAATCAACCATCATTTGAAACGACGTTTCACTTCCTTTCTGCAGGCCAACCTTGAACCTAAACGGGCTACTGCGCCAACGCGTTGTCAAGACGCATTGGTATGCCAAGCGAAAAAGCTATCGCGTGCTTTTTTGGCGTGAGGTCACGCCACTGGCGGTACCGATCTTTCTAGAGAACACCTGCGTGTTGCTGATGGGGGTGCTCAGCACTTTCCTGGTAAGCTGGCTCGGCAAAGAGTCGATGGCCGGTGTCGGTCTGGCTGACAGCTTCAATATGGTCATCATGGCCTTTTTCGCGGCGGTGGATCTGGGGACAACGGTCGTGGTGGCCTTTAGCCTTGGCACCCGCGATCGCAAGCGGGCGCGGGCGGCGGCCCGCCAGTCGCTGGTGTTAATGACCGTGTTGGCATTGGGGCTGGCGATCGGCATCCATCTGGCCGGGGAGCAGATCATTAATGTGATCGCCGGCGAAGCCACGCCTGAGGTAAAAGCGCTGGCGCTCTCTTATCTGCAAACTACCGTCTGGAGCTACCCGGCAGCCGCAATCGCCCTGATTGGTAGCGGTGCGCTGCGTGGGGCTGGCAATACCAAGATCCCTCTGCTGATCAACGGTGGCATGAATATCCTCAATATCATCATCAGCAGCATACTGATTTATGGTGCTTTGGGCTGGGGTGGGCTGGGTTTTGTCGGTGCAGGCCTGGGGCTGACCATTGCCCGCTATATTGGTGCGATCGCTATTATTGCTGTGCTGGCGGTGGGCTTTAATCCGGCGCTGCGTATTACGCTCAAAAGCTATTTTACGCCGCTCAACGGCAGCATCCTGCGTGAGGTGTTAGGGATTGGTATCCCAGCCAGCATCGAATCGGTGCTGTTCAACGCCGGTAAACTGCTGACACAGATGTTCGTGGCTGGCATGGGCACCAACGTCATCGCCGGGAACTTTATCGCTTTCTCTATTGCGGCATTGATTAACCTGCCAGGCAATGCTTTGGGCTCTGCATCGACCATTATTGTCGGCAGGCGTCTGGGGAAAGGGCAGATTGCCCAGGCTGAGCGGCAGATGAAGCATATCTTCTGGCTGGCAACGATTGGCCTGACGGCGATTGCCTGGGGAACCGCTCCCTTTGCCGGGCTGTTTGCCTCGTTTTATACCCAGGAAGACGACGTTAAAGAAGTCATCAAAATCCTGATTTGGCTTAACGCCGCGTTTATGCCGATCTGGGCCGCGTCCTGGGTGTTACCTGCCGGGTTGAAGGGCGCACGCGATGTTCGTTTTGCCATGTGGGTGACGATGCTGGGCATGTGGGGCTGCCGGGTCGTCGCCGGTTATTTCCTGGGCATCGTGCTGGGTATGGGCGTGGTGGGTGTCTGGATGGGGATGTTTATGGACTGGGCCGTACGTGGCGTCTTCTTCTACTGGCGTATGGTCAGCGGGCGCTGGCTCTGGAAGTATCCACGGCTCAGAAAAAACCAGCCTGAGTCAATCACAGAACAGCCGCCAAGCTAACGGTATTTTATCAGCCTGAGCCGGGCCTACTGTATCAATCCATTGTCGGCGGTTATGTTTTGGTGTAAGACTGATGCCACGATAAATGAGCTAAAGGCTGCACCATGGACGGATTGTTGTTTATCGCGGGTCTGGCGTTGTTGTTGTGTCTGGTGGTATTACCCATTGCGGTGGTGATATCGCTCGGCCGTGGCAATCGCAACCAGCGAGAGATTGCACAACTCACACTCACCATCACCCAGTTGCAAAAACAGGTGGATGACCTGCGGTTCGTTGAAACCGGGAGATCGCGGCCGACGCCGACGCCTGAGCCCGTGGTGCAACCAGTGGTGGCGAAGCAAACGCATGACTTTGCGGCACATGCGGCACAACAGTCTGCCGTTAAACCCGTTGCTGACATCGCTGTACCTCCATCGGTTACAGTTCCCTTGCAGCCTGCCGTACCAGCAGCCACCCTCCCTCGGCCACCGGTGGCCAAGCCTGTTATTGATAAACCAAAAGAACCGAAAAACGACCTGCTCAGCGGGCTGGTTAGCTGGTTTATGCAAGGCAACCCACTGGCGAAGCTGGGGGTGTTGTTACTGTTCTTCGGCTTGGCCTACCTGATGAAATACACCGTCGAACGCGACATGTTGCCTATTGAGTTCAGGCTAATGGGTGCGGCAGTGGCGAGTGGGGTTTTGCTGTGGTTTGGCTGGCGGCTGCGTGTTAAGCAGACGATGTATGCCCTGATCCTGCAAGGGGGAGCGGTCGGCGCGCTCTATATCACCGTGTTTGGTGCCTTCCGGCTTTATCAGCTGTTGCCACATATGTTGGCATTTGGCCTGATGCTGGTGATCTGCGCCGCCAGCGTGGGGCTGGCCGTATTGCAACGTGCCCTCAGCCTGGCGATGCTTGCCAGCATTGGCGGCTATCTTTCACCGCTGCTGCTTTCTACCGGTGGTGGCAGTTATATCGCTCTGTTCTCCTATTACCTGCTGCTTTCGCTGGGCATTCTGGCGATCAGCGTCTGGCAGCCGTGGCGGCCACTTAACCTGTTGGGTTTTGTCTTTTCCTTTGGCGTTGCCGGGCTATGGGGGGTAAACAACTACCTACCGGAATACTACCTGGGTTGCCAGCTGTTCCTGATTGCCAACATCGTGATTTTTGGTGTGCTCTGTCTGGCCCTGACGTTACGTGCGCAACTGCCTGGTGAGAAGATCATCGATGGTGCGCTCCTGTTTGGCCCACCGTTAATCGGTTTTGGTATGCAGTATCTGATCACCCGCCAGTGGGAATTTGGCCCAGCGTTTTCGGCGCTGGGTTTCGGTTTGGCTTACCTGTTACTTGCCTGGGCTGCCTTGAAGCGTTACCCCTCTCTGGGCCGCATGTTGGCGGTTTCCGGCTTGGCACTGGGCGGAGTGTTCACTACGTTGGCGATCCCTCTGGCGCTGTCCGCAGAGTGGACCTCAATGGCCTGGGCGCTGGAAGGGCTGGGCATTCTTTGGCTTGGTCGTCAGCAACAACAAATCCGCATGAGCCTCAGCGGTTCTGGCTTGCTGGTACTAGCCTTGGCTTCCGCCTTGGTAGCCCTTGGCGCGGGCATGACGACGCTTTCCTTCACCTTGGTGTTTGCCGTGTTGGCATTAACCTGGCTTGCGGCAGCATTCCTCTGGCGCGAAATCGTGGCCGATGCTGCATTCCGGCAGGTTGTCAGCCGTGGCCTGCTGGCTGGCGGGATCCTGCTCTGGTTGGTCTGCCTACTTGGTTTTGCCGGCAGATTGCCGCTTCGCGATGGCCAAGGGGCCTTCCTGGCACTGGCCTTGTTGACGCTATCCGTCGTGCTGTGGCGTTGGGTGGCACAACGGCTGGCCTGGCTCGAACTGCGTTATAGCATTTGGCTGCTATGGCCGGGCATGCTGGCCTTGCTGTTATTCCAACTGGCCGATATGGGTTCTTTATGGTACTTCGGTTGGCCGAACCTGGTCTGGTTGCTGGCCTTGCCTGTGGCGTACTGGCTGCTCAAGCGCGAAGCGAGCTCCCTGCCGTTACTGCGCTTGCAGCAAGGATTACACCTCTCGCTGTTCTGGATGGTGGTGTTTGCGCTGGGTTATGAAGTCTTCTGGCGCACGATGCGCTTGCCGTGGGGCATGGATGAGTGGCGACTGGGCCTGCAAATGGGCTTCCTCTCCCTGATCATTTTGGCTACGCATGGCGCGCTGCGTAAAGGATACTGGCCGTTCGCCGAGCATCGTCAGCTGTATGGTGCGATTGCCATGGCCCCATTGGCCGTGTTGGCTCTGTTGCTGTTGCTGGTAGGCAACGTGTTTGATGGTGTCAGCATCGGCTGGCGTTATTTGCCGCTGTTGAACCCGTTGGAAGAGGGCGCTGGTTTTGCACTGTTGGCCCTGGTGACTCTGGGGCTGTTTGCCCGGCGGGAATACCCGCAATTTGCCGCATTACTGAAACAGGCGTTACCGTTATTTACCCTTGCCGTCCTGTTCTGGTGGGGCAACGGGTTAATCCTCCGGGCGCTGTCTTATTACGCCGATATTGCCTGGCGGGCCGATACGCTCTGGGGTTCACGTCTGGTGCAGACGACCTTCGCTTTACTGTGGATGCTGATAGCACTGATCGTCATGGTGTGGTCAACCCGCCGTGGACAGCGTGAGGTGTGGTTTGGCGGCGCGGCATTGCTAGGTATCGTCATTGTTAAGCTGATACTGGTTGATAGCGCCAGAGGTGGCGGGCTGGCTCGGGCCATCTCGTTTATCGGCGTGGCGATACTGGTGTTGATCGTGGGATATTTTTCCCCATTGCCACCCAAAGCGGTGCGCGGTAAGGAGCCAACTGTGGCAAGCGAACGAGGGAATGTATGAAAGTAAAACTGAATAACTGGTTGCTGCTGGGCTCGCTTTGTCTGGCCGGCGCGGTCAATGCGGAATCGATGGCAGAGAAACCGCAAGATTTTGCCTACGGTATGACGTTAGCCACTGAAGTCAACGAACCGTTTTTCCGTATTGAACTACCTGAGGCGGTGTATACCGAGAGCGTTTGGCCGGATATGCGCGATGTGCGGGTGTTCAACAATCAAGGGCAGGCCGTACCTTTTGCGCTGACCGCGAATGTCACTACCCAGGAGAATAGCCAGACTTTCCCTCTGCGCATGTTCCCGATGAATGGCAAAAAGGTCACCAATCAGGAGCAGCAGGTCATTTCGTTAAAATCCGCTGGTGGTGTCGAAGTGACCTTGCCGGTAGATAGCGACAAGCCAATGGGTAAAACCTATCTGCTGGAAATCCCGCAGCATGAGGGCAACTATCCCCGCCTGACCCAGTTGAAACTAGTTTGGGACCGGCTGCCGGATAATTGGCAGACCCGCGTTAGCCTGTTCCATAGCAGCGATCTAAAAGACTGGTCGACTAGCGCCGAGGATGTACCTTTGATGGATCTGGCCTCCGGCAGCGATCGGGTGTTGTTGGATACCATCGATGTTGACGATTATTCCAAGCCTCGTTATCTACTGTTGGTATTCAACGATGCCAAAACGGCCCCTGATCTGAAACTCCAGTCTGCGCAGGGGATGGTGTCTTCCCGATACACCCAGCAGCAGAGGATCGGTCTGACCTTCAAGCAAAAAGCTATTTCACCCAGCGAAGCTGAATATAGCTGGCCGAATCCTCAGCCCTTGAACAATATCAGCATTCGCCCAACGCAGGAGAATACGGTATTACCACTGGAAATCGATTACCGCAGCGCGGCGAATGATACCTGGCACCCGCTGACCAAGCAGGTGGTGTTCTCGGTGAATGGGCGTAACGCTGAACCCATCCCACTGAATGGCTTGTTGGTTCAAGGTATCCGCTTGAAAGGTATCAACCAGCAATGGGGCGATTCGCTGCCAGAAGTCTCGGCACAGCGTGATAGCCAAACCTTGATATTCAACGCCCAGGGAAGCTCGCCATTCCTGCTGACGTGGGGCAATAAAGCGGCACAGCCTCAGGCGATCCCTTTGGATAGTCTGATCCCGGCCGAATTGCGTAAAACGGTGGATGCCGATGCGTTGCCAGAAGCCGGGTTGCAATCCCAGGTCACGCTGGGTGGCACCGAACGCTTGAGCGCGGTAGATGCCGCAGAAGAGGCCAGCATGTGGAAGAAGGGCCTGCTTTGGCTCCTGCTGGTGCTGGGGGCGGGCGGCTTGGTGCTATTGGCGTTGAAGCTGTGGAAAGAGGTGCAGCAGAAGCCGCAATAAGCTGAGTGATTGCTGGTTGGTGAGATGAAAGACAAGGGGTGACGCGGTTTGCGTTGCCCCTTGGTGATTTATATAACCGCCCGTGCCTTTACTGCGACGCCAGCTTGTTTTTGACTATCTGGCCGTCTTTCATAATGACCGTCAGGTTTTTACCAGGATCGGCCAGTAGGCCGATATCAGCGATCGGATCGCCGTTAACCAGCAATAAATCGGCTAAGGCACCGACTTCGACCACACCCAGTTTTCCTGGATAGGGATTGCGCCGATCTGAGAGTGCCAACAGTTGTGCATTATCTGCGGTTGCCATTTTGAGCACTTCGGCTGGGGTGTACCAGCGTGTCATGGTCGAAAGCTGTGAGCCTTGTCGGGCAGCCAGATTGGCATCAAATAGAATGTCGGTACCGAAGGCAACTTTCACGCCGTATTTTTTCGCCAGACGATAGGCATTATCCGTTCCGGCAAACACCTGTGCTGCTCTGGCCTGGCCGGCCGCATCGGGTAGCTGGTTGGCATTTTCGTCAGCCAAAAAGGGTTGCAGACTCCACCATGTTCCGCTTTCTGCCATCAATTTTGCCGTGGCATCATCGGCCAGTTGGCCATGTTCAATCACTTTTGCCCCGGCCTTGATGGCATTGCGAATGGCCTCTGGGGTATACGCATGAACTGTTACATAGGTGCCCCAATTCGCAGCGGCCTCGACTGCGGCATGAATTTCATCCACGCTGAGCTGCACCGTATCTAACGGGCCATAGGGGGAAGAAACTCCACCGCCTCCAGTCAGTTTGATCTGGCTGGCCCCTTGCAATAACTGTTCTCTGGTGCGCTTGCGAACCTCATCGGGTGAATCCGCTATCGCAGATATGCCAACGCGCTCCGGATAGCTCAATTGATCAGGAGTTGAGGGTATCTCTGAAAGCATACGAAAATCACCATGACCACCCGTTTGCGAAATCATTGCCCCCGATGGCCAGATGCGTGGCCCTTTGATGACGCCATTATCAATCGCGAGTTTTAAGCCGAACGCCGGTCCCCCCAAATCACGCACGCTGGTAAATCCACGCAGCAGCGTTGACTCTGCCTCAGCACCGGCCAGCAAAGTAATAAACGTTAACGGGGCCAGTGATGCCTGGGCCATGGTAGGTCGAACCATAAAGGTGTGCCAGTGAGCATCGATAAGGCCTGGCATCAGTGTTTGACCATTGCCAGCGATATGTACTGCATCGGCCGTTGCAGTGATCGGTTGGGAAGAGATTTGCGTAATTTTATTGCCTTCAACAGCCACATTCATCTTGGCCGTCAAGGTGGTACCGTCAAAGATCCGTACATCCTCAAAGATGGTCATTGACGATTGAGCATTGGATAATGAAGGTAAGAGACCTGCGATACAGGCGATCCAGAATGTTTTTTTGAGTGCATTTGCCATCGGTATTACCCTCTCGCGTCTCTGAGTCCGCAAATGTTTGATAGGTTTTCTTCCTTTCTATCGCTAAAAAGATGGGAAGATCTTAGCCTCAGTAGAGTGTAGAAGGTTTCTAAAATTGGTGTTCACATCGCCAGCGCGATCCTTCAAAATCATGAGTTGTTGGCAGCCAGATCTTGCGCAATTAAACCAATCAATTTCCTTACACGTAACGGCAAAACACGTGCTTGCGGATAGACGCTCAAAATGATGAGGTAATAATGCATTTATTATCTGCACGATTGTCCCTTGATCATTAGAATGTAGGTATATCGCAAAGCACGGTATGCAATACTATTCTTACGGTACTTGATGATCTGGTTATGTGCTATTTTTCCTCATAATGCACGGTGCATATTAAACCCAGTCAGTTGGAAACCACACTTTTCGTACAAACTCCTGGCTGATGGATTGTTCGGGGCCACTCTTAACCCAATTTCGTTTACACCCAACCTTGCCAGTACCACCTCCATTTCAGCAAGGGCAGCGCGACCAATGCCTCTCTCGCGCCATTCCGGTTTTACCCAAAAGTCTGAAATCCAGGCGGATTTTTTTGATATTTCCACCCATAAATATCCGAGTGCTGTATTTTCTTCATTCGAAGAGATAATGGAGAATAATTTACTTTGAGGTTGGTTTATCCCTTGAGAGAAAACTACATCTATCGCTTCGGAGGCCCTTTTTTTTGCTTCTTCGATTAAGTAGTTTCGTGAGGCAGTCAAATCTGTGGCATATTCATCAATGAAAATCAGTCGGTATGACTTAAACTCATCATCTGTCATATCTCTTAGTGCTACCATGCCCGTTCCTCATGTACTGATGTTTTTTAAAAATTATAAACACCCTATCAGTATTTAATCGGAATTCAACATGTATTCCTGTTTTCCTCAATTATTTATTTTCAGTATATCAGAAGGTAATGGTTGGCATCGTCGCCTGATAATTTTAAAGCTTTTGGCCTGATGGATTACTCGGAGGAAGCATGCCCCCCACACGGTGAGCTGGTTGCTATTGCTTATGGCTTGGAAGGAAACTGTAGAAAGAAAACGCATCGCCATTTTGTGGCCATTTACATCAAGCAAACAAAAAAGCCACTTCGCAAGAAGTGGCTTAATCGTATGATTTTAAATCTAAAATTTGGTGGCCCCTACTGGACTTGAACCAGTGACCAAGCGATTATGAGTGTCAAATTAATGACTTACCTATGATTACCTTTCGTTATTTTTCATGTATTTAGCTTAACGCTTGACACTGTATAAATACCCATTGATACTCGTAAATACCGCTCTGAGGTATCCCATAAGTATCCCAGAGCGACCAAGCGATTTTTTGGGGATACCGTATTGTGAAGCCGTTCAAGTTTACCAAAGCCAGCATTATAGCCCTGGAGCCAGATCCTGCTGGTGGTCGTCTGGAGTTCCGGGATGCCGTTGTGAATGGCCTGATACTGCGTGTAGGCGCTTCAGGTGTGAAGAGCTTCTGCATCTCCCGCAAACGCAACGGGAAATTCATCCGGGCCACGCTGGGGCGTTTCCCCGATCTCAGCATCGAGAACGCCAGGGCGAAAGCCTTAGACCTGCTGGGGGATGTAGCGACCACTGGCAAGAATCCAAATGATGTACGCCGCATACACGCAATGAGCCTAGTAACCCTGACAGAGGCTCTGGAAACCTACATTGATAATCGGGCTCACCGGCTGAAACCTGTCACTGCAAAGCAGTACCGCTCCATCTTGGGTAACTTCTCCGGTGACTGGTTGAACCAGCCGATGGCGAATATCAGCCGGGATCGTGTTGAAGCTCGCCATAAGGCGGTAACCGAAGGGGCTGTTTGGTTTGGTCGCGATAAGTCACTGCTCCGCGCCGGGGTAGGAACGGGAAGCAAAGCTCAGGCTGATTTGTGGGCGCGCGCACTCCGGGCTGTTTATCGGTTTGCTTATGACCATTACCGAGATGAGGAAGGAAAAACGCTATTACCTGATCCGCCGACAATGGTTCTAAGCACAAAACGACAATGGCACGGTACCACCAGAAAGACCGAGCGGATCAGGACAAATGATCTTGGCCGGTGGTTGAAAGCTGTTGAACAAGTAAGGCAGGAATCCGCCGCCGTCAGGGATGATGTTTCAGTGTCGATATGTGATGCCCTGGATATGGCCTTATTTACCGGCCTACGCCGTGCTGAGGTATTCGGCTTGGAATGGGATAGGGTGAATATCGGTGGTCGCTATTTCTGGATTGATACCACTAAGAACGGTGATCCGCTAGAGCTGCCGATCACTGATACCCTGCTGGCAATATTCCGCCGCCGCCTAAGATTGAAAAATGATGCGCAAACCATCGTATTTAATGGCAGAAAAGGCATTGTTAAAGAGCCTCGTCGGGTCATAGCCCGTATTGTGGCCGCTACAGTGCCGGATGCTAACCCAGATGGATTGATACCCATCGAGTTCAAGTGTCACGACGCCAGGCGCACATATGGCACAGTGGCTGAATTGGCCGGGGTTGGCTCCTACATTCTCAAGCGCTTAATGAATCACCGCACTGTACGCAGTGCAGACGTGACCCAGGGGTATCTGCATTTCGGTGCTGATGAGCTACAGGAACCAGCCAGGAAGGTAGAGCGGGCTATTCTGGAGAATGCGGGGCTGGTGGAGAAAGTTGACGGTATGAATGCTCGTTTATTGGCTGCATTGGCGAATATGAGTGATGAAGATAAACGGCGCTTATTATTTGATATCGCAAGTAAAGAATTGGTGGTAAATAATGGAAAGTGATAAGTCACTAGATGATTTTATTAATGAGATAAATTACGAGTCCAATAAAATTTCGCATGTCAGTTTTTTTGATGTGTTTAATATTCATGATTTTAGCGATAAATCTATAGATTATAAATATAAAATGGCCAAGGAGGTTGCTGAAAACTTCAAACGTGATGAGTATGGAGATCTTTACACTGGTGCTTTTATTCTTGAGATTTTAGGGTTTAAAGAGCTTTCATTTAACATTAGAAAGTTTATTGATTCAAACCTCGGCATTCTAGAACATAAAGATATCCTATCCGCGCTGGCAAAGAATGAGGTTATTTCTGAGTCTCAAAGAGAGAGAGCATCTAAGCCAAGAAATAAATATTATGATGAAGTGATGTCTGTGATTTTAGATACATGGAAAAAACATCCCGGAGCCAGCCAGACTAGATTACATCAGGCACTGGTAATTCACTATGATGGTAAAGTCAGCCCCAACTCATTATTGAAGTGGGTTAAGTCATCAGGAGCGAAACCACCTAAGCCAAAGAAATATACTGACTTTAAATTAGTTCTCCCCCAGTAGCTGGGTACTGGATGTGTTACACCCGGTTATAGGAAGTCATTACCCGGATATCATGTTCAGTTATCCGGGTAATGGTCTGAAATACTCCAACTTTTAGCCCCATATTTATCCCCGTTGATAACCAACATTACACGGTGATACTTATGAAACTAATTGAACCAACAGAAATTAAACTTACCCGCAAAGAAGCTGCCGCCGAATTAGGCGTTAGCCCTCAAACCCTTGCTAATTGGGCCAGTTCTGGTCGCGTGTCGATCCCGTTCTATAAAGTGGGGAAAAAGAAGGTTATTTACCACAAGTCAGATCTAGACGCTTACCTGGCATCAGTTCGTCAAACTCAAACGGTGTGAGGTGAGGTATGCCACATAAAACAAAAGCGGCCTTGCAGGGCCGCCAGTGTCAACGCATAAAACTTAAGCCAAGCCAGATTATCACATTGATCGATCAGGTCAAGTTAACCCCGCCGTTGGCTGAGTTCGATATCAGACACGCTTTGGCGGTAACCGCGCCATTGGCGCAGTTCAATAAATTAACAGTTCACATTGATCCACTGACACAAACTACCGGAATCCCTGCAGTTACCTTTTACTCAATCAGAGGGAAAGCACCTGTTACCGGAAACTCAGTATCGGCGATTGAGGGTATTCCCCCAGTGGGGGTAAAGGGGTATCCGGCATCGTCGCACACCCCTATCGGTCAGCCCTTTGGTTCTTCTTTTGCCTTCTTGCGCTGCTCGCTCTTAAGCTTGCGCCCGCAGGCATCCAGCACCCATGACGAGAAATTAGCGCCGGGATTTTCTGGCTTCTCACGCTCTACGCTCGCGTCGATCTCCTCAATTAACTCGTGTGGAAAGCGGATTCCCTTTGTTGTTGAGCGGTTGTTCTTAAAGCCTGTTGCCATGCTGTTCCCCTTATATTGGTGTAGGAACACTATACAGGTAAGGAAAGAAAAGAAAAGCATTGACGTGTATATGCACCTAGATATATGGTGTTTGTGCACCTTGGTTTTAAGAATGGTGCAAATAGCGAAGCCCGGCAGTGTTGGAGCACTAACCGGGCTTCTTACCAAACCGTTATACGAGGTAACGATCATGGCTGACATCAAGTCTACCCAAACTCGCCCTAAATTTACATTCCTGTTCCTGGCTATCTATTCCAATGGTGGCAGGCCAACCGTATTACGCACCGATGCAGATACAGAGCAAGAAGCCCGCCTCAAAATTGAGTGCACTGATTTCACTCTGATTTTTGCTGCCAAGATCCGCACTGAAAGCCCGTTGCACTTTCACCGAATAGATCTGGATGCCGACCGCATTGAGTTCATGCACCAGCGCTACCAAACCTCTACGGAGGTGAGTCATGTTTAAAATCATCGTCACCACCACGAACCACCGCACCGGCAAAACCACGGTAGAAACCTGCCGCCGCCGCTATAAAACCTATCGCGGTGCCGAGAAAGCCGCTCAGGGTATGCGCTGGGTATGTAGGCCGGATGGCGTAACCGCCACCGAGGAAGTTTCCGCCGAGGTCGTGGAGGTGCGTCATGGCTAAAAAAATAGCTATATCGATTAGTGATGAGCTGCGCCGTGCTGAGGTTCTTCTTGCTGCTTCCGTGGAATTACACGACGGGCCAGATGATGAGCGTGAAATATCTTTCGAACTGCTGGATAAAGTCCTGTTCCGCCTGCGTGAGATTAAAGAAGCATATGAGGGAGGGAGTACCCATGCGTAAAGATGCTTATTGGCTGGTCAATGACGGCCGCACCGTGCCTTTAGAAGAAGCTGCAGAGCTTGAGCAAATAGCTGCAGGTGTTCATGACAGCATTATCGAGGGGATTTCCGCCGTGGGTAATCTCATGTTCTGGGCTGCTGAAAGTGAAAATTACGACGTTGAGCAGGCGAAAATAGACATGTTCAAGTTGGGCGACATGCTGAAAAGCATTGCCCGGATTGCCGCAGGTGCCAAAGGCGCAGAGGGAACCCTCTCTTACCGGTTACGGGAGAAACAGCAATGATCAGCCCACTGAAATACAACGAACTGGTAAAGCGTGTAGAAGCGCTTGAGCTGGCTTTGGCCTCCTTGCAGCGTAAAGACACCCTGCCGGAAGGCATGGCCCCACTAACCACGCTGGCGGCTGAAATGGGCCTATCCACCAGCAAGGCGGAAGAGTTGGCGCGTAACTGTGGAGTGATGATCGTTCGCCAGGGTAACGGTCACATTGTGCATGAAGCGAAATTCCGTGAAGCGGCGCTGATCGTTATCAAAGGGGCCAAGCGCAAATACGGCAGTAAATACTGGTTCCACCCGCTGATCGGCAAATTCATCATGACTGTGAGGCCAAAGGTATGAGCAAGGCACAGAAGGTTAACACCAGCCAATGGCCGAATGAGCTGTTTTCCTGCGTCTACCGTTGGGTTAACGGTCGTCCTATAGAGAAAGCGGTAGCGGCAAAGGCCATACTGCAAACAACAACGGGAACGCCACTCAATGATCTGGCTGTGCGGCTGAGTGCGTTTGCGATCGGGAATGTCACTCCTGAATGGCTGACTGATAACGGGTTTTCCTCCAACTTAGCCCCCGAACCTGCCAGGGAGAAACGCGAAGCGGTGGTGCTGGAGTTTATCAGCCGTAAAGAGCTGGTGGCCGTGCTGGCCGACGCTGATCGGATTAATAGCCTGTTCAACGCCGCCCCGCCAGCGGTCGAACAAGCAGCAACCCCGGCCCTTAACCAGATGGGGGCCAGCCAGCGCGGTGATGTGCTTCTGGCTCGCTACAGTGGCGCACTGGCAATCAATGGTGACTCAGACACCGTTCATCATTATGACGGGGTGATCTGGAAGCCTATTGCCGATAAAGAGCTGCAACGGGCAATGGCGGCGATCTACCGAGAGGCAGAGATCTCTTACTCACAGCCAGGTATCAAATCCGCCGTGGATACCATGAAACTGAGCCTACCCCGGATGGGGGCCACGGAACGGCACTTGATCGGGTTCACCAATGGCGTGTTTGACACCAAGGCCGGTGAGTTCAGACCGCACCGCCGAGAAGACTGGTTGCTGATCGCCAGCGGTGTCGAATTCAGCCAGGCGCACGAAGGGGAAACGCTGGCCACCCATGCGCCGAACTTCTGGAAGTGGTTAACCCGCTCTACAGGGGGTAATACCCGCAAAGCCGATCGGGTACTGGCGGCGCTGTATATGGTGATGGCCAACCGGTATGACTGGCAGCTATTCCTTGAGGTCACCGGGCCGGGCGGCAGTGGTAAAAGCGTATTTGCCGAGGTTTGCACCATGCTAGCCGGCAAGGGTAATACAGTGGCCGCCAGCATGTCTTCACTGGAGAACCCCAAGGAACGGGAGCTGATTGTCGGTGCGTCGCTGATCGTGCTCTCTGATATGGCTAGGTATGCCGGTGACGGCTCAGGGATCAAAGCCATTACGGGCGGTGACAAGGTGGCCGTAGACCCGAAATACAAAGCGCCGTACTCGATGCGGATCCCTGCTGTCGTGCTGGCGGTGAACAACAACTCAATGACCTTTAGCGACCGCAGCGGGGGCATATCAAGGCGGCGGGTGATTTTTAACTTTGCTGATGTGGTGCCGGATGGGGAACGCGATATTCACCTACCTGAAAAGATTGAAGCAGAGCTGGCGGTTATCATCCGGCACCTGTTAACCCGCTTTGCCAAGCAACAGGAGGCCAAAGGGCTTTTACTGGAACAGCGGCAATCTGAGGAGGCATTAGCCATCAAGCGTGAGGGTGATTCGCTGGTGGACTTTTGCGGCTACCTGATGGCTATGGTGGAGTGTGAAGGGATGTTCATAGGTAATGCAGAGGTCATCCCCTTTGCCCCGCGCCGTTATCTGTACCACGCCTACATGGCCTACATGTCAGCACATGGCCTGGGTAAGCCAGTATCATTAACGCGGTTCGGTAAGGATATGCCGGGATCGATGGCTGAGTATGGTAAGGAGTACAAGAAGGCCGAATCTAAGAAGAAGGCAACCCGTGGACGTATCCAGTCCAACATCACGTTGCTGGATGAGGCCGACGAGTGGCTACCTGCCGCCACGGGAGGCGGGGACACTATGGGTAACGAGTCAGGAATATAGTTTTTTCTTCAATAAAGTGTCTGAACTGTCCGCCTTTATAATAAAAATGTAATAAATACATATAATTAAATAGGGCGGACAGTGGACGGACAGTTGGTATTAAGTGTCTGAACCGTCCGCCCTTAGGCGGGTAGTTTGGGCGGGTAGTGGCGGACAGTTTTGTACCAACTGTCTGACTGCTTAACTTTATGATTTATATTGATAAAATGGCAAGGGCGGACAGTGCGGACAGTTTTAGGGGTAAAAAACTTTTCTCTATGAAATGGGGGTAAAAAATGACACAGCCTAGCCAAAGAAGATCGGGCATTGAAATACTGGATATACACCCTGCGCGTCAAGGTATCAGGGTGAAGATAGTCAACCGCAAAACAGAGGAGGTTGTTGCGGTACATGATGTGATCAGCTATGTCGATGTGAACTACTGGCATATCTATAGCGATGAGCCAGTGAAACAAGTGCTTCCGTGTATTAAAGTGAATGGCGAAGCAATCCCATTAGACGTGCCAGCGGGCCATAAATTAGTAACCGAGTATATTTAACGAAGAGGGTGATATGGAAAGATTACTTGAAATTAAACGCCGTGTTGATGATATCTCCGAGGATTTGAATGTCATGTATCCACGGTATAAAGCAGATGCGGCTATTAGTGATAAAGTGACAGAGTTAAAAGAGTATGCTCAAGCCGCATTGAAGGAAATTCAGGGGCAACTTAAACGCGGTGAACTCACCGCCTTTGAGAGGCAGTTTATTGAGCCAGCAATTTACGATTCCTACATGAAGGCGATCGACAAAATCAGGAAAGGGGCCAAGCCAAGCGAAAGGCTCAATGATTTAATTTGTGAAACAGATAGCACTATTGGTTATTGGGTATGTGCGATAGAGGCGTTTAAGAAAAAAGAAGTGTAAATGTTTTGTACCCATGATTACTCATGATTACCCCTCTATTTTTGAGGGGTTTCATTTTTTATTTTCATGTATATGTTGGGGGGTGACACTCCGACGGGAGCCGTCACTTTAGCCGCCTAACACCCACCTTTCCGCACTGGAAATCTATTAAGCGGCTTCCCTCTCTGAGTTGGTTTCCCGTCTGTATTCACACTATACGGAAACCGCTATGAAAAAATTGATTGAACTCCGCCAGAAGAAAGCCGAACTCGCTACCCAAATGCGCTCCCTGCTGACCAAGGCCGAAGATGAGAAACGCAGCCTTACCACCGAAGAGGCTACCCAGTTCGACGAACTCCGCACTCAGACCGACGCCCTACAGGCTGATATTGGCCGCTATGAAGCCCTGGCTGATGAAGAACGCGCCCAAGGTGGAAACGCCAAGCCAGCCAAAGACGGCAAGACTGTAACCAATGAAGAGTTGCGTCACTACATCATGACCGGCGAAACCCGCATGTTATCTACCACCGTCAATGAGAGCGGCGGCTATTCCGTTATCCCTGAGCTGGATACCGAGATCATGCGCATGTTGGCGGATGAAAGCGTGATGCGCCAGATCTGTACGGTGAAGACCACCAAATCCAACGAATACAAGAAACTCGTGTCCGTAGGCGGCGCGGCGGTAGGACGTGGCACCGAAGGTGAAGCCCGTACCGAAACCGCGACGCCGAAGCTGGAAGAGGTCAGCATCAAGCTGAACCCTATCTACGCTTACCCGAAAACCACCCAGGAAATCCTCGACTTTAGCGACGTGGATATTCTGGGCTGGCTGACCGAAGAGATCAGCGACACCTTTGCCGAAACCGAAGAAACCGACCTGGTGAACGGTGACGGAGCGAAAAAATCCAAAGGGTTCCTGGCCTATCCCCGCGCTGCTACCGGTGACCGCGCTCGCCCGTTCGGCACCCTGGAGAAAATGGTTTCCGCTGGCACCACTCCCACCGCCGATGAGCTGATCGATCTGGTCTTCAAGCTGCGCCGCCGTTACCGCAAAAATGCCGTATGGGCGATGAACTCCAATACCGCCGCCATGCTGCAAAAGCTGAAGAACGGCAACGGGGATTACATCTGGCGCGATCGTCTGCAAGCCGGTGATCCGGATATGTTGCTGGGCCACCCGGTTCACTACCTGGAGAACATGCCAGACGCCGCCGCAGGCTTGCCAGTAATCGCTGTGGGCGACTTCAAGCGCGGCTATTTCATCGTTGATCACGACACTGGCACCCGTACCCGCCCGGACAACATCACCGAGCCTGGTTTCTACAAGGTGCATACCGATAAGTACCTGGGCGGCGGGCTGATGGATTCCAACGCCATCAAGGTACTGGAAATCAAAAAGTAAGTATCAGCGGAGGGGCTACGGCCCCTTTTCTGTCTGAGGGAATGCACCGATGAAAGAAACCGATTTTGAAATCCGCACCGCCACACTTTCCGCCGCCGATAAAAAGCTGGTGGGTTATGCCGTGAAGTGGAACAGCCGATCAGAGGTGCTGTGGGATGAGTTTGTAGAACAGTTCGCCCCTAATGCCTTCAAAGATAGCCTGGCGGCTGGTGCGGATGTTCGCGCCCTGTACGAGCATGACTATACCGCGCTGCTGGGCCGCAATACCTCCGGCACCCTGGTGCTGAGTGAAGACGCCACCGGCTTGCGCTTTGAGCTGACCCCACCCGATACCCAACTGGGCCGCGATGTGCTGACACTGGTCGAACGTGGTGACATTTCCGGCATGTCTTTCGGGTTCCGAGCCTTGAAAGATCAGTGGGACAGCACCCAACAGCCGTATGTCCGTACCGTGCTGGCCGCCGAGTTACGCGAAATCACCGTGACCAGCTTACCGGCCTACCGTGAAACCGACATTCAGATCGCCAAGCGCTCACTGTTGACCCAACACCCGGAGCTGGTGGAGTTGCGCTCCCATTGGGCTTATCTGGCGGGGTTGTGATATGTGGCCGTGGAAACGCAAGACCGAAAACCGCAGCATGACCATTGATGAGTTTCTGGTGATGGCCGGTATCCCCAACACCGGTTCAGGTGAACATGTCTCATCGGGTAATGCTGAAACCCTGCCAGCGGTACTCAACGCCGTGGCGGTGATTAGCGAAGCGGTAGCCTCCATGCCTTGCTACTTATACCGGGTAACACGTACCAACGGTGTAGAGGCCCGCGCCTGGTTGGCCGATCACCCCGTTGATGTGTTGCTCAATGAGCGCCCGAACGACTGCCAGACCCCTTACCAGTTCAAGCGCACCCTAATGCGCCATTGCCTGTTGAACGGTAACGCCTACGCGGTGATCCAATGGGGCAAGGACGGCCAACCAAAATCATTACACCCCTACCCACCGAGGGCGGTTGTACCGAAGCGCCTGGACAAACACCGCTACGCCTACACCATTACCGAACCTTTCAGCGGTCAAGTTCGCACCTATCTGCAGGAAGAAATCTTGCACCTGCGCTATTCAACCGATGATGGTTTCTTGTCCCGCTCACCGGTCAGCATTTGCCGGGAAACCCTGGGGTTGGGTATGGCTCAACAACGCCACGGTACCAGCATTATGCGTGATGGCATGATGGCCGCAGGGATCGTTAAGGCCAAAGAGTGGCTGGACAGCGTTAATGGCAAGAAAGCTATGGATGCCCTGGAGCGCTACAAGGGGGCCAGGAACGCCGGTAAGACGCCAATCCTTGAAGGTGGCATGGAGTATGAACAATTAGGCATGAGCAATCAGGATGCCGAGTGGTTAGCTTCTCGCCGCTTCACCATTGAAGACATCGCCCGGATCTTCAATATCAGCCCGATCTTCCTGCAAGAGTATTCCAACAGCACCTACAGCAACTTTAGCGAGGCGAGCCGCGCCTTTCTCACCATGACAATGCGCCCCTGGCTGACCAACTTTGAGCAACAGCTTAAAGCCGCCTTGCTATTGAGTTCCCCGTCTGCCGGTTCTCGTTACCAGGTGGAGTTCGACACCGCCGACCTGTTACGCGCCAACCCACAAGATCGTTTCCGCAGTTACGAAACGGCGATCAAGTCTGGCGTGATGTGCCCGAACGAAGCCCGCGAGCGTGAAGGTATGCCACCACGCGAAGGCGGCGAGGAGTTTAGCCAGGCATGGAAACAGGAATTTAAGGTCAGCAAAGACAATAAGGCAGGTGACGAATGAAAGCAGGTCAGATGCGCCACCGCATAACCATTCAAAACTTCACCACGATTGAGCTGCCATCAGGCAGTGAGAAAGAGGTCTGGTTTGATGTGGCTACCGTGTGGGCCGAGGTGAAAGCGATCAGCGGTCGTGAGCTGCTGGCCTCGGGTGCGGAGATGTCGGAGATCACCCTCCGTGTGTGGCTGCGCTACCGGGATGATGTAGGCAGTGCCAGCCGTATCTTGTGGCAACAGAAAGGACATAGGCAACTGGCCTACAACATTGCCTCAGCGATCCCTGATCCGAAAGCCAGCCGGTTAGAGCTGCTATGCAAGGGAGGCGTTACGCCATGAGTGAAACATCAATCGGCCTGGAAGAGGTCAAGCTGCATTGCCGTATCGATGGCAGCGAGGAAGACACCTTGTTGCAGGGTTATATCGCTGCCGCGCTGGAGATCTGCCAGAAACATATCGGTAGGCGTTTCGGTGATGAGCTGGAGCTTAACCCAGCTATCAAGGTGGGTTGCCTGTTGTTGATAAGTCACTGGTATGAGAACCGAGAGATAGCCGCGGAGAAAACCGCCGAGCTGCCCTTCACCACGACTTCATTGTGGAACTACTACCGCGAGCCAGGAGTGTACTGATGCCATCTCACCCACTCAAACGTTGTACTTATCCCGGTTGCCGTAATCGCGTAAAGGCTGGCCGTTGCCCTGAGCACAAGCGACAGGCCAACGCTGCGCTGACTGCCAGCCGTGGCACTCGTACCGAGCGTGGCTATTCCAACCGCTGGGGCCAGTATCGTTTTGCCTATCTCAAGGCTCACCCGCTCTGTGTGATGTGCGAGAAGGAAGGGATCTACGCCCCGGCCAAGATAGTCGATCACATCATCCCGATTGAGGGTGAAAGCGATGTGCTGTTCTGGCCTGCCAGCAATCATCAAGGGTTATGTGTCAGCCATCACAGCAGGAAGACCACCACCCAAGACCCACTCACCAAGCAGCAGCGCAAAGCCGGTCAGTTCCGGGAGCAGGAAGAAGCCGCCGCTCACCGTTGGGATTGGTTGTATGAAGGTAACGAGCCATGACTGAACAAGAGATTAATCAGTTGCTTAAAGGATTGGAGCGTAGCCGTGATGGGTTCACCAAACGCCACGGCAAGACGCCAGAACAAGCCACAGGCAAGCGTCTGTCACAGCGTGACCGTGAGCTAGCCGAAGCGTTCAGAAATCGATAGATGATAATAGTTGTCATTTGAAGGGAGGGGGGGATTTTAAAGACAAAAAAACCTCCTGCAGGAACCACCCGCCTCCTCAAATTTTCACGCGAGGCATTTTTTATAAAAATAAAACCGATGGAGATTCATAACATTATGGCAAAACTACCCAGACCTCCCGCTTATCTCGATGACATTGCGGCCCAGCAGTGGAAAGCCCGTGGCAAACAGTTGGCCGAACGCGGTGATTTGATCCCCGCCGACTGGAACAACTTTGAATTGTATTGCGTCAACTATTCCATTTACAGAAAGGCGGTCGCAGACATTTTCGCCAGAGGGTTCAGCATTGCAAACAGCCAGGGGAGCGAGAGCCGCAACCCTTCTATCAGTGCCAAGGCAGAAGCGGAAAGAGTGATGATCAAAATGTCATCATTGCTGGGCTTTGATCCGGTATCCCGCCGCCGTAACCCGGTGGAAACTGACGAGGATGACGAGATTGACCGCCTATAACCAGTATGCGCTAGACGTCAAAAGCGGCAAAATCCCGGCCTGTGAGCGACTGAAACAGGCTGTTGATCGGTACTTTAGCGACCTGAATAACCCCCTTTACGTGTTCGATACGGCCATAGTAGAGCGTTTTGTCGCTTTTTCTCGCCTCTGTCCCCACGTCAAAGGGCCGTTACGTGGTCAACCGATCGCGCTAGAGCCGTGGCAGCAGTTCGCCTTTGCCAACCTGTTGGGGTTCAAAGTGGTGTCTACTGGTCGCCGCAAATACCGCAGTGCCTACATTCAGGTACCGCGCAAGAATGCCAAATCCACGGTAGCGGCCATGCTGGCTAACTGGTTCCTGGTGATGGAGCACGGCCAGCAGGACATTTACACCGCTGCCGTAAGCCGGGATCAGGCCCGTATCGTGTTCGATGATGCCCGGCAGATGTGCCTGCTGTCCAAACCGCTACGCAAGCGGGTAGCAATCCAACAGCACAAGCTGATCTACGCCAAATCCAACAGCCTGTTAAAGCCGCTGGCGGCCAGAGCTTCAACCATTGAAGGGACTAACCCTAGCCTGGCGGTGGTCGATGAGTATCACCTGCACCCGGATAACGGCGTTTACTCCGCCCTTGAACTGGGCATGGGCGCACGTCCCGAAGGCATTTTGTTTGCCATCACCACCGCTGGCAGCAACATCGTATCGGCCTGCAAGCAGCACTATGATTACTGTTGCCAGATATTGGCCGGGGAAGAAGAGAATGAATCGCTGTTTGCGCTGATCTACGAGCTGGACGACGAGAGCGAAGTAGACGACCCGGCGCAGTGGGTAAAGGCTAATCCTAACCTGTCGGTGTCCGTCGATGTGGCCGCGCTGGCCGATACCATCCAAAAGGCCCGAGGCATTCCCTCGCAGTGGGTGGAAATGCTGACCAAGCGCTTTAACATCTGGTGCCAGGGGGAAACCCCGTGGATGGGTGAGGGAGCCTGGAAAGCCTGCGCCGCTGAATATACCGAAGCCGACCTGGAAGGATTGCAGTGTTACGCCGGTCTGGATCTGTCCTCCACCAGTGACATTACTAGCGTTTGCTATACGTTCCCGCTGGAGCGGTCTGTGCGCCTGCTGACGCGCCATTATATCCCCGACGCCCAACTACAAAACCCTGCCAATAAAAACCGTACCTTATACCGCCAGTGGGTGAAGCAGGGTTGGTTGCGCACCACGCCGGGTGACTGTATCGACTATGACCGCATCCGTGATGATGTGCTGGCCGACGCCGAGCGGTTCAGTATCGAGCTGGTGGGTTTCGACACCTGGAACGCCACGCAAATCCGCACCCAGTTACAGGGGGCCGGCCTCGATGTGGAGCCTTTCCCTCAAACCTATATGAAGTTCAGCCCGGTAGCGAAATCGGCAGAGGTATTCGTTAACCGCAAGGTGATCGAGCACAACGGCGATCCGGTGCTGGCCTGGGCGATGGCTAACGTGGTGATGGAAACCGACGCCAACGCCAATATCAAGCCGAACAAGAAGAAGGCCGCCAACAAGATAGACCCGGCGATCGCCTTCCTGATGAGCTTTGGCACTTACCAGCTACAGCATGAAGAGTTCGCCTTCGACGTGAGCGAAGAGCAGCAAAAGCGCCTTGCGGCGTTCACCGGTATTTAACAGGAGTAACACGATGGCTTTTATCGATGTACCTATGCGTAAAATGATTTTTCATGGCCCCTTGATTGAGCGGTTTGGGCGTGATTTTAAATACAAGGCCCACAATGTCCCCAAAATGATGTCAGCGGCTAAAAGCCTGCTTGATGGGTTTGAGCGGTACATGGCCGAAGCGCACAAGCGCGGCTTAACCTTTGCGGTGTTCGTTGGTAACGAGCGAAAGCGCAACATTGCCGAAGCCGAGCTGGAAATGACGAAAGGCAGTGAGGATATTCACCTAGTGCCGGTGATTATCGGCAGCAAACGCGCCGGGCTGTTCCAGACCATCCTTGGCGTGGCACTGATTGCAATTTCATTCACACCGTTAGGCGCACCTATCGCCTCTTACCTTATGGCTGCCGGTGCCTCAATGGCCCTGGGTGGGATCGCTCAAATGCTTTCACCCCAGGCGGGCGGGCTGCGAACGCGAGAGAGTCCAGATAACAAACCGAGCTATGCCTTTGGCGGGCCAGTAAACACTACCGCGCAGGGGAATCCTGTCGCCGTGGGGTATGGGTGCCGTGAGATAGGCGGTGCAGTAATTTCAGCCGGTATCTATACCGAAGATCAGCAATAACAGGTGACACCATGAAAAACAATGAAAACCAAACAAGAACTGTCCGTGTGTATGGCCCGTTGCGCCAGTTCGTGAAAGACAACAGGAAGGGCGTCATGGAAATGTGCGTCCAGACTCCAGGGGAAGCCATCAAGGCGCTGTGTACGGTCTTGCCGGGGTTTGAGAAGTTCATGCTGACCAGTAAAGCCAAAGGGCTGACCTTTGCCATTTTCAGCGGTAAACAGAACATCGGGCGGGAAGAACTGGAATATAACGGCTCAAGCGAAATACGGATCGTGCCGGTCATCATCGGCAGTAAAAAGGCGGGGATGTTTCAGACCATCCTTGGTGCGGTATTGGTTGTCGTTGGTGCTATTGGCATGTCCCCCTGGGGTCAGGCTTTTGGTGGCGGTGCGTGGGGGTCTTATGCTCTACAGGCAGGCGCTGCAATGATGATTGGTGGTGTCGCTCAAATGCTTTCCCCGATGCAGGGAGGGGCTGCGCGGCGCGAAAGCCCAGAGAATAAGCCATCCTACGCTTTCGGTGGGCCGGTCAACACCATCGCTCAGGGTAATCCTGTGCCGATTGCCTACGGCAAGCGCCGGATCGGTGGAGCCATCATATCAGCCGGGATTTATGCTGAAGATAAAATGTAAAGATGGAGTTGCCGCTAGGAGGCTATCGTTGCAATAGTGAAATTAGTATATTGTATGCGCAACAATGGTTTTTCTTAATGATCAAGGAAACTGATATGAGTAGAGACGATTTTTTTGGTGAGATCGATAAAAGTATCTCTAAAACAAAAGCAGCCGAGGAGGGCCGAGAAAAGCGGATTGCTCAGATTCGTGAAGATTTTAAAGAAATCATCCCTAGGCTTATTCCAACTGTTCAGGAGTATGAAAAAGAACTGATTGGAAGGGGCATAAAAGTGAATGTTGAATCATCGGACAGCCACATTACTTTTAAGCTAAGGTATAAAGATGGTGGGCATAACGACCTTTACTTTGGTGAAAGTAAGCATTTTGATGGTTCGTTTTGTTTTATCACCTACTTTACTGACGATAATGGCAAGCGTTATGAATCCACAAATGGCACTAGTTATTCTGAAAAAAACTGGAATGACCAAGAGTATGTCGAGAAACTAGAGAGTCACATCAAAAGTTTCATTCTATATTCTGAAAGGCATGGTGGATTTTAGACTGCAAAAGCACCGATGAGATGGATGTTTTTCCGCCGTAGGTGGTTTCGATACCTAACGTTCCCGCTCTGAGGTATCCCATAAGTATCCCAGAAAAACTAAAGGACTCACGTTTTTATCGTAAGTCCTTGTTTTATTTGGTGGCCCCTACTGGACTTGAACCAGTGACCAAGCGATTATGAGTCGCCTGCTCTAACCAACTGAGCTAAGGGGCCAAGAGGCGAGATTATACGGTAATCAGGGGACGCAGGTCTACACTCATCAAACCATATGATGTTTTTATGTACAGCTCTAGCCTGTTGTAATTGCTGGCAGATTTTGCGATAACCGTTATTAATCCCTGTCAACGGACTCGCAATACTTATGGAACTCTTGGCACCCAATCTACAGGTGGTGTTCTGCGGCATCAATCCTGGCCTTTCCTCTGCCCATCAGGGCTATCCCTTCGCCAATGGCAGCAACCGCTTCTGGAAGGTGATCCATCAGGCGGGTTTCACCAATCGTCAGTTGGCTCCGGAAGAGTGGTTACAGCTGCAAGATAATGGTTGTGGTATCACCGCTCTGGTAGCGCGCCCAACGGTGGCGGCCAGCGAACTGACGCGCGATGAGCTGCGTGGTGGCGGTGAGGCGCTCAAAGAAAAAATTCTGCGTTACCAACCGCGTGCTTTGGCGATCCTGGGGAAACAGGCGTTCAGCAATGCGTTTGGCGTGCGCAATGCGTCTTGGGGGCGTCAGGAGATGATGCTGGGCGAAACCGAGGTGTGGGTATTACCTAATCCCAGTGGATTGAATCGTGCGACGTTGGAGCAGCTTACCGAGAGTTACCGTGAGCTATTTCTAGCACTGCAATAAGGCATAAACAACCGGCGAGCCGGGGTTGCCGATTGATGACAAACTGGCAATGTCGCTAAATTCGTCGGGATTGAACCACTGATTATTCAGAAGGGCGCAGCATGCAGCGCCTCTACGCGGTGAGGCCTGCAATAAGGCATAAAAAAACCCCGGCAAGCCGGGGTTCTTAGGAGGTTGTTAAACCTTAGTCATCCAGGAAGCTACGCAGCACTTCTGAACGGCTTGGGTGGCGCAGTTTACGCAACGCTTTGGCTTCGATCTGACGAATACGCTCACGGGTAACGTCGAACTGTTTGCCCACTTCTTCCAACGTGTGGTCAGTGTTCATATCGATACCGAAACGCATACGCAGCACTTTCGCTTCACGTGCGGTCAGGCCAGCCAGGACGTCGTGCGTGGCAGAACGCAGGCTTTCAGAGGTGGCAGAATCCAGTGGCAGCTCGAGGGTGGTATCCTCGATGAAATCGCCCAGATGTGAATCTTCATCATCACCAATCGGCGTTTCCATGGAGATCGGCTCTTTGGCGATCTTCAGTACCTTACGGATTTTGTCCTCTGGCATCAGCATACGCTCGGCCAGCTCTTCCGGCGTAGGTTCACGGCCCATCTCTTGCAGCATCTGGCGCGAAATACGGTTGAGTTTGTTGATGGTCTCAATCATATGCACCGGAATACGGATGGTACGTGCCTGGTCGGCGATGGAGCGGGTGATAGCCTGACGGATCCACCAGGTGGCGTAAGTCGAGAACTTGTAGCCACGACGGTATTCAAACTTGTCTACCGCTTTCATCAAGCCGATGTTGCCTTCCTGGATCAGATCCAGGAACTGCAGGCCACGGTTGGTGTATTTCTTGGCGATCGAGATAACCAGACGCAAGTTGGCTTCAACCATCTCTTTCTTCGCGCGGCGGGCTTTCGCTTCACCGATCGACATACGACGGTTGATGTCTTTTACCTGCTCAATGGTCAGGCCGGTTTCTTCTTCGATCTGACGCAGTTTTTGCAGGCTGCGCTGAACATCTTCGCTCACATCTTTCAGCTTTTCTGACCATGGTTTACCCATTGCCAGTGCCGCTGCGAACCAGGTATCGCTGGTTTCGTTGCCGGCGAACAGGGTGACGAAGTTTTTCTTCGGCATTTTGCACTGCTCAACGCACAGCTTCATGATGATACGTTCTTGCGTACGAACGCGATCCATCATGGTACGCATGCTGTTGACCAGGAAGTCGAACTGTTTTGGCACCAGGCGGAACTGCTTGAACACTTCAGACAGCTTCAGGATCTCTTCTGCTGCGCTGGCGTGGCTGCGGCCGTTCTTTTTGATGACCAGACGAGTTGCTTCGTACTGATCGCGCAGATCGGTAAACTTCTGGCGCGCCAGTTCCGGATCGATGCTGTTGTCGTCTTCAGCTTCGTCTTCTTCGTCTTCGTCTTTTTCGTCGTCGTCCTGCTCTTCGGTGGTTAATTCAGAACCGATGTGCGTGGCGGTAGGCGCGATGTCCTCTTCCGCGTTAGGATCGACGAAGCCGGTGATCAGATCGGACAGGCGTGCTTCGCCAGCCTCGACGCGATCGTACTGCTCCAGCAGATAGGTGATGGCCTCAGGGTACTCGGCAACCGAGCACTGCACCTGATTGATGCCGTCTTCGATACGCTTGGCGATGTCGATTTCGCCTTCGCGTGTCAGCAACTCAACGGTACCCATTTCGCGCATGTACATACGCACCGGGTCGGTAGTGCGCCCGATTTCAGATTCTACGCTGGACAGCACCTGAGCGGCAGCTTCTTCCGCATCTTCGTCTGTGCTGTTGTTGTTTTCAGCCAGCAGCAGGTCATCGGCGTCCGGTGCTTCTTCCATCACCTGGATGCCCATGTCGTTAATCATCTGGATGATGTCTTCGATCTGGTCGGAGTCGACGATATCTTCCGGCAGATGGTCATTGACCTCAGCATAGGTCAGATAGCCTTGCTCCTTACCACGTTGGACAAGAAGTTTAAGCTGTGACTGCGGGTTTTGCTCCATAAGACGGTATCCACACTTCAGAGTATTTGGGTTGGTGTCGGTCGGCGAAACCGCCAACAATAGCATTTGGGGCGTTTTTGTTGTTGCCGCGGCCCACTGTGGCGGCATATTGCAGGGCTCAGCCCTCGCATTTATCGGCACTTAAGCCGTTTGGTATTCAGTCTTTCTTCGCCAGTGCCAGTTGTAATGACCAAAGTTCTTTGCGTTCGTCTGCATTCAGGCCATGCGTTCTGTCACGGGCGATCAAATCTTCCTGACGTTTTTCCAGGACCGAGTCGTAGAGATTCGTCAGCGTATCTAAAAAGTGTTGCTCAACTTGTTCCTCAACGATCATATGGTTCCATGTTGCCAAGGTTTCAAGCTGTGGACTCAATTTGTTATCCCGGTACAGTTCCAGCAACTGGCCGGTGGTCAGACCCGGTTGCGCCAAACAGGTTTGCACCAGCTCAACAAATAGCGGTAAGCCCGCCTGCTTAGTCTGCTCGAGTCCTTCCAGAGAAGGGATAAGTGTAGCCAAACGCGGATTTTGCACCAGTAATCCTATCAGTATACGCATGGTTGTGCGTTTTAGCTGGGGCGCCTGATAAGTATTCGCATTTTCCGCCTGTTTGGGCATCAGCTTGTCGAGCTGGCTATCGTCCAGCAGGCCCAGCTTGCTGCCAAGCTGTTGGCGCAGGTACAGACGCAATGTCTCACCTGGCACCTGAGTGATCAGCGGTAGTGCCAACGTACTCAGTTTGGCACGGCCATCCGGGCTACTCAGATCGACCTGCGGCATCAACGTTTCGAACAGGAAAGTGGAAAGCGGCTGCGCCAGCTCCATTCGCTGTTCGAAGGCGCCTTTGCCTTCTTTACGGACTAGCGTGTCCGGATCTTCACCATCGGGTAAAAACATAAACCGCAGCTGACGCCCGTCGTTCAGATAGGGCAGTGCGGTTTCCAACGCGCGCCAGGCGGCTTCACGGCCAGCTCTGTCGCCGTCGTAACAGCAGACAACGTTATCGGTGGCGCGGAACATCAGCTGAATATGTTCAGCCGTTGTCGAGGTTCCGAGTGAGGCAACGGCATAATCAATGCCATATTGCGCTAACGCCACCACGTCCATATAGCCTTCAACCACCAACAAACGCTGCGGGTTGGCGTGGCTCTGCTGTGCTTCATACAGGCCGTATAACTGACGGCCCTTGTGGAATACTTCGGTTTCCGGCGAGTTCAGGTACTTGGGCATACCGTCGCCCAGCACTCGTCCACCAAAGGCGATCACCCGCCCGCGTTTGTCGCGGATGGGGAACATCACACGTTCGCGGAAGCGATCGTAAGTGCGCCCTTGATCGTTAGTCACCAACATTCCGGCATCGTTCAATGCTGCCCGGCTGTCGGTATCACGCCCGAAACGCTTTAACGCATTATCCCAACCGGCAGGTGCAAAGCCGATGGCAAAATGGCGGATAACGTCGTCGCTCAATCCGCGCTGTTGCAGGTAGTTGCGCGCCTGCGTACCGTTGGATTGATGCAGTGACTGTTGATAGAACGCGCTGAGCTGTTCCATCAGTTGATATAGGCTTTGACGCTGATGGCGTTCGATTTGCGTCGGTCCGGTGCCTGCCTCGTAAGGCACTTCCAGCCCGTGCATGGTGGCCAGTTCCTCGATGGTTTCGACAAACTCGAGTCTGTCGTAATTCATCAGGAAGTCGACGGCGTTACCGTGCGCTCCACAACCAAAACAGTGATAAAACTGTTTGTCGCCATTAACGGTGAATGAAGGCGTTTTTTCGTGGTGGAACGGACAGCACGCGTGATAGTTCTTGCCCTGCTTTTTAAGCTTTACCCGGGCGTCGATCAGATCGACGATGTCGGTGCGAGCCAGCAAGTCATTGATAAATACACGCGGAATTCGTCCAGCCATAAGCCCCTGTTACGATTGCCTATAAACGAGAACAAGCCGCGCATTCCTTTCGGAAAGCACGGCCTTCGTATGCAACTACTCGGTCTGCGTGTTCTTGAAAAAGAAAAAAATCACGCGGTGGGGTTACCCCCGAAGGATTAATACAGACGAGTGCGGCGTGCGTTTTCGCGAGCCAGTTTCTTCGCGTGGCGTTTTACTGCAGAAGCTTTAGCGCGTTTACGTTCGGTAGTCGGTTTTTCATAGAACTCACGACGACGAACTTCAGCTAAAACACCTGCTTTTTCGCAGGAGCGTTTGAAACGACGCAGTGCAACGTCAAATGGCTCGTTTTCACGTACTTTAATTACCGGCATGTGCCTCTCACCTCAATAGAATTCGGTTTGCTGCTGGCCAAGCGCCAGCCTTTTCAAAATGGTGCGGAATTTTACTTCAATGGATGCTGCTTTGTAAAGCACCATAGCAAATTGAAACATGCCGCGTTCCGGCAAACTCGCGCAATTATGCATCAGCCGCCGATTATAGACTAATCAGAAAAAATTGCTCGTTTTTAATCACCCGGCGGGCAACCTTGTGAATCATCGACATAGCGCGCCAGGCGGTCTGGGTGCTGCGGGCAGGCGGTAAATGGCGTTGATTGTGATAAACTGGCGGCCGCACGTGAATGATGGGAAATGTAATGCGCGTATTGGGTATAGAAACGTCCTGCGATGAAACCGGTATTGCAGTGTATGACGATCAAACCGGTTTGTTAGCCAACCAACTCTACAGCCAGGTAAAACTGCATGCCGACTATGGCGGCGTGGTGCCGGAGCTGGCTTCTCGCGATCACGTGCGTAAAACCGTGCCGCTGATCCAGGCTGCGCTGAAAGAGGCGAACCTGAAGCCAAGCGATATCGACGGCGTGGCGTATACCGCCGGGCCTGGCTTGGTCGGTGCTTTGTTGGTCGGGGCAACCATTGGCCGCGCGTTGGCGTTTGCCTGGGGCGTGCCTGCGGTGCCAGTGCATCATATGGAAGGCCACTTGTTGGCACCGATGTTGGAAGATAACCCACCGGCGTTTCCGTTTGTGGCGTTACTGGTGTCTGGCGGTCACACCCAACTGATCAGCGTGACGGGGATCGGTGAATATACCTTGTTGGGGGAGTCGGTCGACGATGCCGCTGGCGAAGCGTTCGACAAAACCGCCAAGCTGTTAGGGCTGGATTATCCTGGCGGGCCGATGCTGTCTAAAATGGCGCAGCAGGGCACGGAAGGGCGCTTTACCTTCCCACGGCCAATGACCGATCGCCCTGGGCTGGATTTCAGCTTTTCCGGCCTGAAAACCTTTGCTGCCAATACCATCCGCTCTAACGGCAACGACGATCAGACTCGTGCCGACATCGCCCGTGCCTTTGAGGATGCGGTGGTGGATACGCTGGCGATCAAATGCAAGCGTGCGCTGGAACAGACCGGGTTTAAACGCCTGGTGATGGCCGGTGGCGTCAGCGCCAACCGTACATTGCGCAGCAAGCTGGCAGAGTTGATGAAAAAACGCGGTGGTGAAGTGTTTTATGCCCGCCCGGAATTCTGTACCGACAATGGGGCGATGATCGCCTACGCCGGGATGGTTCGGCTGAAAAACGGTGGCGATCCGGAGCTGAGCGTTACCGTACGCCCACGTTGGCCGCTGGCAGAGCTGCCTGCGGTGTAAAAGCCAAGGGCCGGAATTTTCGGCCCTTTATTATTCTTCGTGCTTCTCTTCCTGCCCCACAACACTGTCTTTCTTCTTGCGGAACTTACCCCAAATCTTCCCTTCCTGGCCGCGCCACAGGCGTTGGATATTATCGTGATGACGCATCAGGATCAGGCAGGAGAGCATAGCCACTGGGAAGGTAAACTGCGGTTTGAACCACCAGACGTAGAACGGCGCAATCAGCGCGCTGACGATCGCCCCGAGTGAGGAATAGCCACTCAGCAGTACGGTCAACAGCCAGGTACCGGTCATCAGGCCAGTGAGATCCCAGCCGATCGGTGCAATGGCACCGAACGCCGTTGCTACACCTTTACCGCCCCGGAAGTGGAAGAACACCGGATAGATATGCCCAAGACAGGCAGCTATCGCCGTCAGGCCCAGATACAGCGGTGGGACATTGAACGCATAAGCCAACCAGACAGGCAACATCCCTTTCAGAATATCGAACACCAACACCGTAGCCGCAGCCAGGCGGCCGCCGATACGCAGGACGTTGGTCGCCCCTGGATTTCCCGATCCATGTTCACGCGGATCTGGTAGCCTGGCGATCCGACAAACCAGGATCGCACTGGAAACTGAGCCACACAGATACGCGAAGATAATCATGCCAAGCGCGGTAGCACTCATAACGCGGTTCCGTTTAATAATGGTCGTTTTACTCGCAACATCTATGGATAATACGCATATTCCGCTGGAAGTGGTATCCGGCAAGGCCAAAAACTGAGAATGACGTGATGGATATCGTATTTATAGAAGAGCTTAGCGTGATCACCACCATTGGCGTTTATGATTGGGAACAGACTATCCAGCAAAAGCTGGTGTTCGATATCGAAATGGCGTGGGACAACCGCCAGGCGGCCGCCAGTGATGATGTGAATGATTGCCTGAGCTATGCCGATATCAGCGATGCGGTGATCCAGCATGTGCAACCCAATCGTTTTGCACTGGTGGAGCGGGTAGCAGAGGAGGTTTCCGAAATTTTGCTGCGGCGCTTTAAATCTCCCTGGGTCCGTATTAAGGTCAGCAAGCCGGGTGCGGTTGCGCACGCCAGCCGGGTTGGGGTGATCATTGAGCGTGGCAAGCGCCCAGCCTGATGAGTTGTCACTTTTATGCAACTAATGAGCGGTATTCTGGTCTGTAACTAGAATTGTTTAAGCGGCAAGGTGTTGAACATTGCCGCTTTTTTGTGTTTGTACCTTAACGGTTTTACATTTGAAATGGGGTTAGCGGGCTGATGGCGGACATGCATTCATTGTTTGTGGCATTTGTTCTTGGGGTAGTCGAAGGGCTGACAGAGTTCCTTCCGGTTTCCTCTACTGGGCACATGATCATCGTAGGGGAATTGTTGGGTTTTACCGGGGACAAGGCGAAAACGTTCGAAGTCATTATCCAACTGGGTTCGATCCTGGCCGTGGTGGTGGTGTTCTGGCGTCGTCTGTTTGGCCTGATCGGCATTCACTTCGGTGGTAAGCCGGTGCCTCATGAAGGGCAGACGGCAGGGCAACTGAAGTTGGGCCATATCCTGCTGGCGATGATCCCGGCGGTGGCGTTGGGGCTGTTGCTGCACGACATGATCAAATCGCTGTTTGAACCGAAAAATGTGATGTATGCGTTAGTGGTTGGCGGCCTGTTGCTGCTGGCAGCCGAATGGCTGAAGCCGAAAAAGCCAAGCGCGGTCGGGCTGGATGATATTACCTATCGCCAGGCATTTTTGATCGGTTGCTTCCAGTGTCTGGCGCTGTGGCCCGGCTTTTCCCGTTCCGGCTCCACCATTTCGGGCGGTATGCTGGTGGGCGTGAGCCGTTTTGCGGCCTCGGAGTTCTCCTTTATTCTGGCGGTGCCGATGATGATCGGGGCCAGCGGGCTAGATCTGTACAAGAGCCTGCACTTCCTGACGCTCAATGATCTGCCGATGTTTGCCGTCGGTTTCGCCACCGCTTTTGTGGTTGCGCTGATCGCGATCAAGACTTTCCTGCAGCTTATCAAGCGTATCTCGTTTGTGCCGTTCGCTATCTACCGCTTTGTTGTCGCGGCGGCGGTGTACATGGTGTTTATGTAATCTCACCAGAATCACAGGGGTGTTGCATGCTGCTGAGCGGGTGCAGTGCCCCTACAATTTTTCTGTAAAGCCTCCGCTGCACCCTCCTTTTGGTCCGACCAAAGCCGGAAAAATGTGAATCTCAGGCACATAAACGGCAAAAAACCATACACAGACATTGCATGTTTTTAACAATAGATTAACCATCGGTTATCAATTGTATGACTTCGCTCTATTGGTAGGACCAATTAAGCGGGGGCGTGAAGATGACTAATCGCTGGAGAAATCTACATGGAAGCCTGGCAACAAGTTTATGATCCCATTGGCAATATCTGGCTATCAAGCTTAATCGCGGCACTGCCGATTGCGTTTTTTTTCTTTGCGCTGATTAAGCTGAAATTGAAAGGGCACATTGCAGCGACGTTAACGGTTGGCATCGCTTTACTGGTGGCGTTATTCCTCTACCGGATGCCCATTGACCGTGCGCTCGCTGCGGTGGTTTATGGCTTTTTCTATGGGCTGTGGCCGATAGCCTGGATCATTATCGCCGCGGTGTTTGTCTACCAGATTTCGGTCAAGACCGGGCAGTTCGACATCATCCGCTCTTCCATTCTCTCTATCACTCCTGACCAACGCTTGCAGATGCTGATCGTTGGCTTCTGTTTTGGTGCCTTTCTGGAAGGCGCTGCCGGGTTTGGTGCGCCGGTAGCGATCACCGCTGCCTTGTTGGTTGGGTTGGGATTCAATCCGTTATATGCCGCAGGGCTTTGCCTGATCGTCAATACCGCACCGGTCGCTTTCGGCGCTATGGGGATCCCGATTATCGTTGCCGGGCAGGTGACCGGGTTGGACAGCTTTGAGATCGGCCAGATGGTTGGACGCCAATTGCCGTTCCTGACCATCATAGTGCTGTTCTGGATCATGGCGATTATGGACGGTTGGCGCGGCATCAAGGAAACCTGGCCTGCGGTGATGGTGGCGGGGGGAAGCTTTGCCTTGGCGCAGTATCTCAGCTCCAACTTTCTTGGGCCAGAGTTGCCAGACATCATCTCTTCGCTGGTTTCATTGGTGTGCCTGACGCTGTTCCTACGTGTTTGGCAGCCAAAGCGCCTGTTCCGCTTTGAGAGCGCCGAAGGGGGAACTAGCGATCAAACGCAGTCGCAGCAGCATTATACTCTAGGGCAGATTATCCGCGCCTGGATGCCGTTTATTTTCCTGACTGCGACGGTCACCCTGTGGAGCATCCCTCCGTTTAAGGCGCTGTTTGTGCAAGGTGGGGCGCTGTACGATTGGGTGCTCTCTTTTCCGGTGCCCTTTCTGGATAAGCTGGTGGCCAAAATGCCGCCGGTGGTGGCAAGCATCACGCCTTATGCCGCGGTCTTCAAACTTGACTGGTTCTCTGCCACCGGCACCGCCATTATGGTGGCGGCGATCGCCTCGGTGATCTACCTGCGTATGAAGCCTAAAGATGCGGTCACCACGTTGGCTGGAACGCTAAAAGCGCTAATGCTGCCAATCTATTCCATCGGCATGGTGTTAGCCTTTGCCTTTATTTCCAACTATTCCGGCCTGTCGGCCACCCTGGCGCTGGCATTGGCGCATACCGGCAGCGCGTTCACCTTTTTCTCTCCGTTCCTTGGCTGGTTGGGTGTGTTCCTGACCGGCTCCGATACCTCGTCCAACGCGCTGTTTGCCGCCTTGCAGGCGACGACTGCCCAGCAGATTGGCGTCTCGGATGTGCTGCTGGTTGCGGCGAACACCACTGGCGGTGTGACAGGAAAAATGATTTCGCCGCAGTCTATCGCTATCGCCTGTGCCGCCGTAGGTTTGGTGGGGAAAGAGTCTGACCTGTTCCGCTTCACGGTAAAACACAGCCTGATCTTTACCTGTATGGTGGGGATTATCACCACGCTACAGGCTTACTGGCTGACCTGGATGATCCCATGACCGACAAGCTTCAGCCCGCGCGCTTGGCCGATCAATTGGTTGAGCGCATCAAGCACATGATCCACGAACGCCAACTGGTTGAGGGGATGCGCTTGCCTGCCGAACGCCAATTGGCTAACGAAATGGGGGTCTCGCGTTCCTCTTTACGTGAGGCGATCCAAAAGCTGATTAGCGAAAAAACGCTCATCAGCCGACGTGGCGGCGGTACCTATGTCTGCGACGAGTTTTCCTGGTCGCAGCATAGTATTGTGGAACCGCTGAGAACCCTGGTTGCCGACGACCCTGGCTATCGTTATGACATTCTGGAGGCCCGCCACGCTATTGAGGCCAGCACCGCCTGGCACGCGGCAATGCGCGCCACCGCCGCCGACAAGGAGAAGCTACAGGCCTGTTTTGACGCCACGTTAGCACTTAAAGAAAGCGATCATCCAGATCTGGCCGCCCAGGCCGATGTGCGCTTCCATCTGGCGATTGCCGAAGCGTCGCACAACGTGGTGTTGCTGCAAACCATGCGTGGTTTTTTCGATTTAATGCAGTCCTCAGTGATGCATAGCCGTCAGCGTATGTACACCCTACCGACGATCTTCACACGGCTGACTGAACAGCACGAGGAATTGCTGTTGGCGATCCTGGCAGGCGATCCTGAACGTGCGGGTAAAGCGGCAAAATCCCACCTGGGGTTCGTCCATTCCACCATTAAAAATCTGCATGAAGATGAGGCCAGGCAGGCGCGCATTACCCGTCTGCCTGATGAAAATTCACTGTAATAAGGGAGATCGCTAGATGATTATCTCAGCAGGCACGGATTATCGCGCTGCGGCGCAACGTAAGCTGCCACCGTTTCTATTTCACTACATCGATGGCGGCGCTTACGCCGAGCACACTTTGCGGCGCAACGTGGAAGATCTGGCGCAGGTGGCTTTGAGACAGCGTGTGCTAAAGAACATGTCGGCGCTCAGTCTGGAAACCAAACTGTTTAACGAAACCCTATCTATGCCCGTTGTCCTGGGGCCGGTGGGGCTGTGTGGTATGTATGCCCGTCGTGGCGAGGTGCAGGCCGCACGGGCAGCGGAACACCAAGGCATACCGTTTACGCTGTCTACCGTGTCGGTCTGCCCGATCGAGGAGGTGGCCCCCGCCATCAAACGGCCCATGTGGTTCCAGCTGTATGTGTTAAAAGACCGCGGATTTATGCGCAACGCCCTGGAGCGCGCGAAAGCCGCAGGCTGCACCACATTGGTATTCACCGTAGATATGCCGACGCCGGGTGCGCGTTACCGCGATGCGCATTCGGCAATGAGTGGCCCGTATGCCGCACTGCGGCGCTATGGGCAATCTGTTACTCATCCTGCCTGGGCGTGGGATGTGGGATTAAACGGACGTCCGCACGATCTGGGGAATATCTCCACTTATCTGGGAAAACCTACCGGATTAGCCGATTACATCGGTTGGCTGGGCAGCAACTTTGATCCTTCCATTTCCTGGCAAGATCTGGAATGGATCCGTGATTTCTGGCAGGGGCCAATGGTCATCAAGGGCATTCTCGACGCTGACGATGCACGTGATGCCGTGCGCTTTGGTGCCGATGGCATCGTGGTTTCCAACCACGGTGGCCGTCAGTTGGATGGAGTTCTCTCTACCGCCCGGGCGTTGCCGATGATTGCCGATGCGGTAAAAGGCGATATCACTATTCTGGCAGACAGTGGGGTGCGCAGCGGATTGGATGTGGTGAGGATGATCGCGCTCGGGGCGGATAGCGTGCTGCTGGGACGAGCCTATATCTATGCTCTGGCAACTGCGGGCCAGGCGGGAGTAGAAAATCTGCTTGAGTTGATCAGGAAAGAGATGAGTGTCGCGATGACGTTGACCGGCGCAAAAAGTATCGCTGAAATCAGCCGTGATTCATTGGTGTTGTTGTAGGGGCGCTGCATGCTGCGCCCGTTGAGCCGCATGCGACGTCTGCTGAGTTGCATGCGGCATCCGTTTAACTCAAGGTTGAGGCTCTTGTTGCTTTTTCCAGTCGGCCAGTGCCTGCTGACGGCGGCGTTTGACTTCATCGCGGATCGCCAACCCTTGCAGGCCGCTTTCCACTACCTCTTTTACCGAAACCGCATTGGCGACCTGGTAGGCCTGGCGCAGGTAATCACCCTGTGGATAAGGGTTGTTTTCAAAACCGGTGCGCCCGCGGGCATCGGCTTCGCTGGTGAGGATCATCTGTTCCAGCCGCTGCGGTTTGCGCCACACGTCGATAGCATCAAACAGTTTTAACAACGTTTCCGGCCGCAGTTTGTTGACCGTATGGATCAGGTCGTGATACTCCGCGACCAGCCTTGCCAGCTCACGTACCGGATTGGGCACCCGTAGCCGTTGGCACAGTGCTTCGACCAGCCTGACGCCCGCAGGGCCGTGGCCATAGTGGTGTGGCCAGAGTTCTTGCGGCGTGATGCCTTTACCGAGATCGTGGCACAGCGCCGAGAAGCGGATATCCACTTCAGGGCTGAGTTGGGCGGCAATTGCCAACGTCATCAGCGTGTGTACGCCGGTATCAATTTCCGGGTGCCACTTCTCTGGTGCAGGCACGCCAAACAGAGCGTCGATCTCAGGGAACAGTACCTTCAGCGCCCCGCAGTCACGCAATACCTGGAAGTAAACCTGTGGGCTTTGGCTCTGTAACGCCTTCTCTGTCTCTTTCCACACGCGCTCCGCCGTCAGGGAGGCTAGTTCACCACTCTCGGCCATCTTCTGCATCAGCGCGCTGGTTTCTGGGGCGACGGTAAAGCCCTGGAACGCAAAACGGGCGGCAAAACGCGCTACGCGCAATACTCGTAGCGGATCTTCCCCGAAAGCGTCAGAGACATGGCGCAGCAAACGGGCGTCCAGGTCGGACTTGCCGTTATAGGGATCAACCAATTCCCCGTCATCGCCCCGCGCCATGGCGTTGATGGTGAGATCGCGGCGTAGCAGATCTTCTTCCAGCGTCACGTCTGGGGCGGCATAGCAGGTAAAACCGGTGTAACCCTGGCCGGATTTGCGCTCGGTACGGGCCAGCGCATACTCCTCATGGGTCTGTGGATTGAGGAATACCGGGAAGTCTTTACCTACCTGCTGATAGCCCAGCGCCAAAAGATCGGCCGGGGTGGCACCGACCACCACCCAATCGTGATCGACGACCGGTAAATTGAGCAGGGTGTCACGGACGGCACCGCCGACCAGGTAAATTTTCACGGGTTAACTCCTCTCTATAGCTCGTTTATTCAGATTACATGAATTGGGCGATGGATGCGCAAACCAATAAAAAGGGCACCCGCAGGTGCCCCAAACTGTCGAAACTGAGATCAGTTCATCCAGCGATTATTCTTGCGGCGCGGGATCAGACGCGGCAACAGCAGACCGAGCAGCAGACCAACGCCAGCAACGCCGCCGCCGTACATGAACCATTGCAGAATAATGGTGCGCTGCTTGTCGTCGAGTTGCAGATTAACCGCATTGACCTTTTTCTGTGCCACCACCAGTTGATTTTTCAGATCCTGGTTTTCCTGCTGCAGGCCGCTGATGGTGCTGTCGCTGGCGGCAACTTTCTGCTGCATTTCGGCGGTGCGCTGGTTCCAGCTATTGTCGATGTTAGCCAGCTTGTCGGTCAGGGTTTTCACCTGTTGTTCCAACTCCGGTACCTGCGTGCGCAGGCTTGGTGTCTGGCTCAACTGATCCAGCGGGATCCAGACGCTACGTCCTTTGGAATCGCGGATCTGGCCATAGTTGGTGCTGTCATTGACGCTTAACAGCGCCACTTCTTCACCGGCATTCAAGGTGCCGACGATGCGATATTGATTACCTGGGCCGCTATGGACATAAGTATTTAATTCATCGGAGATATAGCGTTTATCTTCGGCATGTGCGCCCCAAGTGATGCTAAAACTTAGCACGGCAAGGCAAATCAGGCGTAATTTCTGCATTATGTCATCGTTTCTGCGTGGATTTATGGAACGATAGTAGAGCGTTCAGTCTGACGGCGCAACGCTAAAACCGGAATGGGAACTATCTTACTATGGTGGATCCCGTGGGTTGCGACGTATTCCATAACGTAACAGGTTTTTTCTGCAGTTGGCAGAGTCAAGTCGGGGAGAATCGCGGTAAGATACTCCCACTGTGCGTCGTCAGGCTGAGTGCGGCTGGCGGGCTCCGCCGTCGTGAAGACTCACGCGAATGCCTAACCTATTGGTGTAAAAGAACTATGAGCGTTGAAATAGAACTGAAATTTATTGTTTCCCCTGAAGCGATCGCCACCCTTCCGGAGCGAATTGCCGCTTGGCCAAATCAGCATTCTGCGCCGCAGAAGCTGACCAACATCTACTATGAAACCGCTGATAACTTCCTGCGCAACCATGATATGGGTCTGCGTATCCGTGGTTGTGACGATAGCTATGAAATGACTATCAAAACCGCCGGCACGGTGGTGGGCGGGTTGCACCAGCGGCCGGAGTATAACGTCGCTATTGCCAAGCCTGCGCTGGCGCTGAAAAAATTCCCGGCGGATATCTGGCCGGAGGGTTGCAAATTGGCTCCGCTGCAAAAGGCATTACAGCCACTGTTCCGCACCGATTTTGTGCGTGAAAAGTGGGTGGTCACTTACGGTGCAAGCGAGATCGAGATTGGCCTCGACCAAGGTGAGGTGTGTGCAGGTGAGTTGGCCGAGCCGTTATGTGAGCTGGAGCTGGAGCTGAAAAGCGGTGAGACCCGTGATTTGCTGGCCTTGGCAACCGCGTTGGCAGAACAGGGCGGTTTACGCCAGGGCAGCCTCAGCAAAGCGGCCCGGGGTTATCACCTGGCGCAGGGCAATGCTGAGCGTGAGTTGCGCCCGCTAAGCGTGTTGAAACCGGCACCGAAGTCGACGGTTGAACAGGGCATGATTGCCGCTTTCGAGCTGGCGCTGAGCCACTGGCAGTATCACGAAGAGCTGTGGCTACGTGGCGACAAGCAGGCACGCCGTGCGGTGATGGAAGCCATCGGCCTGATCCGTCAGGCGTTGGTGATCTTTGGCGGCCTGGTTCCACGCAAGGCAAGCACCGATCTGCGCGCTCGGTTGACGGCGCTGGAGCCTTTGCTGGTGGATAAAACGACCCAACCGCAGGTGCTGTGTTACGGCACGGAGTATCTGCAATGTAAGTTGGCACTCACATCGTGGCTGATTACCGGCGCATGGGGGCCGTTTATCGATGCCAAATCGCAGGCGAAGCTGGATGGCTCCTTCAAGCGCTTTAGCGACATCATGTTGGGCCGTAGCGCCTCAGAGCTGAAAGAAGCCTTTACGCGCACGTTGAATGAAGATGAATATCAAGAGCAACTGCCTCGTCTGACGCGTCAGGTGCTGGCGTTTACACTGCTCTCTGGGGCCTATCCAGACAGCGAAACCGAGCCGTATATCGAAAGCTGGCGCGAACTGCAATCGGCGATTGCCGAGCGTCGGCAGGGTTGGTACGAAGCCACTCGCAAACAGGCATTATCCCATGCGCCATTCTGGTTAAACGGCGCGGTTCGTTAACTCCAGCGGGCCTGCCGGCCGCAGGCCATAGAACGGGTCATTCACTATGTTGCCACTCTCTGCTGCGTTACAGCTTCAGGCACAGAATATCGTGCAGCGATTTCAGGAAACTCAGGGCGCGGAGCTAGCGCTCAGTGCCACAGAACAAAGCGTTCTGGCGTCGAGTGATTTTGTCAGCGACATGTTGCTCGGCCATCCTGAATGGCTGGCAACGTTACGCCAGCAGCCGCCGGTTGCCGATGAGTGGCAGCACTATGCCGCCTGGTTGCAGGATGAGCTTGAAGAAGTGCATGACGAAGCACAGCTCATGCGTGTGCTCCGCCTGTTCCGCCGGGAGAGCCTGGTGCGTATTGCCTGGGCGCAGGCTCAGCAGTCATGCTCCACGCAGGAAACGCTGCAACAGTTGAGTGCCCTAGCGGAAACGCTGATCGTCAGCGCCCGGGACTGGCTCTATCAAACCTGTTGCCGCGAGTGGGGCACGCCGTGCAATGCCGATGGTGTGCCACAGCCATTGCTGATCCTGGGGATGGGCAAACTCGGTGGTGGCGAACTGAATTTCTCTTCCGATATCGATCTGATCTTTGCCTATCCGGAAAATGGCCATACCCAGGGTGGGCGGCGTGAGCTGGATAATGCCCAGTTCTTTACCCGCCTGGGGCAACGGCTGATCAAGGCGCTGGATCAGCAAACCATCGATGGATTTGTCTACCGTGTTGATATGCGTTTGCGGCCATTTGGCGATAGCGGCCCGCTGGTGATGAGCTTTGCCGCACTGGAAGATTATTACCAGGAGCAAGGGCGTGACTGGGAACGCTATGCGATGGTCAAGGCGCGTCTGATGGGCGGGCATGAAGATGCCTACAGCCAGGAGCTGCGCAAGACGCTGCGGCCATTTGTGTTCCGTCGCTATATCGATTTCAGCGTGATCCAGTCGCTGCGCAACATGAAGGGCATGATTGCACGTGAAGTGCGGCGACGGGGGCTGAAGGACAATATCAAGCTGGGTGCAGGTGGCATCCGTGAAATTGAATTTATCACCCAGGTTTTCCAACTGATCCGTGGCGGTCGTGAGCCCAGTTTGCAAGGGCGTTCACTGCTGCCGACGTTGCAGGCGGTTGGTGAACTGGGGCTATTAACAGCACAACAGGTTGCCGAGCTGAGTGACGGCTACCTGTTCCTGCGGCGTTTGGAGAATCTGTTGCAGGCGATCGCCGACCAGCAGACACAAACCCTGCCGCAGGATGAACTGGATCAGGCGCGCCTGGCCTGGGGCATGGAGCAGCCAGACTGGCCGTCGTTGATGACGGTGCTGGAAGAACATATGCGCCAGGTGCGTGCGGTATTTGACGACCTGATCGGCGACGATAGTCCGGACGTAGGCGAAGATCCCAACTACCAGCATTATCACAGCCTGTGGCAGGATGCGCTGGAAGAAAACGAGCTTGCACCGCTGACGCCCCATCTGAACGAAGAGGCGCGGCGGCAGATGTTGCGCTCCATCGCTGATTTCCGTCACGACGTGGATAAACGCACCATTGGCCCACGCGGCCGTGACGTGCTGGATCAACTGATGCCACGCCTGCTGGCCGAAGTGTGTTCGCGTAACGATGCGGCCACGGCACTGGCGCGCCTGATCCAGCTGTTGCTGAGCATTGTGACCCGCACCACCTACCTCGAGCTATTGGTGGAATACCATGCCGCGCTCAGTCACCTGATCCGCCTTTGTGCTGCTTCACCGATGGTGGCCAGCCAACTGGCGCGTTATCCGCTGTTGCTCGATGAACTGCTTGATCCGGCCACGCTGTACCAACCTGTGGCCCCAGATGCCTATCGTAGCGAACTGCGCCAATACCGCCTGCGGGTGCCGGAAGATGATGAAGAACAGCAACTGGAAGCGCTGCGGCAGTTCAAACAGGCGCAGCATTTGCGTATTGCCGCTGCGGATATCGCAGAAGCGCTGCCGGTGATGAAAGTGAGCGATCACTTAACCTTCCTGGCAGAGGCGATCATTGATGCCGTGGTGCAACAGGCGTGGAAAGATATGGTCGCGCGCTACGGCCAACCAACCCATCTGCATGAGCGGGAGGGATTAGGTTTTGCGGTGATCGGCTACGGCAAGTTGGGGGGCTGGGAACTGGGCTACAGTTCGGATCTCGATCTGGTGTTCCTGCTGGATTGCCCGCCTGACGTGATGACGGATGGCGATCGCTGCATTGATGGCCGTCAGTTCTATCTGCGCCTGGCACAGCGGGTGATGCACTTGTTCAGCACTCGCACTTCTTCGGGCATTCTCTATGAGGTGGATGCTCGTCTGCGTCCTTCCGGTGCCGCCGGGATGCTGGTCGGTACCGTTGAAGCCTTTGCCGACTATCAGCGTAACGAAGCCTGGACCTGGGAGCATCAGGCTCTGGTACGGGCGCGTATCGTGTATGGCGATCCTGCGCTGCATCAGCAGTTCGATGCGATCCGTCGCGAGATTTTATGTAAGCCGCGTGACGTGAACAAGCTACAGCAGGAGGTGCGTGAAATGCGTGAGAAAATGCTCAACCACCTGGGCAGCAAACAGCGCGATCTGTTTGATATCAAAGCGGACGAAGGTGGCATCACCGATATCGAATTTATCGCCCAATATCTGGTCTTAGGTTACGCAGCGGGCGAGCCGCGCCTGACGCGTTGGTCGGATAACGTGCGTATCTTTGAGCTGATGGCCAATTACGACATCATGCCGGAAGACGAAGCCCGGGCGTTGACCCAGGCCTATGTCACCATGCGTGATGAGATCCACCATCTGGCGTTGCAGGAACACTCCAGCAAAGTCAGCAGCGAGCTGTTTGCCGCCGAACGTGAGCAGGTACGTGCCAGTTGGAGCAAATGGCTGGGCTGAGGGTGCCGATGTCCATCCCCTCACCCTAACCCTCTCCCCAAGGGGAGGGGACAGCCTGTGCTACATATTGACTCTGATGCCTGATGGCTGCTCCGTACTCGCTCCCTCGCCCTTTGGGAGAGGGTTGGGGTGAGGGGCAAGCAGTAAGTTGTTGGGCACTTTTACGGGTATTGCAGGCTATTATGCTAATATCTGCCGAATTTATTTTTGACTTGTTTGGAGTTATCGGATGAAAGTTACACTACCTGATTTTCGCCGCGCCGGTGTGCTGGTGGTTGGTGACGTCATGTTGGATCGCTATTGGTATGGGCCGACCAGCCGTATTTCACCGGAAGCGCCGGTGCCGGTGGTCAAGGTTGAGACCATCGAAGAGCGTCCCGGTGGTGCGGCTAACGTCGCGATGAACATCGCTTCGCTGGGTGCCAATTCACGCCTGGTAGGTCTGACGGGCATTGATGACGCAGCCCGTGCACTGAGTGCCAAGCTCAATGAAGTTAACGTACGCTGTGACTTTGTCTCGGTCCCTACGCACCCGACCATCACCAAGCTGCGCGTACTGTCCCGCAACCAACAGCTGATCCGCCTGGACTTCGAAGAAGGTTTTTCCAATGTCGATCCGCAGCCGATCATGGAGCGTATCCAGCAGGCATTGCCACAGATCGGCGCGCTGGTGCTGTCAGATTACGCCAAGGGTGCGTTGAGCAAGGTACAGGGCATGATCGCTCTGGCGCGTGCGGCCAAGGTTCCGGTACTGATCGACCCGAAAGGCACCGATTTTGAACGTTACCGTGGAGCCACGCTGCTGACCCCAAATCTGTCCGAATTTGAAGCCGTGGTCGGCCATTGTCAGAGCGAAGAAGAACTGGTGACGCGTGGGATGAAGTTGGTGGCGGATTTTGAACTGTCTGCGCTGCTGATCACCCGTTCTGAGCAAGGGATGACGCTGTTGCAGCCAGGCCGTGAGCCGCTGCATCTGCCAACCCAGGCACAGGAAGTGTTTGACGTGACCGGTGCTGGCGATACGGTGATTGGTGTGCTGGCTGCGGCTTTGGCTGCGGGCAATACGCTGGAAGAGTCCTGTTTCCTGGCCAATGCCGCCGCAGGCGTGGTGGTAGGCAAACTGGGTACCTCTACCGTCTCGCCAATCGAATTGGAAAACGCCATTCGTGGCCGTGCCGAAACCGGTTTTGGCGTCATGACCGAGGCCGAGTTGAAAAAAGCGGTGGCGCAGGCGCGTCAACGTGGTGAGAAGGTGGTGATGACCAACGGCATCTTCGACATTTTGCACGCTGGCCATGTCTCGTACCTGGCGAATGCTCGTAAATTGGGTGACCGCTTGATCGTTGCCGTGAACAGTGATGCCTCGACCAAACGTCTGAAAGGGGAAACCCGCCCGGTAAACCTGTTGGAAAACCGTATGGTGGTGTTGGGCGCGCTGGAAGCAGTGGATTGGGTGGTGCCGTTCGAAGAAGATACGCCGCAGCGCCTGATCGCCGATATCCTGCCGGACCTGCTGGTGAAAGGCGGTGATTACCAGCCACATGAGATTGCTGGCAGCGCCGAAGTCTGGGCCAACGGTGGCGATGTGCGCGTATTGAACTTTGAAGATGGGCTATCAACCACCAACATCATCAAGGCCATCAAGGACGGGCGCGGTTAACTTTTTATACCCTATGGATTTCAAGTTGCTGCTAGGCGACAAGCTTACTCATCCCCAGGAGCTTACGTTTTTGTAAGTGACTGGGGTGAGTAAGTGCAGGTAACAACGCAGCAGCTTGAAAGACGACGGGTAAACAGGGTGGTTTGCGGTGAGTGGACTAAAGCAGGAGCTGAGTTTAGCGCAGGGCGTTGGGCTATTGTCCACTTCACTGCTGGGTACCGGGGTGTTCGCCGTTCCGGCATTGGCGGCGCAGGTAGCAGGCGGTGACAGCCTGTGGGCCTGGCCAATCCTGATTGTGCTGGTGTTCCCGATCGCGATTGCCTTTGCGGCTTTGGGGCGTCACTTCCCTAGCGCCGGTGGTGCCGCGCACTTTGTGGGACTGGCTTTTGGGCCACGCATGGCAAAAGTGACCGCCTGGCTGTTCCTCTCCGTGATCCCCGTCGGCTTGCCCGCTGCATTACAAATCGCCGCAGGATTCTGGCAGGCAACCTTTGGTTGGGATGCCAACGGCTTGTTGCTGGTACAGATTGCCACGCTGGTGGTGATCTGGCTGCTTGGCACGCGCAGTGCCGGTTCCAGTGCCAATATTCAGACCTTGATTGCCATTCTGGTGATAGCGCTGGTTGGGGCTATCTGGTGGCAAGGCGGTATTACTCCCTCCCAAATTCCGTGGCCTGCGGTCAGCGATATTTCTCCCCCTAACATGTTCCACGCGTTGGCGGTGATGTTCTGGTGCTTTGTCGGGCTGGAGGCGTTTGCTCATCTGGCGACCGAATTCCGTCAGCCAGAGCGAGATTTTCCACGCGCATTAATGCTGGGGCTGCTGGTGGCGGGGGCGGTTTATTGGGGTTGTACCGTGGCTGTGCTGCATTTCCATGCTTACGGTGAACATCAGGCGGCGGCCGCTTCGTTGCCGGGGATCGTGGTGCAACTGTTTGGCGAACATGCGCTGTGGATTGCCTGCATCATCGGCTATCTGGCCTGCTTTGCCAGCGTGAATATTTACACCCAGAGCTTTGCCCGCCTGGTTTGGTCTCAAGCGCAGGTAAAGCCTGCCAGTGGCCTGGCTAAACTTTCTGCGGGCCAGGTACCGGTCAATGCGTTGAGCGCCGTGGTGGGGTGCTGTCTGCTTTTCACCTTGCTGATTTATACCCTGAAGCTGCCGCTGGATACGCTGCTGGTGTATGCCAATGGCATTTTTGTGCTGATTTATCTGCTGTGTATGCTGGCGGGATGGCGGATCTTGCAGGGGCGCTCGCGGCTGATGGCGATCGTCGGCTCCGCGTTGTGCCTGTTATTGCTGGTGATTATCGGCTGGAAAAGCCTGTATGCGTTGGCGATGTTGGTGCTGATCTGGCTGGTGCTGCCGCGTAAAGCGTCATCAAACAGTCAGGGCGTGTAGCCACGCCCTGCGTACAAACTTATTCGCCTTCCGGTTTTACCGGTGCGGTATTCAACTTGCTTTCCAACTCGGTCAGACGCTGTTCCAGCAGTGCCAGCTTCTCACGGGTGCGCAGCAGCACCTGAGTCTGTACGTCAAACTCTTCGCGGTTAACCAGATCCAGACGGGTCAACTGCGCTTGCAGCACCTGACGGATTTTTTTCTCAACGTCTTCCCCGAATTCACGTACGCCTTTAGGCATCGACTCTTGGACCTGGCGTGCGATCTGTTCAATTTTTTTCGGGTCAATCATGGCGTTTCCCTTTCTGATATTTGGTGGCTGGTGCTTAGTGTAATGCGAGTTGCCTGCCGGATAAACTATTACCGTGTTTGCTGCGCGATCCCTCATTACGCGACTGGATGGCTTGAAACCCCAAAGCGATGGGGTTATAGTCGATGTGCTTATTCTCAGGGCGGGGTGCAAGTCCCCACCGGCGGTAAATCACCATTCACGGTGAAAGCCCGCGAGCGCTCAATCTATCTCTCAGGAGTGGGTTAGAGGTCAGCAGATCCGGTGTAATTCCGGGGCCGACGGTTATAGTCCGGATGGGAGAGAGTAACGACACCTGTCGGGCTTATGCTCGCTTGCGTTATTTTTTTGGCTATTGGCATAGCCACTCCTCAAGATCGCCCTGGTTCTGGTAATCCATAATTTTAATGAGGTTTCTTACCATGAATCAGACTCTACTTTCAGATTTCGGTACGCCGGTAGAACGCGTTGAACGCGCTCTTGATGCACTGCGCAACGGGCGCGGTGTGATGGTGCTTGATGATGAAAACCGTGAAAACGAAGGCGACATGATCTTCGCCGCAGAAACCATGACCGTTGAGCAAATGGCGCTGACCATTCGCCACGGTAGCGGCATTGTTTGCCTGTGTATCACCGAAGATCGCCGTCAGCAGCTTGAGCTGCCGATGATGGTCACCAACAACTCCAGCCAGTTCCAGACTGCCTTTACCGTGACGATTGAAGCGGCGCAGGGCGTGACCACTGGCGTATCAGCAGGCGATCGCCTGACGACTATCCGTGCAGCCATTGCCGACGGTGCCAAGCCGAGCGATTTGAACCGCCCAGGCCATGTGTTCCCGCTGCGTGCTCAGCCTGGTGGCGTCTTGAGTCGCCGTGGCCACACCGAAGCGACCATCGATCTGGTCTCCATGGCCGGTTTCAAACCCGCTGGCGTGTTGTGCGAACTGACTAACGATGACGGCAGCATGGCTCATGCGCCGGAAGTGATCACCTTTGCCAAGCAACATGACATGGTGGTGCTGACCATCGAAGATCTGGTGGCCTATCGCCAGTCGCATGAAAAGAAGGCCAGCTGATTAGCTGACCGAAATCGGGTAGGGGCGCGGCATGCTGCGCCCATCTGTATCATCAATGCCCGTATAAAGCCGCCTAACACGTGGCTTTTTTTTATGCTCGAATGGTTTAACCGATACCGCCGCTTTGCAACAGCGTCAGGCTGAATCCCATCACCGCCATGCCACACAGCACGCCGTAACTTGGGTTATTGTGTGGGTCGATCTCTTTGGCCAACGGCATCAATTCATCCACCGACAGCGCTACCATGATCCCCGCCACCGCAGCCATAATCGATGCCATCACCACCGGTGAAACCATGGGTCCCAGTACCAGGAAGGCCAGTACACCGCCAAGAATTTCGGCCATCCCGGAGATCCCGGACCACAGCAGGGCCTTGGTTTTGGAACCGGTTGCCGCATACACCGGCCCAGCGACGGCCAATCCTTCTGGAATATTGTGAATGGCCACTGCGAGCGCAATGCCCATCCCCAGTTCCAGATCGGCACTGGCGGTGACAAAGGTGGCAATCCCTTCCGGGAAGTTGTGCAAGCTGATGCCGAGCGTCAGCAGCATGGCGGTGCGTTTCAGGTTATGGGGCTTGATCGGCTTTTGTACCAGGTCTTGCGGATGCTGGTGGGGCAGTAGGCGATCCAAGGCAAAATAGCCAAGCAGGCCAAGCATAAACATCCCGTAGCCGAGCATGGGCGACATGCCGACGGTGTGCAGCGCGGCTGGCAGCATTTCCATCAGCGAAATCAATAGCATAATCCCTGCGGCAAAGCCGAGTGCAAACGCCAGCAGGCGGTTGGAAGGCTTCTGGCCAATAATACCGAGCAGGGCACCGACAAAGGTAGCGCCTCCGGCTAACAAGGTCAGGATCAGCGGTACAGACATGCATGCTCCTTTATGCGAATAAAAATTGTTTATTTTCTGATACTAACAGAGTAAAGGCATAAATCGAGCGGATTTGGCTGATTGTTCCAATCGATTCAGCCATTCAAATTTCTTGACGATCATCATCAGGGTTATCCGGCTGCCTCGGTAAAGCAAACAGCGTAATGTAGTCAGCAGAACGAATATCACGTTAACCAAGGATATATTATGACCACCTCTCGTATGCCTGCACTCTTTCTTGGCCACGGAAGCCCGATGAACGTGCTGGAAGAAAACCGTTATACCCAGGCCTGGCGTGCGTTGGGTGAGCAATTGCCGCGGCCAAAGGCGATCGTTGCCGTGTCTGCCCACTGGTATACCCGGGGAACGGCGGTGACGGCGATGGCAAAACCAAAAACCATCCACGATTTTGGCGGCTTCCCACAGGCGTTGTTTGATACTCAGTACCCGGCACCGGGTTCACCGGAGCTGGCGGCAGAGTTGCAAAGCCTGCTGGCACCGGTTCAGGTGATTGCCGATACCAGCGAATGGGGCCTGGATCATGGTAGCTGGGGCGTGTTGATCAAGATGTATCCGCAAGCCGACATCCCGGTGGTGCAATTGAGCGTCGACGGGACTCAGCCAGCGGAATATCACTATGAGCTGGGCCGTAAACTGGCAGCACTACGCGATCGAGGCATTATGATTGTGGCCAGTGGCAACGTGGTGCATAACCTGCGGATGGCGAAATGGCAGGGTGATACCAGCCCGTATCCTTGGGCGGAGTCATTCAACCAGTACGTGCGTGATAACCTGGAATATCAGGGCGAAAACCACCCGTTAGTGAACTTTATGCAGCATGAAGGCGCGGCATTGTCGAACCCGACACCGGAGCATTACCTGCCACTGTTGTATGTCCTGGGTGGCTGGGATGGCAAAGAGCCGATCTCGATCCCGGTTGATGGGATTGAAATGGCGGCGCTGAGTATGCTTTCGGTGCAGGTTGGCTGATCGTCTGGGGGCTACGGCTCCCTATCGATTACCTGCCGTAGCCGCAAGATTCACGGATCACCAGCGAAGGCGGCAGAATGATGCGTTTTGGCGGCTCGTCGTTGCCCTGGATCCGGCTATATAGCAGTTCCCCAGCCTTGCGACCAATCTCGCGTGAGGCGACGGACACCGTGGTCAGCCCCGGCTGTACCAGGGAGGCCTCGGTAATATCGTCAAAGCCGATTAGCGCAAAGTCGTGGCCTACCTGGCGGCCAAGTTTGCGTAACGTCTGCATGACTCCCAGCGCTACGATATCCTGATAGCATATTGCTGCGGTGATCTCCGGGTAGGCAGTAAACAGTTGCTCTGAGGTTTTGGCACCGGAACTCTGGCTAGCCTCACTGCAAACGATCCATTCCCCGTTAACCTGAATGCCCCTTTCCAACAGCTTGCTGGTATAGCCGCCCAAGCGCTGAGCACGAGAGGTGGAACTGACCGAGCCGCCAATAAACGCAATATGCCGATGGCCCAGATCCAGCAGATGTTGCGTGGCTAACTGGGTGCCCAAAAAATTGTCGGTGCCGACAAAATCGAAATGGGCATCCGCTATCGGGCGCACCACCATAATTGCCGGGATGTTGCGGCGCTTCAGCGTTTCAAAGAACAGCGGTGGAGTTTGGCGTGCGGAGCACAGCACCATGCCACTGGCATTGTTCTGTAACAGCGAGTCGACAAACTTTTGCTGCCTGGGTGCGGACTCTTCGCTGTTGGCCAAAAACAGCATCAACTGGTGGCGTTCCATTTCCTGGCTCAGCCCAGCGGTCATTTCCGCGTAGAACGGGTTGGTGATGTCGTGGAGTAACAGGCCGACCTGATTACTGCTGCGATTGCGCAGGTTGGCCGCCGTCTGATTATAGACATAGCCCAGCTCATCGAGGGCGCTCAATACGCGCTTGCGGGTTGCATCCGAAATACGGCCACGATTATGTAATACCATGGAAACCGTGGCGGTGGAGACGTTCGCCCGGGCGGCGACGTCGGCCAGCGTTATAGTGCTCATTTACTATCCTGTTTGCAGGCGGGATCTATCATTAAGGTATAACGATTAACCTTTTATTGGCAAATAACCAAAATAATTTGTGATGGCTATCGCAATAACCTGGGTTTTAACCCGCTTTATCGCCTTTATTTGAGGTTAATCCCGTTAACCAAGCTGTTTAACAATAGGTTAATCGATTAATCTTTGGTTATGTTTTCAGTGCATAGGCAGAAGATTATGTCCGAGCAACATCGTAAAGCAAACTATGACAAATACCCGGAGCTGGTGGTACAGGGGTTTGACCGTGCTGCCTGGCAAGGCTGGCCGGGCGTCGTGGAGGCCATCGGTAATCATATCGCAGCGCAAGGATTAGCTAAGACCGTGCTGGTGGTGGATTGCTACCACGGAGTGGATTTGGCCGAGCTGAAATCGCAGCTGATCGAGCCTTTACGGCCAGCGCTGGCGCTGAACGCCGAGCAGGCCAAATTTGATGAAAGCCATATCCACGCGATGATCGAGCGTAACCTGACGGATGACCGGGTGTTTGGCGTATTGTCCTGCCACGAAATGCCGGAGTTTTTTGCTGATGAGGCGATACAACGGCTGCGCGCGGCAATCGCAGCCATCGAGAACGGTTTGGTGGTGGTGTATGGGCCAGGGGCGGCACTGATCGCCGAAGGGGATGTACTGGTTTATGCCGATCTGGCCCGCTGGGAGATACAGCAGCGTTTCCGCCGGGGCGAATTGGGGAACTGGGGCGTAGCCAACCTGAATGAAGACGTTTTGCGCCGTTATAAGCGTGCGTTCTTTGTTGAATGGCGGGTTTTCGATCGTCATAAAACCCCCTTGTTGCAGCGTGCCAACTTTGTGCTGGATACCAATCAGGCAGGTTCACCCAAACTGGTGGCCGGTGCCGCGTTCCACGCCGGTTTGCAGCAGGCCACCCAGCAGCCGTTTCGTGTAGTACCGTTCTTTGATCCCGGCGTGTGGGGCGGTCAATGGATGAAGCAACAGTTCGATCTCGACCCGGCGGCAGCCAACTATGCATGGTGTTTTGACTGCGTGCCCGAGGAAAACAGCCTGCTAATGCGGTTTGGTGACGTCCGGGTCGAGATCCCCTCACAGGATTTGGTGCTGCTGTATCCTCGCCCGCTATTGGGTGAACGGGTTCATGCCCGCTTCGGCGCCGAATTCCCGATCCGTTTTGATTTTCTGGATACCATCGGCGGTCAGAATCTCAGTTTCCAGGTGCACCCGATAACCGAATATATCCAGCAGCATTTTGGCATGCATTATACCCAGGATGAGAGCTACTACATTCTGGCGGCAGAGCCAGAGGCCAAGGTTTATCTAGGCGTGAAAACCGGTACCGATCCACAAGCCATGATGGCGGACCTGGCTGCCGCGCAGCGGGGCGAAAAAGCTTTTGATGATGATCGGTTCGTCAATCAGTTCCCGGCCAGGCAACACGATCACTTCCTGATCCCCGCGGGCACGGTGCATTGCTCCGGCGATGGGGCCATGGTGCTGGAAATCAGCGCGACGCCTTACATTTTCACCTTCAAATTATGGGACTGGGGCCGTCTGGGGATGGATGGGCTGCCGCGTCCAGTACATCTGGAACATGGCGAGCAGGTGATCGACTGGCAGCGCGATACCGCGTGGGTGCAGGAGCATCTGGTGAACCGTATCGAGCCGGTTGCCGAGGGCCAGGGGTGGCGAGAAGAGCGTACCGGTCTGCATGAACGTGAGTTTATTGAAACCCGCCGTCATTGGTTCAGTGAACCGGTGCTGCATCATACCGAAGGACGGGTCAACGTGCTGAATCTGATCGAGGGGGAAGAGGCGGTTGTTGATAGCCCGGAAGGCCGATTCGCTCCGTTTGTGGTGCATTACGCAGAAACTTTTATCGTCCCGGCAGCGGTTGGGGCCTACCGTATCAGCCCTGCTGGCAGTAGCCAGGGGAAAACCCTCGCCACTATCAAAGCCTGGGTAAGGGGATAAACCGATGTTGAAAGTGATGGTGATCTCACATGGCCCCTTGGCAGAGGCTCTAATGGCTAGCGCTCGCATGGTCTATGGCGAGCTGCCGCACACCAGCTACGTCAGTCTGGATGAAACTGGCGGTATTGAGGCTTTTAAACAGGATTTTGCAGCCGAGCTGGAACGGATTGGTTCGGGTGCCGACGGGGTGCTGGTGCTGTGCGATTTACTGTGTGGCACCCCCTATAACGTGGCTTGCCGCCATGCATTCGATCCGCATAACGCTGTGCCGATGGCGGTGGTGACCGGCGTGAACTTCCCCATGCTGCTGATGAGTGCCGATTTGCTGGAAGGCGTGGATGTGCAGCATGCCGCACGTGAGCTGGTGGCGCAGGGGGGAGAAGCTATCGTGGTTGCCCGCCCGGCGCAAACGGTGCAACAGGACGATTTCTGAGGAGAAACCATGGCGATTTCATTTGTACGTATCGACGACCGGGTGATCCACGGCCAACTGGTGACCCGCTGGGCGAAGGAACTGCCCTGTGACGGGATTGTGGCGATCGACGATGAGGTAGCGGCAGATCCGCTGCTGTCGTCGGTGATGAAAGGAGCGGTACAGGATACCAAAGTGTGGTTGTTCACCGTGGCGCAGGCGATAGAAAAGCTGCCGAAGGTGATCGCCAGCGACAAGCAATACTTCGTGATCGGTAAATCCCCCCTCACGCTGCGCAGGCTGTTGGAAGCCGGTATCGATTTGAAAAACCGTAACCAGAAGATCAACGTTGGGCCGATGTCGGCACGGGCACAAACCGTGACCATTGGTCCTAACCAATCGGTAAATCACGAAGAGACCGCCGCCTTTGATTTCCTCAGCGAGCGTGGTCACGCGATCGAATTCCGTCTGGTACCCGACGCCAGCCATTTCAGCTGGTTGGATGCCAAAAAGAAACTCAAACAGGTCTGACTGACAGGAGTTAACTATGTGGTTTGAAGCGACGCTTATCGGGATACTCTGCTATCTCGGCGCGCTGAGTAGCCCTTGGCTGCTGGGGCTGACAGGAGGCTGGTATATTCTCAGCCGCCCGTTGGTATCCGGTATGCTGGTGGGGGCGATCCTCGGCGATGTACAGACCGGTATCATCATCGGTGTTGCGGTTCAGGCGGTGTATATCGCCATGGTAACACCGGGTGGATCGATGCCGGCCGACCTCAACTTTGTGGCCTTCCCGGCGATTGCGTTGGGAATACTTTCCGGCAAAGGGCCGGAGGTGGCGGTCGCGCTGGCGGCGACCATCGGCATCATGGGCACCGTGCTGTTCAACGCCATGATGGTGCTCAATTCCTATTGGAACCACCGTGCGGACGTGGCGGTAGAGCAGGGCGATGAGCGGGGGATCTATCTCAACAGTGCCATCTGGCCGCAGGTGACCAACTTCCTGCTGCGCTTTGTGCCGACCTTTATCGCGGTATTCTTCGGGGCGCGCTACATCAACGCCTTTATGGACAGCCTACCCGCGCTAGTGCTGACCACCATGAACGTGGTCGGCGGCATTCTGCCTGCTGTGGGGATTGCCATTCTTCTCAAGCAGATCATTAAAAACTACAGCATGCTGATTTACTTCCTGGTGGGGTTTATCTGCATCGTGTTCCTCAAGCTGAACATGGTGGCGCTGGTGATTGTCGGTGCGCTGCTGGCGCTCATTCACTACAACTATAAGCCGGAGCCGCAGATTGCCAACGTACAGGCTGGGCCACAGGCCGATGATGAGGATGAATTCTGATGGAAACGCCAACACCCAAACTGAATAAGCAGGATCTGCGCCGCTGCTGGCGTGCCTGGATGATGTATAACCTGTCTTCGATGAGCTTTGAGCGTCTGGAGTCTTATGGTTTTTGCCTGAGCATGATGCCCGCGCTGAAAAAACTGTATCAGGACAAGCAACAGCGTATCGAGGCGATCCGCCGCCATACCTCATTCTACAATACCGAACCGCAGCTGGGCGCGATCGTCAACGGCATGGTGATCGGGCTGGAAGAGAAGCGGGCCAACGGAGAACCGATCGACGGTGAAACCATCAACACCTTGAAGGTGGGCTTGATGGGGCCGGTAGCCGGGATCGGTGATTCCATGCTGCCGGGAATGTTGATCCCCATCCTGCTGAGTATCGGCATGGCCTTGGCCGCGGGGGGCAGCGTGATTGGGCCGCTGTTTTATATTATTGCCTTCAGCCTGATCGTTATTCCTGGCTCTTACTGGCTGTTTATGAAGGGCTATAACATGGGGTCCGGCTCGGTGGAGATGCTGGTCAGCAGCAAATCCTCCCGCCTGCGTGAAGCGCTTTCCCTGTTAGGGGTATTTGTGATGGGGGGCGTGGCGGCCAGCTACGTCAAGCTGGGGACCGGCCTGGAGTTTATTACCAAGGATGGGGTGAACATTCACCTGCAACAGATGCTGGACGGCATTTTCCCTAACCTGATGCCGTTGATCGTGGTGTTGGCTACCTGGTATCTGATGGCTAAACGTGGGCTTTCACCGGTGAAGGCGATGCTTGGCCTGCTGGTGCTGGCCGCGGCTGGCGTCGCCTGCGGTTTATTCTCTTAATCCATCGGTAATCGGGCGCAACCCAAGGCTGCGCCCGTCTTCAATCAAGGCTCAAACCTCAGCCATTTCTCCGCTACGCTGCCCGGTTTGGCAATAAACTGGAAACGCGCCGGGTCGGTCTCAAACTGCGTATAGAGCGGTTCATCGCTCAGGCCAAACTCAGCGTAGTGCCGTGGCCCAACGGCGTGCAATCTGCCGGACTGATAGTGGGGATTTTGCTGCCAGACGATGTTATCGCCCTGCAATAAAGGATACCAGGCCAGCCCTTTGTGAGCCCGTACCGCCTCGTACTCGAAGCCGTATTCGCGATCGCACCAGGCGGCGAAGGTTAACGGTTGATGGGGATCGGCGGAAATGGTGGCATGGGCCCATCCCGGCGGCACCAACACTTTTTCCCCTGGCCCGGCATGGACCGCGAAGCAGCGGCCCGGATCTCGTTCGACCCGTTCCTGCATATAGATAATCGCTTTACCCTGCCAGATTTCATACAGCTCCGGTGGTGACCAGCCGCTGTGCTGGCTTATGCGGTGAATATGCCCCTGACTACGTATCGGTTCACGCCCCAGTTGGCCTTTGGCATAGGTCACAATGCCGAATAGCAACATGCGTTTTTTCAGCTCGGCCAGATGCTGCTGCTTGGCCACATCCATCACGATGGCGTATACCTGCTCTGGGCCGTCACACTCGGGATCGCGCAGAGAAGGGCGGATCTGGTCCAAGGTGCGGATTTCTGGCAGCGGCCCTATCACTTCGTCCCCATAACCAAAGCCCATCGGATCGTGGGTCACGCGCACGTCCAAGCCAAACGGCAACATGGAATCACTCATATTGCACCTCCGCTTTCCAGCTATCGCCGTCAGCCAACACCCGTAGTTTGAAGCCCTGTGGTTGTAAGGCGCTGTAATCATGCCCGGCCACCGTTGGCCAGACCGCCAGCGCAGAGAGCACTTCATCACCGATATTGATCAGACGATGGGCGGTAAAGGAGGGAATATGGTGGACGCTGCCGGGAAATACCTGTTCGAGGGTGCAGTCGCCATCCTGATGTTGCAGCAACAGCAATCCCTTGCCGCGTAACCCGAAATAGAACTCGGCCTGTTCGCGGCGTTGGTGATAATGACCACGTGTCATAAAGAACTCGTCACCTACCTTGCCCGGCTGTAGATGCGTAGTACCGACAAACAGCTCACCTTCCTGTAACGGGGAAGGCAGCATCTCTACGCTGTAAACGGCAAACTCCGCTGGCATCGCCTGCCAGGCGTGATGATCGGCAAATATCCCCGCCAGGCTGCCCAGGGTAGTGGATTTATGCTGTACATCAGATGCGGTAAAGCGCCCATCCTGCAGATTTACCTGCGGTGGGATAATGGCGGTCAATTTCATATCTGGTAGCTCCGCCCGAGGAGAACAGACGCTTTGAGTATATGAGGTTAATCGATTAATCACCAGCGATGAAGCATAAAAAAAGGCGCGAAAATTTCGCGCCTCAGATTGATAGTAGAACGTCAATCGCCTCGTTATGTAGGGGCGCTGCATGCTGCGCCCGCTTTACAGCTAACCGAGGATGATATGCGGATAGAAGCGCGACAGATCCTGGGTGATCAGCTCGCGATCTTCACGCAGGCCGATGCCGCATGGCTGATCGTTAACCAACCAACTGCCGATCAGCGTGTAGCTGCCCTCAAATTGTGGCAGTTGATGGAACTGCTGCACAATCATGCCTTCTTCGCCGTATGGCCCATCTACGCGTGCCACTTCCTGGCCGTTCTGAACGATCTGGATGTTGGCCCCCTCACGTGAGAACAGCGGCTTGGTGACGTAGTGATCCATTGGTGGATGATCGTCTTCGGCAAAGTAAGCGGGTAACAGATTTGGATGATCCGGGAACATTTCCCACAACAATGGCAGCAAGGCCTTGTTGGAGATGATGCTCTTCCAAGCCGGCTCCAGCCAGCGTACGCCAGCGTCTTCCAGCTTGGTGGAGAACATCTCGCGCAGCATAAACTCCCACGGATAGAGCTTGAACAGATTACCGATAACCTGATTTTGCAGATCGGTAAACTGGCCTTTCTCGCCCAGGCCAATCTCTTCCATAAACAGGAATTCGGTCGGCACACCCGCTTCCAGCGCGCAGTCTTGCAGGTATTGCACCGTACCGCGATCTTCCTCGCTGTCCTGGCAACAGGCCAGATGCAGCAGGCCAAAGCCGTGGTTGGCTTGCAGATCGGCGAAACGCTCGATCAGCTTTTCTTGCAGGCTGTTGTACTGATCGGCGGCCGGATCCAGCTTGCCAGCGTTGATCTGATCTTCCAGCCACAGCCATTGGAAAAACGCCGCCTCATACAGTGAGGTTGGTGTATCGGCGTTGTTTTCCAGCAATTTGGGCGGGTTGATGCCGTCATAGGCCAGATCGAGGCGCGAGTACAGCGAAGGCTGATTAGTGCGCCAGGAGCTGCGAACGAATTCCCAGGTGTGCTTGGGAATGCAGAATTTGGCCATCAGCTGATCGCTGTTGACCACCTTCTCTACCACCTTCAGGCACATCTGGTGCAGCTCGGCGGTGGCATCTTCCAGCTCTTCGATCTGCGCTAACGTGAACTGGTAATAGGCATCTTCACACCAGTAGGGTTCGCCATACATGGTGTGAAACTGGAAACCAAACTCGGTGGCCTTTTCGCGCCAGTCTGGGCGCTCGCTAATCGCAACGCGTTTCATGCCTTAACCACCCATGCTGCGTGAGCTAGAGGTGGCGCTGCTGCGCTGCATGCTGGTCTGTTTGGCTACGGACTCACCGAAACCACCACGGGTCACGGTATTAGTCACCGCCGGTTTTGGTGCCATGGCAGTTTTTGGTACCGTCATGGAACGACCGCCTGCGGTTGCCGGGCCGTAGCTTTTACCGGAAGCATCAACAAACTTGCCGTTTGCCGGGCTGACGGCATTTTTAGAGCTGAACAGCGGTTGTTGAGCATAGCCCCCGCCACCCATCATACGGCCCATCATGTAGCCTGCCATCAGCGGCATCCACATGCTGCCACTGCTTTGTGATTCTGCGGCCATGCCAGCCTGTGCTGGAGCCTGAGTACATTGCGCATCGCCGAATTCGGCTACGCAGTCTTCGCGAGTGGCATATTTAGGCGCGGTTTTTTCCGCTTCTTTCAGCGCGTTGTTGTACGCGGTGGTGCACTGCTCGCTCATCGACGGGTTGGAGGTTGAACAATCGTCGGCATTTTTATACAGAGACACCGTCTCATCCGCCTGTTCGCAGCCGGCCAGCATAAATACTGCGCTGATCGCCAAAGCTACGGGCGCAACGCGGTAGCTGCGCCAGGATTTGCGGAAGGTGTCTTTGTTGATGTTTTTGGTCCGTTTCATCGATATTTATCCCATCATGCGGGCTGTATTCGCCCTTGCCCAGTAGTGGTCGATAGGATAGGGGAAAGATGCTCAAAATTAAAGCTGAAATGCCCGCAGGATCCACTCTTTACGCACTTATACGTTGGGGTGTGCGCTAGTTCGCTTTACGGCACATAGCCGCAGCAAAAGCGTTACATAATGGAACGTTTTGCCTGAAGCTATGTTCCATTATGTAACGTTTTTTTCCTTGCTCGCCAACCTGAGCGCAAGCCGTATAGTCAGCAACAGAACAACGCGTCGATACCTACATCTGAAATCTGAACGTTACCTGTTAACGTCCCTACAAGGAGTCAGTTATGTTGAGAATCATCCAATCCCCCAGCAAATACATCCAGGGAGCCAATGCGTTGGCTTCCGTTGGCGAATACGCCAAGGCCCTTGCCGACCATTACTTTGTGATCGCCGATGACTTCGTCATGAAACTGACGGGCGATACGGTGATGGGCAGCCTGCATCAGCACGGGGTGAAATACCATGCCTGCACTTTCAATGGCGAATGCTGCCACAAGGAAATCGATCGGCTTGGTCAGGAGTTGAAAAGCCACGGTTGTAAAGGCGTGATCGGTATCGGCGGGGGTAAAACGCTGGATACCGCCAAGGCGATAGCCTATTACCAGCATGTGCCGGTGGTACTGATGCCGACCATTGCCTCCACGGATGCACCGACCAGCGCGTTGTCGGTGATCTACAGCGAAAGCGGCGAGTTTGAAGAATATCTGATCTATCCCGCCAACCCGAATATGGTGGTAATGGATAGTGCCATTATTGCCAAAGCGCCGGTTCGCCTGTTAGTTGCGGGCATGGGTGACGCGCTCTCCACCTATTTTGAAGCTCAGGCCTGTTTCGATGCCCAGGCCACCAGTATGGCTGGGGGAAAATCTACGCTGGCGGCGCTCAATCTGGCGCGGCTGTGCTATGAAACGCTGTTGGCTGAAGGGGTTAAGGCCAAGTTGGCCGCGGAGTCTGGTGTGGTCACCGAAGCGGTGGAGCGCATCATCGAAGCCAACACCTATCTGAGCGGCATTGGTTTTGAAAGCAGTGGCCTGGCGGCGGCGCACGCCATCCACAACGGCTTTACCGTGCTGGAAGAGTGCCATCATCTGTATCACGGGGAAAAGGTCGCGTTCGGCACTCTGTCGCAACTGGTGCTGCAAAACAGCCCAATGGCGCAGATTGAAACGGTGCTGAACTTCTGCCAGCAGGTCGGGTTGCCGATCACCCTGGCGCAGATGGGTATCACCGGTGAACTGACAGAGAAAATCGGCAAAGTGGCCGAGGCTAGCTGTGCCAAAGGCGAAACCATTCACAACATGCCATTCAGCGTGACGCCGGAAAGCGTACTGGCGGCCATCCTGACGGCAGACAAGCTGGGTAGCGCCTGGTTGCAGCGAGCATAAATCATCGGGCGCGGTTAACGCGCCCGCTGTTCCCTACAGAGGAATTCATCGTGAAAAAGCTAATCAATCAGGTCGATTCGGTCCTTAACGAACAGTTACTCGGCATGGCCGCTGCTCACTCGGAGTTGCAGGTGCATCAGGAGCCAGTGTTTGTGACCCGTACGGCGGGGCCGATCCCTGGCAAAGTGGCGATCCTGTCTGGCGGTGGTAGCGGTCATGAGCCGATGCACTGCGGTTTTGTCGGTGAAGGGATGTTGGACGGAGCCTGCCCAGGGGAGATCTTCACCTCGCCGACGCCGGATAAAATGTATGACTGTGGCCAGGCCATCGACGGCGGTGCCGGGGTGTTGCTGATCATCAAGAACTACACCGGCGATATCCTGAATTTTGAAACGGCGACCGAATTGCTGCATGACAGCGGTGTACCGGTAGCCACGGTGCTGGTGGATGATGATGTGGCGGTCAAAGACAGCCTGTTTACCGCTGGCCGACGTGGTGTTGCCAACACGGTACTGATGGAGAAACTGCTCGGCGCGGCAGCGGTACGGGGCGACGACCTGGACGCGTTGGTGACGCTGGGGCACAAAATCAACAACCAAGGTCATTCGCTGGGGATCGCTCTGGGCGCTTGTACCGTGCCTGCGGCAGGAAAACCGTCGTTTACCCTGGCAGAAAACGAGATGGAGTTTGGCGTTGGTATTCACGGTGAACCGGGGATCGAACGGCGGACGTTTACCACTCTCGATCAAACGGTGGATGACATGTTTGCCACCCTGATCGACCACGGTGATTATCAGCGTACGATCCGCGTTTGGGATCGCCAGCAGGGGGAATGGCGCGAAGAGATCCAGAGCAAACGGGCCTTGGCGCAGGGCGATCGGGTGATTGCGTTGGTCAACAACCTGGGGGCCACGCCGCTTTCTGAACTGTATGGGGTTTACCATCGTTTGGCACAGCGCTGTGCCGCAGCCGGGATCGTGATCGAGCGTAACCTGGTAGGGTCATATTGTACCGCATTGGATATGCAGGGGGTTTCCATCACCTTGCTGCAAGTGGATGACGAACTGTTATCGCTATGGGATGCGCCGGTAAACACGCCAGCGCTGCGCTGGGGTTGAGGAGGACACATGACATTAGGCAAGCAGCAGGTGGTTGAGTGGTTAATGCGTTGCGGCGAAGTCTTTGCCCGCGAACAGGATTTTCTGACTCAGTTGGATAGCGATATTGGCGATGGCGACCACGGCCTGAATATGAATCGTGGTTTTAGCAAGGTGGTGGAAAAGCTGCCCTCGGTGGCGGACAAGGACATCGGCTTTATTCTCAAGAACACCGGCATGACGTTGCTCTCCAGCGTTGGCGGGGCCAGTGGCCCGTTGTTCGGTACTTTCTTTATCCGTGCAGCCCAGGCGGCCAACGCCAAGCAGAGCCTGGATCTGGCAGAGTTGAAGCAGGTGATCCAGGAAGGGGCGGAAGGCGTAGCGATGCGCGGCAAGGCAGAGCCAGGCGATAAAACCATGTGTGACGTCTGGGGGCCGGTGGTTGCCAGCCTGGGCGAGTCGCTACAGCAGCAGCTCAGCGTGACTCAGGCGTTGCAGCAGGCCGCTGCTCGGGCAGAGCAGGCTGCACAGGCCACCATCGTCATGCAGGCCCGTAAAGGACGTGCCAGCTATCTTGGCGAACGCAGCATCGGCCATCAGGATCCGGGGGCAACTTCTGCGATGTTGATGATGCAAACGCTGGCCACGGTAGTGGAGGAAGCCGGATGATCAATATTGTGGTGGTTTCGCACAGTGCGCAATTGGCGCAGGGTGTTGAACAACTGGCCCGCCAGATGATGCGCGGGGAAGGCTGCAAGCTGGCGCTGGCGGCGGGGGTGGATGATGAATTACATCCGATCGGCACCGATGCGGTAAAAGTGATGGAAGCGATCGAGTCCGTCTCCGATGGAACGGGGATTGTGGTGCTGATGGATCTCGGCAGCGCCTTACTGAGTGCGGAAACCGCGCTTGAACTGCTCGACCCAGAGGTGGCGGCCAAGGTGGTGCTGTGTTCGGCACCGCTGGTTGAAGGGACACTGGCGGCGGTCGTCGCAGCTAATGCGGGTGGCAGCCTGGAACAGGTGCTGGAAGAGGCGAAAGGGGCGTTGCAGGCCAAGCAAGTCCAGCTTGGGGAGGAGGTCTCCGTCAGTAAACCTCTGAACTTACCGTTGAGCCAAGGTAAAAGCCTGAGCTGGACAGTACAAAATCCGCATGGGCTGCATGCTCGCCCGGCGGCACGTTTGGCAGAGGCTCTGGCTCCCTTTGAGGCTGAGCTGGTGCTGGAAAAACACGGCCAGTGCGCCAACCCGCGCAGCCTGAATCAGTTGGCGCTGTTGCAGGTTCGTCACGGCGACACCATCCGCCTGATTGCCGATGGTACCCAGGCCGATCAGGCGTTGGCGGCTTTCAAGGCGTTGGCGGAGCAGCATTTTGGTGAAACCGTGTCTGAGCAGCAACTGCCTTCGCTGCACGGCATTCCGGTGGAAGAAAGCGTCAGCAGCGGCCCGGTATACCAGGTGTTGAACTTCTGGCCACAAACGGCAGAGCGCCAACTAGGGGCCGATGATGTGCTCAATGAGCAGCAGCGCCTGCGCATCGCATTGCAGCAAACCCTCAACGACCTGAACAAGCTGGCGGATCGCACTGGCACGCTGATCGGTAAACCGCAGGCGGCGATCTTTGGAGCGCACAGCATGCTGTTAGACGATCCCGATTTGCAACAGGCCGCCTTCACCCGCATCGCCCAGCAACAATGCAGCGCGGAACAGGCGTGGCGGTTGGAGTTGGAGCAGATTGCTGCCGATTATCGTGCGCTGGATGATGAGTATTTACAGGCGCGTGAAGTGGACGTGCGTGACATGCTGCGTCGTACGCTGAGCCATCTGGCAGGGCAACCTATCCCGGCGATTGTGCTCGATGAGCCAGCGATCCTGGTGATGGATGAGCTGATGCCTTCCGACGTCGTGATGCTCGACCGCCGCATGGTGCTGGGTATTTGCCTGAGCGGTGGCAACGCCTTGTCTCATACCGCGATCCTGGCCAAAGCGATGGGGATCCCGATGGTGGTCGGTATGAGCGAATGCCTGAGCAAGACCCGCAACGGCCAGAAAGCGATGCTGGATGCGGAGCGCGGAACCTTGCAGCTCAGTCATTAAGCACGTAGTTTGAATTGGCTGATATCAATCTGCAACTGTTTGATTTTACGCCACAAGGTGGTGCGGCTGATGCCTAACAGCTGCGCCATCTCGTTAAGCTGCCCGTGGCTGACGTTGGCCACGCGGATAATCGCCTGTCGCTCCATTTCTGCCAACGTTAGCAGCGGCATGGCTGGCTGCGTGTCGCTTTCCACCAACGGCTGATGGCTGAGCAGGTGAGCAGGCAAATCGGCCAGTTGGATATGATGGCCGTGGCAAATCATCGCGGCGCGTTCTATTACTCCTTTCAGCTCCAGATCGTTACCCGGCCACAGGTACAGACCCAGTTGGGTCATCACCTCATTGTCCACCCGGAAGCGGCACTGGAAGTGTTGCTCCAGGGCGCGCAGATGGTGTTGGACCAGCAAAGGGATGTCACTAAGGCGCTGGCGTAGCGGCGGGATCTGGATCTCGAAGGCTTGCAGGCTATAAAACAGCTGACGGCGGAAACGGTTCTGTTGCACCAACAGCGCCAGGTTGGCGGCGCTAGTGGCGATCACCCGCACGTTGACCGGGATCACGCGGCTGGAATTCATGCGCATCACCACGCCGGTTTTTAGCACCTGCAATAGGGCAGACTGCATCGCCATTGGCAGATATTCGATCTGTTCAAGGTACAGCGTGCCACCGTTGGCCAGTTCGAACTTGCTGAGCTGGCCCGCCTCATCTTCATTGGCATCGCTGCCCAGCAGTTCCTTTAACCCCTGCTCCTCAGGCAGCAACTGGCAATTCAAGGCGATATAAGGCCCGGCGGCCCGTTCGCTGGCATTATGGATGGCCTGGCTGACCAACTCTTTCCCCACCCCTTCTTCACCGCACAGCAAAATCGGGTGATGGCCTTTCGCCGCCTGCTGACCATAGCGGATCAGGCGGCGCATTTCCTGAGTACCCGAAGGCATCTGTTCAAAGGTGTGGCTGACCCGGCCAATCTGGCTGCTGACGTACTGATGCAGCCTTTCCAGAGGGTGCAGCAAGGCGATAAAGCTACAGTGCTCACCATCCAGGATCGGTTTGAGGGTGAGCAGCGCGGCGATAAACTGGCCCTGACTTTCAAAGGTCACCTCCACATGCTGTAACGGCTGGCGTTGATTGATGGCGCGGTTAAGCAACGCCGGTAGCGTCAACAGCTGTGACAGCGGTTTGCCCTGACTCTGCTGTTCGTGCAGTTTCAGCATGGCGGCGGCGCGAGGGTTGATATATTGCAGATAACCCCGGTGATCCCAGGCCATGACGCCGTCGTCTACACTGTCCAACAATCCATTGAGCTGGTTGAGATGGCGGTTGGATTCGGCTAACAGGCCGTCGGCGTTCAGGGCGTTGCCGATCTCCCTGGCGATCGCCAGGATCAGCGAAAGATCGCCTGCGTTGCAATCGGCCAACTGGCAGCCCAGCGCCAGCATGCCGCGCTGACGGCCGCTATGGTCATGCACCGGTGCGGCGCAAAATGACCAGCCATGCAGCGCTTCGCGCACGTGTTCGTCACTGTGGATCTGCACCGGGTGACCTTCCGATGCGGCCAGGGAAGGGGCATTGGTGCCGATATCGCCTTCCGCCCAATACGCGCCGGGTGCAAAACCCAGTTCGAGCAGTTGATCGCCAGTTGCCTTGTCACCGCATTGCCACAGCGTGCAGCCGCTTTCGTCGAGGATCAGCAGCACGCAGTGGCGCTGTTCCATATATTCCCAGGCATCCTCCAACGCCGCCTGGCCGAGCGTAATAAAATCATCCTTACGCTGACAGATCGAGTTGAAGGTGGTACCCAGGGCGCGATGTGGGGCTTTCCACACCGCGGGTTGCATCAGGTGGCTGCAACGCAGCCAAGAGGCATAAATGGCTGGGGAGGGGCGCAGCTGTGGCGGTAATGCGCCTTCGGTGATCAACCGTTGCCAGAGTGAAGCGTTATCCATCAGATCCCATTCAGCAGATAAGCACCAATATGAGGCCGTAGATAATTTTCAACAGGCTCATCACGTAGGGGCGCTGCATGCTGCGCCCGTCTTGGTAATCATAACATTAACCCTTGGAGAGACCGTGAGGTGATGGGCAGAAGCACGATTAACGGATAAAAAAACGGAGCGCGGCAAATGCCGGGCCCCGTTATTGGGTAGCGCTAAGCTGCCACAGCAGCTTATCTGCTGGCCGTTGGCCGGGTGGTGCTGGAGCCGTCAACGTAGGCATCTTGTGCCGAGGTTGGTGGTGCAACCACGTCTGGCGCGGTGGAGATAGGTTTACCCAAGGATCCGTTCAGCATCATCAGATCGTTTTCGTTCAGCGTACCGAGCGCAGACTTGATGTTTAGCTGGTTGATCAGATAGGAATAACGCGCATTGGAAAGCTGTTGTTTGGCGTTATACAGCGTCGTCGTCGCATCTAACACGTCGACGATGGTACGCGTACCGACTTCATAACCGGCTTCGGTGGCATCCAAAGAACTCTGAGCAGAGATCACCGCTTGTTTATAAGCGCTGATGCTGCTGATGGAGGCAGAGACGTTGTTGAAGGAGGAACGTACGGTTTGCACTACGCTGCGGTGAGCGCTTTCCAACTGCTCGCTGGCACCGACGAAGTTATACTGCGCCTGTTGTACCTGAGAGTTGGTCACGCCGCCGTTGTACAGTGGCACGCTAACGCTGATGCCGACCTGGTTCTGGCCGTTAATCGAGTCGCTTCCACCGCCACTATTGGGGATGTTAGCTCTGGATCCGGTATATTTGGAGTTTGTTAAACCGGTAGAGGCATTCAGATCGACAGTTGGCATATAGCCGGTCTGAGCCGATTTGATCTGTTCACGAGCCAGATCCTGGCTCAGGCGTGCAGACAACAGGCTCAGGTTGCGGCTTTCCGCTTCCTTCAGCAAGTTGTTAACGGCCTCTGGGCGCTTGGTGCTAAATTTATTGGTATCGAGCGAGGCCAGTTCCGGGTAGAAGGTGCCGGTGATCTGACGCAACACTTCCACCGCATTATCCAGGTTGTTACGGGCGGTCACTTCGTTGGCCAGCACGGTATCGTAGTTGGCACGGGCGTTCTGCACGTCGGTAATCGCAACCAGACCCACGTTAAAGCGTTGGGTGGTCTGATCCAAGGTGCGGTAAACCGCCTGCTTGTTGGCCTGGGTGTAGGACAGGGCATCGATCGCCTGTAATACGTTGAAATAGGCGGTGGCCGTATTCAGGATCAGTTGCTGCGATGAAGTCTGGAAAGTGACGTCGGTGATCCCGGCGGCTTTTTCCTGTAGCGTCAGCGCACGCCATTTGGACATGTCAAAGATGGTCTGGGTCAACCCCAGCGAGCCTTGAGTAGTTTTACTGTTAAGCCCATCGGCATCACGGAAATTGTTGGCGTAGGTATAACCGGCAGATAAGCCAAGCTGTGGCAGCAACGGGCTGCGTGCTTCGTTGATTTTTTCATACGCCGCATCACGGTCAGCAGCGGTTTTACGCAGATCCGGGTTACTTTCCCTGGCCTGTTTGTAAACCTGCAACAGGTTCTCTGCCTGGCTCATGGTGCTGAAGCCCGCGAGGCTCAGACCAATAAGAAGGGGGAGCAGTTTCTTCATTTGCATTCCTTGTTGTGCAGCAATATTGCTATGTTAGCGCTGACGATAGACGAATAGTTGCCAATTCTAGCAGAGTCTGCCGATCGCTGAGGGTGGCTTAATGTGCCATCTCACAGAACTTTTACCTTACTGGACGCTACGTTGACTTACACTTGTCTATTCGCATCGGCGCTACCTGATATCATGGTTCACAATCTAACACAAAGCGGGTGAAGATAACCCCGTCGTTTCTGTCATCAAATCCCTTTATTTTACTGGCACAATCACACAGGAGGATCCGTAGATGAACCGCTCGCAACCTTCACCCGTTACTTTCGACAAAAATGATGTAGAAATTATTGCACGAGAGACGCGATACCGTGGGTTTTTTTCACTCGATTTATATCGCTTTCGCCATCGTCTGTTCAATGGTGAGATGAGCGATGAGGTTACCCGCGAAGTTTTTGAACGCGGCCATGCGGCGGTGTTGCTACCTTATGATCCCATCAGGGACGAGGTGGTGTTGGTTGAGCAGCTGCGCATCCCGGCCATCGATAGCTCAGCATCCCCCTGGCTGCTGGAAATGGTTGCAGGTATGATCGAAACGGGAGAAAGCGTTGAGGACGTCTGCCGCCGTGAAGCGTTGGAGGAGGCTGGCGTGGTCGTCGGGCGCTGCAAACCGGTGTTGAGTTATCTGGCCAGCCCCGGTGGAACCAGCGAGCGCCTGTCGATTATGGTCGGCGAGGTTGACGCCCTGACGGCCGAAGGGATCCACGGATTGCCCGAAGAACATGAAGATATCCGTGTCCACGTGGTCAGCCGCGAGCAGGCTTACCGCTGGGTTGAAGAAGGCGCGATTGATAATGCCGCATCAGTGATTGCATTGCAGTGGCTGGCGTTGCACCATGAATCGCTTAGAGCAGAATGGGCCAACTAAATGCAAAAGCGCTATACCCCTGATTTCCCGGAAATGATGAGATTGTGTGAAACCAACTTCGCGCAATTGCGGCGTTTGATGCCGCGTAACGACGAAGTCGATGAAACCGTCACTTATCAGGTGAATGGCGCCCATTATCGTCTGACTATTGTTGAATCTACCCGTTACACTACGCTGGTGCAGATTGAGCAGACTGCGCCTGCGGTCAGCTACTGGAGCCTGCCTGCGATGACGGTGCGGCTTTACCACGACGCGATGGTTGCGGAAGTGTGTTCCAGCCAGCAGATCTATCGGTTTAAAGCGCGTTATGATTATCCGAACAAAAAGTTGCATCAACGCGACGAAAAGCATCAAATTAACCAGTTTCTTGCTGATTGGTTGCGCTACTGTTTGGCGCATGGAGCAATGGCGGTTCCGGCTTGTTAGACAGAGTGCAATAACAAAGGACAATATTTGGAAAGCCTGTTTAGACTGCCCGTGGCGAGTGGGGCCAAGGTCAGGATCCTACAAATAACTGATACCCACCTGTTTGCTGGCAAGCATGAGACCTTGCTCGGCATCAACACCTATGCCAGCTATCACGCGGTGCTGGATGCAGTGATCGCGCAGCAGCGTGAGTGTGACCTGATCGTAGCAACCGGCGATCTGGCGCAGGATCATTCCCAGGCGGCATACCGGCACTTTGCCGATGGTATCACCCGTTTACCCGCGCCCTGTGTCTGGCTGCCGGGTAATCATGATTTTCAGCCAGCGATGGTAGACGCGCTGGCCGCCGCCGGGATCTCGCCTTCAAAGCAGGTGCTGCTGGGGGACGACTGGCAAGTGCTATTGCTGGATAGCCAGGTGTTTGGCGTGCCACACGGCGAGCTGAGCGACTATCAGCTGGAGTGGATGGAGCGTTGCCTGGAGGCCAATCCAGAGCGTTATACGCTGCTGTTGCTGCACCATCATCCATTGCCTTCCGGCTGCACCTGGCTCGATCAACACAGTCTGCGCAACCCGCATACGCTGGCGGCCATGTTGTGGCGCTACCCGAAAGTGAATACCCTGCTGTGCGGGCATATCCATCAGGAACTGGATCTGGGTTGGCACGGGCGTCGGCTGTTGGCTACGCCATCTACCTGTGTGCAATTCAAGCCGCACTGCACCAATTTTACTATCGACGACGTTTCCCCAGGTTGGCGCTATCTCGACCTGTTGCCAGATGGCCGGGTGGAAACCCAGGTCTTCCGGCTGGAAAACGATGACTTCCGCCCCGACATGGATTCGGATGGCTACTGATGCCTTCAACCTTACTTTACCTGCACGGTTTCAACAGTTCGCCGCTATCGGCCAAGGCCACGGCTTTCAAAGCCTGGCTGGCGGAACATCATCCCAATATCGACATGCTGGTGCCGCAGTTGCCGCCATATCCGGCGGAGGCAGCGGAAATGCTGGAAGATATGGTGATGGCGCGGGCGGGCCAGACGATGGGTGTCGTAGGCTCCTCGCTGGGGGGGTATTATGCCACCTGGTTATCACAGTGTTTTTCCCTGCCTGCGGTAGTGGTAAACCCTGCGGTGAAGCCGTATGAGCTGCTGATCGACTATCTCGGACGCAACGAGAACCCCTACACCGGGCAGCAATATGTGTTAGAGTCACGCCACGTTTATGATCTGAAAGTGATGCAGGTCGATCCCTTGGAGTCGCCGGATTTAATCTGGTTGCTACAGCAAACGGGCGATGAAATTCTCGATTACGGTCAGGCAGTGGCTTATTACACCGCTTGCCGGCAAACGGTGGAGTCGGGTGGAAACCACGCTTTCGTCGGTTTCGAGCACTACTTCCCCCAGATTGTGGATTTTTTAGGGCTATGACGCCGCAGCAACTTCAGCTATCACAGATATACTGAACAGGCAGCGGGCGATTTCGGCACCTTCCCTCAACCACGAAAAAATAATCAACGATGACTCAATCCAGCTATAACGCTGATGCCATTGAAGTACTCAGCGGTCTAGAACCAGTGCGCCGTCGTCCCGGTATGTATACCGACACGACGCGTCCGAACCACCTCGGCCAAGAGGTGATAGATAACAGCGTCGATGAAGCGTTGGCGGGCCATGCCAAGCGTATCGACGTGATCCTGCACGCCGATCAGTCACTGGAAGTGATCGACGACGGCCGCGGCATGCCGGTGGATATCCACCCTGAAGAAGGCGTACCGGCGGTTGAGTTGATCATGTGTCGTCTGCACGCGGGCGGTAAATTCTCCAATAAAAACTACCAGTTCTCCGGCGGCCTGCACGGCGTGGGGATTTCGGTGGTTAACGCCCTGTCAAAGCGGGTGGAAGTCAGCGTCAAGCGCGACGGTAACGTCTATGGCATCGCTTTTGAGAATGGCGACAAGGTGCAGGAACTAGCGGTAACTGGGAGCTGCGGCAAACGCAACACCGGTACCAGCATTCACTTCTGGCCTGACGAGCAGTTCTTCGATAGCCCGCGCTTCTCGGTTTCGCGTCTTTCACACCTGCTGAAAGCCAAAGCGGTGCTGTGCCCCGGCGTTGAAATCTACTTTATCGACAAGCTGAACAATACCGAACAGCGCTGGTGCTACCAGGACGGCCTGACCGATTACCTGATGGAAGCGGTGAACGGCCTGATCACCCTGCCGGAAAAGGCTTTTGTCGGCAATTTTGCCGGTGATACCGAAGCGGTGGACTGGGCGTTGCTGTGGCTGCCGGAAGGTGGGGAACTGCTAACGGAAAGCTACGTCAACCTGATCCCGACCATGCAAGGCGGGACGCACGTCAACGGCCTGCGCCAAGGGTTGCTGGATGCGATGCGCGAGTTCTGTGAATTCCGCAATATTCTACCGCGTGGCGTGAAGCTGTCTGCGGAAGATATCTGGGATCGCTGTGCCTACGTGCTGTCGGTGAAAATGCAGGATCCGCAATTCGCTGGCCAGACGAAAGAACGGCTGTCGTCTCGTCAGTGCGCGGCGTTTGTTTCCGGCGTGGTGAAAGATGCCTTCAGCCTGTGGCTGAATCAGAACGTTCAGGCGGCCGAGCAGTTGGCCGAGCTGGCGATCTCCAGCGCACAACGTCGTCTGCGTGCGGCGAAGAAGGTGGTGCGTAAAAAGTTGACCAGCGGGCCTGCATTACCGGGCAAGCTGGCGGACTGCACCTCGCAGGATCTGAGCATGACCGAACTGTTCCTGGTCGAAGGGGACTCGGCGGGCGGCTCGGCCAAGCAGGCGCGCGATCGCGAGTACCAGGCGATCATGCCGCTGAAGGGCAAGATCCTCAACACCTGGGAAGTTTCCTCAGACGAAGTGTTGGCCTCACAGGAAGTGCATGATATTTCCGTGGCGATCGGCATCGATCCCGACAGCGAAGATCTCAGCCAACTGCGCTACGGCAAAATCTGTATCCTGGCGGATGCGGACTCCGACGGCTTGCACATCGCTACGCTGCTGTGTGCGCTGTTTGTGCGCCACTTCCGTACGCTGGTGAAGGGCGGTCACGTGCACGTTGCCATGCCGCCGTTATACCGTATCGACCTGGGCAAAGAAGTCTATTACGCCCTCGACGAGGAAGAGAAAGCCGGCGTGCTGGAGCAGTTGAAACGTAAGAAAGGCAAGCCGAACGTCCAGCGCTTTAAAGGGCTGGGTGAGATGAACCCGCTGCAACTGCGTGAAACGACGCTCGATCCCAACACGCGCCGTCTGGTGCAGTTGACCATCGATGACGAGAATACCGATCAGACCATGGCCATTATGGACATGCTGTTGGCGAAGAAGCGTTCGGAAGACCGTCGTAACTGGCTGCAAGACAAGGGCGACACCGCCGAGCTTTCCGTCTGATACCCGTGGGGCCGCAATGCGGCCCCAAGTTTTCACACCAGTGCCATCCCAGGCGCACCGCGTGCTGCGCCCGCTAACTCAGGGCGTAATGTATGAAAATCACCCTCGAAGAATTGCTGGCGTTTACCTCGGTGGTAGACAGTGGCTCGATCACTGCCGCCGCCGAACAGCTTGGCCAAACCACCTCTGGCATCAGCCGGGCGCTGAGCCGTCTGGAAAAGAAACTCGACACCACCTTATTGCGCCGCACTACCCGCCGTCTGGAACTGACCGAGGAAGGGCAGAGCTTTTTGGCCCACGCGCGGGAAATTATCAACTCGGTGGAGCATGCCGAAGAGCAGATGGCGCTGCGTCGTCTGAATCCGGCTGGCAGGCTGCGGGTCAATGCTGCCGCGCCCTTTATGGAGCACGTGATCGTGCCGCTGGTCGCCGGTTTCCGCCAACGTTTCCCGCAGATTGAATTAGAACTCAACACCGATAACCTGATTATCGATCTGCTGGAAAAGCGCACCGATATCGCCATTCGGATTGGCGCATTGCGCGACTCCACCATCCACGCGCGCCTGCTGGGGGCCAGCCAGTTACGTATCCTTGCCAGCCCAGAGTATATTGCCCGCCATGGGGAACCGCTGAGTGTTGAAGAACTCAGCCATCATAGCCTGCTGGGCTTTACGCAACCCGAGTCGCTCAACCTGTGGCCGCTGCACTATCGGCAGGCGGATCACTTTGCCATTACCCCAACGCTGTCGGCTTCCAGCGGCGAGACGCTGCGGCAACTGGCGCTGCGCGGCGAAGGGGTCGCGCAACTGGCCGATTTTATGACGCGGGAAGATCAGCTGGAAGGGCGTCTGGTTCAGTTGCTGGCGGCAGAGACGCTGGATGTTCGTCAGCCGATTAACGCGGTGTATTACCGCAATGCCCAGCTAGCCGCACGTATTACCTGTTTTCTGGATTATGTCAGTGCACATATCAGCGATGCGCAGAGCTTGTAGACCTGTATGGAGGGCAGTTTTCTGAAGACCTCACTCACAGTGATTACCCTCTTCCGCTAATAATACTAATCTGATATTAAAACGTCTTTATTTTAATCACTGGTCAACCCTGTGGTGTTTATTTCTATAATTATTGGTGTTTAAATAAATAATAAGATAAAGCCTATATTGCTTGCGATATTTAATATCGCAATATAATCAACTTACTACCCTTTCTTCAATAAAACTATATTTTAAACTTATTATTTAAATAACGTTGATTAACGTAAATTTAACGTGCTAGTGTACCGAAATCCGCATGACGGATAACTCAATTGGCCATTATTTAATGTCATTTAAATCGCTAGCATTTATTTTATAAGTGCGGATTTGGCATGGCTGATAACCCATTAATAAAAAGGAATTTATTCTGATGAATAAACAAAGAAAACAACTGATTGCCAAACTCAAGCCTATTTGCTTTTTTAGCCTGGTTGCCTGGGGGGCCGTAGCGCATGCTGCAGTCGCGCCGTCGGTCATCGGGGGGCCTGCAGTTAATGCCGGAGCCAATGGTAGCACCGTGATAAATATCAATGCGGCGGGTAACGGTGGCGTTTCCCATAATATCTACACACAGTTTGATGTGGATAAAGGAGGCGTTGTCCTTAATAACAGTGTGGCTAACTCTACCTCGCAACTTGCCGGGAATATCGCCGGTAACGCCAATCTAGCAGGGGGTTCTGCCTCAATCATCCTCAACGAAGTCAACTCCACCAAGGCCAGTCAGCTGAACGGTATGATTGAAGTTGCTGGGCAGAAGGCTCAGGTTATCGTCGCTAACCCGTCAGGGATCACCTGTAGCGGTTGTGGCTTTATCAACACTGAACGTGCCACCTTGACCACCGGTAAAGCGCAGGTGGCCAATGGCACGCTGCTTGGCTATACCGTGGACAAAGGGACCATCATCATTAACGGTAATGGCCTGCAAGCCGGGGATACCAACTATACCGATGTGATCTCTCGCGCCGTACAAATTAACGCAGACGTTCGCGCCAAAGACCTGAAAGTGACCACCGGGCGTAACAACGTGAATGTCGATAACACCCAGATTGGCGAACTGACGCCATCCGGTGTTGCTCCTACGCTGGCGATTGATGTTGCTAAACTGGGCGGCATGTATGCCAACAAAATTACCCTGGTGAGCACCGACCGTGGCGTCGGTGTGCGTAACGCGGGCACTATTGGCGCGGCGGTCGGTGATGTCCGGATCACCACTGATGGTATTCTGGAAAATAAAGGCACTATCGATGCTGCAAACGACGTGAATATCGATACCACCCGTGGGCGCTATGCGGGCAATGGCTATTATTATGCCTATGGCCGCGCGTTAAATAACACTGCTAACGGTGTGATTAAAGCCAAGAATAATATCAATATCGATATTGCCAAAAGTCAGTTGAGTAATGGGGGGGGCACCATTATGACTTCGGGCGAAGGCGAGGGTAATATTAATATTACCAGTGCGGCTATTGATAACAAGTTTGGCACCATTCAAGGTGTGGGCGTGGTCAATACGCGTATTGATCCCTACGCTTATGGCTATGTCCGTACGTTAAGCAACTCTGGTGGCGTGATTAGCGGCAGAAAAGGCGTGGTACTTTCTTCCTCTACCCTTGATAACACCAATGGGATTATCAACGCCGCTGACGGTGCTGTCGATATCAACACGGCCGGATATACGTTGACCAACCTTAACGGGACGATTAATGCGGGCAAAGAGTTGAAGCTCAATACCGGTATTCTGAATAACAGCTCCGGGCTGATACAGTCCCAAGACAATCTTACCGTCAACACCAATAAACAAAGTTTGACTAATACCAAAGGAGCGATTCGCGGTAGCAAAAACGTCTACATCAACAGCTCCAGCCTGAATAACACCTCCGGGCGTGTGTTGGCGGGTGATTACCTCGATATCAATACCAATGGTGGCACCATTACCAATGCCGGTCTGACCAAAGGCGCCTATGATGCCGAGTTGTCTAGTGGCACTGGGGGGACGACGCTGATCGCCAGCACCATCAATAACAGCTATGGCAAGATTGCTTCGCAGGGGAATATTGTTACCAATACCTCTTCGCTGCTGAAAAATAGCTACAGTCTGATCGAGAGTGACAGCAATATCGTCATCACGACCAGAAGCCTTGATAACACCTATGGCTTGATTGAATCGGCTAAAGATACCGTTATTACCGCCGACTCGATCGCTAACAGCGCGGGCAATATCGATGCCGACGCACAGGCTACCCTGATGCTTTCCGGCAGCTACAGCCATTACGGTAACCTGAGTGGCAAGCAAGGCGTGAATATCAACGCGGATAAAGGCTATGTCTATAACTACGGCACTTTGTCCTCCACCAATGGCCAGACGATGGTGAACACCCGCAGCTTCTATAACCAGCGCGGTGCGGTTGTCACTAGTCCGTCAGGGTTGAATTTGGTACTTGCCACGCCAGGCACCTTCACCAATAGCGGCACGATCCAAGGCCCTATCACCATCACATCGGTTAAGTAATTAGTCGAGCGGCAGCCTCTGGACAGAGGCTGCCTGCCAGAGTGATACCCCGCGCTATAAGGATATAGAAACATGCTCGTTCGCTTTTCCGGCTCCGGATTATTGGCATTAATGATTTTCAGCGCTCATGGAGCGGAAAATGTTCAACTGATAGAACAACAGGTAAACCATCAACAGGAGCAGGAAAAGGCGCGTTACCAACAATTAGAAACCCAGGGCAAAGATGTGCGCGCTGCCGGTAGCGATCCACAAAGTTCCAAGATTGCTTTTCCCGCAGAGGCCAACTGTTTTCAAATCCGTCAGGTGATCCTTGAAAAGGACGGTAGAATTCCTCAGTGGTTACCGTTACACAAATTCACCGCGCAGGCAGAAGATCGTTGTCTGGGGATCGAAGGTATTCGCATATTAGCCACCGCCATACAGAACAAACTGATTGGTCATGGCTACATTACTACGCGAGTGGTCGTGCCCCGGCAGGACTTGAAAGATGGCGTGCTGACACTGGTGGTATTGCCCGGCGCTATCGGCAATGTCTCTTTAAGCGCTGACAGTGACAAATACGTCAATCTGCACACCACTTTTCCCGGGCGTTCGGGCGATATTCTGGATCTACGGGCCATTGAACAGGGTTTGGAGAATATCCAGCGCGTGCCTGGTGCTGACGCTAATGTGATCCTGCGGCCGGGTGAGCATGCCGGGGAAACCGACATTGAAATCCAGCGTACCCAGCCCTCGTCTTGGCGCATCGGCGGGTGGTTTGATGATGCTGGCAGCAAGTATACCGGCCGTTATCAAAGCGGCGTGGCGCTCTATCTGGATAACCCGACTTCAATGAATGATTTGTTCTATGCGTCCGTTGGGCGTGATTTGCACTTTCAAAAGTCGCGTAATGCAAAGAATGGCTCGCTGTATTACTCCGTTCCCTACGGTTTCTGGTCGGTGGATATGTATGCCAGCCACAGTGAGTATTTACAGAAAATCTCCGGCACCTTGACCGATTTTCAATACCAGGGCAAAAGTGACAACCTGAGCCTGAAGGTGAACCGGCTGCTGTATCGCAATGAAAATCAGAAAACCACGGGCAGCATCCAACTGCTCAAGAACAATTCGCACTACTATTTGAACGATACCGAAATTGAAATCCAGGAGCGGGACGTCACTAACCTGATTGCCAGGCTGAACCACCGACATTACGTCGGCCAGTCAATCATCGATGCGATGGTGGGTTTTCAGCGTAACACGTCATGGCTGGGTGCCCAACAGCAGGCGGGCACGGGTTCGCAAAGCCGTATTGTCAGTCTTGATATCAGCGCCTTGATCCCTTTTAGCCTGTTTGGGCAATCCATGAGCTTTCAACCGCGCTACCAGCAGCAATACAGCCCGGACCGGCTGGCGACGCAGGATCAGTTCAGTATCGGCAACCGTTGGACGGTGCGTGGCTTTGACGGGGAATTCAACCTGTCGGCCAACAAGGGCTATTTCATACGTAATGATATCAACCTGAACCTGCCTAAACTGAGGCAGCAGCTGTATGCCGGCCTTGATTACGGCAAAGTGACCGGCAACAGCAACAACTTTACCCAGGGTCATCTGGCGGGCGGCGTTATTGGTGTCAGAGGTGGGGCAGGTGCGGTCAGCTATGATGCTTTTGTTGGTGTGCCCATCGCCAAACCGGCTAATTTCGTCACCAGCCCGGTGAGTCTGGGGTTCACCGTACAGTGGCAGTTTTGATCGAATATCTACTCGGGGATAGCTGCAGATAATCGTGTAACAGGTGGGGATGACGCAGAACGCCGACACGCCGTAAACCCGTCCATGGGGGCTCGCAATCGCGCATCCATGCGCTCAACGGTCGTCTAACCTGCATCATCCCCACCTGCCTCAGGCTTTAGGTGTCGCGGTATTAAGGGCCGCCGTTCAGGCGTTATCCAACACGTAAATCGTGGTATCCAGCACGCTGTCCTTGATGATTTCACGATGCTTGAGCATGTGATCCATCTGCAGGTGCTGTTCCAGATGCGCCTGGCTCTGCCATTTCTCCAGCATAAAGATGGAGTCTGGCGAACGCTTCTGCCACGGTGCCTGGGTATCGGCGTCGATCATCGGCTGATAGCCGCCACAGCCTTCTTCCGCCAACACCGCTGGCAACAGCTGTTCAATCGCTTTCAGTACGCTTTCACGATGGCCCGGTCTGGTTCTGATTTCTGCAATTACGGTGATCATTATGGCCTCATTGGTTAACAGCATGATGGATAAAACCCATGACAGTTAAGCAAAGACTTCGCCCAGATGCGCGCGCAAACGTGCGATATCGCTGGCGATATCCGGTTGTTTGATCACGTCGTTACAGATAAAGGTCGGCAGCGCTTCCATCCCCAGGAACTGGTTGGCTTTGTGGAAGTGCAGATAAACGCCGTCTACGCCCACGCCGTGGAAGAACTGGTCTGGATCGGTAAAGGCTTCCAGTGGCGCGTTCCAGGTCAGGCTCAGCATGTAGGTTTTACCCTGAAGCAGCCCGCCGGAACCGTATTTTTTGCTGGCATCGGAGCGGGTGCGGCCATCGCTGGCATACAGGGTGCCGTGGCCTGCGGTAAACACTTCGTCGATATATTTTTTCAGGATCCAGGGTTCGCCCATCCACCAGCCTGGCATCTGATAAATCACCGTATCGGCCCACAGGTATTTCTGCACTTCGGCGTCGATATCATAACCGTCATCGACGACGGTAACCTGCACATCGTGCTTGGCATCGCGCAGGAAGCTTTCCGCTACGTCGCTCAGGGTCTGGTTCAGTTCACCGTTGGAATGGCCGAATTGTTTCTTGGCGTTGATAATCAGGATATTGCTCATGGATGTAAGGCTCCTGTCAGAATTTAAAATGTATGGCCGAAGTGTGTAAGCCATATCGCTGAAACGGAGTGTAATCCTTCCTGAAGCTGGGAAAAATGCGATCTAACGCACAACAGTGTTGACTGTGAGTCAATAAATACCGCTATTGATGGCGGAATTTCGCATAAACTGAGGAGATCGCCCGCATCAGGCGGCGATCCATGCAGCATCTGTGACAGCCACCCCGCAGATGAGTTACTATCGCGGGCAGAATCGACCCTTTGTCGTCTGAGGATATCTGAGTAATGAGCGAACTGACTCATGACGGTGTTGAGCGTCTACCGCTGCACACATTCACTGAAAACGCCTATCTGAACTATTCCATGTACGTCATCATGGATCGGGCGCTACCGTATATCGGCGATGGTTTAAAGCCGGTTCAGCGTCGCATCATCTATGCCATGTCGGAACTGGGGCTTAGCAATAACGCCAAATTCAAAAAATCGGCCCGTACGGTCGGTGACGTGCTGGGTAAATATCATCCGCATGGTGATAGCGCCTGTTATGAAGCAATGGTGCTGATGGCACAACCCTTCTCTTACCGCTACCCGCTGGTAGATGGCCAAGGGAACTGGGGGGCACCGGATGACCCTAAATCTTTCGCCGCGATGCGTTATACCGAATCGCGCCTGTCGAAATACGCCGAAGTACTGCTGGGTGAACTAGGCCAGGGCACGACGGACTGGGTGCCTAACTTCGACGGCACCATGCAAGAGCCGAAAATGCTGCCTGCGCGTTTGCCAAACATCCTGCTTAACGGGACGACCGGCATCGCGGTAGGGATGGCAACGGATATTCCACCGCATAACGTGCGTGAAGTTGCCGCCGCCGCGGTAGCCCTGATCGACAAACCGGGCTCCACGCTCGACGATCTGCTGGAATTTGTGCAGGGGCCGGATTTCCCGACGGAAGCGGAAATCATTACCCCGCGCGACGAGATCCGCAAAATTTACCAGAATGGCCGTGGTTCGGTACGCATGCGTGCCATCTGGAAGAAAGAAGATGGCAGCGCGGTGATCACCGCCTTGCCGCACCAGGTTTCCGGCGCCAAGGTGCTGGAGCAAATCGCCAGCCAGATGCGCGCCAAAAAGCTGCCGATGGTGGAAGACCTGCGCGATGAGTCCGACCACGAGAACCCGACCCGTCTGGTGATCGTGCCGCGTTCAAACCGTATCGATCTGGACCAGGTGATGAACCACCTGTTCGCCACGACAGATCTGGAGCGCAGCTACCGCATCAACATGAACATGATCGGTCTGGACAACCGCCCACAGGTCAAAGGGTTGGTGGAGATCCTCACCGAGTGGCTGGTGTTCCGTCGTGATACGGTGCGCCGTCGCCTGAATTACCGCCTGGAAAAAGTGCTCAAGCGGCTGCACATTCTGGAAGGTTTGCTGGTTGCGTTCCTCAATATCGACGAAGTGATCCACATCATTCGTAGCGAAGATGAGCCGAAGCCGGTATTGATGCAGCGGTTTGGCATCTCCGATACCCAGGCAGAAGCGATCCTCGAACTGAAGCTGCGCCATTTGGCCAAGCTGGAAGAAGTGAAGATCCGCGGTGAGCAGGATGAGTTGGCAAAAGAGCGCGATCATCTGCAAGCGCTGCTGGCGTCCGAGCGCAAGCTGAACAACCTGATCAAGAAAGAAATTCAGGCCGATGCCCAGGCCTATGGCGACGATCGTCGTTCACCACTTACCGAACGTGAAGAAGCCAAGGCGATGAGCGAGCACGACTTTGTGCCTTCTGAGCCGGTCACCATTGTGCTGTCTCAAATGGGCTGGGTGCGTAGCGCCAAGGGCCACGATATCGATCCGAGCGGCCTGAGCTACAAGGCTGGGGATAGCTTCCTCGCCGCCGCACGCGGCAAGACCAACCAGCCAGTGGTGTTTATTGACTCGACCGGCCGCAGCTATGCGCTCGATCCGCTGACGTTGCCTTCGGCACGTGGCCAGGGCGAACCGTTAACCGGTAAGCTGACGCCGCCGCCGGGTGCCACCATCGAGCAGGTGCTGATGGCTGCGGACGATCAGAAGCTGCTGATGGCTTCCGATGCGGGCTACGGCTTCGTATGTACCTTCAACGATCTGGTCGCCCGTAACCGCGCCGGTAAAGTGATGATCACCTTGCCAGACAACGCCAAGGCGCTGCCGCCGATGGAAATCCACGGTAGTGACGATATGCTGCTGTCGATCAGCACCGCAGGCCGTATGCTGATGTTCCCGGTCGCCGATCTGCCACAGTTGTCGAAGGGTAAGGGCAACAAGATTATCTCGATACCGTCGGCGCAGGCCGCCAGCGGTGAAGATAAGCTGGCCTGGCTGTTCGTACTGCCACCGCAGACCTCGATCACCTTGCACGTGGGTAAACGCAAGCTGAAGCTGCGCCCGGAAGATCTGCAAAAATTCCGCGCCGAGCGTGGCCGTAAGGGCACCTTGTTGCCGCGTGGCTTGCAACGTATCGATCGGGTTGAGGTGGATATGCCAGAGCGCGAATCGTTGGGCGACAGCGAAGAGTAACCTATTGTATGACCCCGAGTGGGCGCAAAAAATTGCGCCCACTTTTTTATTTTTATCTATTATTTCAATCTATTAATTTTTCCGGCTATAAATTTATTGTGCCGATTGCTGGCTGGCGGGAAAATAGAGAACTTAGCAGTGGCGCGGTGTGGTTTCGCCTGTGCTGCTCATACAAAAAGAAATCTTCCCGGCCGCTCTGTGCCTGGGTTGGCAGTGTGCTAATGAGGTTGTTATGTTATTGATATTACGCGCGATCATTGTCACGATCTATTGCCTTTTGGTGAGTTTTTTCGGTTCGCTTTACTGCTTGTTCAGCCCGCGTAACCCCCGCCATGTTGCGACCTTTGGTCATCTGTTTGGCCGCCTGTCGACCGTGTTCGGCATCAAGCTTGAACTCCGTAAGCCTGCCGGCGCGGACAATAACGGCAAGTGTATTTACATTGCCAACCATCAGAACAACTACGACATGGTGACGGCCTCCAATGCGGTACAGCCGCGCACCGTGACCGTGGGTAAAAAAAGCCTGGTGTGGATCCCGTTCTTCGGCCAACTTTACTGGCTGACCGGTAACCTGCTGATCGACCGGGATAACCGCGCTAAAGCCCACGGTACCATTGCCCAGGTGGTTGATGCCCTCAAACAACAAGACATCTCGATCTGGATGTTCCCGGAAGGAACCCGCAGCCGTGGCCGTGGCCTGATGCCGTTTAAAACCGGTGCGTTCCACGCGGCAATCTCAGCCGGTGTGCCGATTGTGCCGATCTGCGTTTCCTCAACCAACGAGGTTAAGCTGAATCGTTGGAATAACGGCCACGTGATTGTCGAGATCCTGGAGCCGGTCGATACCAGTAACTACAGTAAAGAGCAGGTACGTGAGCTGGCGGCCCATTGCCGCGAACTGATGAAGGCGAAGATTGACCAGTTGGATGCCGAAGTAGCCCAACTTAACGCCGCCAAAAAATAATATAGGGTTCGATATTTTCATACGGCATCATGCCGTTTATGCCCCGCTCTGGCGGGGCTTTGCACACGGTTTAGCTTTGTTTTCATGGAGAAGATATGTCACTCAGTCGACGTCAGTTTATTCAGGCATCGGGCTTGGCGCTCTGCGCAGGAACCGTGTCGCTGAGAGCTGAAGCGAGCGGGATGCCAACTCCGTTACCGATCCCGCCACTGCTGGAATCCCGCCGTGGACAGCCGCTGTTTTTAACCCTGCAACGTGCCCATTGGGCCTTTATGGACAACCGCAAAGCGTCCGTCTGGGGCGTCAATGGCATGTATCTGGGGCCGACGGTGCGGGTCTACAACGGTGACGACGTCAAACTGATCTACAGCAACCGTCTGTCCGAGCCGGTATCGATGACCGTCAGCGGGTTGCAGGTTCCGGGCACTCTGATGGGCGGTGCGCCGCGCATGATGTCGCCTAATGTTGACTGGTCGCCGGTGATCCCGATCCGTCAGGCTGCGACAACGTGTTGGTATCACGCCAACACGCCGAACCGGATGGCGCCACATGTCTACAACGGCCTGGCCGGCCTATGGTTGGTCGAGGATGAAATCAGTAAAAACCTGCCGCTGCCGAACCATTACGGCGTCGATGATTTCCCGCTGATCATTCAGGACAAGCGCCTGGATAACTTCGGCACGCCGGAATACGATCCTCCGGCGCAGGGCGGATTTATTGGCGACACGCTAGTGGTTAACGGCGTGCAGAACCCGTTTGTCGAAGTGTCACGCGGCTGGGTGCGCCTGCGCCTGCTGAATGCCTCAAACTCGCGGCGCTATTCGTTGCAGTTGAGCGATGGGCGGCCGATCAACGTGATCGCCAGCGATCAGGGGTTCCTGCCTGCGCCGGTCGCGGTGCAGCAACTTTCTCTGGCTCCGGGCGAACGTCGCGAAGTGCTGATTGACATGTCGCAGGGGGCCGAGGTTACCCTCACCGCTGGTGAAGCGGCAGGGATCATGGATCGTCTGCGCGGCCTGTTTGAGCCTTCCAGCATGCTAGTGTCCACCCAGGTACTGACGTTGAAACCGACGGGGCTGTTACCGCTGGTCACCGACAATCTGCCAATGCGTCTGCTGGCGGATCAACTGTTGGATGGCAACGTCAGCCGTACGCGTGAATTCCGGCTGGGGGACAAGATGGCTGGGGTCAACGGTGCCATCTGGGATATGAATCGCATCGACGTACAAACCATGCAGGGCACCTGGGAGCGTTGGAATATCCATGCCGACACGCCGCAGGCGTTCCACATTCAAGGCGTGCAGTTCCTGGTGAAACGGGTCAACGGCGCGCAGCCGATGGCAGAAGATCGTGGCTGGAAGGATACCGTCTGGGTTGATGGTGATGTGGAACTGCTGGTGTACTTTAACCAGGTTTCCTCGGAGCACTTCCCGTTCCTGTTCTACAGCCAGACGCTGGAAATGGCCGATCGCGGATCGACCGGCCAGTTTGTGGTCCAGGCTTCCGCTTAAGTCGCTCCGGGCGTGCGCAGCATTTTCAGGAACGCCTTCACCACCGGCGTGGCACTTTCGGCGTGATAGATCGCATATAGATCCGCCGAAGGGGCCGCCTGCAACGGGCAGAAACGTACACCGGGCCACGGGATGCGCCCGTAGCTGTCCGGCAGTAACGTAATGCCGAAACCTTCCGCTACCAGCGCCATCAAGGTTTGCGGTTCATTGACCTGATGGATAATGTCCGGCGCAAAGCCATGTTGCAGACACAGGTTGTGCAGATACAGCCCCAGGCTGGCCTCGTTGGGTGGCAGTACGATAAATTTGTCATGCCGCAGGGTTTGCAGCTCGATGTTTTCCCCCGTAGCCAGCGGATGTGCGGTTGGCAGCACCACCGAGATCTTCTCCTTTGCCAACAGCTGACAGGTTAGCCCCGGCAACGCCTGTTGCTTGGCTTCACGCCAGACCCCGATATCGATATGTCGCTTTTGTAGCGAGGTAATCTGCTGGCTGGGAGTTTGCTCATTCAACGTCCAGGTCACCTTCTCCTCCTGTGCGCTAAAGCGTTTTAGTGCCGGGATCAGGCCGCCCCAGACCGAGGTGCCGACCACGCCAACCACCATATGGCCAGCCTCGCCGCGACCCAGTTGCTGCACCTGGTTGAGGGCATTGCCTGCCTGATCCAACAGCATCTCGACGTTATGAAACAGCGTACGGCCAGCCTGCGTCAGTGCCATGGAGCGGGTGGTGCGTTTGAATAATTCCACCCCCAGCTGGTTTTCCAGCTCTTTGATATGCTTGCTGAGCGGCGGTTGGGACATGTTCAGCCGCTGTGCGGCCTGGGTAAAGTTCATCTCCTCCGCCACCACGCGGAAATAGTGCAGCAGACGAAAATTGATCCGGCTAGGGTCGGGTAGTGGCTTTTTCATGGTTTTTTGGGGCCTCCCGATGCAGGGTATTTATAGGTAAACAGAATAAATCAGCGGGCAACAATGTATTGGTCGCCACCCGCTGTCGCTCTCTACTATGGGGATTAAATTATCCTCCCTACAGAAGAGAATACTATGTTTAATCAAGATGATGCTTTTTCTTGTGCCGATGTGCTGCGCACCAGACTACCAGGCTTTCAACCTCGCGCCGCATTGATTCTGGGATCTGGACTGGGAGCGCTGGCTGACGTAATGACCGACGCGGTGACCATCGACTATACCGAACTGCCGGGTTTCCCGGTGAGCGGCGTAGTGGGCCACGCAGGGCAATTGGTGGCGGGCTGGCTGGAAGGCGTGCCGGTGCTGTGCATGAAAGGGCGTGGGCATTTCTACGAAGGCCGTGGCATGCAGGTGATGACCACCGCCGTGCGCACCTTCAAACTGTTGGGCTGTGAGTTCCTGTTGGCGACCAATGCCGCCGGTTCACTGCGTAAATCGGTAGCACCGGGCAGTCTGGTCGCGTTGACCGACCACATCAACTTTATGCCGGAATCCCCGTTGGTGGGGGCCAACGACGAGCGTTTTGGTCCACGTTTCTTCAGCCTGGCCAACGCCTACGATCGCGATCTGCGTGCGCAACTGGCGGCGGTTGCGGCCAAGGCTGGTATTCCATTGGCCGAAGGGGTGTTTGCGGCCTACACCGGCCCGAACTTCGAAACGCCTGCCGAGATCCGCATGATGCAGACGCTGGGCTGCGATGTGGTGGGGATGTCGATCGTACCCGAAGTGCTTTCGGCGCGTCACTGCGGCCTGAAAGTGCTGGTGGTGTCGGCGATGACCAACTATGCCGAAGGGTTATCTGATACGCCGCTTTCCCATGAGCAGACGCTGAGCTGTGCCGCACTGGCCGCAGACGACTTTATGCGCCTGATCCGCGAGTTCTTCAAAACGCTGTAATTCTTATTTCCATCTGACTACCCCGCGGCAAGCCCTACCTTGCCGCGTAAATCACAACAATAGGTGATGGTAATGGCAATAAAAACACGATTGAAGGTGATGGTTTTTCTCCAGTTCTTTATCTGGGGCGCCTGGCTGGTGACGTTAGGCTCCTACATGATCAATACCCTGCACTTCAGCGGAGCGCAGGTTGGCATGGTGTACAGTTCGAAGGGGATCGCCGCACTGATCATGCCAAGCCTGGCCGGGATCATTGCCGATCGCTGGATCAAGGCCAACCACCTGTATGGCCTGTGTCATCTGCTGGGGGCCGTGGCGTTGTACTACGCCGCGCAGGTCGATCAGCCGATGGTGATGTTCTGGGTGATGTTGTTCAACGCGATGGTCTATATGCCCACTATGGCACTTTCCAACGCCATCTCTTACTTCTGCCTGGAAAAACACGGCTTTGATACGGTCAAGGATTTCCCGCCGGTGCGGGTTTATGGCACCGTGGGCTTTATTCTGGCGATGTGGTTGATCAGCTTTAGCCGTATTGAACTGAGCAATATGCAGTTGTATCTGGCTTCGACGGTATCGCTGCTATTGGCTGTTTACTCCTTGACGTTGCCAAACTGCCCGACCAACAAGGTGAAACGTTCGCAAAGCTGGGTCAGTATGTTGGGGCTGGATGCGTTTGTGCTGTTCAAGCAAAAGCGGATGGCGGTGTTCTTCCTGTTCGCCATGCTGCTGGGCGCGGCGCTGCAAATCACCAACACCTTCGGCAACCCGTTCCTGCACGATTTCTCGCTCAACCCGCTGTATCAGGACAGCCTGAGCGTGCGCTATCCTTCGGTGCTGCTCTCTCTGTCGCAAATCTCTGAGGTGTTTTTCATCCTCACCATCCCGTTCTTCCTGCGTAGATACGGTATTAAGCAGGTGATGCTGATCAGCATGGCGGCCTGGACGCTGCGTTTCCTGTTCCTGGCCTACGGCACGCCTGCCGGGTTCGGCTTCCTCCTGTTACTGCTGTCGATGATCGTGTATGGCTGCGCGTTTGATTTCTTCAATATTTCCGGCGCCATCTTTGTGGAAAAGGAAACTGACCACCGCATCCGCGCCAGTGCCCAGGGGCTGTTTATGACCATGGTCAACGGTATTGGGGCTTACGTCGGAGCCATCGCCAGCGGCAAGGTTGTGGACTTCTTCACCGATAATGGCGTGAAGGATTGGCAGAGTATCTGGCTGGTGTTTGCCGCCTATACGCTGGTGCTGGGGGTGATTTTTGCCCTGTCGTTCAACTATCAGCATCGCCCGGAAGAGATGAACGGCGATCTACAGAAGGCGCACTAGGGGAAGGTTCAGGGGCTGAGTTCAGCCCCTGTGTTATCAGGCAGGAAAACGCTGTTGCAACTGTTGCCAGTCTGGCGCCCCGGCGGCACCACGGCTAGCTACCACGTAGGCGGCGACTCGGTTGGCAAGATCGACGGCCTGCACCAGCGGCAGACCCGCGGAAATCCCGGCTAACAAACCCGCGCAGTGGGCATCGCCCGCGCCGATGGTATCAACGACTTCCACCGGGTAAACGGGCACATGCTGCGGTGCATTACGGCCATCACAAATCCAGGCACCGTCTCGATCCAGTCGACAAATCAACGTAATATTATGCGCAGTGGCATAACGTTGCGCGGCGCTGACTGCGTCGCCTTCCCCACACAGGATTGTGACTTCGTCACGATTGAGGGTGAGCAAGGTGTGGCTGTCGCTCAGCATGGCAAAAAATTCTTCGCCCAATTGGCTGACGCGTGGGCCGGGATCCAGCAGCCGCCACTGATCGAACGGCAGACGGGTCAGCCAGTCGCGTAATGCTTCACCCGGTTCCCCCACCAGTTCGTAGCCGTTGGCATATACCACCGTTTCCGGCGTGAGCGGCAGGGTGGTCAACTGCGCTTTATTCCACTGGGCTTCACAACCGGTTACGGTAACAAACGTACGTTCACCGTTGGGTTCCACCAACGCCAGACACCAACCGTTGTCCATCTGACCATGGCGGAGCAGCACCGGTAAATCCAACTCCTGCATGGCGGTTTCGATGGCTGCTCCCCAGTCTCCGTTGCCAACCGGCATACCGTTGATCACCGGAACATCCAGGCGGCGTAGCGCCCGTGCTACGTTGAAGGCACAGCCGCCAATCTGCCGCTCTTGCGGCTGCGCTTCGATATCTTCACCGCTGGTGGGGAGTTTTGGCAGCGTGAGAACGACGTCCCCCACGGCACCGCCTATCACCAGGATCGGTTTTACTGCGACAAGTTCACTCATTGACGTCCTTTTTGACTCGCCAGGTACAGGCCATAGGCAATCAGGCTGACCAGGAAGGAAACGAACAGCCCCAGGCTGGAATCAGCGAACAGGCCTTTGGCTAATGGGCCATCGATAAAGCCGGTTTTGGTCACTAGCAGCCCGCAGAACGCGCCGAGGAACCAGCAGAACAAGGGTACCTTACGCACGCCGCGGTTCTGGCCGTTCAGCCCGTACAGGGCATTACCGTCGTAACCATGATGACGGCGCACTTTAGCATAATCGAGAATGAAAATGGCCTCCCAGGCGGCAAGGAAGACCCCGCAGAACACCAGGAAGGAGATAAATGGTCCCATAAAGTCGCCGGAGATAAACAGCACATAGATGGCGATAGCCAGGATCACCACGGCGTCGATAGAAACGGCCAGTGACTGCTTCACCTTCACCCCTAGCGTTAGCAGGTTAAGGCTGGCGGAGTAGAGGCTGAGCACGGCAATGGTGACGATACCGGCGGTTGCGGCCAACAGATAAGGGATGGCCATCCACTTTGGCAGCACCGAGCCGATTAATGCAATCGGGTTGGCGGCGCTGGCCAGATCCGGCAGTTGTACCGACAGCAGAATACCAGTGAACATCAGCAGGATCAGTGGCAGGCAGGCACCGCCCACCACGGCGGCGAAGATACTTTTATCTGAAGATTTCGAGCTTTGATAGCGGCTGTAATCGGCCCCGGCAATGGCCCAACTGATCCCGGTACCGGCGGCAATCACCGAAACCGCAGGCAGGAAGCCGGTCAGCCAACTGCCGGAAGGCAGTGACAGCACTTTGCTCCATTCGGTGGTGAAGACGATATACAGCACCACAATCAGCGTCATGGTACCGAAGATCCGGCTGAACCAGCTCTGCATCCAGACGACCGTGTTCTGGCCCAGCAGACTGACCACGATGGTCAAGCCGCCAAACAGTAACAGGCTGAGAGCGGTAAGGGAGTGGCTTTCACCCAGGCCTACCGCCTGGAACAGCGCCGCCAGGGTGAGCGTGCCGGTAATGACGTTGACCGCTTCCCAACCCATCAGGTTGATCCAACTGAAGGTGGTGGGGGCGATGTTGCCTTTCAGGCCAAAAATCACCCGCGATAAGGTGAGAGTGGAAGTACGGCCGCGTTTTCCGGCGAAGCTGGTGTAACCCACCAAGGCAAAGCTGGCTACGCCGACCAGCGCGGCCAGGATTGACTGGATAAAGGACAGGCCGAACGCGACAATAATTGCCCCGTAGACCACGCCGAGAATGCCGATGTTGGCGGCAGACCATATCCAGAACAGTTCGAGCGGTTTACCGGTTTGCTCGGCGTCCGGTACGCGATCGATCCCGGTACTTTCTACTTTCCATGTCTCACTACGGTTGATTTCACTCATGGTGCGATTTATTCCAGTTGTCGCAGCCTGAGGAGAGCGGCCGCGTAGGGCTCAAAATCTATTTGATTGGCGTGGTTGATCGTGGCAATCCATTCCGGCGGGAACGCAGCCACGCCGCGTAAGGCTCCGCAAATTGCCGTTGCCATGGCGCCAATGGTATCGGTATCGCCACCCAGATTGGCTGCCAGGATCGCACAACGTTGTGGATCGGTATCTGCCAGCTCAACCAGCGCTAACGCCATCGGGATTGACTCGATGATGTCCATCCCGGCACCGACGGTGTGGTAAAGCTCCGCCAATGCTTCACTATCCTGCCGATGGCCAAGGCTGGCAGTGAACTCCAATGCCCACACCAAGCGACGACTGAGCGAGGGGCTGAAGGTGGTGATGTGCTGCTGTTGCACCTGTTCAACCCGTGTAGGCAACTCTTGCTTGATGGTGGCCCAATCTGCGCCTTCGATAGCCCGGCTAACGGCCCAGGCGATGGCAAAAGCACCGGCTACGGTGATATCCGACTTGTGGGTCGGGCTGCAAGACAGCCGAACTGCCTCGATAAATGCGGGCAAATCCCCGCTTGGCAGCAGGCAACCTAACGGAGCGACACGCATGGCGGCCCCGTTGGTCACGCCGTTTGCGGCAATTTCTGCCACCGGTGTCCCGGCACGGAACGCCAACAGCGCGGCTTTGGAGCTGGGGCCGAGGATATTTTTCTCAAAGGCACCGACCCGTTCCGCCCACAGCATAATGTGGTGAGCGATACGTTCCGGCTCGACCCGGCCCTCGGCGGCCAGCAGTGCGTCCATCAAGGCGACAGCCTGCTGGGTATCATCCGTGTATTCCCCGGCGATAAAGCCGTTTGCTGCACTGTTTTCTGCCGGGCCAGGCAGGAAGTGGGTGATCCAATCAAAATAATCACTCACCTTTTGTAATGGCCACAGTTCTGACGGCATCCCCATCGCATCGCCCACGGCTTGTCCATAGAGCGCCCCGAGTATGGCGTGGTGAGGATTTTTTATATTTTTCATTTATCTGGGTGTTCCCTGGTGTTGGTGCATACCGATGTAAAACATCAGTACGGCTAATGTTATCCGTGAAATGAATCCAATTAAAGTCCAATAGATGAAAAATGTGACTCCAATCTAAGTCCAATGCAAGCGCGTATGATGTCATTATCCTGAATGTGACTAATATGATAAAAACGAGGCCGTAGAGAAATGCGAACACATTTGAGAAGGCGGGTCCGATGAATGATTTTATTGCCTGGCTGCGTCAGCAGTTCTCTCAGGCAACGGCGGCGCCACGTTACATCCAACTGGCGAACACCCTGGAAGATGCCATCAAACAGCGTGTGCTGGCCGCTGGCGATTTTTTGCCGCCGGAACGAGTGCTGGCTGAGGCATTGGATTTATCCCGCGTCACCGTCAGTAAGGCAATGAAGTTACTGGAGGAAAAATCGCTGGTCTCGCGCCAGCAGGGAATTGGTACGCGTGTGGCAATGCACATCGGTTATTCCCTCAATCAGGATAGCGGCTTTACCGCCCAGGTGTTGCGCAGTGGCAGCAGCGTCAGTAACCAATGGCTGTTGCGTACCTCTGTGACGGCGTCCAAAGAAGTGGCTGAAGCACTTGAACTGACAAGCGGCATTATCGTCGTCAAGCTACGTCGCTTGCGCTTGATGGATGGCAACCCGGTTTCGCTGGAAACCACCTATATCCCGACCCGTTTCCTGCCCGATCCTGAAGAGCTGGAACATTCTTTGTACGCCCTGTGGCAGTCGCGAGGTATTGTGCCGGAGGGCAGGCATTTTCTGTTGAAGGCGGTTGCCTGTAGTGACGAAAACGCCAGTTTGCTCAATGTGCAAACGGGTTCGCCGCTGTTACGCATCGTCCAAACCACCCGCAACGCTCAGGGAGACGTGCTGGAGTTCAGTGAGACGCTGTGCCGCAGCGATGTGTACGAGTTTGAGGTCCATAGCTAAGGGATCCGAGAAATAACCATGCTCTTTTGGTTGAGAGTGCGTATAATCGCCGCCCGGCGATAAATTAACCTGCACAAGAGCACCCGAATGAGCACTACCAGCCTGATCCAACCCGAACGTGAACTGTTCTCCTACGAGCCTTATTGGGCCGAATGTTTTGGCCCCGCGCCGTTTCTACCGATGTCGCGTGCGGAGATGGACCAATTAGGCTGGGATAGCTGCGACGTGATTGTGATCAGCGGCGATGCTTATGTCGACCACCCAAGCTTTGGTATGGCGATCGTTGGCCGCATGTTGGAGGCTCAGGGCTTCCGCGTGGGGATCATTGCCCAGCCGGACTGGAGCAACAAAGAAGACTTCATGCGTTTGGGTAAACCGAACCTGTTCTTCGGCGTGACCGCGGGCAATATGGATTCGATGATCAACCGCTATACCGCCGACCGTAAGCTACGTCATGACGATGCCTACACCGCCGGTAACCTGGGCGGTAAACGTCCGGATCGCGCCACCTTGGTCTATAGCCAGCGCTGTAGAGAAGCCTATAAGGATGTGCCGGTTATCCTGGGCGGTATCGAAGCCAGCCTGCGCCGTATTGCGCATTATGATTATTGGTCGGATACCGTGCGCCGTTCGGTGCTGGTGGATTCCAAAGCCGATATGCTGATCTACGGTAACGGCGAACGCCCGTTGGTAGAGTTGGCGCATCGCCTCGCTGCGGGTGAAAAAATTCAGGATATCCACGATATCCGCAACACCGCCGTGATGCGTAAAGGGGCCATGCCGGGCTGGAGTGGGGTGGACTCTACTCGCCTGGACAAGCCGGGCCGCATTGAGCCGATCCCTAACCCTTACGGTGAAGACTTGCCCTGTGCCGATGGCAGCACGCCAGAGCCAGAGGCCAAACCTGTCACCGTGCGTGCCGCCAAGCCCAAGCCGTGGGAGAAAACCTACGTGCTGCTGCCTTCCTTCGAGAAAGTGAAGGCGGATAAAGTGCTGTACGCCCATACCTCGCGTATCCTGCACCACGAAACCAACCCTGGCTGCGCCCGTGCGTTGATGCAAAAACACGGCGACCGCTATGTGTGGATCAACCCACCGGCGATCCCGCTCAGCACGCCGGAAATGGACAGCGTATTTGCCCTGCCCTATCAGCGTGTGCCGCACCCTTCCTATGGTGAAGAACGTATCCCGGCCTATGACATGATCCGCTTCTCGGTGAACATTATGCGCGGCTGCTACGGCGGCTGTTCGTTCTGTTCGATCACCGAGCATGAAGGGCGCATCATCCAAAGCCGTTCAGAAGACTCGATCGTGCGGGAAATCGAAGAGATCCGCGACAAGGTGCCGGGCTTTACCGGGGTGATCTCCGACCTGGGTGGCCCTACGGCCAACATGTATATGTTGCGCTGTACCAATCCGCGTGCGGAGCAAACCTGCCGCCGTGCCTCCTGTGTGTATCCGGAAATCTGTACCTACATGGATACCAACCATGAGCCGACCATCAAGCTGTACCGCCGCGCTCGTGAGCTGGAAGGGGTCAAGAAGATCCTTATCGCTTCCGGGGTGCGTTACGATCTGGCGGTTGAAGACCCGCGCTATATCAAGGAACTGGCGACCCACCACGTGGGCGGCTATCTGAAGATCGCGCCGGAGCATACCGAAACAGGACCATTGTCGAAGATGATGAAGCCGGGGATGGGCAGCTACGATCGCTTCAAACAGTTGTTCGATCAGTATTCCAAGCAGGCGGGTAAAGAGCAGTACCTGATCCCTTATTTCATCTCCTCGCATCCGGGCACCCGCGATGAGGACATGGTGAATCTGGCGCTGTGGCTGAAGAAAAACCGTTTCCGTCTCGATCAGGTACAGAACTTCTATCCGTCGCCGATGGCGAACTCAACCACCATGTATTACAGCGGCAAGAACCCGTTGGGCAAGGTGGGTTACAAGAGCGAAGACGTATTTATTCCGAAGGGCGATCGTCAACGCCGCCTGCATAAGGCATTGCTGCGCTATCACGATCCGCTCAACTGGCCGCTGATCCGTACTGCGCTGGAAGAGATGGGGATGAAGCACCTGATTGGTGGTCGTCGTGAATGCTTGGTGCCAGCACCGAGCATTGATGAGCAGCGCGAGGCCAAGCGCCTACAGCGGCATACCCGCCCAGCGTTGACCAAGCACACGGATATCACCCGCCAGCGCACGCCGTCCAACAAGCCACCGCGCAAGCCTATCCGCAACGGTAAGGCCTGATTGATAAGGGAGCCCAATTGGCTCCCTTTCTTTTACCCGATCCTTGGGGTATAGCTACCTGCACATCGCTGAAAACGTTATCAAAACTGTTGGAGTAGAACTCATTATTTATCCCTTTCAGGGGATATCTACGTGATTATCCCTTGGTGAGGATAGCTATCTCTTTATCCCCATAAGAGGATATACTGGTGATTATCCTTTAGTGCGGATACTCAGAAGGTAACTGTGATGAATCCACCCAAGATTTATAGCCCAGTCCAACTGGCAAACTACCTAAAATTGGTGCGACAGAGAAATCTGTGGACGCAAAGTGACCTTGCCAGTCGGATTGGTATTAAGCAGGCAACCATTTCCAACTTCGAAAACAATCCCGAAAAGACAACGCTGACTACGTTGTTTAAAATATTGCAATCACTTGAAATGTCGATGGCTGTATTCGAAAAAAATGATATGACAACCGACTGCGAAAAGGATGGCCAACAGGAGCTTGACTGGTAATGGCGAAATTGATGACGTGGATGAACAACGAGCTTGTCGGTGAGTTAACGAAGCAGGCAACCGGTGCGCATACATTCAAATATGATGATAGCTGGATACGCAATGTGCGTACCAGACCGCTTTCATTATCGTTGCCCTTACAGTATGGAAGCATCACTTCTGATGCAGTGATTAACTACTTTGATAACCTGCTGCCGGACAACCCGAAGGTGAGGGATCAAATTGTTAAACGGTATCACGCCAAATCGAAACAACCTTTTGATCTGCTGGCCGAGATAGGAAGAGATAGTGTGGGAGCGGTGACGTTGCTTCCTCCGGGAGAGAGGGCGACTAGTCAGCAATTAACTTGGCAGCCATTAGATGCAAAACGGCTCGAAGTGCTACTTACGGCATACCAATCAGATATTCCGCTTGGCATGATTAATGAAGAAGACGATTTCAGAATATCGGTTGCTGGTGCCCAGCAAAAAACGGCACTGCTGAAGATCGATGAAGATTGGTGTATCCCGAGCGGAATGACCCCAACCAGCCATATAATTAAACTGCCGATAGGCGAAATAAAGCAGCCTAATGCTACGCTGGATCTGCGAGAGAGTGCTGATAATGAGTATTTATGTTTGGCTTTAGCGCGTGAATTTGGATTTAACGTTCCTGATGCAGAAATCATCAGAACTCAGACCATCAGGGCCCTGGCCGTTGAACGCTTTGATCGTCGTTGGGCCAAGAGCAGATCTGTATTGCTGCGATTGCCGCAAGAAGATCTCTGTCAAGTTTTTGGACTTCCTTCATCATTGAAGTATGAATCAGACGGAGGCCCAGGGATCGCCAAGATTATGGCTTTTTTGCTCGGTTCCAGCGTTGCGTTAAAAGATCGATATGACTTTATGAAGTTCCAGGTTTTTCAATGGTTGCTTGGTGCAACGGATGGTCATGCGAAAAACTTCTCCATTTTTATCCAGGCAGGCGGAAGTTATAGATTAACTCCCTTCTACGATATTATTTCAGCCTTTCCCGTGCTTGGTGGACAAGGTTTACATATGAGAGACCTTAAGTTGGCTATGAGTCTGAAGGCCAGCAAAGGAAGGAAAAACGAGATTGGAACTCTCTATCCTCGACACTTTTTGGCGACGGCAAAAGAGGTGAATTTTCCTGCAGCACAAATGGTGGAGATCCTGCATTATTTCGCGGAGAACGTTCCGAGAGCCATTGAAGTGGTAGCGAAAACCTTGCCTGATGATTTTTCAGCTCATGTTTATCGTTCAATCGTATCAAATATGCAGAAACTCCATCGCAGGTTACCAGAGTAACCTGATTATTCAGACTACAAACTGTTATACGCCGCCTCGACCTTCAGCATATAGCGTGGTGCCTGCGGTGAAGGATGGTACTGACGCACATGCCAGTGAAAGGCTTCCGGTGACAGGCTGTTGATCATGCTGATGGCTTTCTTACGATCGCTGGAGAAAGTGCGTAGCAAGGCACCTGCGCCGTTGGCATAGGCCACTTCGGTGGCATAGCGGCGGGTAACCGGATCGTCAATCCACTTCAACTGCTGCTGTTGCAGCGCCCCGATATAAGCCGCCCCTAGGTCGATATTGGTTTCTGGATCCAACAGATCGTCATCATCAGGGCAACCGCGCTTACCTTTAAACCGATAGGCATCGCAACCGGCGGTATTGGCCTTGAGCTGCATCAGGCCGATCGCGTTGGAAGGGCTGACGGCCTTGGGGTTGAAGCCGGATTCAACCTGAATAATGGCGGCGATCAGCTTCTGATCGACGTTGTACTCGTCGGCTGCGTCTTCGATTTCATCGTCATAGGCGTGAGGATCGTGGCTGGTCCGCTGGTGTTTGCTGGAACAGCCCGCCAGCACCAACAGCATTAACACCACGGCAAGGCGCGGCAAAGATGAGAAAGAGAAGGTCATGGAACTCCATACAGCTGTGGTCGGATCGCTGTGGCATATCATAGCGTTAGCGCCCGATAAGTGCTTGGGTAAAAAACCACATTAATTGCGCTGGCTGCTGCGCCCGATGTACGATTTATCACCATGCCATTTCCGCCAGTGCCTGTTCGGCATACAGATAGCCAATCCCTACCACCTGCTGCTGCCGCGTCAGATGGCCAAAACCGATCGACGTCGCGTTGGCCTGGGTTTGATCGTGGCGGTCGAACGGGCTGAAACCGGTCTGGCCGATAATGGTTTGCAGCCAGCCCTCGCCAAATCCGCAGCTGCGGCCATAAAGGTAGATACGGTTGATATTCAGGATATTCAGAAAATTATACAGGCTCAGGCCAATCGCCTGTGCCGCCCGTTGCACCAACACCTGCAAGGCCGCATCTCCCTGGTGATAACGAGCGATCAGCTCGGCGGTGCTGGGGGTTTTCAAACGTTCGCCCTCTGGCAACAAAGGGAGCGTTGCCTTGAGTTGAATACGCGCTTTTTTCTTTAAAGCGGACAGCGAGGCGACGGTCTCCAGGCAACCGTAGCGGCCACAGGAGCAGATGCCACCGTCCGGATCGACAATGGTATGGCCAATCTGCCCGCTGCCAAACAGGCTGCCACGGTAGATTTGCTGATTGATGACAAACGAAGAGCCAATGCCATAATCCACGTTAATCACGCAGAAATCCTGCACGTTAGCCGCATTTTGCCACTTTTCGGCCAGTGCCAGCATCACACAGTCGTTATCTAGCAGCACCTCGGTTTTTAGCCGCTCTTCCAGCAGGTATTTGATCTCGACCGGGCCTTCCCAAGGCGCCTGTGGCATCCGCTGCGAAACGCCGGTCAACGGGTTCACCTGGCCGTGGATCGACAGGGCAATTTTCAGCTCGCAGCCTTGCTGTTGGCGGTGCAGATGATATATCTGCACGATCTCTTGCAGCAGCGCCTGTGGGGTGGTGGCGATAATGGCGAGCTGATTGAACGGGCCGCAGGGGGTGATCATGCTGTCGACCACGATGCTTTCTATCAGGTAGGGGGAAACGTTCAGGCATAAAATGCGCTGGCCGGAGGCGGCAATGCGATAGCTGCCCCCGCCCAGTCCGCGTCGATGCAGGTTTTGCGCGTCATGCTCTACCCGTTTTTCTGCCAGCAATTCATCAAGGATCTTACCCACCGCCGGAATGGACAGTTGGCAAAGCTGGGCCAGCGTCGATTTGCTGGCGATCTTCTCCCGGTACAGCAGGGCGCACAACACGCGTTTATTGAAGTTACGTACCCGCTGATTATTCAGACCCTGTAGTCTCATCCACTAAACTCCGTTTACTGTATTGCGTGAGCGGTGCGCGTAATGTAACCGATTCTGTCAATTAGACTGCCCTAAAATGCCACGTTCAGTATTTATAGCGAGGAAAGCATGCACGGACCAGTCAAAGTTTGGCAAGAGCAGATCGAATTACCTACCTACGCCACCGGCGAGCAGGATCCCCACCCGATGTTCCTGGAAAACCGGGTCTATCAGGGATCTTCCGGTGCGGTTTATCCCTACGGTGTGATCGATACGCTGAGCGGAAAGCAGGCAGCAAAACGTTATCAGGCCATCTGGCTGGAGAATGACTATCTACGGGTGATGCTGTTACCGGAATTGGGAGGGCGTATCCACCGTGCCTATGACAAAGTGCAGCAGCGCGATTTTGTTTATTACAACGAGGTAGTGAAACCTGCGCTGGTCGGGCTGTTGGGGCCTTGGATCTCTGGCGGCATCGAATTCAACTGGCCGCAGCACCATCGCCCAACCACTTATATGCCGGTAGATCATCGTATCCAGCAGCATGAAAACGGCGCGCAAACAGTGTGGATGGGGGAAGTGGAACCGATGCGTGGCCTACAGGTCATGGCAGGCTTTACCCTGTATCCGGATCGGGCGTTGATCGAAATCAGCGCCAAGATCTTTAACGCCAACCCTACGCCACGCCATTTCCTGTGGTGGGCCAACCCGGCAGTGAAAGGCGGTGACGATCACCAGAGCGTATTCCCGCCAGATGTCACCGCGGTATTCGATCACGGTAAACGTGACGTCTCTTCCTTCCCAATAGCGACCGGGACTTACTACAAAGTCGATTATTCGGCGGGCGTGGATATTTCCCGCTACAAGAATATCCCGGTGCCAACCTCCTATATGGCCCATAAGTCGGACTACGACTTCGTTGGTGCTTATAGCCATGACGAGCAGGGGGGCTTGCTACACGTTGCCGATCACCATGTTTCGCCGGGTAAAAAACAGTGGAGCTGGGGCCATAGCGAGTTTGGTCAGGCCTGGGATCGCAGCCTGACCGACAGCAACGGCCCGTATATCGAACTGATGACCGGGGTGTTCACCGATAACCAGCCGGACTTTACCTGGCTGGATGGTTATGAAGAGAAGTGCTTCGTGCAGAACTTCCTGCCTTACAGCCAACTGGGGATGGTACAGAACGCCAATACCCAGGCAGCGCTGAAGCTGGAAGCTGAAGAACGACAGTTGATGTGGGGGATCTATGCGGTTGCGCCGTTGGATCGCCATCGGTTGGTGATCCGTTCGGATCGCGATCGGCAGATCCTGCTCGACCGCAACATCGATCTTGCGCCAGGGACGGCCTTGCTGGAACAACTGACCGGGGATTTCCAAGGCCGGTTGACCATCGAGCTGCTGAATGAGCAGGGTCACTGCGTGCTCAGCTATAGCCAGCACCAGCCCGATCCCAACGAGATCTTGCCGGTGCCTGCCAAAGCGCCGCTGCCGGCAGAGCAAATCACCAGCGCGGACGAGGCTTGGTTTATTGGCCAGCATCTGGAGCAATACAACCACGCCAGCCGCTCGGCCTTCGCTTATTATCAACGCGGTCTGGAACTGGATGCCCAGGACTATCGCTGCAATCTGGCGTTGGCGACGCTGGAGTACAATCGTGCCAACTTCTCAACGGCCATCGCCTATGCCGATAGCGCATTGGCCCGCGCCCACCACCTCAACCGCAATCCGCAATGTGGGCTTGCCAGCCTGATGCGTGGCTGTGCGCTGGAACAGCTTGGGGATGATACCGCTGCCTTTGAGGATTTCTTCCGTGCGACCTGGAGCGGCAATGGTAAACCGGGGGGCTTCTATGGCTTGGCCCGTATCAAGATGCGTCAGGGTGAGTATGCCCAGGCTCTGGCCTTCTGCGAAAGCAGTCTTAAAAACCATGCCAGCCATTATCCGCTGATTGCCATGAAGGCGAGGTTGTTACAGCTGACCGGGGATGGGGAGCAGAGCCTGGCTTACCTTGATCGGCAGATCGCCGCATTGCCGCTGCACTATGCCCTGTACTACCTGCGTTATGCCCAGACCCGCAGCGCTGGCGATTTGCAGGTGCTGCGTGAAGTGACCGGCTGCCGTGGGATTAACGCGCTCAATATCGCCAATCTACTGTGTGAATGGGGGCAACAGCAGCAGGCTATCGAGGTGTTGACGCTGTTAGACAGCCAGGAAACGCTGCCGCTGTATCTGTTGGCCAGCCTGCGTAAGCCGGAACTGAGTTCCGAGGAGTATCAGCGGCTTCTGGCCCGGGCCCAGGCAGGCTTTGCTCAACAGGTCCGTTTCCCGAACAGCCTGGCGGAAGTCCGCATGTTGGCGCAACTGCCGGAATGCGGCTTCGCCCAGTATCTGTTGGGATGCTTCCACTACAGCAAGCGCAACTATCAGCAGGCCGTCGCGCTGTGGCAGGGCTGCGTGGAGCAACAGCCGGAGTTTGCCGATGCCTGGCGTAACCTGGGGATCGACGCCTTCAACAAACATCAGCAGGGTGAGAAGGCGCTGGAGTATTTGCAGCGGGCCGTCAATCTGGCACCGCAGGATGCGCGTCTGCTGTTCGAACTGGATCACTTGAGCAAGTTGCTCGGCACCGCACCGCAGCAGCGTCTGGAGCGTCTGATGCAGTCGCTGCCGGTGGTTGCCAAGCGCGACGATCTCACGGCGGAATTACTCAGCCTGTACAACCAGTGCGGCGAGTTGGCGGCGGCGCAGGCCATCCTGCAACAACGTGAGTTCCATCCGTGGGAAGGGGGTGAGGGCAAGGTGACCGGCCAGTACCTGATCAACCTGCAACGTCAGGCATTGCACGCACTGCAACAAGGGCAACCGCAGCAGGCTACAAAGCTGTTGCACAGCGCTCTTCGCTATCCGCATAACCTGGCGGAAGGGCGGTTGGCAGGCCAGAGCGACAACGACATCTATTACTGGCTTGGTATTTGTGCCGCCCGGCTTGGGGAGCAGGCAGCGGCAGAACGCTACTGGCAGCAAGCCTGTGCGGGACACAGCGAAATGACCGAAAGCCGTTATTACAACGACCAACCGGTAGATTATCTGTTCTATCGCGGCATGGCATTGAAGCAGTTGGGGCAGCAGCCGGCGGCAATGGCGCTATTCACACAGATGGCAGAGTGGGCCGAGCAGCAACGCGGGCAGCAGGTGAATGCCGATTTCTTCGCCGTCTCTTTACCGGATCTGATGGCGTTGAACGGCGATTTGCAACAGGCACACCGGCAGCACTGTTTGTTGGTGCAGGCTCTGGCTCAACTGGGCTCAGAACGCTTGCTGGATGCGCAGCACACTCTGGCTGAGCTGTTGGCAGCCAATCCAAGTCACGATAAAGCGCGGCTATTCAGCCTGTTGGCAGAAACCCTGGTCCGAGGATCGCAGCATGAATAATCAACTTAATATGGGGTATATCTGGACGATTTGCCTGGTCGCGGCCTGCGGTGGCCTGCTGTTCGGCTATGACTGGGTGGTGATCGGCGGTGCCAAGCCGTTTTATGAGGCCTATTTTGGTATTACCGATCCGGCCCAGTCTGGTTGGGCAATGAGCTCTGCGTTGGTCGGCTGTATTTTCGGGGCGCTGGTCTCAGGCCTGCTGTCCGATCGTTATGGCCGTAAGCGTCCTTTAGCGATTGCCGCCCTGACCTTTGTGATTTCCGCCTGGGGCACGGCGATGGCCACCAGCTTTGAGGCTTTTATTATTTACCGCATCGTGGGCGGAGTAGGCATCGGTCTGGCTTCTGCTCTTGCGCCGGTCTATATCGCGGAGGTCAGCCCTGCGGCCCAGCGTGGGCGCTTTGTCGCCGTTAACCAACTGACCATCGTTATTGGCGTACTGGCCGCACAGCTGATTAACCTGATGATCGCCGAACCGGTCGCCGCCAATGCCAGTACCGCAGATCTGTTAGCCAGCTGGAATGGCCAGATGGGGTGGCGTTACATGTTCGGTGCCGGATTGGTACCGGCAGTAGTTTTCCTGTTGCTGATGGTGATCGTGCCGGAGTCTCCGCGTTGGCTGGCCAAAATGGGGTACCACGAAAGAGCACTCGCGGTGCTACAGCGTATTGGCAATGCTCACTACGCGCAGCAAACGCTGGCCGAGATCCGCCTGACGCTGAACAACGATGGTAAAAAAGTGCCGCTCAGTGCGTTGCTACGCAGTGATGTGCGTCCGGTGTTGGTGATCGGCATTGTCCTGGCCGTGTTCCAGCAGTGGTGCGGGATCAACGTGATCTTCAACTATGCGCAGGAGATTTTCGCCTCTGCCGGATTTGATATCAACGATACGCTGAAGTCGATCGTGGCGACCGGGTTGATCAATCTGGTGTTTACCCTGCTGGCCTTGCCGCTGGTCGATAGGATCGGCCGCCGTCGCCTGATGCTGATTGGCTCCGCCGGGCTGACCATCATCTATGTGTTAATGGCGGCGGCCTACGCTTATGGCCTGTTGGGGCTGCCGGTTCTGCTGCTGGTGTTGGTTGCCATTGCGATCTACGCACTGACCTTGGCTCCGGTGACCTGGGTACTGCTGTCCGAGATTTTCCCCAATCGGATCCGTGGCTCCGCCATGGCTGTGGGCACCTTTGCCCTGTGGATCGCCTGCTTCGTGTTGACCTACACGTTCCCGTTACTGAACGCGGCTCTGGGGGCGGCGGGGAGCTTCCTGCTGTATGGCGTGATCTGTCTGGCAGGATTGGTATTTATTCATGCCAAGGTGCCGGAAACCAAAGGGATCACCCTGGAAGCGCTGGAGGAAAAGTTTCGCGGCAAATCCAGCGGCGCGGAGGGCGCTGTGCGCCAGGCTGAATGATTGAACTGGCTAATGAAACGCTGTCCCTGCAAGTGAGGTTGCAAGGGGCAGCCATCCTGAAATTGACCGATCGGCGCAGCGGTAGCGAAATACTGCGCCCCACACCTGCGGCAGCAACCGCCAGCGGCGACTGTGCCCTGTTCCCGATGTTACCTTTGGCGAACCGGGTGTCGGGCAACGCGTTTCACTGGCAGGGAAGAGTCTGCCAGTTACCCGCCAGCCCGGTGGATGAACGGTTCTTCTTACATGGCGATGGTTGGCTGCTGCCCTGGCGGCAGTTGGAGAAAACGGCGAATTACGTCACTTTGGTCTTGGAGTCACGGGTTGAGGCGTTGTATCACTATAGGGCGCTGTTGACTTACGGGCTGTGGGATAATGTGTTTTCCGCCACCTTGCAAGTGACGCATCTGGCAGAAATACCGTTTCCGTATGGCCTGGGTTTTCATCCCTTTTTCGCCCGGCAGCCGGACACCCGGATACAGTTTGATTGCGAAGGGTATTGGCCGGAATGCCAGCATCATCTGCCGGGGAGATGGCAATCTTCATTGCCTGCCGAACTGGACTTTCAGATCGCACAAACGCCGCAGGGCTGGATAAATAATGCGTTCAGCGGCTGGAGTGGGCAGGCACAGCTATCGACGCCCTCAACCGGGCAGCGCATCACTTTGCTGAGCCAGACTCCCTATTTGATGGTCTATCAGCCCGCAAGCCAGGCCGACTTTATCTGCCTGGAACCGCAGACGCATCCGGTAGATGCCCATAACCATCCGCAGTTACCGGGGTTGCGCGTGCTTGGGGCGGGGGAAAGCGTGACGTTGGCAATGCGTATCCTGTGCCACTGAGTAACGAGTAAAGCAACGGGGCCGCAATGCGGCCCCGCCAAGCTTACAGCGAATCCGGATCCGGCCCCAGGCGGTTGCCGATATCCAGCCTGGTGATTTCGCTCAGTTCATCCTTATCCAGTTTGAAATCAAACACCTCAAAGTTTTCACGAATGCGTGCTGGCGTGACCGATTTCGGGATCACGATCAGGCCGCTGTCCAGATGCCAACGCACGACGATCTGTGCGGGCGTCTTGTTGTACTTTTCTGCCAGCTTCTTGATCAACGGTTGATCGAAGACGCCTTCGCCCCCCTGGGCCAACGGGCTCCAGGATTCTGTGGCAATGTGGTGGGTGGCGTTCCAGGCACGCAGCTGGCGCTGTTGCAGCAGTGGATGCAGCTCGATCTGGTTGATCACCGGCGCGACGTTGGTTTCATCCAGCAGGCGTTGCAGGTGTGGCGTATGGAAATTGCAGACGCCAATGCTTTTCACCAGCCCTTGCTCACGTAACTTGATCAAACCGCGCCAGGCATCGACATATTGATCCTGTGCCGGTTTAGGCCAGTGGATCAGATAGAGATCGACGTAATCGAGTTGCAGCTTTTTCAGGCTGGTTTCCAGGGCTGCCTGCGGATCGCCCTGATCGTCGTTCCACAGCTTGGTGGTAATAAACAGCTCTTCACGCGGAATACTGGTGGCTTGCAGTGCTGCACCCACCCCTTCCTCGTTTTTGTAGATGGCAGCGGTATCGATGGAACGGTAACCCACTTCCAGCGCCTTGGTGACGGCCTGAGTGGTTTCTTCAATGCTGGCTTGCCATACGCCGAGACCCAACTGCGGCATCAGATTACCATCGTGGAGTTTGATGATGGGTTGCATGCGCTATCTCCTTATGACGACTTCCAGGCCAAGGCCTGTTTACATGAATTTTAGTTCGCAACCTCAGTGTTTGCCGAGTTTGCGAACTCAAGCGTGCATATCCAGTACGATACGGTAACGGACCTTGCCCGCTTCCAGATGCGCGATGGCATCGTTGACCTTGCTCAGTGGGAAATGCTCTACCTGCGGCTCAATGTCGTGCCGGGCGCAGAACGCCAGCATGTCGGCCAGACGGGAAGGGGCACCGGTAGGCGATGCTGAAAGCTCGGCCTGTTTGCTGATAAACGAGAATACCTGAACCGGCACCGGGTCTGGGATCGCCCCAACGAAGTGCAGCCTGCCTTTCGGAGCCAGGGTGCCGATAAAAGCATCCCAATCCAGTGAGGCGCTGGCGGTCACCAGAATAAAGTCGAGCTGATTGGCGATGGCTTGCAACGCGGCGCTGTCGTTGCTGGCGACGACACGGTGAGCACCAAGTGAAAGCGCTTCGTCTCGTTTGCTGTTGGATGAGGTGAAGGCGGTGACTTCACAGCCCCAGGCGTTCATAAAACGGATCGCCATATGGCCAAGGCCACCGATACCGACCACGCCAACGCGCTGTGTCGGGCGCACGTCGTATTGCAATAACGGATTGAATACCGTGATCCCGCCGCAGAACAACGGCCCGGCGCTGGTAACGTCGACGCCTTCCGGTAATGGGATCGCCCAGGCCCAGTGGCTGCGGATGCGATCGGCAAAGCCACCGTGGCGGCCAATAATGGTGGGCTGCACCTCGTTGCACAGATGCTGATCGCCAGACATACAAGGGTGGCAGTGCATACAGCTACCGCGGTTCCAGCCAACGCCCACCACCTGGCCCACCTTCAGCCCTTTGTTCTGCGCATGGGCACCGAGTTTGGTCACTTTGCCCACGACTTCATGGCCGGGCACGAACGGGTAGTGGGTCATGCCCCATTCGTTATTGAGCATCGAGAGGTCGGAGTGGCAGACGCCGCAGTAATCGATAGCGACTTCAATCTCATCGTCGCCCAAGGCTCCGGCGTCGAAGGTAAAAGGTTCAAGCGGCTGTCCCTTGCCGGGCGCGGCCCAGGCACGAATGTGATTGTCGGATGCAGGGCTGGAGTGGTTCGCCATAAAATTCTCCCATGGGTTAACGAGACGATGTTATGCGATGCGATCGAAAGCGTGGGTAAGACGCAGAACCGTGCCCGATGATCGGTCGGGCACGGTAAGTAGAAACTAAAGCCTAGCAGGAAACTGTGATGTTGCGATGAATTAACGTGCTGCCTGGTAAATGCGTTGGCTGACTTCCAGCGTAATGTCCTGATGCTCACCCAATGCGGTCATGCCGTGCTGATGCAGTTTGTCGATCAGCGCAGGGATGGAGCTACCGTCGAGCTGGTAGTCAGACAGGCGGGTTGGCACACCCATTTGTTCAAAGAAGGCACGGGTGGCGGCAATTGCACCGTCGATACGGCTTTCTTCGGAACCTTCACGCAGGCCCCAGACGCGATCGGCGTATTGCAGCAGTTTTTCGCGCTTCTGGGCTTTCTTCTCTACCAGCAGGGCAGGCAGGACGACGGCCAGGGTTTGCGCATGATCCAGACCGTGCATGGCGGTCAGTTCATGGCCGAGCATATGCGTTGCCCAGTCTTGTGGCACACCGGCACCGATCAGGCCATTCAGGGCCATGGTGGCGCTCCACATCACGTTGGCGCGTACCGCGTAGTTTTCCGGCTCGGCCAGCGCACGTGGGCCATCTTCCAGCAGCGTCAGCAGTAGACCTTCGGCAAAGCGATCCTGCACTTTGGCATCGACCGGGTAAGTCAGGTATTGCTCGATGGTGTGGACAAAGGCGTCTACTACGCCGTTGGCGATCTGGCGTGGTGGCAACGAATAGGTGACGACTGGATCCAGTACGGCGAACAGCGGTTGTACCAGTGGAGAGAAGAAGTGTTGTTTGTCACCGCTGCTCTTGCGTGTGATCACCGCACCGCTATTGGATTCTGAACCGGTTGCTGGCAAGGTTAGCACGCAGCCCATTGGTACCGCGCTGACGATCTCGCTGCCCACCGTTTTCAGGATATGCCAAGGATCGCGATCGGCCTGGTAGTCGGCCGCGGCCGCAATGAATTTGGTGCCATCAACCACCGAACCACCGCCTACCGCCAGCAGGAAGTCGATCTTTTCTGCCCGCACGATTTCAACCGCTTTCATCAGGGTTTCATAGGTCGGGTTAGGTTCGATGCCGGAGAACTCTTGCACGTTGCGGCCAGCCAGCGCGGAATACACCTGATCCAGCACGCCATTCTTCTTCACGCTGCCACCGCCATAGGTGATCAGGATGCGGGCGTCCGCCGGGATTTGTTTGCCTAATTCGGCAATCTGGTCTTTACCGAACAGGATTTTGGTTGGGGTATGAAGGATGAAGTTTTGCATGCTTGTACTCTCTATTGGCATCAGGGAAGCGCCAGAAGCGCAAAAATAACTGGAGTCTATTGTCAGTAACCTGGCCCGATCGCACAATGCACATTCCTGCCGGTGTCTTGCCTATTCCTACACTACACTGTAGAAAACGCCGCTTTATGGTTATTATCCGTGTCGAATTATTCAGACGACTAGAGGGCTTGCTGATGGAGAACGTAGAACTGCGCAGTCGTATGGCGCAACAGGCGCTGCGCTTTGCCGCCGCCAAAGGCTACAGCTCAACGCCCGTGCCGATGGTGAAGGTCTTGTATGTCGACGAGTATTGCCCGCGTCAGCCGGTGATGTATGAACCTGGTATTGTGATCATCTTTCAGGGTCACAAGGTGGGCTACTGCGGCAGCAAGATGTTTCAATACGATCCGAGCAATTACCTGCTGATGACGGTATCGCTGCCGTTTGAGTGTGAAACCTTTGCCAGCCCAGAACAGCCGCTGGTGGGGCTGGCGGTCAATATCGACACCCAAATGCTCCAGGATCTGCTGATCGATATCGGGGATGACGATTACTTGATGCAGCCCAGAGGCGAAAGCAGCGGCGTAAACCTCTCACCGCTGAGCGATGAAATGCTGTGTGCTACCGAACGTCTGCTGGACGTGATGGAGAAGCCGCTGGATGCTCGGGTGCTGGGGCCGCAGATTGTGCGCGAGCTGCTTTATCATGTGCTGCGTGGTAGCTGTGGTGCTTCGTTGCAGGAACTGGTTAATCGGCATACCCATTTCAGCCAGATCGCCAAGGCATTGCGGCGGATTGAAAACCAGTATGCCGAGAACCTCAACGTCGAGCAGTTGGCGTATGAGGTGAACATGAGCGTGTCGGCGTTTCACCATAACTTCAAGGCGGTGACCAACACCTCGCCGCTGCAATATGTGAAGTCCTATCGCCTGCATAAAGCGCGCTTGCTGATGGTGCATGACGGCCTGAAGGCCAGCACGGCGGCGATCCGCGTGGGCTACGAGAGTGCTTCGCAGTTCAGCCGCGAGTTTAAACGGCTGTTTGGCACCACGCCGAGCGATGAGATCGCCCGGCTGCGGGACAATAGCGTATTAATGCAGGGTTAACGCGTCAGCACGATTTTGCCGAACGCACCGCGATCGAGGTGATCGAGTGCCGCTGGCAATTGATCGAAGTGGTAACGTTGGTCGATGACCGGTTTGATTCCGTTGGCATCGACGGCACGTACCAGATCTTCCAGCGCGCGGCGGTGGCCTACGCCGATGCCCTGGATCTGCGGTGACTTCAACAGCAACAGGCTAGCCGGAATGGCAATATCAAAGCCCTCCAGCACGCCAATGACCGAGATACGGCCATGGATCGCCACGGCACGTAATGAGTTGACCAGATTGCTGCCGCCAACGGTTTCGACAATATGATCGATACCGCGATCTTGCGTCAGTGAGTAAATCGACTCCACCCAATCTTCTTGCAGGCGGTGAATGCCGTGATCGGCACCTAATGCCTTGGCACGTTGCAGTTTCTCTTCGCTGCCGGAGGTGACGAAGACCTGTGCCCCGTGGGCCTTGGCAATCTGTAGTGCAAACAGCGCAACGCCACCGGTGCCTTGTACCAGTACCGACTCTCCGGCACGCAAATGACCACGCTCAACCAGCGCGAACCAGGCCGTCAGCCCGGCGCAGGGCAGGGTGCTGGCCTGGGCATCGTCGAGGGTAGTGGGTGACGCAGTTAGCCAGGCTTCATCGACCACGACATATTCGGCCAGCATCCCCTGATAAAAACCGCCTAGTGAACGATAAGGCGGAGTGCGGGCATCACCGTTAGGCTTGCCGTCGATCCAATCCGGGTTAAAAGTTGAGATCACCCGATCGCCAGGGCGAAAACGTGTGCTGCCACTCCCCACCGCATCTACTACGCCCGCCATATCCGAGGCAGGGATAAACGGCAGCGGCAGATCCAGCGGCATGGTGCCTTCGATCACCATCTTATCGCGGTAGTTCAGCGCGACGGCGTTCACTTTCACCCGTACCTGATGTGGGCCGGGCTGCGGAATGGCGCTCTCGGTTAATTGCAGGTGTTCACGCCCTACGGCATTCATCGTCCAATGTTGCATGGTTTCGGCCATGATGTGCTCCAGATTGATTGACTGTGTCTGGAGATAATAGCGTTGATTTAAAATCACCAGTGGCGATAAGATTTCCCAGGATTGTTTCCTTAAAGGCTACAACAGATGAATGATCGATTAAGCGGTATTTCGGTATTGGTTAGCGTGGTGGAGGCGGGCAGTTTTGCGCTGGCGGCCAGCAGGCTGCATCTTTCCCGTTCGGCGGTGGGGAAAACCATTGCTCGGTTGGAACAGCGGCTGGGCGTGCGGCTCTTTCATCGTACCACCCGTAGTCTGAGCCTAACTGATGATGGAGTGTTGTTTTATGAGCATTGCCTACGGGCGCTGGAGGAGATCCGCATCGCAGAGAGCCTGCTGGAAAGCGGCAAGCAGCAGGTTAGTGGTCGTTTACGGGTTTCTATGCCGGTACTGGTGGGTCGGATGTATATTGCCCCGGTGTTAACCGCATTGGCGCGAGAACATCCAGGGTTGGAGCTCGATCTGTCATTCAGCGATCGCGTGGTGAATCTGATTGAAGAGGGATTTGATCTGGCGATACGTAATGGTGCTTTGCCGGACAGCGCAGGGCTGGTGGCGCGCAAATTAGGGGACAATCGCATGACCTTGTGTGCCTCACCGGAATATCTGGCCCGTTGCGGCACGCCGGATAACGTTGAGGATCTGGCACGGCATGATGCTATTTGTTATCGCTATGCTCATGCGATCCGCAGTTGGTTGATCCCGCAGGCAGATGGCACAACCCGTGAGGTCATGCTAAAAACACGTTTATTGATGGACGACTTACAGGCGGTTGCCGATGCGGCTGTGGCTGGTTTTGGCATTGCCTGGCTGCCATGCTGGTTAATCCGCGAGCCATTAATGCAAGGTCAGTTGCAACCTGTCCTGGGGACGGTGCCAGGGGAAGCTTTTGAGATGCATGCCGTCTGGCCGCTAACGCCGCATTTACCCTTGAAAGTGCGGCTGGCGGTGGATGCGCTGGTCAATCAATTGCCTGTTCGGATGACGCTATAGCCGCGTCATCCACCTCAGGCGGCGCGTTTCTTGCGCCAAATGACCAGCATTACGCCTAGCAGCCCAAGGACTAACAGAACCATCGGCAGGATCATCAGCCCGGCCATCACCTGATCCTCATGCCGCTTAACCAACGGAATTTGGCTAAAGGCGTAGCCCAGTGTGACCACTGAAGTTACCCACAATAAGCCGCTGAGCCAGTTAAAGATCTGGAAACGGGCGCTATTTAGGCCCGAGATGCCGGCCATAGTTGGCAACAGCGTGCGGACAAATGCCAGGAAACGGCCAATCAGCAGCGCCATCAAACCGTGGCGGTTAAACAGCATGTGCGCGCGTTGGTGGTATTGGGCCGGTAACTGTAGCAGCCAGCCTTTTACCACCGAGGTATGGCCGAGCCATCGCCCTTGCAGATAGCTGAGCCAACAGCCAAGGCTGGCGGCGGCCGTCAGAATAATCAGCGTCGGCAGGAAGCTCATCACGCCTTTGGCAATCAAGGCACCGGCCAGCAGCAGCAGGCTATCGCCGGGCAGGAAGGACGCGGGTAATAAGCCGTTTTCTAAGAATAAAGTGGTAAAAAGGACGGCATAAACCACCCAAATCACGCTGGGATCGGCAAGTGCAGTAAAATCCTGCGTCCACAGTGCGTGAACAATCTCTCTTAATACATCCATTTTTCGTCCTGGGGTGCCTGGGCTGACTTTCTATAGGCTACCGTGCATTTATAGCCATGCTCACAAATGAATCTAGGCGACAGACATGCGCCGTGACCCTAGAGCACAGTTATAGTGTACCGCTATTAGCTTAAGTGGACATTAAACAGAGTGCAGAAATGTGCCGAAGGCTGAAAAACTCGGAAAAGGTGTGGGTGAATGGGTGAGTAATCAGGAAAAAATATCATAAAGCTTCACGTCTTGCCGTGCGATTTTTGTCTAGCTGCTCATCATCGATCGGTAATCTCTCAGGGGGCGCTCAAGTGAATTATTCACGTTGTTTATGTCCTGTTGGCGCAAAAATCGGCAGCCTGAGTGATGACTTTGTTAGCGTATTGGGGGAGCAATGTTATGCTAAATGACCCGCAAACCCTGATAGTGACTGGGGTTGTATCATTTTTTGCCCGTCGATGCGTTATTCAGTAAATAATAATGATAACTACTATCAATCCCTGATTGGTTTGATATGATCGCACGCTGAATTCTTCCTTAAATGTTGAAATGGGTGGAGGCACAGCGTGAAAACGGCTGGCAAAATGACAAATCAAAGTGCTCAGGGCGCAGGCCGTGGGCAATGGGGCGCATTGGGGCGCAGTGTGATCGCCTCACTGGTATTGATGGTGGGGTTGGCGGGTAACGCTTTGGCGGCACCGGCCACTGCACCAGCAGTTGCTGAAAGCGTTGCTGCGGCAACGGCACCGGCTGCACCCGCCACGGTAACCCCAGTGGCGGGTAGCCCGGAGACTACCTCCCCGGTTAATCCTGAACCGACTATCCAACCGCCAGAAACTCGCGGCATGGACCTTTCCGTCTGGGGCATGTATCAGCACGCCGATATCGTGGTGAAAATCGTGATGATTGGCCTGGTGCTGGCGTCTATCGTCACCTGGACCATTCTGTTTGCCAAAGGCTGCGAACTGTTCCGTTCCAAGCGCCGTCTGCGCCGTGAGCAATTGGCGCTGGCCGATGTGCGCTCCCTGGACGACGCCTCAGAACTGGCACAAAGTTTCTCGGAAGAGAGCATCAGTGCGGTGCTGCTGCAAGATGCACAGAACGAGCTGGAATTGTCGGCGGCCTCTAACGACAACAACGGGATTAAAGAGCGTACCGGCTTCCGTCTGGAACGTCGCGTAGCGGCTTATGGTCGTCAACTGGGGCGCGGTAATGGCTTCCTGGCAACCATTGGTGCTATCTCACCGTTTGTCGGCCTGTTCGGTACCGTATGGGGCATCATGAACAGCTTTATCGGTATCGCCCACTCGCAAACCACCAACCTGGCGGTCGTTGCACCGGGTATTGCGGAAGCCCTGCTGGCTACCGCGCTTGGTCTGGTTGCGGCGATCCCTGCGGTAGTGATCTACAACATCTTTGCTCGCGTTATCGGCGGCCACCGTGCTCAGGTGGGTGATGTGGCGGCGCAGGTTCTGCTGCTGCTGGGCCGCGATTTGGATCTGGCGGCCTCGGCCGACGCCAAACGTTCCCAGCATGCGCATCAACTGCGAGTGGGGTGAGTTATGGCGATGCGCTTAAATGAAGATCTGGACGACAGCGGCGAACTGCATGAAATCAACGTGACGCCGTTTATCGACGTCATGCTGGTGCTGTTGATCATCTTTATGGTGGCTGCGCCGCTGGCAACGGTAGATATTCGTGTTGACCTGCCTGCTTCTACCGCTAAACCTCAGCCGCGTCCGGAAAAGCCGGTGTTCCTGTCGGTGAAGGCAGACAAGCAGCTGTATGTCGGTGATGAGCCGGTAACGGCGGAACAACTGACAGCGGTGCTGGATCAACGCACTCAGTCGAATAAAGAAACCACCATCTTCTTCCAGGCGGACAAGACCGTAGACTATGAAACGCTGATGAGCGTGATGGATACGCTACGCAAAGCCGGTTACCTGAAAGTGGGGCTGGTGGGGATGGAAGGCGTTGCCAAGTAACGCTGCACAACGCGGTTAAAAACATCCGAAGGGGCTATTTAGCCCCTTTTGACTGCTGAAAAATCCTCGAACTGCTTCCTGCTCGATTGTCATTTCTACACCCACCTCTTTTTTATCTCATATCCCGCTAATGCGCTGCCCTTTGCATACCCAACGGTCGCCAAATTTGTGTTTCATCCGCTTAGAAAATATCCCGCCAGAAGTATGGAGAAATTGTGAATTTACGCTTTCCTGCGTTTAAACAGTAATAATTATCATTACAATTCTCAATTACAAAAATGGTTACAATTATTATTAACTACTTTAAGTAAAAGGGATTATTTCGATGGTTATACCTGACAACAACAGACTGCGACCTTGTGCAATCCTGCTGGCTGGGCTTTTCAGTACCGCCGGGATTGCGGCGGAGGAAGCCCCTGCGGAGGATAACGAAACCATGGTGGTGCGTGCCACCGCCGCTGAAGAACTGAAGCAGCAGCCAGGGGTTTCGATTATCACTGCCGAAGATATACGCAGAACGCCACCGGTAAACGATCTTTCCGACATCATCCGCAGAATGCCGGGTGTCAACCTCACCGGTAACAGCGCCAGCGGTAGCCGCGGCAATAATCGACAGATTGATATCCGGGGAATGGGGCCAGAAAACACCTTGATCCTGATTGACGGTGTGCCAGCCACCTCCCGTGATTCAGTGCGTTACAGCTGGCGTGGTGAGAGGGATACCCGTGGCGATACCAACTGGGTACCCGCAGAGATGGTTGAACGTATTGAGGTGTTGCGTGGCCCTGCTGCAGCTCGGTATGGCTCAGGTGCGGCAGGGGGCGTGGTTAATATCATTACCAAACGCCCCACCAAAGATTGGCATGGTACGCTCTCGCTGTTTACCAACCAGCCAGAAAATAACAAGGAGGGGGCAACCAATCGCGCCAACTTCAGCCTGAGTGGCCCACTGGTCAGTGATGTGCTGACCATGCGTCTGTTCGGTAACATCAATAAAACCGATGCCGATGCCTATGATATCAACACCCAACAAAACGGCTCCTATGCCGCAGGCCGCGAAGGGGTCAGGAACAAAGACATTAACACCTCGCTTGCCTGGAAAATCAATCCGCAGCAGATCCTCAACTTTGACTATGCCTACAGCCGCCAGGGCAATATCTACGCTGGCGATACCCAGTACAGCAATGGTAATCTCAGCCCGGGCGATCTGGTGGCTTCACTGTATGGTCAGGAAACTAACCGGTTGTATCGCCAGACCTATGGCATTACCCATAATGGTATCTGGGACTGGGGCCAATCCCGCCTGAACTTCAACTATGAGAAAACCAACAATACCCGTCTGGCGGAAGGCACCACTGGCCGCGTTGAGGGCATGATCAACGACGACACCTATAACACCAGCAGGTTGGAGAATTATCGTGCCGGGGGTGAGCTGAACCTCCCGCTGGATCTGCTGTTCGAGCAAAACGTCACGCTAGGGGCTGAGTGGAACCGCGAAGAACTCAACGATCCATCCTCTATGCAGATGACGGATGTCAGCGGGGTCGTCATTAATGGCGTCTCTGGCGATCCCTCAGAGCGCAGCGCTAAAAACAGTGCCGAGATCGGCGCCCTCTATTTTGAGGACAATATTGAGCCGATAGAAGGCACCTTCGTGATCCCCGGCCTGCGTTTCGATTATCACAACAAATATGGCGCTAACTGGAGCCCAAGCCTGAACGTTTCGCAGGAGTTAGGCGAGTATTTCAAACTGAAGGCGGGTATTGCCCGGGCATTTAAAGCGCCGAACCTGTACCAATCCAGCGAAGGCTATCTGTTATCTACCCGTGGCAATGGATGTCCGAAGGACATTGCTACTGGCAGTTGCTATCTGCTGGGCAATAACGATTTGGAGCCAGAAATCAGCGTCAACAAAGAGATCGGCCTGGAGTTTACCTGGGCGGGTTACGATGCCGGTATCACCTACTTCCGCAACGATTATAAAAATAAGATCGTGGCGGGCACCGAGATTGTTGGCATTGCATCTAACGGTTACAACATCCTGCGTTGGGAAAACGGTGGTAAGGCGTTGGTTGAAGGGCTGGAGGCTAACCTGGTGGTGCCCGTGGTTGAGGATATGCTCACCTGGCGCACCAACGCGACCTATATGATCACCTCCGAAAACAAGGATACCGGCAACCCTCTGTCGGTGATCCCGAAATACACGGTGAATACCCTGCTGGATTATCAGGTCACCGATAAGCTGTCTACCAACCTGAACTGGACGATGTATGGCCGACAGAAACCGCGTGAATATGCCGAGATCCGTAATGAAGCTGGCACGCTCTCCACTCAGGAGGTCGGGGCTTATTCGGTGGTGGGCATTGGCGTCAATTATGATCTGATGAAGGATCTGAGCCTGAAAACCGGCGTCACCAACCTGTTCGACAAGCAGATCTATCGTGAAAACGAAGGGGCTTCGACCTACAACGAACCGGGCCGGGCCTATTACGCTGGCCTGACCCTGTCGTTCTAATCATCGACTAATTCAACGGGCGCAGCATGCTGCGCCCCTACCAATTCAGCAGCATTAACCTACCCACGCGCATGTGCCGCAGCACGGGTGATTTGCTCATCGGTAGGGCGTACGCCGGTGTACAACACGAACTGCTCCAAGGCCTGTAAGGCGATCACTTCGGCCCCGGTAACCACCTGCAAGCCTTGTTCGCGGGCGTAACGGATCAGCGGGGTTTCCGCTGGCAGCGCCACCACATCGAAGGCGATCTTGGCAGCCTTGATGGTGGTCGATTCAAAGGATAACTGCTCGCTCTCGGTGCCGCCTGTCATGCCGATCGGGGTGACGTTAATCACCATCTCAACCTGCAAATCCCCAACCTCTGCTTGCCACTGATAGCCATACTGCACTGCCAGTGCCTGGCCTGCCTGTGGATTGCGCGCAATGATATGGCCGTTCTTGAATCCGGCATCGCGCAGGGCGGCAGTGACCGCTTTGGCCATACCACCGCTGCCACGCAGGGCAAACGAGGTGGTTGGGGGGATTTGGTATTTCGCCAGCAGTTTGGCGATAGCGATATAGTCGGTGTTATAGGCCCTCAGGAAACCGTCGTCGTTGACGATGGTATTGACCGACTCAATCGCCGTGGCCGAAGGATCCAGCTCATCAAGGAACGGAATACAGCTTTCCTTGAACGGCATGGAAACCGCACAGCCGCGGATCCCCAAGGCACGTACGCCACCGACCGCAGCCTGAATATCTTTGGTCGTGAATGCCTTGTAGATGAAGTTCAGATCCAGTTCCTGATACAGATAGTTGTGGAAACGGGTGCCGAAATTGCCTGGCCGACCGGCCAGTGACATACACAGCTGGGTATCTTTATTGATTTCACGACTCATGACGGGCCCTTAGCGCATTGAGATAGGTCCCTCGCTGGTTGGCAAGCATCCGGCGAGGATAATCGTTTCAGCTTACGCCAAAAGTCGCGTGATTGAGCACAAAATATTTTCCCTCTCCCCGTGGGAGAGGGTCAGGGTGAGGGGCTTATCCCAGTTTCGGATAGACCCCAGGCCCGATAGGCAGCCCCAGCGCGTACCACACCAATAGCAACAGGATCCAGACGGCGAAGAACACCAGCGGATACGGCATGATCAGCACGTAGTAGGTGCCGAGCTTGGCGTCCTTCAGGTAGCGTTGCAAAAAACCAAGGAATAACGGCAGGAACGGTGACATCGGTGCCAGGGGGAGCACGGAGGAGTCAGCGATGCGGAAAATCATCTGGGCAAAGGCCGGGTGAAAGCCCAACAGCATAAACATCGGCACAAAAATCGGGGCCAGGATCGACCAGATGGCGGAACCGCTGGCAATAAACATGCACAGGAAGGCGGACAGGAACATCAGGCCCAGGAACGCCGGTGCGCCGCTCATGCCGGCCGCCTCCAGCAGATCCGTCAGGCCGATGGCCATGAACTTGCCCATGTTGCTCCAGTTGAAGAACGCCACAAACTGCGACAACGGGAACACCATGACGATAAAGCCCGCCATATTCTTCATCGGTTCGACCAGGTGGTTGGGGATATCGTCCGGGCGGCGGATGCTCTTGGTGACCACGCCGTAAGTGATGGCGACGGTGAAGAAGAACAGGATGATGATCGGCACAATGCCTTTAATAAACGGGGAGGGGATCACCGAACCGGTATGAGGATCGCGCAGCGGAGCGCCTTCTGGTACCACCAGGGCGGCCATCACGGCGATAAACACCAGCGCGGCGATACCGCTCATCAGCAGGCCACGGTTTTGTAAAGGGGTGAGCGCTTCAAGTTTGTCTTCGGCAGTGCCTTGCCACTTTGGCAGCCGTGGCTCGACGAATTTATCCGTCAGCAACGCGCCGGTAATGGTCAGCACGATCACCGAGGTGGCCATAAAGTACCAGTTATCGATCACGCTGACGTGGATTGCGCCGTCCACCGCTTTGGCCGCTTCGGTACTGATGCCGGAAAGCAGCACATCGGTGGTGACAATCAGCAGGTTGGCGGTAAAACCCGAACCGACACCGGCGATCGCGGCCAGTAGCCCGGCAATCGGGTTACGACCGACGGCCAGGAAAATCAATGCCCCCAGCGGCGGCATCACCACAAGCGCGGCATCGGAAGAGATATGGCTGAAGAAGGCGATAAACAGCACCATATAGCTGGCGTAGCCAGCGCTGACGTGGGACGCCATTTTGTACATCAGTGCCTGTAACAGGCCGACCTTTTCCGCCAGACCGGCACCGATCACCAGCGCCAGGATCGCTCCTAACGGGGCAAAGCCGCTGAAGTTGTGGATGATATTGGGGAAAATCCATTGCATTCCCTCCACGCTCATCAGATTTTTCACCTGGATCATTTCCCCGGTGGCCGGGTTCTTCACCACCAGACCCAGCCAGGAGATGAGCGCGGTGGCGAGCATTAACACCGCGATTAAATAAACAAATAACAGGAAGGGATTGGGAATTTTATTACCGATACGTTCTACCCAGTAAAAAATACGCCCAGGGCTTTTATTGGCGGAAGATGTAACCTCACTCATGATATGACCCTCGTGTCCGGTTTAAGATTTTTATTATTTTTTATCGTTAGGGTTGCCTGGCTCGGAACGGGAGCCAGGCCGGTCGGGCTTTACTTCAATGGAGACGGTTTCACCCCAGCAGGAATAGGGCACTGATAAGGCTGTTCGGCACGTTGCTGACGGAACTCCTCTTGGCAAGCTTCCAGCAGGACGTTATCGCTTAGCAGGGCGACGGCGGTGGCGGCCATCACCTTACCCGCCAGGCACATGCCTTTATGGGCAATGGAGGTGCGGCCTTGGGCGACCAACTGCCAGGTATGCAACGGCGTCCCTAAAGCAAAGCAGGGGCTGAAGCACTGAGCCGTGGGCGTAACCCAACTGACGTCGCCGACATCGGTCGAGCCATACAGTAATTCTTGTGATTCTACATACGGGGCTACCTCGTCCATCAACACCTTATCGCCCAACTGCCGTACCCATTGTTGCCCGGCTTCCCCGCCAGTACGTGAAATGTTCAGTTTGGCATTGCGCAGGTCATCCTTGCTGAGCGTTTGGCGGATCTCGGTGGCAAAACGCCGCTCTTCATCGCTGTAAGCAGGTAATCCGAAATCGCATACATACTGATACATGGCCTTTTCCAGGTGGCGATTGGGGACGTAGTTAGAGCAGGCTTTTTCAAACTGCACCGTCATCTGGGTGTCGGTCATCAGCGCTGCGCCTTTGGCAACGTTGACCAGACGCTGGTAGATGTCCTGAACTTGATCGAGCTGTGGGGCGCGTACCAGGTACAACACTTCGGCATCGGCCTGCACCACGTTAGGGGAACTGCCGCCAGTATTGGTGACGGCGTAATGCAATCGGGCTTCCTGCACGATATGCTCACGCAGGAAGTTGGCTCCGGTATTCATCAACGTTATGGCATCCAGCGCGCTGCGGCCAAGATGCGGCGAGTTGGCCGCATGAGCGGCGATCCCTTTGAAGCGAAACGCGGCCTGAATGTTGGCCAGGCTGCTGGTGTTGAACATGCCACTAAAACCTTCCGGATGCCAGGTAAGGGCGGCATCCACATCGGCGAACAGCCCTTCACGCACCATAAAGGTTTTCCCTGAGCCACCCTCTTCACCAGGACAGCCGTAAAAGCGTACCGTGCCGGTTAACTGCTGCTGCTCCATCCAAGCTTTTACCGCAAAGGCACCGGCTAACGCCGCGGTACCGAGCAGGTTGTGACCGCAGCCATGGCCATTGCCGTTTTCCACCAACGGGGCCGGTGTGGCACAGCCAGATTGTTGGCTCAGGCCAGCCAGCGCATCATACTCACCTAATAAGGCGATCACCGGATGGCCGCTGCCGAAGCTGGCGATAAAGGCAGTTTCGATACCGCCGACGCCGCGTTCAACCTGAAAACCTTCCTGCTCCAGCGCGCCTGCCAGTAACTCGGCGGAGTGGGTTTCGGTAAAGCGGGTTTCCGGGTGATCCCAGATCTCATCGCTCAAGGCACTGAAGCGGGCCTGGTGGCTATCGATGTAATGGTGGATAAAAGAGACCAGTTCCGTCGGTTTCATGATTTGCTCCCAAAAGTCGGTAGGTTCAGGGCCAGTGTGGCCAGCGTTTTCACTGCGACTGCCATGACGTGCTCGTCAAAATCGAATTTCTCATTGTGGTGCCCGGCGCTGAGTTCGCAGCCGAAGATGACGTAGGACGCTTGCCCGCCGTGAGATTTCACCCGTTCCATCATGTAGGTCGCGTCCTCTGAACCTGCTGCCTGTTCACGGCGATCGACCACCGAATCCAGCCCGCTGATGCCGAGCGCCTGGCGATGGATGTATTCCACCCAAGGTTGGGTTGGCTCACTGCTTTGCGCCGCGCCCATCAGGGATAGGTCATATTCCACCCCCTGCATGGTGGCAGCCCCTTGTATTACGTTGAGCGCTTGTTGGTAGACGAACTCGTTGATCTCATTGGTTGCGCCCCGCGTTTCTACCTTCATAAAGGCATGATCAGCGATGACGTTACGGCCGGTACCCGCCTGCAATACGCCAACGTTAATACGTGAGCTGCCTTCGCTATGGCGGGGGATGGCATAGAGCCCAATGCTGGCCTGCGCCGCCGCCAACAGAGCATTGCGTCCATCCTCCGGCTTGGCTCCGGCGTGGGAGGCAACGCCACGGAAAGTGACATCCAGCTTGGTGGTCGCCATAAAGCTGTCGCTGCCACACACCAGTTCCCCGGCCGGAACGCCGGTGCCGATATGCACGGCGGTAAAGAAGTCGACGTCATCCACCACGCCTGCTTCCACCATTGATTTGGCCCCGCGAGTCCCTTCTTCGGCCGGTTGGAAGATCAGCTTGATGCGGCCATGCAACTGCGGCTCCAGGTCTTTGAATACTCGTGCCAGACCCAGACCGATAGTGGTATGCCCGTCATGTCCACAGGCGTGCATCATGCCGCCATTGCAGGAGGCGAAGCCTTCACGGAAGGGCTGGTGGTCGGGATGCAGCAGTTCGTTGAGATCGAGCGCGTCCATATCGACGCGAAAGGCGATGGTGGGGCCGGGGCGGCCAGTGTCCATTGTGGCAACAATGCCGGTAAAACCGCCGGAAAAGTAGGGCAGCCATTTCGTCAAGGCACCCTGTTTGATAGCGCGTTGCTCTTGTTCCTCCAGGAGCTGTGCGGAAGGTAGCCCCATGCGGGCCTCTGCATTAATCACCTCGCGGCCTAGTTGCAACCGATAACCTAAACGATCCAACTCTTCGGCCACTAACGAAGCGGTACGAAATTCAAACCAGCCAGATTCGGCATGACGGTGAAAGTCACGTCGCCAGGTTTGCAGTTGCGGATACAGATCGGTCACCAACATTGAGAGCGGGTTGTTCATCGCGGTTTTCCATTAGTTATCACGCCTTGAAGCGTTTTCAGGCAGCAGTGGTGCGCTGACGAAGGTCAGGCAATTAAATTTAAATTTAATCTTTACGTATTTAGTTAATAAAAGGCCGTGAAAGGCACTTATCAGCGGCGATATTGCGGCTAAATAAGCGAAATGACGATTTGGTTATTTATTATGTTTTTTTCGAATGTACACAATGGTATCGGGTTAAATAAGATGCCAATATCTTGCTACTGATAAACAACGGTTATCATCAATCGCCTATGCCAGCCTCGATAAAATTGCACCAATTACGCGCCTTTGTAGAAGTCAGCCGTCAGGGCAGCATCCGTGCTGCCAGCCGTAGCTGTAACCTTTCCCAGCCAGCCTTGACCAAATCGATTCAGGAGCTGGAGGAGGTGCTGGGTGCCAAGCTGTTTGTCCGTCGCAGTAAAGGAGTGGTATTGACCGACTGCGGTGATAACTTTTTTCAGCATGCCAGCCTGATCCTCGAGGAGTTGCGGGTGGCGCAGGAGGATATTCAGCAGCGGTTAGGGCTGGCGGGGGGCACGGTCAATATCGGCGTCGGGGGCAGCGTTGCCCGCACGGTGATGCCGCAGGTGATCACCCAGTTTCACCGCGAATATCCCAACGTGAAGGTACGGATTGTGGAAGGACAACTGGTCTCGATGATCCCAGAGTTACGCCAGGGGGAACTGGATTTTACCATTAATACCTACTACCCCAGCAGCATGGACAATGAGTTGAGCTTTGAGCGATTGATGGAAAGAGAATACAAGGTGGTAGTACGCAAAGGGCACCCTTGTGAGAACGTCCGCTCGCTGAAGGCGTTGCAACATTGCGACTGGACCATGCCAACCCCTAATGGCAGTTATTACCGCCTGCTGCATGAACTGTTTGGTGATATGGGGATGGCACCGTCGATCAGCGTGACCTGCGAGACTTTTATGGCCTGTACCAGCCTGGTAGCGCAGAGTGACTTTGTCAGCATTCTGTCGGTCGATGTGATCTCCGATCCTATCCTGGGCCGCCATCTGGTGGCGCTGGAACTGGAAGAAGTCTTACCGCGAGCCACCTTCTACCTGATCCAGCGCAAGGATACGACGCTGACGCCTATGGGGGCCTACCTGGCTCGCCTGTTCCGGCAGCATTGCCGCTAACAGCTCCATTGGAGCCGTTATCGGCGGATGCAGACGATCAGTGGATTGGAAAAACCTTTGATAATAATGGCAGCGCTATCTTTGCTAGAGCAGATGTTTGACCGGGCGTGCTTGCTGCATTTGCAGGCAGTAAAAGAAAGAACGCGTTTTAGACTGCAACTGACTGCGCGTGAGCGGGATATTTTGCAGGGGATCAGCAAAGAGCTCACGCCCAGCCAAATTGCCAATAAACTGTCGCTTAGCGTCAAGACCGTCAGCACCCATAAACTCACGGCGATGCGTAAGCTGGGCTTCAAGCGTAATAGCGAATTATATTATTGGTTGCGGCAAGGGAGGCTGGCACTGGAAAAGAGTACGCGATAAAAAATACCGGGATCCGCAGGGCAGACCCCGGTAGTCAAAATTAGTCCCCTGCGGCCAAGCGGCTGGAAACCAGTGCTTCTTGTTGCGTGCTGGCAGCGCGGCTGGCCTGCTCTTCGCGGAACTTCAGGTTGTCCCACACCCGGAAGAATGGATAGTACATCACCAGCGAAATCGCCAGATTGACGATCTGCAAGATAGCCCCGGAGATATGGCCACCGGTGGCCAGATAGCCGCTGATCACGATCGGGGTGGTAAACGGCAGGGCGATCCCGGCCGGTGGCGCTACCAATCCGGTGGCCATGGCGCTGTAGGAAACGATCACCAGCACCACCGGCGTGGCAATAAACGGCACGACCAGATAAGGGTTCATCACCAGCGGGATGCCGAACACCAGCGGCTCACTGATATTGAACAGACAGCCCGGTGCGGCGATTTTACCCAACTGTTTCATCTGCGCGCTGCGGCTGCGGATCAGCATGAAGATCACCAGACCAAGCAGTGCTCCGGTGCCGCCAGGGGCGATCCACAGATCGTAAAACTGCTGGGTGATGATATGTGGGATCGGCAAGCCGTTCTGGAAGGCCTCCAGGTTTTCCGACATGTTCGCCAGCCAGACCGGGCGGATAAAGACCAGCACGATGGCATCGCCGTGCAGGCCTAGCATCCACAACACGCCAATCAGGATCACCGCGAAGATCATTCCCGGCAGCGAACCACCGACATGGCTCATTGGAATGCCGACCAGGGTAGAGATCAGCGTATTGATGTCGCCAAACGGTGTGGCCTCAACGATCAGGCGTAGCGCCAGCACCACCGCCAACACACAAAAGCCGGGGATCAGCGCCATAAAGGACTTCGCCACCGCGGGTGGAACGCCTTCCGGCATGCGGATCACCCAATTGCGGTTGCTGACAAAACGATAAATCTCGGTCGACAGCAGGGCGATAATGATCGCCACAAACAGCCCCTGGCTACCGACCAGCTTCATCGGCATGACGCCTTTGATAATCTGCTCGGCAGCGCCCTGTACGGGAGCAAACCAGGTATGCTGCGGCACCGTCAGCACAAAGGCCACCAGAGACACTGCACCGGTGGTGAGCGGATCGATGGTGCGGTATTTTTCCGCCAGCCGGTAGGCAATACCAAAGCTGGAGATGATCGCCATGATGTCGTAAGTGGCCTTCACCGGATACAGCACCTTATCCTGCCAGGTCGCACCAAACAGCTGACTCATCAGTTCGGCATAACCGGGAATTGGCAGATAGGCGAAGATCAGAAAGAACGAGCCAATCAGCATAAACGGCATGTTCAGAATGATACCGTCACGTACCGACAGCACGTGTTTTTGCCCGGCGACCTTCAGTGCTGCTGGCAGCACATATTTTTCAAGAATTGTTTTTCCCATTGACACAGGCACCCCTCTTTCCCGGTCTTAGCCAGGCTTGCGGTTATGATTATTGTTATTTATCCCCACCGCTGGAAGCACGAGTGGGGTAGTTGTGAACGCTTAAGCTTGAGAAAACTGCGGCAGCCATGCCTGGTTGATGCTGAGCACTTCGTCCAATATGGTTTGTGCTTCATTGACATCGCCAACCAACGGATTGGCCACCAAGGCCAGCAATGCCTGCTGTTTATCGCCCTTGACCGCCGCCTCAATGGTCAACCTCTCATAGTCTTTCACCTGCTGGGTCAGGCCATTCATCAGCGGCGGCAATGCGCCGAAGGCCAGAGGATGCGCCCCTTGTGCATCGATCACACAGTTGATTTCGACCACCGCATCGTCCGGCAGACCCTGGATTGCCCCACGATTCTGGGTATTGACCACCATCTGGCTGCCCAGATTATTGTGCAGCGCGTTGATCAGCTCGATGGCCACCTCCGAGTAATAGGCCCCGCCGCGGAAGCTGAGCTGTTCCGGCTTATGATCCAGCGCCGGATCGGCATACAGTTCGAACAGTTCTGCCTCCACCTTCATCACCTGCTCGGCCCGGGTGCCTTTGCCTTTGGCCGACTCCAGCTCCTTTGCCAGCATGGTACGGGTCTGCCAGAAATAGCGGTGGTAAGGGCAGGGGATCACCTTCAGCGCCCGTAGAAACTCCGGGGGCCAAGGCGTGGCCTTGATGTTGTTCATCGACAGGGATTCGCCATCGCACATCAGCTCAATGACCTGTTCGGTGACATCCTGCCCGTCTGCCAATACCCGGTGCACCCAGACCATATGATTGAGCCCGGCAAAGCTCAGCGCAACGCGTTCACGCGGCAGCTGTAACATACTGGCGATCATATGGTGCATGGTGATCGGCACATTGCATAAACCAATAATCTTGGCTTTGCTGTAACGGGCTACGGCTTCGGTAACCATCCCCGCCGGATTGGTGAAGTTGATGATCCAGGCGTCTGGTGCCAGGCGTTCTACCCGCTGAGCGATATCCAATAGCACCGGGATGGTACGTAACGCCTTGGCAAAGCCACCGACGCCGGTGGTTTCCTGCCCCAACATCAGATGCTGCAGGCCGAGTCGTTCATCGGCAGCGCGGGCGGGCAGTTGGCCGACACGCAACTGAGTCAGTACATAGCTGGCTCCGCTGATGGCGGCATCCAGTTCAAAATGCACCGTGACTTTCACCTGCTCCAACCCTTGATGGCGCAACATGCGGCGAGCCAGCCCGGCGATAATTTCCACCTTATGCCGCCCACCTTCCACATCGGCCAGTGCCAGCTCGCTGAGAGGCAGTGTGGCATGGCGGGCAATCAGCCCTTCAATCAGTTCCGGGGTATAGCTGCTGCCCCCACCAACGACGGTAATTTTCATCGGGTTGCTCCCACGGCTACGGGTAAACGGCGGTAAAGCTCGATCATGTCCTGCGCCAGATCCTGGATCACCATCGCGTTCATCAGGTGGTCCTGAGCATGTACGGTAATCAGGGTAACGGTCAGTTTGCCGCAGCCTTCGTCCAGCCCGATCAGCTCGGTCTGTTTGGCATGGGCCAGTTTGACGGCGCAGTGTGACTCGGCCATGGCGCTAGTTGCCTGGGAAAAGTCGCCCTGACGAGCATAACGTAAGGCACTTAACGCGCTGCTGCGGGCGCTGCCAGCCTGTACCAGCAGCTCCATAATGGTTTCTTCCATGCCGCTCTCCTGTTGAGGGTGGATGAGGGGAAAAGGGCGGGCGTCAGGCCATCAGGGCAATGGCTTTATCCAGCACCTTGTCGCCGCGCATGGTGCCGTAATCCATCATGTCGATCACCGCGACCGGCTTGCCAAGCGGGGCGGCCAGTGCCGCAAGGCGTTGGAACTCATACTGCACCTGCGGGCCGAGCAGCACGATATCGGCATTGGCGAGCAGGCTTTCGATCTCGGAAACCGGCACGGCTTCGATCTCCAGCGCTAAGGCACGCTTGGTGGCTTCGGTTTTCATTTTCTGCACCAGCATGCTGGTGGACATGCCAGCGGCACAGCACAACACAATTTTCTGCATGGAATTCCCCTTGGTGTTTTCGATGGTGACGAACTTTGCTGTGAAAAGTTATTTCACGTTGCGGGGATAAAATGAATTGTTATTGAAAATAATTTTCACGAATGTGATGGATGTTGCGTTTCTGTGTCACTGCATGTAATCGAGAATAGGATAATATTATACTTATCATTGCATTAGGTTGTTTCTGGCTGCTTTTAGGGGCAAAAGTAAAAATTGAAAAATATTTTCAAGGCTTTATCATGGAGCGATTGCACCATGCCTGTCAGCCGAACATATGCCCATTTACGCCCGCAAATTCGGCATCAGTTCAGTGCGTCATTTTTCATCCTGGTTCAGGGAGCCTCATTGCATGGATATTGTTTACCAGATCGAACAGGGGTTACCCCGTCTGTCGGCGCGTGATTCGCGCTTGGCCCGTTTTATTCTGGATAACCTGAATTTTGTCTCTGGGGCGACCTTCGAAGAGTTGGCGGCGCGTGCCGGTGTCAGTAACCAACTGCTCAATCAGTTTGCGCAGAGCTTTGGTTGCAGCGATCTCAACGAATTTATCGGCCGGGTACGGGTTCATCAGCAAGACAAGAGCGGTGCTGAAGAGCGAGTCGTCACCCCGCGCATCATGGGGGATGTTGCCTGGCTGGATGATTCCACCATTGAAAAACTGGCGGCACGGGCGGGTATCGGCCACGAGGTACTGGATCGTTTTTCGCATTCCATTGGCCGTGAAACCTTTGGCGATATCCTGTTTGAGATCCGTGCGCGTATTCACGAGCTCAGCCAGCAGGAAACCCGGGTAGCACAGGCCATTCTGGCCGATGTCGCCTTTGCCTCTTCGGCCACTATCGAACAGCTGGCGGTGTCTGCCGGGGTGAGCCCTGCCACTATCACCCGTTTTGCCCGCTCCGTCGGTTGTGATGATATTCGCGATCTGCGCATGAAGCTGGCGCAGGCCAGCGGTGCTAACCAGAACCCTGCACTTGCCGAGGTTACGGACGGTTTGCCTGCGCCGTGGGCACAGCGAGTGAACACGCTCAACCAGCAATTGATTACCCAGCTTGGTCAGACCCCGGTAGCGTCGTTGGAACGAGCGGCTACGGCGCTGCGCCAGGCAACGGCCATCCATATCTTCAGCGCTAACGCGGTGGATGCGCCTTTTGCCAACCTGCTGCAATACCGCCTGTTGACCCTCGGGCGGCCAGCCAACCTGTGCCAGGATCCGGCATTGATGAGTATGACCGCCTCGATGCTGGATCAACGCCAGGCACTGCTGGTGATTGCCGGTGGGCAACCGGGCAGTGCGTTAATCAACGCGGTACATCAGGCAAGGCTGCAAGGTGTGGCGGTGATCGCGTTGGCACAGCCTGAAACTGCTCTGACTCGGCGTGAGGATATTGTGTTGCCGGTGCAGGATAATCAGCACGGAACCTTACTGGCCATCGAACTGTTATGCGAAGCCGTGGCTGACAGTATGTAACCTTCGTTATCTTGAGGGACTGGACGATTAATTTCGTTTTTCACCCGCTTGTTTTTTCTGCAGGCTTACGACACTATCTTTGGCAAAATTCACTCAGGATCAGAGTGAATACCGGACATAGGTAGGGACATTCTTTGAAAAAACTCCTCTTGGCTGCGCTGGTCGCCGCCACCGCTGGCACCAGCCCCACAGTCATGGCCTCTTTTGATGAAATCAGCTGCCGCTGGAGCGACTACTGCGCAATGAGTGGCGTGCCTTATCTGGCTGCCGAAAATGATACTCGTATCAATCTGCTGATGTTGACGGCGGGAATGCGTAATATGCCCATGGTGCTGTCGTCAGTACCGCAAGAGATTGGCCGCAGCAGAGGATACACTTTTGGCGTGTTCTCTGGTGAAGCAACGCCTGCAGCCGATCAGGCCACCTCACCAGGCCAAACCACCGCGCCGCAGGATGATCCGCTCAATGCACAGGCATTAAGCCTGGGCATTAAACCGTCGGGGTTAAGCGGTTTTTCAGGAGAAAATGAAGGCCGTTGGATCTCCAATAATCCGCTGTCACTCAGCCAATTTTTCCAGGCGTTGCTGGACGATCGGCAGCTGGATCAGGCCGAACGCGATTTGCTGGCGCTACGCCGGGCCAAAATTTACCGGGGTGAGGCACAGCCGGAGCAATTTTTACCGCTGATGGAGAACTATGCCGCAGGTTCTCATGCCGCGGCGTTCAGAGACTACCTGAGCAGCGCGGAACAGTTTTACCATGGGCAATTTACCGACGCGGATACCGGATTCCAGCGGCTGAAAGAGTCGGATCAAAAGTGGGTGGCGGAAACCGCCACTTATATGTTGTTCCGAGTAGCCTTGAACCAGATCACTGAGAATGCCGAGGATCAGTACGGCATGTTCGATCCGCTGCGGGCCAATAAAGAAGCGGGCGCTCAGGCATTGCAACGCGCACAGGCCTATCTGGCCGCTTATCCCAACGGCGAATATGTGGATTCCGTGCAGGGATTACAGCGTCGGGTGAATTGGTATCTGTCCGATTGGCCACGCCTGGCGCAGCTCTATGAAAGCGAGATCACTGCGGCCACCGATATCACCACGCTTGGCGCAATGGTTGATGAAGGGGATCAAATCCTGCTGAGCCGCTATATTCCCTATGACAGCGCAGAGCAACCCTTTATCAGCAGCGCCGATGCCCCGTTGTTAACCTTCATCCAGACCATGAAGTGGCTGCGCCAATACAATCTCGACAACCCGTCGATGCCGAAAGTGACCGATGAGATGCTGCAAGGCTACAAGCCGATGTTTGTGGCCGCCAATCAGCTCCCGCTCTGGGAATATATGCATAACGCCTGGCTGTTCTATCAGCAAAAGGATTATGCGGCGGTCACCAAGGCGATCCAGCCAGCGGCACAGTTGGCAGCGAACGATCTTATCGCGTTCAGCCAGCAGATCCTGTATGGCGACGCGCTGATGAAGCAGGAGAACTGGCAGGGGGCCGAGGACCATTGGCGTCATTTGCTCGGCCTGAAGCTTTCCCCTTATCAGCAACAGTATATGCAGTTGATGTTGGGCACCGCCCTGGTACAGGAAAATAAAGCCGCCGCAATTTTTGCGCCAGACAGCCCAATCAATAACCTGCGTTACCGCTCCGTGGTGCTCAAGACCCTGGCGAACAAAGCGTTGCTGCAACAGCAAGCCGCTGGTGCGCCCAACGATGAAGAAAAGACTATCGCTCTGCATACGCTGTTATTCAAGGACTTGATGGTGGGCGACTATCAAGGGTTTATTGACGACAGTCAGCTGAAAAAAAATATCAAGCAAACGCCAGACCCGCAGGTATTTGGCGACGTGGCGCTCAGCATATTCGATTGGAACGGCAGTCAGACCGAACCTGGGTATTTCTGTGCATCCCTGGACTCTAACGTTGCCGTCTTGGCGAAGAACAAGACCGATCCGCACGCCATGAACTGCGTGGCAGAGTTCTTGCGTACCACCTTTGCCGATATTAATACCGAAGCGGAAATGGGAGCCAATGAACAGTTGGATGAGTTGGCAAGGGCCGAACTGGATAAAGATAAAGCGCACGGCAGATTAAAATATTATCAGCAAGTGATCGCCGATCCCAAGGCCGAGCCGGAAGATAAAACCTATGCGCTCTACCGGGCGGTGATGTGTTTCTCTCCTTCAGGCTACAACAGCTGCGATCGGCAGGAAATCTCACAGAAAACCCGTCAGCGTTGGTTTAGCCTGTTGAAGAGCCAGTACAAAGGTAACCAATGGGAACAACAGCTCAAATACTATTGGTGATGCGGCTATGGCTGCTGCTGTGGTTGCCGTTTGCTGCAACCGCCGCAGCGGCGTCGTCTGTGAACGCGCAGGATTACCGTGCGTTCTGGCTGTGGTCCGGCGTCTTGGCGCAGCCTGCGTTGCAGCAGGCCGATCTGCTCTATCTTCATCAGGGCGAGATCGTAAATGGCCGCCAGGGCGCTCGTTTCCTGAAGTTAGGGCTGCCGCTGAGCAAGCTCCAGGCTCCTGCCGTCTGGATCACCGTACGTGTCGCTACTCTGGATATGTCCGACGAGGTATTGGCCTCGGCGGTGCGTTTGCCGGCCCGTTGGGCTGCGGCAGGCAACCGGGTGGTGGGGCTACAAATCGACTTTGATGCGGCAACCTATCAGTTGGACAAGTACGCGGCCTTTCTCGACAAGCTGCGTGACCAGTTACCGAAAGAATATGCACTGGGAGTCACCGGTCTGCTCGATTGGGCCAAGACTGGCAACGTCGGCCAGTTGAATGCATTGCCGATCGATGAGCTGGTGATCCAAACCTATCAAGGGCGGCGTACGGTCACGGAGTATGAACGCTATCTTCCTGCACTGCTTAAGCTACAAATCCCCTTCAAAATTGGTCTGGTGCAGCAGGGCGACTGGAACCCCGAGTGGCAACAGCGGTTGGCTGCATCGCCTTATTATCGCGGCGAGGTGGTTTTTCTGTTGAATACTGGCCTGTAGAATTGCAAAAGATAACAGTTGGAGTTAATCCTACTAGCCTAAATCGAACAACTTGCACTAAGGCAAAGAGTTGTAGGAGATTAAAATGATTAGCTTTACGGCCAGTCAGGCCAAAACCCAGTTTGAAGAAATGATGGCTAAAGCCCTGTTTGAGCCGCTCTATATCACCCAAAACGGTGAACCCTCTGTAGTGATCATGCCTGTTGAAGACTACCATCTATTTGAAGAGCTTAAACTACAAAGCCTGCGTACCAAGCTTGAGCGATCCATTGCTCTGGCCGAGGCTGACCAGTTGCATGATGGCGTGCAGGTATTTGACGAACTGATGAAGGATCTGTGATAGCGGGCCACCTGTTAAAGTTGTTATTAAACCATCGGCTATGAGCATTGAGTGTAATATCCAACGGCAGCGGCTTACTGCCAGAAACTGTCATTAGCGCAGGTTATTGTTGGTTTTTACGGCTAGGACAATCCTGAAAATTGTTCTCCCTCACTGACAAGGAAACCGCGATGATACGTGCGATGACGCTGCTTACCGAAAACTTCTCCGATTGGGAAACCGCTTTAATCAATTCGACGGGGCGCGGCTATTTCGGTTTTGATTGCCGTTTTGCTACCCCAGGCGGCACCACTGTTACCTCTTCCGGCGGTATGCGGGTTTCCCCTCATCTGGCAATAGAAGCCATCCAGCTCAATGATATCGATCTGCTGATTGTCTGCGGGGGCACTATCTGGCAGACCGAGCAAGCACCGGATGTCACCGCTTTAGTGGCTGCGGCCCATCAAAACCAGGCCGTCGTTGCAGGGATATGTGATGGCACTCGAGTACTGGCGCAGGCGGGGGTGCTTGACGCGGTTCGCCATACCTCCAATTCGGCAGAGAACCTGTCGGGCCTGAACTATGGTGGGGCGGCGTATTACCAGGATGTGCCTTATGCTGTCGCCGATCGGCGGGTTATTACGGCACCCGGTACTGCACCGGTCAGCTTTATGGCTGCAATATTGCGCACGTTGGCAATCGAAGATGAAAACCTCAATGCCTACCTTGCGATGCATGCCGCAGAACATCGCAAGACAAGCTAACCCACTGTGATAAATAGCCCCTATGGCCATATCACGTGAATGACACTGTTGCTTAATTTGTAGGGGTCGAACATGTTCGACCCTGGCCAATCCACTGATTATCAAGGCGGGCGCAGCATGCAGCGCCCCTACTCTGTGAGGCCGACATATGTTTGTCAGTAATCTCAGATAGGCTCTCGCTGGCCGAGGGTGTCTGGTTGTTTATGCGCAGGCAAGGTTGCATAAGAACGGGATCTTCCCCCTAGTTGCACCGGAGAGATGAAGTTGGTTTCTGCGGGCACCTTTGGTTGCAGTGGCAAGCCCGGCAGATTGACGGATGATCGCTCGTTCAGATAATGCCCTCCCCCTTGCAGCAGCCATTGATACAGCTCCTGATTACATCTGAAATTCAGCTTACGCATGGCGTTTTGCTTATGAGCATTGGCGGTTTTATTGCTGATTTGCAAATAGTTGCCGGTATCCTGCCCGTTCATACCCATGTGTATACACCGTAAAACGTCCTCTTCCCGTGACGTCAACGGATACATACACGAGCAAACGTGGCTGGACGACATGGGTGACTCGAAGGACGAAAACAGGACGCTATCCAACCTCTCGAATAATGCGGACAGAGGCTGGTGACGGTACAGCGCCCTGGTATTGCATTTTTCACAATGGACTCTTGGCCTTAGCTGATTTTTGTTGCGTCCCTGCTCGGTAATAAAGAACACCATCGGATGGTATTGCCGCGCTTGTAAGCGGTAATGCCACGGGTAGCTGGTGACCATATCACCCAAAAAAATAATATCGATATCGCTGCCAACCTGTGTTTCTTCAAGCAGGTGGATATTCTGCTGGCGGGCTTGAAAAAAGGCTTGCAGCCCCAGGCCCAGGCCATAGGTAAAATATCGGTCAGCATCGATGATCATGATGGAAAGAGCTTGTTTCATGGCCTGAGTTCCTTTCAACCAACGTGTCCGCCCTACGCAAGTCGCAGCGGCAGACTCGGGGATAAATGTCAGTAGAGAAATGGCTAGTGGTTGTCAGTAGATAGTGTGTTTAACCTTCCGCAGCAACGGGTTCTTTTTCCCTTTTGGCTTGATGTTTAGGTAATAGAGATGGCTCAGCAATGTACCAGCGTAAACTGTTATTCAGCGCGCCAGAGGTAACATAAGCTTTTTTGTTTTCAACCAATCGCAGCAGATAGTAACGAGCCAGGTATATTGTTGTCTCAGAGTATTCTGCAATTTCTCGTGTTTTTGGCCATTGAGTTTGTGGGGGAACGCCTGTGTGAATGTCGCGCTTGCAAAGGGCTTGTAGAGCATTAAAAACATTATTAAGCTGATTTTCCCTTTCTTTATTGGTGCGATAAGACATGTCACTACCTCCTTTTAATGCGTCTTGATAGGGGCCATTCGAAATGGAATAATCCTACTCTGCTTACTTCTCTTGCTAACTTTCTCTAGGTGATAACAGGGGAATACTGTCAGAATCAGAACCCCCATTTCTTCCCGATGAGGCGTCAGTTTACCATTCTAAGCTATCACGGACTATTGTTTCGTGAAAATCAAATTTACGATCAATGAGTTCGCAAATTAGACATTTTGTAGCATAAAATACTGGGTAAATCGTTTTTGCGACCGAAGTCGTCGCAATAAGAATATTCTCGCATATATTTAAGTTTTTTATTGCGAAATTGCGCTGTTTGGAAAACAACCCTTTCAAATTTTAAAGGTATTTGCAATAATTTTTTGGCGACAGGAGATGAGGTTGTCCGATGGAGTGGTCTGAGAATTTTCCCATCATAAATAGGCTTGTTCAATATTTAAATTGACACGTGGCGGGTTTTTGATTGCGATTCTCTCTATTCAAGGCTGTCGTATAAAGTTGTATTTTAATAATTCGCTTTATTCATCGGATGAAGCGCCGGAAAAGTGTTGTCTTTTCTGGTGAGCTGCCCCTTCGCAAACAAGGGGAAGGAAAGGGATGCCTTCTTTTATGTCAAATGAAAGGATGCTGCCTGATATATCAATGACCGTCAAAATAAAACAGCGTTGTGCTGATGGGCACCGACTTTATTGTGCGGGGTAAATATATCTGGATTTCTCGTTAAATTAACGTTTTAAGGATAAAGAAAACATGAAACTGACTAACATTGCGCTGGCTACGATTTTGTCTCTGGGTATGGTATCTATGGCCAACGCCGATGCGGGTTCTGGTAAGGTAACATTCGACGGTAAAATCATTGATGCACCTTGCTCTATCGCACCAGAAAGCATCGACCAGACCAAGAGCTTTGGTCAGGTAGCGAATGTGGCGCTGGTGAATGGCGGCAAATCCAGTGTTGTGAACTTTGATATCAAACTGCAAGGTTGCGACATCTCTAGCAAGAACAAAGTACAAGTGACCTTCAGTGGCCCAAATGGCGGCGCAACGGGTAACACCAATACCCTGCTGGCTATCACTGGCATCGCTAAAGGCGCAAGCATCGCTATGTTCGACGGTTCTAACCAGCCTATCACTCTGGGTACTGCGACCACCGTACAGAACCTGCAGACTGGGGCTAATACTTTGAGCTTCTCTGCTTATCTGCAAGGTCACGCCGGTACTACGTTGACGGATATCGTTGAAGGTGACTTCACTTCAACAACCAACTTTACCCTGGCATATAACTAATAGTTGATATGACTGCATGCGGTTTCCGCATGCAGTTTTTGCTGTCCTTGTTCATTACGGGAGCCAGGGATGTCGGCGAATACCTTTACCGCTACCTCGTTGTTTTTATTGGTGAGTGTTGTGACTGCTCTGCCGGCTTGGGCGGGGAGCCAACTCAGCATGAACGGGGCGATAGTGGCTACTGCCTGCGATATTGATACCACCAGTCGAGACCAGACCGTGGATATGGGAACACTTCCCTTCGATCGGATTGTTAATGACAGCCAGGCATTGGCACAGCCATTCAGTATTCGGCTGGTGAACTGCACGTTAAAACATACCGGGGATAACATTTTGGGCAAACAGCATTTCCGGGTCACGTTTGACGGTCGCAATGAAGACGGGCGTTTCGGCGTTGAAGGTGCGGCGCGCGGTGTGGCGCTAGTGCTGAGTGATACGCAGGGGAACGAGGCCGTTCCAGGTAAAGAGCTACCAACGCAAACGCCAGTGTTGCAGGGCAAGGAAATGCGGCTGAATTACACCGCACGCATGGTAAGCAACAACCAACCGTTGCAGACCGGCACTTATAGTGCCCAGGTGCGCTACCAGTTGGACTATCACTGAACAGCGGGCTGACGAGCTAATGGACGGTCAGTACGCCAAGACAGATTTACTTCCCCGGCAGGGTATCCCCTTTAATAACAACCATAACGCCCGGGAAAGTTATAACGCATAAAGGTCAATGGATGATGAGCACCCCACTTGCAGGAGTACAGGTTCCGCGCACCCGCCTGTTGCCGCTGTTGATCGCGCTGGCACTGGTGAATGGCCAGGTTTCAGCCGCCAAACCCATCGAATTCAATACCGACGTGCTCGATATTCAGGAGCGCGGCAATATCGATTTAGGGCGTTTTTCCCGTGGCGGTTACGTGATGCCGGGCGACTACAGTTTGCTGATCAACGTTAATCAGCAGGAACTGCCGGAACAATCGATCTCATTTTATCCGACGGAACAAGATCCGAACGTGACCGAAGCCTGTCTGTCTGCCGCCTTGGTGGAGCAGATGGGGCTCAAGGAAGAGTTTACCCGTCAACTGACCTGGTGGCACAACGGGCAGTGTCTGATGCTCGGCAGCCTGAAAGGGATGACGGTGCGCCCTGATCTGGGTAGCAATACCCTCTATCTCAGCATTCCGCAGGCCTATCTGGAGTACAGCTCTCCCGATTGGGATCCGCCGGCGCGCTGGGATAACGGCATTCCTGGGCTGTTACTGGATTACAACCTCAATGCCCAAAGCCAGCGTCAGCAGCAGAACGACGGCGCCGAGAAAGGCTACAACCTGAACGGTAACGGGGTGGTGGGCGCCAATGCGGGAAGCTGGCGGTTGCGTGCAAGTTGGCAAACACAGATCGAACACCAGACTGGCTCGGGGCAGCCAAGCACGCAGCAGTTTGAGTGGACACAATATACCGCTTACCGGGCGATCGCGCAGTTGCGCGCCAAATTGACGGTGGGTGAAGACTTCCTGAACTCCGATATCTTCGACAGTTTCCGTTACACCGGGCTTAGCTTGGTGAGTGATGACGCAATGCTGCCCCCTAACCTGCGTGGTTATGCGCCGGAAGTGAGCGGTGTGGCGCGTACCAACGCCAGGGTCGTGGTCAGCCAGCAGGGAAGGGTGCTGTATGAAGCGCTGGTCCCTGCCGGGCCGTTCCGTATTCAGGATCTGAGCAATGCGGTATCGGGGCTGATGGACGTGAGGATCGAGGAGCAGGACGGTAGCGTACAGGCTTTCAGTATCAGTACGGCGAGCATCCCTTACCTGACCAGGCCGGGTATGGTGCGCTACAAGCTGGCGAGCGGGCGGCCAACCGACTGGCGGCATCGCACGCAGGGGCCGATGTTTGGCAGCGGCGAATTTTCGTGGGGCGTCAGCAATGGCTGGTCGCTGTTCGGCGGCGGCGTGGTTGCCGGCGACGAGTACAACGCGTTGGCGGTGGGTATTGGCCGCGATTTGATGGCGTTTGGCGCACTGTCGTTTGACGTGACCCAGTCGCGGGCGAGCTTGCCGCAGGGGGATACGCTGAGCGGGGGCTCCTATCGCCTGCGTTATTCGAAGAACTTCGATCAGATTGGTGGTCAGGTGACCTTTGCCGGCTACCGCTTCTCGGAACGCAACTTTATGACCATGGGCGACTTCCTGGAGCTGCGTAACCTCGGTACCCGTAGTCAGAGCGGCAAAGAGATGTACACCGTGTCCTACAGCCAGCAGTTCCGTGAAATGGGAATGACGGCCAACCTCAACTATGACCACCAAACCTATTGGGATCGGGACGCCAACGATCGCTACAGCCTGTCTCTGATGCGTTATATGAACGTTGGTCGCTTCAAGAACCTTAGCCTGTCGCTGACCGGCTACCGCAATCAGTACAACGGGCAGAATGATGACGGGGTGTTCCTTTCTCTCTCGCTGCCTTGGGGTAACAGCGGTTCGGTGAGCTACAGCGGCACGGTGGATCGCAATGACAATACGCATCGGGTCAGCTATTCCGATCGGGTCGGCGATCGCGGCAGCTATCAGGTGAGCACTGGTTGGACACGTAAAGGTGCCTTGGCCAGTGGTTACTACAGCCATGACGCGGATTGGGCACAGATTAATGCCACCGCCAGCGCCCAATCGGGCAGCTACAGCTCGGTGGGATTGGCATTGCAAGGTGGGGTCACGGCGACTGCGGAAGGTGCGGCGATGCACCGGGTCTCTATACCGGGCGGAACCCGCCTGCTGGTTGATACCGGCGGAGTCGCCGATATCCCTATCCGCAACTACAGTTCGCCGGTGCGGACCAACCGATTCGGCAAAGCGGTGGTGGCGGACATCAACGGTTACTACCGTAACAGGGTGAATATCGATCTGGACCACCTGCCGGATAATGCCGAAGCGATGAAGTCAGTCGTGCAGGCCACGCTGACGGAAGGGGCGATAGGCTATCGCCGATTCGACGTGATTTCTGGTGAGAAGGCCATGGCGGTGATCCGTTTGGCGGACGGCACCATGCCGCCGTTCGGCGCTACGGTACAGAACCTGAAAAACCGCGAAGTGGGGATCGTCAGCGACGGCGGCAGCGTATACCTGAGCGGTATTGAGCGTGGCGAGAAGATGACGGTTCATTGGGATGACCAGGCGCAGTGCGAGTTGACCTTGCCAGCGGCATTGCCAACCAGTGGCATGAATGATCTGCTGCTGCCTTGCCGGATGATCACCCCTAAAAAGGACACCACGGACCTGGCCGCAGTACAGACAAAGGCTGAGATAACACAATGATGAGACACGACATGAACAAAGTGAATACGGGGATGGTGCTGGTCGCCGGAACCTTGTTGTGCGCACTGACGACACAGGCACACGCAGCCATTGCGCTGGATCGTACCCGGATTATCTTCCCGGGGGGCGATAAATCGGTCAGCCTGAGTGTCAACAATGACAACCCGCAACTGCCGTACCTGGCGCAGGGCTGGATAGAGGATACGAAGGGCAACAAGGTGACCAGCCCGTTAACGGTGCTGCCGCCGGTACAGCGCATCGAACCGGGTGCGAAGAGCCAAGTAAAAGTCCAGGCGTTACCTGTCTTGAGCCAATTGCCACAAGATCGCGAAACGCTGTTCTACTTTAACCTGCGTGAAATCCCGCCGAAGAGTGAGAAGGCTAACACCTTGCAACTGGCGTTGCAGACGCGCATCAAGCTGTTCTATCGGCCACAGGCGCTGGTGAAGACGATGACCGAAATGGCGACGCCGTGGCAGGACCAGCTGACGATGACCAAGCAGGGTGACAAGTACGTGGTGAACAACCCGACGCCGTACTACGTGACGCTGGTGGACGCAGGCAGCAGGCAAGGTGTGAGCGCGACGGGGTTTGAGCCACTGATGCTGGAGCCGAAAAGTAGCGCTCCTTTAGGCGTAAGTGCATCGGTATTAGGCGGGTCGCCTGTGCTGACCTACGTCAACGATTATGGCGGCCGCCCAGCGCTGACGTTCCATTGCGGTGGAACAAACTGTCAGGTTGTGCCGGTGAAGAAGGGTTAATTCAAGCCGGTCGTGCCAGGTAGCAGGGAGAGGGCGCGGGTCAGGTCAGCAAGGAGAGAACGTATGCAACAATATTATCCTGTTCCTGGCAAGCATCGCCGGGTGGGCATGTCGGGGTACTGTCTTGCGGGGGCGCTATTAAGTGCCTTGCTGACGAGCGTTCCGGCCAGCGCGTTGCCGGTGAATATCAGGGGAACCATTATACTGCCACCGCCTTGTACGATTAATAATAATCAAACCATTCGGGTGGATTTTGGCGATGAAGTGATGACTATCCGGATTGATGGCGTCAACTATAAGCAGACCATTGTCTATAGCCTGGATTGCGACATCCAGAAATCCAACGATCTGAAAATGAGTATTCAGGGCGGCACGGCTGGCTTTGGCACCGGATTGTTAAGCACTAATAAAAGCGATCTGGGCATCGCTTTGTACTATGGGACGCAACAGCTAAATATCAATACCTGGTTTAACTACAGCTATCCCAATAAGCCGGTGTTGTATGCGGTGCCGGTCAAGCGTAGCGGGGCCACTCTGACGGGGGGCGAATTTACCGCCTCTGCGACGTTATTAATTGATTACCAGTAAGGGAGCATAAGATATGCGAATTCTACTGTTATCCCTACTGGCTGCGGGTATAAGCGGCTTTTTACCTGCGGTATTTGCCGCTGGGGGCGATATGGAGTTTCGGGGAACGCTGCTTGAGCCACCGCCTTGTACCATCAATAGTGGTAATAATATCATCGTTGATTTTGGCCTTAAGGTCGGTGTCAAAAAAGTGGATGGCGTCAACTATATGCAGGACATTAATTACGATCTGGTCTGTGAGCCAAATACTCACAGCTGGGCGTTGAAATTGAAGTTGACGGGAAACCCCATCTCTTTTGATAACGCGGCGGTGCAAACCAATATTAACGGACTGGGGATTAAAATCCTGCGTGACGGCCAGCCCTTTGTGCTTGGCAGTGAAATAACCATCACGCCGGCCAGTAAACCCCAACTTAAGGCCGTTCCGGTGCAACAGGCGGGTATCGTGTTAACGGAAGGCGCGTTTGAAGCAGCGGCGACGCTTCAGGCTGACTATCAATAACAGGGAGGTCATATCATGCGAATTTCGGCACTGTTACTGTCCCTGGCGGTAGGGCTTGGTGGTTTCTCCAGCATGTCTCAGGCGGTTGATAACGTACGCTTCAGGGGGGCGTTGATTGCTGACCCGTGCACATTGCGAGTCACCGATGAAAATATCACTATCGATTTTGGTTCGATCGTCGAGAAATATCTTTATCTCAACACCCGTACGCTAGGGGTGCCGCTGGTATTACATCTTGATGATTGCGATCTTAGCCTGGGAAATATGGTGAAGTTGACTTTTTCCGGTACGGAAAACAGCAGACTGAATGGCCTGTTGGCGATATCCGGGGCTAGCACGACCAGCGGTATTGGCATCGGTATTGAAACGCAACAGGGGAATAAGGTGGCGCTCAATACTGGTAGCTATAACCAAGGGCTGATCACGGGAAATAATACCATTAACCTGCGGACCTACGTGCAGGGGGAACCCGATGCGATTAACCAAAAAACCATTAACCCTGGTGAGTTTACCGCCAGCGCGACGTTCTTATTGGAATATGAGTAGCCTGTAACACGGCTTACCCTGAAATCGACGGCGTCACTAATAGGTACGCGGTAGATAAGGGATGATCACAGGGGTATTTATGCAAGCCATTAGAGTGATGCTGTTAGCTGTCATGTTACTGACAGCCTATAGTGCCAATAGCGCGATTTATTCTTATATTACTCGCAGTGAGGGTACGCCCTCAGATGCTAAATATTGGTGGACCATTGAATATTGGGACACCGTTGATGCTACGCCGAACCCCTGTTATGGGTGGTCACAATGTACCGTATTTATCGGCCACCGACATAGTGATGCTGGGGAGGCCGGCAACTGGGTCTCGGATGGTAACGAATATCTTGATGGTGTTCAGGGGTATCGGACGGTTGGCGATATAGGGGCTGCTTTTCAGCGCAGATATGCGTTGCCTCGCAGCGGCACCCAGAGCCACAACGGGCCAGCGGTGACTCAGGAATGCGTCGGGATATACTTTAAGGCGTCAACAGGCACGTCAGGTGCGTTTGGGAGCCCTATGATGGCCAGCAGTCTATGTGGGATCGTACCGCCGCCGGTGGGCAAGTGCGAGTTTACCGACACCAGCCTTGAGCTGACCCACGGCCAGGTGCAACTGAGGGATATTGAAGGACATCAGGCCCGGCAGACCGGTTATGTCCGTTGTACGCAAGAAATGGACGTGATGGTTTATCTTGCCGGGTCGGCCGGTAACGGTATGGTTAATCTGCGAAGCGATGGTAGCCTGCAAACCCGCTTGACCATTGCTGGCGTGAGTGGTTCTACCGGGGTCAGAGTACATGCTTTGGCGGGCGTCAAGATGCCGCTGGAGTTTGCTTCTACCCTGACTAAAGTGGGGGCCGTGGAGGCGGGTGATTTCTTCGGTTCGGCTACCGCGATCCTGACCATGCCATAGCGTTTTCCTGCTTGCCACGATAACTGGCTGAATCAGTGCCGTGTTGAGGTAAATTTCTGCAACTGATAGCAAACTCGATCGGTCCCCTCTCCTTTTGGGAGAGGGTTAGGGTGAGGGGCCATTAACCCACCAGCCAATTGTCAGGTTTTGCGCACCGTGAACTCCAGCGCCACGCCAATGAGCGTCATATTTCTTACCGACTGAGCTTCTGATACCGGGATCAGGTTTCCCTGAAATTTGAGCTTTTTAAACGGTCCATTGATGACAAGCTTGGCCCGAAGGTTGGGTAGCGCGTGGGGGCAAATGGGGTAAATAACCCGCCCCTTGACCACTATGGGGATTTTCCTCAGGTCGATGCGTTGCAGCACGCCAATCGAAGAATACAACACTGCCACCGGCGTGATGGAAACCATCGGCAGAGGCGTCACGCTGATGAAGTCCAGCAACAGCTCTGGTCGGAGATAATGCAAGCCTTCATGAGGTACGGTGACGCCAGTGATTTCTGGCATCGCAATAGTGTTAGGCAAAGAGGATGAGTCGGTCATGGGGTCTGCCTTTGTCTGGAGTTGCTGCTGGAGCGTTGTCTTGCCCCCACTGAACATCCCCTCTACCAAACCTCCTTTTTTGCCTCTCAAGCAAGCCCCGGTGTCAGATAATTTGGAAAACGGGATCTAGCGCACGACTCAAGGTTTCTGACCAGCTTCTAAGTTAGAGGCGCAGTGCGCTGCGCCCGTTATGGCCTGCCATCAACTATCACGATTGCCCTGCCAGACAAAAGCACTTTCCTTATCCAGCAAATAGGGGCGCAAATAGCCAACTGTGCTGCACATTGGCAAGATATCCGCTGACAGCTTTATTCCCAACGTATCGATCAGATAGGTTCTGCGCTGCTGCATCCGCTGCCATAGCTGTGGATACTGCCGTTGGATCTCCAGCTTCAATGATTCATCCGCCAGTAGCACGGTGCTTTCGGCAGATACGCCACCGAAGTTGGGCACTGAGGGAATGATATCAATCTGCAAGATCATGCCGCTCAACAGTTGTTGCTGCGAACCTTCATAAATGGGAGAGGACATCCACTCTTCTTCAGCAGTCAAGTGCCCAGGGCACAGCGACCAACCGTACTTCGATCGCGGTAATATTGTTTCCACGTGATCAAACAGCTCGCCGCCACGCATACCCACGCTAATCACTTCAAGCCAGTGGGCATAGGCTGCGAAATAGGGTTTGGAGACCGCATCTAGATAGTTTTTCGCCTCTACTGATAACTCACCATCAGCATTTACCGCGTAACCCGCCCGGCTGGAGGCCCCGCCGCGATAGCCGACGGTTAAGGAGATCGTATCACCGTACTTCACGGTGTTTGCGGTTGGGAACAGGTTGCCCTTGATAAAGCGTGGGCCGCTGGCAGCTATGGTGACGATACTCGGGTACTGGCCATAGCGCACCAGGCAATCCCCTAACGCTTGCTCTGTGACGCCAGGGGCGAGCTTATTCATGGCATCCAGAATGCAATCTGAAGCTAATGCCGCACCATATTCGTAGTGAGCCACCTCGTTGGCATTATTGACCGTTCTCACGCCGTTTTCGCCGATAAACAAATCGGTCTCATTGGATAAGCAGGCCTCATCGCCGACGATGCTACGGATGGTATCGACGATAAATGACGGCAAGTCATAGATACTTTTGTTGAGCTCCGGCCCATCGGTAAACATCTTCCAGCCAACCAGGCCGGTGCGGGCATTTTTCCGTATGCCGGCTTCAATCAGCAGTTGTTTAATCGACTTATCGTTTCTACCAGGTTGGTTAGGCAGTGAAAATTGAGAGAGGTGTACGGCTTTGGCTTGCACTCGCGCCTTGGTGACCTTATTGAGGTTCTCGTTGCCCAGTACCAGCGTCATTTCGCCATCGGCGTTGATGACCAACAGTGCCTCTTCAAAACGGGTGAAGAAACCGACCAGATATTCAAAATTGCTGCCGTGCTCCACATCACAATAAATCACCAGTTGATCAAGCCCGCGCTGCTTCATCATGTTGAGGATGTTGTTTTTTCTTTGTTGGATGGTTTCATCCGTCAGCGCAATGGGAACGCCAGAGCAGTCCTGTTGCGGCTCCTGGATTTTTTGCAATCTCACTTCGTGGTTTTTCATGCGTTCCTCTCTGGCCAAGTGTGGTTTTTGAGCAACCGAATGTGACATCGAAGATAGCATGTTTACGGCTCAGTGGACGGGCAGAAATACCGGCTTAACTCTTAAGGAGGAGGGGCTGGAGACGAGATTGTGTATTTTCCGTTTCATAACATGTCATTCAATGTGAGTTATTTTTTAGAACCCCCCATATATGTTCACCTCTAAATAACTTTTCATAATACCGCTACATGTTGGCTTGGCCAGGTTCCGACCCGGAAACGGAGGTACTGCCGATTTTTTAGTCAGTCAGCAGGTCATATTCGTTTTGCTCGGCGGTCAGCGGAAGGTCGATGGTTTGCCCTGCACTATCAACAACCTGGTATGGATAATTCTCATTACTCGTAATGCGACCGATCCTGAAAAATATCATGACCAAGCCTTATATGTAGAGGAATTAACGTAAAAACAGGAATAGGGGTAATCGATGAAATGGCTGGTTAGCATGATATTGAATAGAGATAATTCTTATGAATACATAGCAGGGTTATTAGTGTGATGTTTTAATTCGGGAATTATCTGTTAAAAACATAAGAATTCCTCATATTGAATGCTTGACCTGAAAAATTAATTTAAGTAACCTAAAAAAAGTAATCAATATAACCTTAATTTAACACTCCGTAAGGCGTTCAAATTGCTTATGTCTATTTAGCAGGACTCATCGTCCTGAGGTTAGTGCATTATGCTCGCGAGCTTCACCACGCTGGTTCGTCTGAACAGTAGGGTGCTGTTGATAATTCCAGCAACACGTCCGTCATAATATATTGATCTTGTGCTAGGTTGTTTTAGTTATTATAGATCTGCGTGATGATTTAATCGATTAGGGGCTGGGTGGCTCGAGATTAATAGCAATATACAAATTATAAATAGTTAAGACGGAATATTCCTATGTTAACAGGACGAACAAAACGCGTTTTGATCGGCGGCACCGTTTTGCTGGTGCTCGCCATGCTGGTTTATCGGTATTCTAGTCATTTGCCACCTGAGGATTATAAAACGGTTAAGGTAGCGCAGCGCGATTTTCAATATAACGTCCTGGCTACGGGGCAACTGGATGCCGTGCGCAAGGTCGACGTGGGCGCGCAAGTCAGTGGGCAGCTTGTCAGCCTGAAGGTCGAAATTGGCGATAAAGTGCAGAAGGGGCAATTGCTCGGCGTTATCGATCCGCAGCAGGCGCAAAACAGCATTCGTGAGGGCGAAGCCACGATCCTGCAATTACAGGCCCAGCTGCAACAGGCGCAGGCAGAACGCCAGTTGGCAGAGGTCACCTTGCGGCGTAACCGTGAACTAGCCAGCAAACAAGTGGTGTCGCGTCAGGATTTGGATCAATTGACGACCGATCTAGCGGTGAAAATGGCGCAGGTGGACAATACCAAGGCGCAGATCGCTAAAAATCAGGCCAGCCTGGACACCGCCAAGAACAATCTGGCTTATACCCGCATTGAAGCGCCAATGGACGGCGACGTGGTGCAGATCACCACCTTGCAAGGGCAGACGGTGATCGCGGCGCAACAGGCACCGAACATTCTGACGCTGGCGGATCTGAGCACCATGTTGGTGAAAGCCCAGGTGTCTGAGGCGGACGTGATCCACCTTAAGCCGGGGCTGAAAGCCTGGTTTACCGTGCTGGGGGATCCAAGCAAACGCTTTGAGGGGGTGTTGAAAGATATTCAGCCCACGCCAGAGAAGGTCAACAACGCCATTTTCTACTACGCGCGCTTCGAAGTGCCAAACCCGCAAGGCCTGTTGCGTCTGCAAATGACTGCGCAGGTGCAGATCCAACTTTCTGGTGTCAACGATGCGCTGGTGATCCCGCTGGTGGCATTGGGGGATCAAATCGCCGATAGCCGTTACCACGTTTCGGTACTGCATCAGGGTAAAGCAGAGCAGCGGGAAGTGACCATTGGCATTCGCAACAACCTGGATGTGCAGATTGTCAGTGGGCTAACAGCCGGTGAAGAGGTGATCGTCAGCCACGACGGTGTGGAGGCCAAAGGATGACGGCGCTGTTGGAACTGAGTGGAATTCGGCGTAGCTATCAATCTGGCGATCAAACCCTGGAAGTACTGAAAGGCGTCAGCCTGCGGATCGATGCCGGTGAGATGGTCGCCATCATGGGCGCTTCGGGCTCCGGCAAATCAACGTTAATGAATATCCTCGGCTGTCTGGACAAACCCAGTGCCGGGACTTACCGCGTGGCTGGGCAGGACGTGGCTGCGCTTGATGGTGATGCGCTTGCCGAGCTGCGCCGCGAGCACTTTGGGTTTATCTTCCAGCGTTATCATTTGTTGCCCCACCTGAGTGCGGTGCATAACGTCGAGGTGCCTGCCATTTACGCTGGGCTGGGTAGCCAGGTTCGGCGAGAAAGAGCTGCGGCCTTATTAACGCGCCTGGGATTGGGGGAGCGCATTGCCTACCGTCCGGGCCAGCTTTCTGGTGGACAACAGCAGCGCGTCAGCATTGCGCGCGCATTGATGAACGGTGGCCAGGTGATCTTGGCGGATGAGCCAACTGGCGCGCTCGATAGCCATTCCGGCGAAGAGGTAATGTCGATCCTCAAGCAACTGTGTGCACAGGGGCATACCGTGATCCTCGTCACGCACGATCCGGCGGTTGCGCGGCAGGCTGAGCGGGTTATCGAAATCCGCGATGGGGCAATCATAAGTGACTCGCGCCCCTTGTCAAAAACGGGATCAGCGGCGAAAACGCTGGCGTTGACAACCCAGTCCCCTTCCTGGCAGCAGATGACCGACCGTTTCCGTGAGGCGATGATGATGGCCTGGTGGGCAATGGCGGCCAACAAGATGCGCACCTTACTGACCATGCTGGGGATCATCATTGGTATCGCTTCAGTCATCTCGATCCTGGTCATTGGCGATGCGGCCAAACTGAGCGTGTTGGCCGAGATCAAATCCATCGGCACCAATACCGTGGATATCTATCCCGGCAAGGATTTTGGTGATGATGACCCAACTCTTCGCCAGGCGTTGAAATATGACGATCTCAGTGCGCTGCGTGAACAGCCTTATGTCAGCGTGCTGTCACCGACTATCCGCAGCAGTATGCGTTTGCGCTTTGGCAATATTGATGTGGCGGCGAATGTTTCCGGTATCAGTGAGCAGTATTTCCGGGTTTACGGTATGGCTTTTTCTCAGGGGGCAGGGATCGATATCGGGCAGGTACAGTCCGGGGCGCAGGTGGTGGTGATCGATACCAACGCGCAACGTCGGCTGTTCCCTTTGCGGAAAAATGTCATAGGCGAAGTGATCCTGGTGGGCAATATGCCTGCGACCGTGGTGGGAGTAGCGGAGCAAAAGCAGTCAATGTTTGGCAGCAGCAAGATGCTCAATGTGTGGGTGCCTTATACCACCATGGCCAACCGGCTGACGGGGAATGACTACTTCGACTCGATTACCGTGCGCATTCGTGATGGTTATAACAGCCAGGAAGCAGAGCAGCAATTGACGCGTTTGCTGACGTTACGCCATGGCAAGAAAGATTTCTTTACCTACAACATGGATAACCTGGTGCAAACGGCAGAGAAGACGACCCGCACCATGCAACTGTTTTTAGCGCTGGTCGCGGTGATTTCACTGGTTGTCGGGGGAATTGGGGTGATGAATATCATGCTGGTCTCGGTAACCGAAAGGACGCGTGAGATTGGTATACGTATGGCTGTAGGGGCACGTTCAGGCGATGTGTTGCAACAGTTCCTGATCGAAGCGGTGCTGGTTTGTCTGGTAGGCGGCGCTTTGGGGATCGCGTTGTCACTCGCCATTGGCCAACTGGTGCAGTGGGCGATGCCGGGCTGGCAGATCAGCTTCCCGCCAACCGCTTTGTGGGGGGCTTTCCTGTGTTCCACCGGTATTGGCATCGTGTTTGGTTATCTACCTGCCCGCAGTGCGGCGCGGCTGGATCCGATTGACGCATTGGCGCGCGAATAATAAGCCAAACGCTAACCTAACTATTATTAGTGATCTCGTCTGGCCATTATTTGGGCTGGGCGAGGTGGGGTGAACCCGATAAATGCTGAATGACACCATGTCATGCAGATGGCAGTTATTGCCGTAAAACGGCAACCCCTCTCAGGCTGTGCATATTCAAGTTTCGTAGTTTATTTGCGAATGATATCTCTCAAGGAGTAATAACCATGATGAAAGGAAATATGGAATTGATCACGCTTACCCCCTATCAGACGATTTTTTATCATGAGTGGTTACAGGATCCTGGTCGCAGTGATTACAATATTGTGACAGACATTACCCTTGAGGGGGAATTAGATAGGCAAAAATACGGCGCTAGCTTTGAGCAAATGCTCAACGAACACTTTATTACTCGACATAATATTGATGAAGGTCCAGATGGGCCGTTTTGGGTACCTAGAGAGCCCGTTTACAATTTAATTACCTATCATGAGTCCGCTCTGACGGATGAAGAGATCTTTGAGCTGGTATCCGCACCCTTTGATTTGCGCAATGGACCTCTGGTTCGGGTACATCTGATCACCCTCGGTGCTGAACGCTACCGCTCTCTGATGATCTTCCACCATATTGTTATCGATGGTGTCAGTACCGAGGCGATTTGGGACAAATGGCGTAAACGTTATAACGGTATTGACTATCAGGTGCCGTCATTGCAGGTCCAGGGCGCTATGCATCAGCAGCTTTGCCATAACTTCACCACGCAGTTGGAGGAAAAAGGCGAGCAGATGCGCGAATTTTGGCGCACGCGTTTACGTGATCTTGACGGTGTCGATTTACGCTTTTTAAAAACGAGCCAGCAGCCTGTAACCACGGCAACACGGCCTCAGATCGATGAGTTACTGTTTGGTTTTGATCAACAATGTAGCCAACGTGTCCAACAGTTACTGCGTAAGTATAAGTTGACCACTTACCTGTTTGGGCAAATGGTCATGGCCCTGCTGCTACATAAAATGTCCGGGCAAAAAGCCGTTGCGCTCGCTTATCCGGTAGCAATATCGGAAGGCAAGGAACTGATGTATGGTGCGCATATCAATACCTTGGCCATCGATTATCGCTTCACGGATGAGTCGACAATGCGCAGCGTTATTGACGGTGTTCATCAATTTTTCAAATCCTTAAAACAGACCAAGGCCAAGTATCTGCCCGTCCCTGAGATCCTTGCCTGTGGTGCAGGCACCGGCCTGCTGGATGTCGCTTTTGCCCAAACTTTCCTGCGCGATCATCGGACGCATTTTAGCGGCATTGTGGATGAGACGCTCAATCACCAGTTTCATATTGATCTGGTCAGCACATTGCTTTTTGAGCAGGAAGTGTCAGCGAGGGGTATCAACTATCGCGTCAGGTTTGATCGTCGCGTGCTGGATGCATCGTTGGTTGAAAACCTGATCGAACTCTATCGCCATCTCTTTATTAACACGCTGGATATACTGACCGCGGGCGAAGTAGATACGCCAATAAATAACATCAATCTGGTCTCTCAACGGCCGTCAGAGCAATACTCTCTTCACGCCTCAGTGGCAACTCCAGCACCACAACATTCTATTGTCGAACAATTTGAGCAGATTGCTGCGGCTTTCCCAACACGTCACGCCATCATCTGCGGGGATGAGGTCTTATCCTATCAGCAGCTAAATGAGCAGGCCAACCGTCTGGCTAACTACCTTAGGCATGAGCTGCAGGTTAATTGCGGCGATTTGGTCGCCCTCTGTTTGGAAAAATCGGCGGCGATGCCAGTATCTATACTGGCAGTCCTTAAGGCGGGAGCCGCCTATGTCCCCCTTAACCCAGGCGAGGCAGAACGCCGGCTGGGCTTTATTTTGCAGGACACTGGCGCTAAAGCCATATTGTGTGACAGTGCAAGCCTGACCTATCTCAATCAGATTACCGACCTACCGTCGCTACCGGTTGTGGCCGTTGACGATCCCAAATTCCAGCGCGAACTGGCTGCCCTGCAGCGAGCTGAAGATCTGGGTGTTGCCATCCCATTGACCCAGTTGGCCTATGTCATTTATACCAGTGGCACCACAGGTAAGCCTAAAGGCGTCATGATTGAACACGCGGGGCTGATCAACCTGGCACTGGCTCAGGGGGAAGCTTTTGGCCTGGCACCCAGTGACGTGTCGGTGAAGCAATGTCTTTGGTATGCGGCCTATGTATTCGATGCGCACGTCTCCGAGTTATTTACGGCCATTGCCAATGGGCATGCGTTGCATATTTTGCAGGAAGACAAGCGCAAGGATTTTGACGCGTTGGCTGACTATATTGCCAAGCATCACATTGATATCGCCACGATCCCGCCAGCTTTATTGGACAAAAACAGCCTGTTGCCCCTCGCTACGCTGGTGGTGGCTGGAGAGCCTTGTAACCGTGAGATTATGGAGCGTTATCGTTTACAGGGAACCACGGTCATTAATGCTTATGGCCCGACGGAAAGCAGCGTCTGTGCGACGTTGCACTATTACCAATGTGGTGACAGCAATCTCAATATTGGCCTGCCGTTGCCCAATCTCGATGTGCATATTGTCGATCCGCACCTGGTGCCAGTCCCCGTCGGCGTGATCGGTGAGCTCTACATTAGCGGTGTTGGTTTGGCTCGTGGCTACCTGAATGATGCACAACAAACCGAGCAGGTCTTTATCGCCAATCCATTCCAGAGCGACGAGCAACAGCAGCGCCATGGGGCAGCAAGACTGTATAAAACGGGTGACCTTGTCCGCCGTCTGCCTGACGGTAATATCGAGTATATCGGCAGGCGTGATGCTCAGCTCAAGATCCGTGGCTTCAGAATTGAATCAAGCGAAATTGAAATGCAGCTTGCTCAGATCCCGGAAATTACTCAAGCCGCGGTCGTTGCGCATCGACTGCAGACAGGAGTGCTGTCATTAGTCGCTTACTATGTTGCAGATGTGGCATTGGACAAGCAACGGATAACCGAACACCTGAGCGGTTGTTTACCCGAGTATATGATCCCGGCGCTTTATATCCATCTAACGGCCTTCCCTCTGACGGTTAATGGCAAATTAAACCGCGCTGCGTTGCCGCAGCCGGACTGGAGTGGCCAGGATGATTATGTTGCGCCAGCAGGCCCGCTGGAAATTGAGCTGTGCCAAATCTATGGTGAAATCCTGGGGCAGACGTCAGGCAATGTCGGTACCAATGATGATTTCTTCAAGTTGGGTGGTGACAGTATCAGCGCCATTCAGATGGTCAGAATGGTTCGTCAAAGGTTAAAGGGTACGATACGGGTAAAAGATATCTTTGATTGCAGAACCGTCCGCTTGCTGGCCCAGAGTATCGTTTTTGACGGTGATGCAGAGCAAATCAAACATCTCTCCGAACCGGGGCTATTGCAAGGCCCAGTGCCATTCCTGCCAATCCAGAAATGGTTCTTCGATCGGCTTGATGACGGCACTTTTGCCCATTATCAACACTGGAACCAATCCTTTGTATTGGATGTTCCGCAGTTGGATACGGCAATACTCAACAAGAGTCTGGCACTGCTATTTGCCTATCATGATGCGCTCAGGCTTACCTTTGTGCGTGACAGCAAAGGGGGTTACCGTCAGCAATACCAACCAGAAAACGGTGAAATACCGCTATCGGTGATTGATCACGCCATCAATGCCGAACAGGAAATCGCGCTGTTTAATCAGTGGCAGAGCGAGTTTGATATCTTTGGCGGCAAATTGTGCCATGTGGGTTATATCACCGGCGAAAATGCGGCGCGCGCAAAGTTACACTTTGCTTTCCATCACCTGATTATTGATGCGCTCAGTTGGCATATCATCAAACAAGATCTGGAAACCATTTACCGGGCGCTGGAAGTGAGTGCGGCGGAGATTGACGATCCGGTGACAATTTTAGGCGATAAACCCACCAGTTACCGTCAATGGGCGGCTCAGGTACAGGACTACCCCAACCATCAGGGAGCCGAGGCAGAATCGGTTTATTGGCATCAGGTGATCGGTGGCCTGGAGGAATATCGCCAACGGTTAGCGCCACTTTTCACTGCACCATCGCTAAGTCAACACCAGTTGTCGTTAAGCAAACCGTTAACGCAGAGCCTATTGGGCAAGATCCATCCAGTACTCAATACGCAGGTTAACGATATTCTGCTGGCAAGTTTTGTTGAGGTACTCGGCGCGTTTACCGGGTTGAATACGCAGTACCTGACTTTGGAAGGGCATGGTAGAGAACCGCTTGATGCCCGTGTCGATATCAACCGTACGGTAGGTTGGTTGACCAATATGTACCCCGTCCGCCTGAGCTGCGATGGCGATTGGCTTAAACGGATCGTCAGCGTAAAAGAGAGCCTGGCCGGGATCCCTCGTCGGGGCGTTGGATTTGCGCCGCTGATCGGGTATGGGGCGGACCATCTGCCACCGATCGCCTTTAACTATTTAGGGCGCTTTGATGAGTCGCAGCAGGAGGGCTGGTGCTTCAGCCCACAGGACAGTGGTAAAACCGTTGCGCATGAAAATGGTGAAGCGCAACTGCTGAGTGTCAACGCGGGCGTTATTGGCGGGGAGCTGAGGGTTCGTCTTTCTGGTTATCTGCCAGATGAAGTATTGCAACAGCTGACCAACCATTATCTTGCTGCGATCGAATGCGCTATTGGACGGTTGCTGGCGGAAAATCGCACTTACCTGACAGCGCAGGATATTGAAGGAGTGATCTCTCAAGAGACGCTCGATGGTTTGCAGCGTGATAGCGAACTGGAGTCGGTTTATCTGGCCAACAGTTTGCAGGAAGGCTTCATTTATCATGCTGTCTCGCAGGGCGACATTGACGATGCCTACCATAGCCAGATGTTCTGGGACTATGACAATGCGCTGGATATCGACTGTCTGAAACAGGCGTGGTTGCAGGCACAGCAGCAGTATCCAACGCTGCGCTCACGTTTTGATTGGCATGAAGAACTGGTGCAGATTGTTGATACCCATGCCCCAATGAACTGGCAATTCTTCGATCTCAGCGAGCAGAGTTCGGAGCAACAGAGCGAATTCTTCAGCGACTTATGTACCCAAGATCGCGCACAGCCTTACGATTTGTCGATCGGTGGGTTGTTCCGTGTCTATGTGGTCAAGAATGCGGATGAGCGTTACCGCTGCATCTTCAGCTGTCATCACGCCATCCTGGATGGCTGGAGTAACCCGCTACTGATTGAAGCCGTGCATAAACGTTACCTGGCCTTATTGCGTAATGAGCCGTGGGATCAAGCATCCGACACTGGTTTTCATCAAGTTCAGCGCTATATGCAGGCTCACCGCACCGACCATTTACATTACTGGCGGGATTATCTGACACGGCTGGATGAGCCTGAAGATTTGAATATCTTGCTGTGCGGGCAAGCGAAGCAGGTTCATTTAAATGAATACAAACATATAAAAATAGCGAAAGAAAAATCGCTGATTTTTGCGGGGCAGGGTTATCAGCAACTGAAGTCTTTCAGCGCGGAGAACGGCGTTACCGTAAATGCGGTATTACAATATTGCTGGCATAAAGTGCTCAGTATTTTCTCCGGCAATCCTGCGAGCATCGTTGGCACCGTGGTTTCAGGCCGCAACCTGCCTGTCGAGGGGGTAGAACAGACGGTAGGATTACTGATCAATACGCTCCCGCTGATCGTCGACCATCAGCAAAAAGTGACGGTGCTCACGGCCATTCAACAGTTGCAAAACGACATCCACGAAGCGAATAGCCGCAGCCATGTCAATCTGGCACAGTTGCAACCTTCGGGCAACCGCCTGTTCAACTCGTTGTTTGTATTTGAAAACTACCCAATGCCCAGCGGGGAGCTTGAGGGCGGATTGCGGCTGCATTTCGGCAGCGCCAAAGAGAAGCAAGACTATCCTTTGGTGATCACGGTACTTGAACAGCAGCATCTGGCGTTAAGCCTACATTATGCCGGCGAACTGTTTGACGATGCGACGATCGCACAGTTGCTGAACACGATGAGCACGCTGGTTGAGAATATTATTCATGGTGCGCAGCAGCCACAAAATGAGCTGAATTACCTGGAAGCGCAGCAGTACCAAATGATGATCCATCAGTGGAATGAGACTCGCAGACCTTACGACTGTGATAAAACCCTCGCTACGCTTTTCGAAGAACGTGTTGCGCTCTCACCCGATCATATCGCCGTAGAGTTTAACAACCTGGCATTGTCGTACTCGCAGTTAAATCAGCAAGCGAATCAGCTAGCGCATTATCTGCAGGAAACCTGTCATATTCGCGCCAACGATCTGGTGGCTATTTATCTGGATCGCAGTGAGCAACTGGTCGTTGCCATACTGGCGATACTGAAAGCGGGCGGGGCCTATGTACCGATCGACCCGGATTCACCCGATGAGCGTAATGCTTTTATTATCGCGGACGCCAACGTAAAAGCGGTGCTTTGCCAACAGCACGATGTGAAAACATTAGGCCACATGGCACCAGACATGCTGCTTATATCGCTGGATACACCAGAAACTGCGGGGCATTTGGCGCGTTACTCTACCGATAATCCGTGTAACAGCACCTGCGCCAGCGATCTGGCTTATGTGATTTATACCAGTGGTACCACTGGGCGTCCGAAAGGGACGCTAATCGAGCAACGGTGCGTCAATCGACTGGTGATCAACCCCAATTATGTAGAGCTTGGCGAGCACGATCGCATTCTGGGTATTTCTGGTTATCAGTTTGATGCCTCAATTTATGACATCTTTGGTGTGCTACTAAACGGTGCCGTGTTAGTGCTGGCCGATAAGCACAACATTCTGGATTTAAACCGTTTTTCCCAGCTTATTGTCGATCGCCAGATCACCAATTTCTTTGTGACCACCGCATTCTTTAATACGTTAGTCGATGCGGCACTGCCTGCTTTGCAATCATTGAGCTATGTGCTGTTTGGCGGTGAGCAGGTATCCGTGAGCCATGTTAATCGTTTCAGGGCGCTGTACCCTCAGGTCAAGCTGGTTCATGTCTATGGACCGACGGAAACCACGACCTTTGCTACCAGCTATTTAACCAATGCGGCGTCGGAAGTGTTTGATCATACCGTCCCGATAGGCCGACCTATCAGTAACACCCAGCTATATCTGCTCGACAATCACCTGCGCCCGGTTCCGCAGGGAGCGATTGGTGAACTTTATATTGGTGGCGCTGGCGTCGGGCGTGGCTATCTGAACAATCCACAGGCCACCGCCGACGCCTTTATTGCCAATCCTTTGTGCAGCGATGCTGACAGTGCTCGACTCTACAAAACCGGCGACCGAGGGCGCTATTTACCGGACGGCAACATCGAATACCTGGGCCGTACTGACTTCCAGGTCAAAATCCGTGGGTTCCGTATCGAGCCAGGGGAGATCGAGGCCCGGCTGGTAGAACATCCTGCCATCCATCAGGCGCTGGTTGTGGCCAGACGCAATCAGGACGGGCACGCCCACCTGACGGCATACTACGTCGCGCAGGCCCCTCTGGAACAGGATACGTTGCACGACCATCTGCAACAGGCTTTGCCTGACTACATGATCCCGTCGGCCCTGATCCACCTGACCTCTCTGCCGATGACCGTCAATGGCAAGGTGGATCGCGCCGCGTTGCCGGTGCCTACCTTTGAGGCGCAGGCCGACCGGGTGGCACCAGAGAGCGCGACCGAGCACCAACTGGCCGAGATCTTTGCGGAGCTGCTCGACATTCCACAAGACAGCCTCAGTGTCCTTGATGATTTCTATCGTCTGGGGGGCAACAGCATCCTGGCGATCAAGCTGACGGGTCGTTTAACCCAGACGCTGCAAAAAAACGTGCACGTCTCCGACCTGTTCCGCCTGAAATCCATCCGGGCACTGGCGGCCTTTATCGACGGCGAAGCGCTGGGTAGTCAAATCATCGAGGCACCGCAGATCGCCCGGCCTCAGGAGCAGCGGCTGTCGTTTGCCCAGGAGCGGTTATGGTTTATCGATACTTATGAGGGGGGTAGCAACGCTTACAATATCCCGCTGACGCTCAAGCTGCAGGCCAGTACCGATCCGCAGTACGTCGCGCAGGCGCTGGTGAAGGTGGTTGCCCGGCATGAAGCGCTGCGCACGCTGATCTTGTGCGATGACGAAGGGCAGGGGTATCAACATATCCTGTCGGCAGAGTCATGCTCGCTGGCGATGCCGAGCACCCAGTGCGACAGCCTGCCAACGCTGCATGCACGGCTGCACGACCATCAGCACCGGGTGTTTGATCTGGCGCGGGAATGCCCGATTGCCGTCCACGGCCATACGCTGGCGGGGACCCACTACATCAGCATCGTCATTCACCACATCGCGTTTGACGGCTGGTCTGTGGATCTGTTGCTCAAAGAGTTGCTGCACTACTACCGCGTATGCGCCGGGGAGATCAACGACGAGTTGCTGCTGCCGCCGGTTCAGTATCGGGAGTTTGCGTTGTGGCAGCGCCAGTACCTGCAAGGTGCCACGCTGGAGCGGCAACTGGCCTACTGGCATAGCCAACTGGCCGACTATGAGCCACTCAACCTGCCGACAGACCATGCCCGTCCGTTGCAGATGGACTATCGCGGTGACGATATCACCTTCCAACTGGATAAGCAGACCAGCGCCGACCTGCGGGCGTTGGCTGCGTCGCTGAACGTCAGCCTGTACACGGTGCTGCTGAGTGGCTATTACCTGCTGCTGGGGGTATACAGCAACCAGCAGGATATCGTGCTGGGAACGCCGATAGCAGGCAGGCATTACCCTGGGGTGGAAGAAACCATGGGGCTGTTCGTCAATACGCTGGTGCTGAGACGCCAGATAGACGCCAGTCAGCCGGTCAGCGCGTTTATCGACCAGACGGGACAGCAGGTGAATGAGGCGCACACCCATCAGGATCTGCCGTTTGAAAAACTGGTGGAGGTGCTGAAGGCGGAAAAAGACAGCTCCAGGCACCCGATATTCCAGGTGATGTTCAGCCTCCAGTCGTTTGGTGCGGCGGGACGCACGGCGGGGGAAGGCCGTTTTGAGCAGTATGACGCGCAAGACGGAGCCTATAAGGCCGCGAAGTTCGACCTGACCGTGATGATGGATGACAGTGAAGAGGCGATCGGCGGTGTGTTCAACTATGCGACTTCGCTGTTCAGCGCGCAGACGGTACAGAACTATATTGCCACCTACCGGCATATCCTGAGCCAGCTGAGTGCCTTGTGCGATCGAGGAGGTTCCCTGTCGGCGGTCCAGTATCTGGATCCCGCGCAATACGATCACCTCATTTACCGGGGTAATCGCACGGAATGTGACTATCTGTCAATACCGATTGAATTC
>NZ_AYMQ01000055.1 GCF_000633355.1 Serratia sp. H1w
CTTGAGGTTTATTGGGTATATCGTATTCATAAGCTTGTTCCAATAAAAAGTATTATGCACGCGCAGTGACTCGCGTGATTATCTAATCCTGTAAAATCAAAATAGATTTCAGAATAGATTCCCTGGGTGTGGCTCACTTACTCTAAATTCCATATTAAATCCCCCATCACGTTATTAGCGTCTTACTAACAAATCAGACATACTTTTTACACCAAGCTTTTTTAAGGCGTTTATTTTATGACTGGTGATAGTTTTAACACTTCGATTACGTGTTAAGGCAATATCAACGAGGGAGACGCCCCTCATTATATCGTTCAAGGTGCTTAACTCCGGCGTGGTTAACTTCCTCTTATAAAAGTCATAACATTTGAAATTTTCGCTGCGGCCAGACTGCATACAGCCATTCATGGCGACTTCTATTTTTTTAATAAAAACATACAATTGATGAAAGAACGAAACCATATCCACATCTTTATCGATGCAGACAATAGATTCATCCTGGGTATCATTAATTAATGTCGTCAGATATTTTTTATCATGTAAAAAAGCACAATGGGTAATAACTTCCTCATCGCAAAACTGCTGAGGAAGGCTTTCAAACAGCTTGACCAAATCAAAGAAATTACCGCAACTATCAATAACAACGCCGTTGTAGTAGCTATTGTCATCCTGCCGGGATTTAAAGGCGAGATAGTTGTTAAAAAAAACCAGCTTTACCTCAGGTAAATAGCTGCGCTCTCTTCTTAACGTCGAAAAGACATACAGCAATGCCAGTCTTAAATAAGAGTTATTCGTTATGCAAGCGACCCTTACCTGGTTCATCTTCAAGTCCCTTTTTTGGTACTGCCCTGGAAAACCGATATTAGTAGTGCTGCGGTTTCCTGGCACTCCGGCCGGATGTAAGCCCACTACCTTTTGCAACTGAGGTTATTAGATAGGAACGACTCTGAGGAAGATGTAAGAGAAGGTTGATAGTTTCTAGGAAAAGTCTTGAAATGCAGTTTTTTACCAATTAAATCAACACCATTTTAAACATTCGAATATCAAAAACCTTCTTGGTAATTAGGAATAACAGCGTATTTACGGACTTTATTCTTAATTCGGCAATAAAATAATAATTAAAGTGGTAGCTATTATCATTTACGGTTGAAGTGAGCAACATTACCCCCCTGGAAGTGCAAAGTTTTATTAACTTGCTAATTCAGCTCTACGTGATGATCACCAGCCACACCCAGAGGGGGACTAGTGGCTTGCAATTCGGAAGTAGGCTCCGATTCGGCCTTCTGTGCTGCCAGGCCGGAGTCGCGACTTAGCGCTCACAGCATAAACTTATGCGAAAATGTCTTTTTCCCTTTTTCATCCCGCCAACCCGCGCCAACGCTTGCTTCAGATGATTATTCCCCAGTGGAAACAGTGTAACCACCGCAGATGGATTTATTCGCCGCGCATCGCTGCGTAAATTGTGATCCCGATCACTCGTACAGCTGTCGTACGAGGTGCGTATTCACCTGAGATGAGCGCTACTATGTTAAATAATAAAGAAAAACCTGCATCATCACCCTGGCTGGCGATCTTCTCGCTGACGGTCGCCTGTTTTGTCATGGTCACCACCGAGTTCCTGCCCATCGGGTTACTCACCAACATCGCCCCCTCCCTGGATGTCAGCACCGGTAAAGCCGGTCTGATGGTCACCATACCCGGCGTGGTCGCCGCCGTGGCGGCTCCCGTTCTGAGCCTGCTCTCTGGACGGCTTGATCGACGGTTGCTGATGCTGGGCCTCTCCACACTGCTGATCGTTTCCAATCTGGTTTCCGCGTTGGCGGTCAACTTCCCCATCATGCTGCTTGGCCGCGTGCTGCTGGGCGTCTGCGTCGGCGGTTTCTGGTCTTTCGCCGCCAACTATGGCCGCCATCTGGTGCCGGTTGCCAGCCAAGGCCGGGCGACCGCGCTGATCCTGAGCGGCATTTCCGTCGGCGCGGTATGCGGCGTCCCTGCGGGAGCATTGATTGGCGATCTGTTCGGTTGGCGCGCCGCGTTCTTTGGCGGTGCGGCACTGGCTGGCATCGTGTTGTTGGCACAAATGCGCCTGCTCACCTCGGTACCACCAAGCCGCCCGGTAACGCCGAGCGATCTGCTGTTGCCGTTCCGTTTGCCGATGGCACGTATTGGGCTAATCGCTATCGTGCTGCTGTTTATCGGCCACTTTGCCGCCTACACCTACCTGCGCCCGCTGTTGCAACAGGTCTTCGTCCTTAGCCCGACGGCTATCTCGTTGCAACTGCTCGCTTATGGTGCCATTGGTTTACTGGGTACCTTCCTAGGGGAGCGGCTGGCGGAGCATAGCCTGCGCGCCACCTTTATCCTGATCACCGCCATGCTGGCCGCAATCCTGATTGTTTCGCCAATCCTGAGCGGGATCCCTGGAGCTACCTTGATGGTGTTGGTCTGGGGGTTGGCATTTGGCGCGGTGCCGGTCTGTGCCACCAACTGGATGTTTGCCGCCGTTCCCCAGGCCCCCGAAGCCGGGCAGGCATTATTGGTGTGTGTGATCCAGATTGCCCTGGCCTCGGGTGCGCTGCTTGGCGGCGAAGTGGTTGACTGGCAAGGCGTCAGCAGCGCGATGCTGTTCGGCGGCGCACTGATCCTGTCGGCTATGCTGGTATTTGGTTGGTCATTACGCAGCAGCATGATTAGCATTAAGCAGCCATAATCATTATTTCCCTGTAGAAACAGCCCCGGCAATGTGCCGGGGCAAGGTATCGAGAGCGTTATGGATCACCATCTGCTAGCTATTCGTGTGTTTAATCGCGTGGTGGAAACCGGCGGCTTTACCCGTGCCGCCGATTCGCTGCGTATGCCAAAAGCCACCGTCACCAAACTGATCCAGAACCTGGAAAATCACCTGCAAACCAAACTGTTCCAACGTACTACCCGCAGCGTTTCGGTCACCTCAGAGGGCGAGTGTTATTACCGGCGTACGGTAAAATGGCTGGCGGAGTTGGAGCAGATGGAAGGCTGCATGACCGAGTCGCAATCCGCACCGCAGGGCGTATTGCGCATTGATGCGGGAGGTTCTACTGCAAGGTTGGTGCTGTTGCCCGCCCTGCCTGAGTTTATCGCCCGCTATCCCCAGATCCAGATCGACCTGGGCGTGGGCGATCGCAACATCGATTTAATCAATGACAGTGCAGACTGCGTGATCCGCAGCGGCCCTTTGGCCGACTCTAGCCTGATCGCCCGGCGCTTGTTCGCATTGCAATGGGTGACCTGCGCTACGCCAGCCTACCTTGCCCGCCACGGCACTCCACAACATCCTTGCGATCTCGAACAGGGATATCCGCTGGCACACTATCGCCACGCACTGAACGACCGTATCCAGCCGCTGCAATTTGTCGATCAAGGCAAAACCATTGATATCCTGCACCGCTACCAGGTCAGCGTTAACGAAAGTAACGCGCATCTAGCCTCCGGGTTGGCTGGCCTGGGTATCATCCAAACACCTCGTTTTATGGCACAGCCGCACCTGGACAACGGCGAATTGATCAGCCTGTTGGATAATTGGCAACCACCGGATGAACAGATGTACGTGGTTTATCCCTCCAACCGCCATCTCAGTGCCAAACTGCGGGTGTTTATCGAGTGGGCGGTAGAGCGATTCCAATCGCTTGCCTGAGGGATCTGCAGGAAGTCTGTGGTAATATTGAGCGTAATATCATTTTGATCCTGTAGGCACACCATGGCATTCATTCCAAAAAACTACGCGAGGCTGGAAACCGGCTACCGCGAAAAAGCACTGAAAATCTTCCCGTGGGTTTGCGGGCGCTGTTCACGTGAATTTGTTTACTCCAACCTGCGTGAGCTAACGGTGCATCACATCGATCATGACCACAGCAATAACCCAGAGGACGGTAGCAACTGGGAAATGCTGTGCCTGTATTGCCACGATCACGAGCACTCAAAATACACCGAAGCCGACCAGTATGGCTCCACGGTGGTCGCTGGTGAAGATGCACAGAAAGACATAGGGCTAGCCACGCATAACCCCTTTGCCAATCTGAAAAACATGATGAAAAAGTAGACTCCACCAGTTAATTGTAGGGGCGCTGCATGCTGCGCCCGATTAGCCACACGCAGCCCCCGATTATCCACACGCTGCGCCCAGTTCTCCCTTTGCCTGCTTGCTACCTTAATCACCGCTCAAATTAACAACTTGCCAAGCTATTAACTTAGGCTGAATTAGCGCCTTTTCGTGGCTTTCCGCCAACTTAATAACCTATCAAGTTATTAAGTTGCCAGATAAACAAACCCGCAAGTTAAGACTTTAGCTACTTGGCAAGTCGCCGCCAATGGGGCATATTGTCGTCATACGCACTTGTTAACTCATTTAATTACCAACCTAACAAGCGCATTAACTTATTAAGTTAGTTGGTTGATAAGTTATCCGCTTGGCAACTTGAGAGATGGCAGCATGATTGTTTTGATCGGTTCGCAGAAAGGTGGCGTCGGGAAATCGACCATGGCGGTAAACATCGCCGGATATCTGATCCTCAAAAAGAAAAAAACGGCCATCATCGTCGATGCCGATGACCAGAAATCCATCATGACCTGGTTCAACGACCGCCAGAATGTCGAAGGCGTGCCACAGATCCCGGTGGTAGCCGCCTCTGGCAAGATCAAAGAAACCCTGCTGGAACTGAATCGTCATTACGATTATGTGATTGTCGATACCGCTGGCCGCGACAGTGCAGAATTGCGCTCTGGGCTACTGGCCGCCGATCTGTTTATCTCGCCGTTGCGCCCTTCACAGATGGACCTGGATACCATCGGCTACCTGTCCGAGATGTTCTCCACCGCGCAGGAATACAATGAAAAGGTGAAAGGCCACATTGTGTTGAACCTGTGCCCAACCAATATCTTCATTAACGAAGCCAACGAAGCGGCCGAAGTGCTGAGCGAATACCCAGAGCTGAAGCTGGTGAACAATCGCCTATGCGATCGCAAAATTTATCGCGATGCCTGGGGCGAAGCGCTAACCGTACATGAAGCGAGCAATGAAAAGGCCCAGCACGAAATCGAAAGCCTGGTAACCGAGGTGATCCTGTGAAAAAGCGTACCCCAACGCACCGCATGTCCGAAGATGAATTTATCAACAGCGCCACGTCGCATACGTTGATTGTTCCCGCCCCTGCCGCAGCCGCCGAAAAACCCCAGGGCCGTAAGCGCATCTATAAAGCGCTGTCCGTCAGCCTGACGGATAACCACGTGGAAATGATCGACGACGTGATTGGCCATGCCGCGCGTAACGGCATCGTACGCATTACCCGTTCCGACGTGATCAAGTTGGCCATCGACAGCCTGGCCGACAAGAGCGAGGCGCAGTTGCTGACGCTGCTAAAGAAGATCTGACCACTCAAAAAATTGCCAGCTTAACAAGTTAACAAACTCGGAAGCTGGCAAGTTTAAGTAATAGATTAACAAGCTGACAACTTATTAACTTACTAAATTAATGATATTGATATCAAAGCCTTAATTCAGAGGCAGCATCCCCATTCGCTGCAAAATCTGCTGTCCTTGTGCACTGAGAATGAAGGCGACCAACTCCTGCGCTGCCACACTCCCCTCCTCCAATAGACACAATCCATAAGTCACCTTGAAGTCGAGCGCGGCTGGCAAACTACGCACTTTTACCTCTGGACAGGTGGCTAATGCCTCGGCATAACTGGCGTAGCCAAGGAAGATATCTGCCTGATGCGTTGCAATCAGATATTCCGCCGCCAGCCGGCCTGCCGGTATCGGTGCCGAATCTGCTCCTCCGACCAACGCCACCGCCCTACTACGCAACACGTCCCCCTGCCCTGGCAATAATTGCTCCAGACGATCGAATAACTGTTGGGCATAATCGCCGGAAGGGTCGGCCAGCGGCGTCGAGGTGCCGACCTGCCATTGGGGATCACACAGTAACGCCAGTAAATCCGGCTGCGTTAACGCCGGAATATTGCGCACCGTGGCACACAAGTGATTACAGGTAAACGGCTGCACCGCCTGCTCAATACCATTAGCCACTAATCGCTGTGGATGTTCAAGGTTGGCAGAGGCGAATATCTGCGGCCTTACGCCTTGTTCAATACGTTGCCGTAATAATCCAGCCGGGCCAAAGGTGGCTTCAACTCGCTGACCGGTTTGTTGCTCGAACTCTGCCAGCAGTGGAGTGAACGCCAGCCGCAGGCTACCTGCGGCAAACAGAGTTATGCTATTCACGGTTACGCTCCCGCAGGCTGTGGAAGATGGGCACCAACGTTTCCAGATGGCTACCAGCAAAGGGCACTGATAACCGCTCAATCGGCAGTTGAAACAACGGCGAGAGATTTTCCGCCGTCAGCACCTGCTGACAATCACCTAACTGATGCCGTCCTTCCGCTCCCAGCAATAATGCCCGATCCGCCACCGCATGGGCGTGGTTGGGCTGATGAGTAGAAAAGATCACCGCCATTTGCCGTTCACGCGCCAGTTGGTCGATCATCGTTAGCACCTTGTCCTGATGGTGCAAATCCAATGCCGAGGTCGGCTCATCAAGGATCAGAACTTCACAGGCCATCGCCAACGCACGGGCTATCAGCACCAATTGGCGCTGCCCGCCGGAAAGGCTGCCAAACTCACGATCGGCAAATGCCAACATATCCAGCGCATGCAGCGCCTGTTTGGCTAACTGATGATCCTGAGCCGAAGGCGAGCGAAATAGCTTCACATGCCGCGCCCGCCCCATCAGCACAATATCCAGCACCTTGTAGGCAAACGGCGGCGTGAAATATTGCGGCACAAATCCTAGCCCGCAGTGACGAGACACGCTCCCTTGGTGCAACGGTAAAGTGCCCAACAAGAGTTGCATCAAGGTGCTTTTGCCACGCCCGTTGGGGCCAAGCACCGCCAGCACTTCACCCCGTTGCAGTTGCAAATCGAGCTGCTGGAACAATGTTGGCTGTCCTGGCCAGCCAAAGCTCAGGTTGTTGACCTGTAAGAGCGTTTCAACCATTCCAACCTCTCACTTGCGCCCGCCGCAACAGCAAAGCAAACAAAGGCGCACCAATTAACGCGGTGAGAATGCCCAGCGGGATTTCGCTGCTGCTCAACGTGCGTGCCAAATCGTCGATCAACACCATATACAACGCCCCAAGGCACATGGCAGCCGGTAATAGACGCCGGTGGTCTGGCCCCACCAGCAAACGGGCCAAATGCGGGATCAGCAGGCCCACCCAACCAATACTGCCGCTGACGGCCACCTGTGCGGCCACAATCACCGCGCATAGCGTCAGGATCAACCAGCGGGTGCGTTCAACGTTAATCCCCAGCGCGGCGGCATCTTCATCCCCCAAGGAAAGCAGGTTGATGCGCCAGCGCAGGCCTAGCAACAGGCCACCGGCCAGCAGCAACGGCAGGAATAACATCAGTAGTTTGTGGCTGTTGGCAGTGGCAAAACTGCCCAACAACCAAAATACGATGCTGGGGAGCTTTTCTTCGCTATCGGCCAGATATTGCACCAGGCTGACACAGGTAGAAAAGAAACCGCTGAGGATCACCCCGGCCAACACCAGCGAAAGAATATTGCGCCGGGCGATGGCGCTGGTGATGGCAAAAATCAGCAACAACGCCGACATGCCGAACACAAAGGCACAGAACAGTAGCATCAACATCGGCAGGCCCAGCAGGATAGCCAAGGTCCCGCCAAAGGCCGCCCCGGAGGAAACGCCGATAATATGCGGATCGACCAACGGGTTACGAAAGACCCCTTGCAGTGCCGCCCCACATAATGCCAGAGCCGCCCCCGCCCCCATGGCTAACAGCACACGTGGGACACGTACACCAAGGATCACCTGCCGCTCGATTGCCGTGATATCTGCATGCTGGCCGATAAACGGTTCCAGCAAAATCATCAGGCTATGACCAGCCGATACCGGATAACGGCCAATGCCCAAAGAAAGCAGCGCACAACAGGCCGTTAGCAGTAGTAATAACCCCAGCTTCATTTCACGGTCTGGCAGCAACTGGCGCGGTAATAGTGCTGATAATACGCATCGACATGTTGCTGTAGATCGACATCGTGAAAACGCTGTGGGTAGAGCGCTTTTGCCATCCAGAGTTCCCCCAACGCCAGGGCTTCCGGCATTGGATAGCCCCAGGCTTTGGCATATTCTGGCATCAGGTAAACCCGTTTGTGTTTCACTGCATCAATCTGCTGCCATTGTGGTGAAGTGAGGATCTGCTGTACGACTTCAGGATAGCGCTCCTGCACAAAGATAACCGCCGGGTTCCACTTCAGCACATCTTCGATCGAAACCTGCTTGAAGCCCTGGATATCTTTTGCCGCTACGTTGACAGCGCCTGCGTGCTGCATCATCAGACCGGTGTATTTACCCGAGCCGTAAGTGGTGAGATCCGGGTTAGCCATATAGACCCGCACCCGCTGTGCCTCTGGAATATCTTGCAGGCGAGCGGCTACCTGTGCGCGCTGTTGGAAGACATCTTTCACCATCGCCTCCGCCTGGGCCTCACGCCCCATCACTTTGCCAATCAGGCGGATACCGTCCTGCAAACCGAGGTTATAGGCCTGATCTTCATCTTCCAGCACCGGGTTGATTTTCCCGGCCTGATCCGCCGGTTCACGACGCAAAGAAATGGCTACCACCGGAATTCCTACCTGCTCGATCTGGGCGATCATATCCGCCGGAGCATAGTTGGCGACAAACACCACCTGCGGATGCAGGCTCAGCAAGCTTTCGATATTGACCGCCGTGAGATCGCCCGGCATTGGCATCTTGGCCAGGCTCGGAGCCAGACGCAGATAGTTTGGCCCCAGCTGTTTCTGCCAGCTGCTGAGCACCCCCACCACCTGTGGCATGGCATCAAGCTGTACTAACAGGTTTAACGTCTGATGTTGTAACACCACGGCGCGGGTGATGTGATCCGGCAGGGTGACGGTACGGTTCAGTTGATCGGTGACCTGGCGCTCCGCAAAAACGCTGGAGGAAAAAACAAGCAAAATCAGTAATAAGCGAGGAATACGTTTAAACATAAGGTGGTCTCTATGGGTTATCGTTATATATAAAATCATATAGCGATAGCCACATTGAAACAATCAGCCGGATCAAACAAGACATGAAAAGGTGAATAGATAGCGAAAGCGCCCCCCCTCACCCTAGCCCTCTCCCAAAGGGAGAGGGCTAGGGTGAGGGGGGAATAAACGTTAGCGATTAACCGAGCGGGCAATGCGCGTATAAGTATGCCAAACACCACGGATCGCCACGCTGTAGGCAAAAATATTCTCCGGCAGCGCCAGGCCAAGGTAACCGGTATCGCCGATATGGTGCAGATCGGCCCCGGCCATTTTGCTCATCAGGGCAATCTGGCGGATGGTTTGGACATCGGCCCCTTCCTGAGAAGTACCGATGGCGGTCATCGCCAGCGCGCCCTGCTGCTGAGTGAAGGCAATCAACGCAGCGACCTTTTCCTGCGACATGCCGGGGATGGTTCCCGGTGCGGGCAGCAGGACGCTATCGGCGCCGTTTTCGATAAACAACGCAATATCCTGTTCGGTGATTAACTGGCTGCCACTTTCGCGCACAATCCCGGCACTGTGCATCTTCCCGGTGACCAGCACCAGCTTGTCACCCACTTCATCACGAATGTGTTTCAGCGCCTCGGCGATGGCCTGGTTGCTGACGCCGTTGTTCGGGTTGCCGGTCAATACCACCATGCGGGCACCCAGCTCATACAGTTTACGGGCGTTTTCTGCCGTGGCGGCACGCCCTGCCGTCATCTGCCAGAACTCATTATGCGCGGTGGCAAACGCCGGATCGACGGCCTCCAGGTTTACGCCAATAACGCGCCTGGTCAGCCGTTGTAGCTCACGTATGGCGTCTTCGGGTGCAACATCGGCAGGCAGCCCGGCAATATGCGGCTGATTAACATCGAACAGATTCAACAGCAGCAGGTCGGCCCCCTGGCTGGCGGCCAGTTCGGCATTGGTGACGTTATTGAGCAATGGCTGAGTCACCGCAATACTTTCACTGACCAGGATACGCCCTTCACTGGCACGGATGGCGTAGATCAGCTCGTCTTTGCTGATGTTGGCCAGATCGCTGGCGCTACAGTCCAGATATCTCTTCATGGTGCACTCTCCCGATGGTTGTTATCGAACCTGTTGGCGACGAATGAGGCTTCTATTGTCACTCGGTCCCCTCACCCTCTCCCAAAGGGCGAGGGGACCGAACGTGCCATAATTTGCCCCCCGTATCTGACCTTGACACGGGCGCAGCATGCAGCGCCCCTACCGTAGTGCAACATTGCCAACTAACGACGCAGGACTAGTTCCCTCTCCCTGTGGGAGAGGGTTGGGATGAGGGGGATACAGCGAGTGTAAACACTCACAAACTTACTTCAGAGTAAAGCTCTGCTGTTGCACGTTGTCCGAGTCCAGACCGACAAACACGTTGAATTTGCCCGGCTCCGCGCTCCATTTCAGGCTGGCGTTATAAAACTTCAGATCATCCTCGGTAATGGGTAATTCCACCCGCTGTTGCTGCCCCGCATGCAACGTCACCTTCTTGAAGTTACGCAGCTCCTTGACTGGGCGGCTGACCGAGGCGGTCACATCCTGCACATACAGCTGTACCACGGTAGCGCCGTTGTACTTGCCGGTATTTTTCAGCATCACGCTGGCGGTAATTTTGCCATCGCGCGCCATTTCCGGGCTGGAAAGCTTGAAGTCCGACAGTTCAAACTGGCTATAACTCAGGCCATAACCGAACGGGTACAACGGGCCATTTGGCGAGTCAAAGTAACGCGAGGTGTACTTGCCTGGGTTTTCCTTACCGAACGGACGGCCAGTATTCAGATGGTTGTAATACATCGGGATCTGCCCCACCGAACGTGGGAAGGTCATGGGCAGCTTGCCGGAAGGGTTATAGTCGCCAAACAGCACATCGGCGATGGCGTTGCCGCCTTCGGTACCGCTGTACCAGGTTTCCAGCATGGCGTCTGCATGTTCACTTTCCCAGCTCAACGCCAGCGGGCGGCCATTCATCAGCACCAGTACCAGCGGCTTGCCGGTGGCTTTCAACGCCGCAATCAGATCGCGCTGGCTTTGCGGAATAGTGATATCTGCCCGGCTGGAGGCTTCATGGGCCATCCCCTGCGCTTCACCCACTACCGACACCACTACGTCGGCCTGTTTGGCGATGTTCACCGCTTCATCGATCATCTGCTGTGGCGAGCGCGTGTCAAAGGCCACCGCGGGCTCATATTCATTCAGATAATCGATAATGCTTTTATCCTGCGTGATATTGGCCCCTTTGGCATACAGGATGTTGGCCTTATCCTTCACCGCGTTCTGCAACCCTTCGCGCACGGTGATCGACTGCTTCACCACGCCTGCCGCCGACCAACTGCCCATGATATCGCGCTGGCTGTCGGCCATCGGCCCGATCAACGCAATGGTGCCCTGCTTTTGCAATGGCAGCGTCTGGTGGTCATTTTTCAGCAACACCATGGTCTTGCGGGCAATCACGCGGGCTTCCGCACGGTGCAGACGGCTTTCGGCATTGGTATCCTGCGGATCGGAGCCCACCGGGCCAAGGTGGTTATACGGATCTTTAAACAGGCCCATATCATATTTGGTATTGAGCACATCGCGGCAGGCGCGGTCGATCTCGCTTTCTGAAACCAGGCCCTCCTTCACCAGCCCTGGCAAGTATTGGTCGTAATACTCGTCGCTCATGCTCATGTCGACACCGGAGGTGATCGCCAGGCGCACCGCGTCACGCGCATCCTGCGCCACGCCGTGTTTAATCAGCTCTTTAATCGCACCGTGATCGCTGATGGTAATGCCTTTGAAACCCCATTGGTCGCGCAACAAATCTTTCAGCAGCCACGGGTTGGCGGTCGCAGGCACGCCGTTGATCGAGTTGAGCGATACCATCACGCCACCGCTGCCGGCATCCACCGCCGCTTTATACGGCGGCAGGTAATCCTGATACATACGCAACGGGCTCATATCAACGGTGTTGTAGTCGCGCCCCCCTTCTGTAGCACCATACAGGGCAAAGTGTTTCACGCTGGCCATCACCGATCCCGGCTTGGACGGATCGCCATTCTGGTAGGCATCCACCATCACTTTAGCGATCTTCGATACCAGCCAGGTATCCTCACCGAACCCTTCGGAGACCCGGCCCCAGCGCGGATCGCGGGTAATATCCACCATCGGCGAGAAGGTCATGTTGAGGCCGTCGTCGCTGGCTTCCTGTGCCGAAACGCGGCCACTCAGAGCGATAGCCTCCATATCAAAGCTGGCTGCCAAGCCCAGGCTGATTGGGAAAACGGTACGCTGACCGTGTACCACGTCATAGGCAAAAAACAGTGGGATCTTCAGGCGGCTGAGCTGCATGGCCTGATCTTGCATCACGCGGATATCATGGCGAGTCACGGTATTGAAGATGGCGCCGATCTGCCCTTTACTGATGCCATCACGGATGGCCTCTTTCGGGTTATCCGGCCCAACGCTGATCAGGCGCAACTGGCCGATTTTCTCTTCCAGCGTCATCTGTTTCATCAGGTTGGCGACAAAAGCATCACGCTGCTGCGCATTGATCCCCTGCGTCACGCTGGTTTCCTGCGCAAAAACCGGGCTGATAGCCAGACCGGACAACATACTCACCACACAAAGCCATTTCATATTTTGATTCTCAGGCACGTCCCCGCCGCCAGTGGCGGCCAGGCATATTAATAGATGTGAGCACGCAGTTTGCCATAGCAGAATCAATTCGTCTGCGTTGACGTCAACAGATGATGCAATCTGGTCCGGCTGGCTTGTGCCTCGGCCCCCAACCACTCGACCAGTCGGGTTAATGAAGCAGGCACCACCGCGTGTTCGGGATAAACCAGATAATAGGCGGCACCGCTGACCACGCTGATGGGGAACGGCGTGATGATGCGGTTAGCCTGAATATCCTCTTCCAGCAGGCACAGATCGCCGATGGCGATACCACAGCCCTGCAACGCAGCGCTCATGGCCAGATCGAGCGTATCGAAATGCTGTGACTTGGCGGAAGGCAAGGTGGTCTGCCCCGCCGCCTTCAACCACAGCAGCCAGTCGCGGCGATCGCGCGTGGGATGCAGCAAGGTGGTCTCTGCCAAATCGGCAGGTTCCACAGGTTGAGCCAGATCGGGCAGATAGTTTGGGGTACAGACCGGCGTCAGGATCTCATCAAATAAATGGTGTACCACCAGCCGTTTGCCCTGCGGCTTGCCGAACACCACCGCCGCATCGAAATGTTCGCTGCCAAAATCCAGCCCGTGTGACACCGACGCGGTCAGTTCGATGTGCATCTCTGGCCGCTCATTCTGCAGGCGAATGATGCGCGGCAATACCCAGCGCATCGCGCAGGTTGGGCATTTGACGCGCAACGTCCCCGGCTGTTCCCCGGCCTTGGCCAGCGCTTGTGCCAGTTGCTCTAACGCCAGCTGTACCGGTGCCAATAGCTGCGCACCCTGTGGCGTTAGCGTCAGCCCGCGCGCTCGGCGGCTGAACAGCGGATAACCCAACTGCTGTTCCAACCCCAGGATCTGGCGGCTGACCGCGCCCTGTGTCAGATGCAGCGTTTGGGCTGCATGGGTAAAATTGAGGCGCTCGGCCACCACCACAAAGGTTTTCAGCACGTCGAGCGAGGGCAATGATGTTTGCATAACAAGTCTCAATAGCTGCATTTATTTTCATTACCAGCCATGATCTGACTGCATGGCAAGCATGACGAATTTTCTCTTGTTAGCCCATCCTAACTGATGCTTAATCATTCGACACCCGATTCTTTTGCCAGGAGCCCACCATGCAGAGCGCCTGCTCGCAACGTTCGAAACTGCCGGACGTTGGCACCACCATTTTCACCGTTATCGGCCAACTGAGCGCCGAACATCACGCCTTGAATCTGTCGCAAGGTGCTCCCAATTTTGCCTGCGACGTGCAACTGGTCGAGGGCGTTGCCCAAGCCATGCGTGCAGGACATAACCAATACGCCCCGATGAGTGGCGTGGCCGCACTGCGTCATGCACTGGCGGACAAAGTTGAACGTCTGTATGGCGCACGCTTCGACGCCGACGACGAAATCACGGTGATCGCCAGCGCCAGCGAAGGGCTGTACTCCGCCATCAGTGCGTTAGTGCATCCCGGTGATGAAGTGACCTATTTCGAGCCGGCCTTCGACAGCTATGCCCCTATCGTGCGTCTGCAAGGTGCCACGCCGGTAGCCATCAAGCTTTCCCTACAGGATTTAACCATTGACTGGGATGAGGTCGCCGCGGCAATCAACAGCAAAACCCGCATGATTATCGTCAACAGTCCGCACAACCCTACCGGCAGCGTATTTACCGAGCACGATATCGAGCGCCTGACGGCCCTGACCCGTAACACCGATATCGTCATTCTTTCCGATGAAGTGTATGAGCACGTGGTGTTCGACGGCGGCATCCATCACAGCATGGCCTGCCATCCTGCTCTGGCAGAGCGCAGCGTGATCGTCTCTTCCTTCGGCAAGACCTATCACGTCACCGGCTGGCGCGTGGGCTACTGCATGGCACCGGCCACCCTGATGGAAGAAATCCGCAAGGTGCACCAATTTATGGTGTTCTCTGCCGATACGCCGATGCAATATGCCTTTGCCACCGCCCTGAATAATCCACAGAGCTACCTGGGCTTGGCGGAGTTCTACCAGCAAAAACGCGATCTGCTAGCCAACGCGCTGCAAAGTTCGCGCTTTGAATTACTGCCCAGCCGTGGCAGTTTCTTTATGCTGGCCCGCTTTAGCGGTTTCAGCAATGAAAGCGACAACGACTTTGCGGTGCGCCTGATCCGCGAAGCGAAGGTTGCGACCATCCCGCTGTCGGCCTTCTACAGCGACGGCACCGATACCGGCATTATCCGGCTTAGCTTCTCAAAAGATAATGACACCCTGTTAGAAGGCGCTCGCCGCCTGTGCCAGGTGTGATCCATTGATTGCTTACCATGGGAAAAAGACCTCGATGAAGAAAACATTAAAGACGCTGATCGCCGCAGGATGTTTACTGGCAGCCGGTTCCACGCTAGCGACAGAGAACAGCCTGCGCTTTGGCCTTGAAGCGCTATACCCGCCCTTCGAGTCCAAATCCGCCAGCGGCCAGTTGGAAGGGTTTGATATCGATCTGGGTAACGCCGTGTGTGCCGCCGCGCAGGTCAAGTGCAGCTGGGTAGAAACCTCGTTCGACAGTCTGATCCCGGCGTTGCAGGCGCGCAAATTTGACGTAATCAACTCGGCGATGAACGTCACCGAACAGCGCAGGCAGGCGATTGCGTTTACCGATTCGATCTATCAAGTACCCAACCGCCTGATCGCCAAGGCCGACAGCGGCCTGAAACCCGATGCCAAATCACTGGCAGGTAAACATGTCGGCGTGTTGCAGGGCTCGATTCAGGAAAACTACGCCAAGGCGCATTGGGCACCTGAGGGAGTCGATGTGGTGTCCTACCAGGATCAGAATCAGGTCTATCTGGACCTTACCGCTGGCCGCCTGGATGCCACCTTGATCATGGCTCCTGCCGGCCAGAGTGGATTCCTGGCGCATCCAGATGGTAAGGGCTTTGCCTTTGTTGGTGATGCGGTACAGGACGACAAAATCCTGGGAGAAGGCATCGCCTTCGGCTTGCGTAAAGACGACACCGCAACGCTGAAAAAGCTCAACGAGGCCATTGCCAAGGTGAAGCAGCAAGGCACCATTGGCGAGCTCTCCAAGAAGTACTTTGGCGATATCGATGTGACGGTGAAATAAAATCGATATCCTCTGGCACTCTTCAGCTGCAAGAGTGCCAGGAAACTCAATTTACTGGCGATCAAACACCGAGCTGTTTAACCCGCGATCCTGCTGATGCCGCTCCAGCGCCAACTCAATCAATGCAGTAATCAACTCGGTATAGCTCACCCCGCTGGCTCCCCACAATTTCGGGTACATGCTGATATTAGTGAAGCCGGGCAGCGTATTAATTTCGTTGATAATAACCTGGTTATCCGACGTCAGGAAAACATCGACGCGTGCCATACCTAAACAATCCAGCGCTTTGAAGGCCTGCAATGCCACATCGCGGATTTTGTCGCTAACGTCCTGCTCAAGATCCGCTGGCACCACCACCTGCGCGCCCTGCTCATTAATATACTTGGTGTCGTATGAATAGAACTCATCGCTCAGAACGATTTCGCCACACACGCTGGCCTGCGGATTATCGTTACCCAGTACCGCGCACTCAATCTCACGGCCAACAATGGCCGACTCCACCAGTACTTTGTGGTCAAAACTGAATGCCAAAGCGATAGCCTGTGCGAACTCTGCCTCATCATGTACCTTGCTGACGCCAACGGAGGAACCCTGGTTCGCCGGTTTAACAAACAGCGGTAACCCAAGGCTTGCCGTTAATTGGGCAAAAGTGTATTTGTTGCGATTAGAGCGCGTCAGCGTCACAAAGGGTGCCACGGACAACCCGGCATCGCGCAGCAAGCGCTTGGTGACGTCTTTGTCCATGCTGACCGCTGAACCCAGCACGCCCGCACCAACAAACGGCATGTTGGCCATACGCAGCAATCCTTGCAGCGAGCCGTCTTCCCCCAGTGTGCCATGCACGATCGGGAATACCATGTCGAGCTGCCCCAAGGCACCGGCACCATCGGCCTGGATCAGCTGTTGTTTCTCATACCCAGGGACCAGCGCCACGTTTTTATTCGAGTGGTTCAGCGCGATCAACGCCGGGTTTTCCGCATTCAGCAGGAAGTTGGAGGCATCGTTAAGGTGCCACTGCCCCTGCTTATCGATCCCCAGCAGCGTGACGTCAAACTTGTCTTTATCGATGGCATCCAGAATGTTTTTTGCCGACTGTAGCGAAACCTCATGCTCCGCCGATTTGCCCCCAAAGATCACCCCAACACGTAGTTTAGTCACGCCCTAAATCCTTCTTGAAAATGTCATGGCAACAAAGCCAGCCTTCACAATAAACGCATTGAGCAGCCCCGGCAATTACCATTCGGCCGAAAATGCTGACGCCACGGAATGACAAACCAGCAGCATCCAAAACGTATACACTTCGTATATTTTTGACTTCAGGAGTAGGTTATGGGGATCGTAAAAATTTCTGATGCCTTGCATGACGATCTCAGGCTCGCCAGCCTGACCATGTCGCGTTCTATCAACGCACAGGCAGAACATTGGATCAGGATCGGCCTGCTGGCAGAGCTCAATCCTGAGCTAACCTATCCGCAACTGGTAAAGAAAATGATGAAAGAGAATGCGCTGACGCTAAAGGAGATTGTCGGGTGAAAGATATTGTGATCAAAACGCCGCAGGAGATTGCCATCATGCGTCACTCCGGCGCACTGCTGGCCAAGGTGTTTGCTATGCTCGACGAGGTGATCGGTGAGGGGATCACCACCATGGAAATCAATGACCGTACCGAAGCCTTTATCGTTAATGAGCTGAAATCGCGCCCCGCCAGCAAAGGCCAGTATGATTTCCCTTACGTGCTCAATACCTCGATCGACGAGGTGATCTGCCACGGTATCCCTTCCGCCAGCAAAATCCTGCGTTCCGGAATGATCGTCAACGTAGATATTACGCTGGAAAACAACGGGTTTATTGCCGACTCCAGCAAGATGTATTGCATCGGCCAGATCACCCCGGTGGCCAAGCGGCTGGTCAATAACGTGTATGAGTCGATGTGGCAAGGTATCCGAACCGTGAAGCCTGGTGCTACGCTAGGTGACATCGGCCACGCCATCCAGCGCCATGCCGAACAGGCGGGTTACAGCGTGGTACGGGAATATTGCGGACATGGCATTGGCCGCGAAATGCACGAAGGCCCGGCGGTGCTGCACTTCGGCCAGCCTGGCACCGGCACGGTGTTGCAGGAAGGCATGGTGTTTACCATCGAACCGATGATTAACCAGGGCGACCACCGCATCAAACAGAAGAAAGATGGTTGGACCGTGGTCACCCGCGATAAAAAACTTTCCGCCCAATGGGAGCATACTGTGGCGGTCACTGCCGACGGCGTGGAGATCCTGACGCTGCGCGCAGAAGAACGTGAGGCGGGATATCAGGAACGCTATTAACAATTAAACTCCCGTTACAATCAGGCGGGTGACATGGAGATGGGCATGACGCAGGCATTTATCACTCAGTTGAAAAATATCGTCGGTAGTGCGCAAGTGCTGACCGGCGAGCGTAGCACCGAACGTTATCGCAAAGGCTTCCGCTCCGGCGGTGGCAAGGCATTAGCCGTAGTGTTCCCCACCCGCCTGCTGCAATTGTGGCAGATCCTGCAAACCTGCGTCGCTGCTGACAAGATTGTCATTATGCAGGCGGCCAATACCGGTTTGACCGAAGGCTCCACCCCCAGCGGCCAGGATTATGATCGCGAGATTGTGATCGTCAGCACCTTGCGGCTCGATCATATTCAGGTGTTGGATAACGGCAAGCAGGTGGTCGGTTTCCCTGGCAGTACGCTCAATAAGCTGGAAAGGTTGCTGAAACCCTATGGCCGCGAACCGCACTCGGTGATCGGTTCTTCGTGCATTGGCGCTTCGGTGATCGGTGGGATATGCAACAACTCTGGCGGGGCGCTGGTCAAACGCGGCCCGGCCTATACCGAAATGGCACTGTACGCCAAACTGGACGCCGATGGTCAGCTACGGTTGGTCAATCATCTGGGGATCAAGCTGGGCGATACGCCGGAAGAGATCCTCACCCGGCTGGAAAAGGGTGATTACCGGCCTACGGATGTTGAACACGGCGAGCTGCGCGCTTCGGATAACGAATACGCCAGCCGGGTACGTGATGTGGATGCCGACACCCCTTCCCGTTTTAACGCCGATAAACGCCGCCTGTTCGAAGCCTCCGGCTGTGCCGGTAAGCTGGCGGTGTTTGCGGTACGTCTGGATACCTTTGCCAAAGAAGACAAAGAGCAGGTGTTCTATATCGGTACCAACGATACCGCCGTCTTGACCGAGCTGCGCCGCCATATGCTCAGCCAATTTGAGAATCTGCCGGTGGCGGGTGAGTATATGCACCGCGATATTTTCGATATCGCCGAGGTGTATGGCAAAGACACCTTTATGATGATCGACAAGCTCGGCACCGATCAGATGCCGCGCTTCTTCACCCTGAAGGGCCGGGTGGACGCCACGCTGAATAAACTGCCGCTGCTCCCGCACAATCTCACCGACAGTCTGATGCAAAAGCTGAGCAAGTTGGCTCCTAACCACCTGCCGCCGCGTATGAAACAGTATCGCCAACGCTTTGAGCACCACCTGCTGCTGAAAATGGCCGGACCGGGGATAGCGGAGGCCCAACAGTATCTGCAAAGCTACTTTGCCCAGGCAGAGGGGGACTTTTTCGTCTGTACGCCCGAAGAAGGCAAGAAAGCGTTCCTGCATCGTTTTGCCGCAGCGGGAGCCGCCGTGCGTTATCACGCGGTACATGCCGATAAGGTAGAAGATATTTTGGCATTGGATATCGCCTTACGCCGCAACGATAGCGAATGGTTCGAAACCCTGCCCGCGGAAATCGACAGCCAACTGGTGCACAAGCTGTATTACGGCCACTTTATGTGCCACGTATTCCACCAGGATTACGTAGTGAAAAAAGGGGCAGACAGCCATGCGCTGAAGGAGCAGATGTTGGCGATCCTCAATCAGCGTGGTGCGGAGTATCCCGCCGAGCACAACGTCGGCCATCTGTATCATGCCAAAGCCGATTTACAGGCGTTCTATCAGGATGCCGATCCCACCAACAGTTTTAACCCCGGCATTGGTAAAACCAGTAAGCAAAAACACTGGGGTAACAACATCCAGTAACATTTTATCCTGCCCCTCACCCTAACCCTCTCCCCAAGGAGAGGGGACTGAACGTGCTACACATTGACTTCTGCACCTACCTGCGGCTCTGGGCACACTCCCTCTCCCCATCACTGCGCATATAGTATCCCTAAGCTCTATATCGGGAGAGGGCTGGGGTGAGGGGCTATTTCGATATATTAGGCCCCCTCATGCGGGGTGCTGACGCGCTACCGCCCTTTTTGCCCCTCCTTCTTAGCCCTGTCGTCTAGACTTAATGTTCTGCATAAGGCGTCTGTCAGGCGTCAACATGAGCGACGAAAGGAGCATTTCATGCCGTACCAGACAGTAAACCCTTTTAATAATCAGCTAATTAAAGAATATACCCCGCATAACGACGATCAGGTGGAGCGGGCCTTGGCACAAGCCGATGCGCTTTATCACTCCGACTGGGCCAAAGGTGATATCACTCAGCGCCTGCCGGTGCTACACAAATTGGCCGATCTGATGGACAGCCGGGTGGAGGAACTGGCTAACATTGCCAGCGTTGAGATGGGTAAACTCATCGCCCAAAGCCGTGGCGAGGTCAAACTGTGCGCCCAGATTGCGCGTTACTACGCCGATAATGCGCAAAAATTCCTGGCTCCGGTACGCTATGAGTCCAGCCTTGGCGAAGCCTGGGTGGAGCATCATCCCATTGGCGTGTTGATGGCGGTCGAGCCCTGGAACTTCCCTTTTTACCAACTGATGCGCGTGCTAGCCCCTAATCTGGCGGCTGGCAACCCGGTGTTGGTCAAACATGCCAGCATCGTGCCGCACTGCGCCGAAGCGTTCGAAAAGCTGGTCCATGAAGCCGGCGCGCCAAAAGGTGCCTATACCAACCTGTATATTTCCCAGGATCAGGTAGCCGATATCATCGCCGACGATCGGGTGCAAGGTGTGGCGCTGACCGGTTCGGAAAAAGCGGGCAGCATAGTGGCGGCTCAGGCAGCCAAAAAGCTGAAAAAGGCTACGCTGGAGCTTGGCGGTAACGACGTTTTCGTGGTGCTGGATGACTGCGATCTGGATAAAGCTGCCAAGGTGGGCGCGCAGGCAAGGCTGAACAATGCCGGGCAGGTGTGTACCGCCGCCAAGCGTTTTATCGTGCAGGAGAAAGTGGCAGAACAGTTCCTGCAAAAGCTCACCGACCATTTCCGCGCGGTGAAAATGGGCGATCCACTGGACGCATCAACTACGCTCGGCCCGCTATCCTCCAAGTCCGCTCTGGAAGGGCTGATCGAACAGGTCAATGACGCGGTGAAACAAGGGGCCAAACTGCATCTGGGCGGCAAAGCGCTCCAGCATGAGGGTAACTTCTTCGAACCGACCATTCTCACGCATATCAGCCGTGACAACCCGGCCTATTTTACTGAATTCTTCGGCCCGGTGGCTCAGATCTACGTGGTGAAAAATGACGAAGAGATCGTTAAGCTGGCTAATGACTCCCACTACGGGCTTGGCGGTGCCATCTTCAGTAGCAATATCGAGCGCGCCAAAAAGCTGGCCTCCGGTATCGAAACCGGCATGGTGTATATCAACTCATTGACCGATACCGCGCCTGAATTGCCGTTTGGCGGTGTGAAACGTTCCGGCTTTGGCCGCGAACTGTCGGATCTGGGGATCAAGGAGTTTGTGAACCAGAAACTGGTGGTGGTGAGCAATAGCTAATGCTTTAGCCTGACGTTCCCTCTCCTTTTCAGGAGAGGGAAACCCAAATCCTACGGATTAAGCTTGGCCAGCCCCTCAACGGCCATTTCAAGATAGGCGCGTGGGCAGCCGAGGTTGATGCGGATAAATCCCTCCCCCTGCTCGCCGAATGCACACCCCATCGAAGGCGCAATCTTGGCCTGCTGACGCAGGGCTAACTGCAAAGCTTCATCATCCAACCCCAACGCACGGCAATCCAGCCAGGCCAGGTAAGTGCCCTGAGCGGTCACCATTCGGCACCAGGGAACCGCCTGCTCCAACGCCTGTGCAAACCAGCGCCGATTCTCGGCCAGATAAGCCAGCAAGGCATCCAGCCACGGGCCGCCCTGTTGGTAGGCTGCGGTCGCCGCCGTCATGGAAAGCGCGTTGAAAACATCCAGCCCGTGCGCATTGAGCCGTTTGACAAATTGCTCACGCAGCGCCGTATGCGGGATCAAGAAGTTGGAGATGCGCAGCGACGACAGCCCAAAGGTTTTACTGGCCGAGGTTGCCACAATCACCCTATCGTGCCACTGCGGCCCAAGGTGTAACACCGAGGTAAAGCGAGCTTCCGGCAGTATCAAATCCGCCCAGATCTCATCAGAGATCACCGTCACCCCGTGTTGCTGGCATAGCGTCAGCAATTGCGTCAGTTCCTGCCGATCCCAGCAACGGCCGGTCGGGTTATGTGGATTGCACAACACCAGTAACGGCGGCTTCTCGCGCTGCAACAACTCGACCAACTGGATAAAGTCAAAGTGATACTCTCCTTCCCGCTCCTGTAGCGGATTCTCCAGTACCCGTCGGCCATTGAGAGTGATCACCTTCTTGAAGGAGCCGTAATAAGGCCCTTGTACCACGACGCCATCACCGGGTTGACTGAGCATCTGGATCAGCAGCGCAATCCCCGGTACAACCCCTTCGATCGAGGTGAACCATTGCCGCTCGAGCGATAATTGGTGACGTTGAGCAAACCACTCAATGGCAGCACGATAGTAGTCATCATCACGCTCGCTATAGCCAAATACGCCATGATCGACGCGCGCATGCAGCGCCTGCTGCACCGCCTGCGGGCAAGGAAAGTCAAAGTCGGACACCCACATCGGCAACAGATCGGTTTCACTCAATTGCAGATAGTGCTCCATGAAATCCCATTTCACCGAGCTGGTGTGATGGCGATCGACCACCTGGTTGAAATCAGGCTGCTTCATTTGGCGTCTCCTGTTGCTGAACCTCTGGGGCTAGTTTGGCGATGCCAAAACCAGTAAAACCGTAAATCAAGGCGAAGAAGACCGCCGCATAACACTGTACCGCCCAAGGCAACAGATCCAGGGTGCTGACACCCAACGTTGTCGCCATATAAACACCCGCCGCCGTCCAGGGAATAAGGGGTTCAATCACCGTTCCGGCGTCTTCGATGGTGCGTGACAGGTTGGTGTTGTCCAATCCCATACGGCGATAAGCGTCCTTATACAGCTCTGCCGGAATGAGCAGCGCCAACTTGCCATCGCTGGTAGCCCCGGTGACCAGGATCGTGGTTCCCACCGTGGCAGCGATCAGTTGGCCCGTGGTATGCACCACTTGCAGCAACCGGTTGATAATTACCGTCAGCGCACCGGTCAACGTCAGCGCTCCAGCAAACGAGAAGGCACACAATACCAGCAGGATGGTACTCATCATTGAGAACATGCCACCCCGGTTAAGCAAGCGCGGAACATCGGCGATCACGCCGCTGATATCGTGCCCACGTTCAGCAAACATCGACAGATTGAAGCCATCCATCAACGCGTTCAGGCCTTGCTGCAGGTTAAAGCCCTGCATTACCACGGCGAGACCGATCGCCAGCACGCAGGCCGCCAGCATGACAGGGATCACTGGCCGTTTGGTCACTGCGCCCCACAGCACCAGCACCGGTGGCAGGATCAGCAGCAGGTTGAAATGGTACAAGCTTTCCAAGCCTGCAATGATGTCGGTCACCCGTTGTGGCGTGGCAACCGTCCCCACCACGCTGCTATGACCCGCGATCAGATAAACGGTTGCTGCCAGCACAAAGCTGGGCAGTGTGGTGTACATCAGGTGTTTGATATGTGCATAGAGATCGGTTTCGGCCACGATAGCGGCAAAGTTGGTCGAATCCGACAGCGGAGAGATTTTATCGCCGAAGTAGGCACCGGAAACCACCGCGCCCGCCGCCGCTGCCAATGGCACATCCAGCCCTGCTGCAACCCCCATCAGCGCGACGCCGACGGTCCCCGCAGATCCCCATGAAGTGCCGGTACAGACGGAAATCACGCTGGTGAGGAAGAAGGCCGCGATCAGAATATATTGCGGGCTGATCACTTTCAGCCCCCAGTACACCATGTAAGGAATGGTGCCGCTGATCATCCAGGTGCCAATCAGCCCGCCGACGCAGATCAGGATCATGATCACCGGCATGGCCTTGGCCAGTTTGCTGACGATCGAGTTGATAATGTCATCCCAGCGATAGCCCTGCCACAATGCCAGCCCGGCAGCAACGGCCGCCGAAAGCAGTAACAGCGGTTCAATACGTAATTCCCACACTCCATAACCGACGATCAACAGCGTCAGCATGGCAACGATCGGCAGCAAAGCCAGCCAAAGGTTGAGCGTTTTCTTACCATCCATAGGTCACCCCGAGTTGTTATTGATGTGCCGCTAGCGTAGTGGTTCCAGCTTTACCGGGGTGTGAGCTAGCGCCTCAAGCCATGTAACCGCTTTCATGGCGCATAACTTTGTGATGTAGATCTCGGTACAGGCACTAGACAGGCGATCCCTGCCAGCGAGTAACCGAGTCACGCAGCACCAGTTCGGCGCTAAACATGTTATTTTGCGGCGGTAGCCCAAGCTGTTGCTGGCTCAGCAGTGCCAGCTTGGCCGCCCGTTTGGCCATACGTTCGATGGGATAGTGCATGGTACTTAACGCCGGATACAGATAGCGCGCCAGCACCACATCATCAAAGCCGATAATCGACAACTGCTGCGGCAAGGGGATTTGGCGCTGATGCAAGGCTCGCATCATGCCGGCGGCCATCACGTCGTTAAACGTCACCGCGGCCGTAAAGTGATGATTGCTGGAAAGTATTTGCTCTGCGGCCAATTCGCCCCCCTCCTCATCAAAGGGCACGCTAATCACCCACTCTCCTGGAACGTCGATCCCCGCCTGTGCCATCGCGTTGCGATAGCCTTGCAAACGCAGCTTGCGATCATCGATAGGCAAATCGGCGGTCACACAGGCAATGCGCCGATGCCCCTGTTGCAGCAAATATTCGGTCGAAGCCTGAGCCGCACTGACGTTATCCAGCCAGACGCAGCGGTTGGCAATGGCAGGAAAGTAGCGATTGATGATGACCATTCCGGGGGTATGCGCGGCATAGCGCAGCACATCGGCATCGCTCATGCGGGTGATATGGGCGACAATCGCCTCACAACCCTGATTAATCAAAAAATCCAACCCGGCCTTTTCGCGCTCCGCCTGATGCCCACCACTGCACACCATCAGCTTGGCCCCTTCTTTGCGGGTCACTTCCTCCACCCCACGAGCCAGACGCGAGAAAAAGGGATCGGCCAGGTTACCGGTCAACAGCCCCAGCATGTTGCCACTGCGTTTGGCTAACGCCAGTGCCGCCGCGTTGCGGTGGTAATTAAACTCGCGCATCGCTTTTTCGACACGTTCGCGGGTCACCGGCTCGACATAGGCGGTATTGTTGATCACCCGAGAGACCGTCGCAGCGGAAACCCCGGCTCGCTGCGCCACCTCTTTCATTGTCGCCATCAATTGTTCCATTTAATACTATTTATTGGGTTGATAATAAGCAGGCGGGAACAACAAATCCAGATGGGTGAGTACGGCTTCTTGCAATAAAAAACCCCTCAAACCACAGGGTATGAGGGGTTACGATCGCGCTAACGTTAAAATAGCCAGGAACCATACCCCCATAGCAGCACCGTCAGCCCTAACAGCAGCTCAAGTACCAGAATGCCGATAGCCAAGGTCGAACTCGAGAAAATAAACCCCTCTTGACGGTCGATATTCAGGAAGTGCGGGATGCCGAGATACAGCAGATAGCCCGAGTAGGCCAGACCGATAACCCCGACAAACAGACACAGCCAGACCACCGGATACAGCGCAATCAGACCACTAAGGAACATCGGGGTAGCGACATAGCCCGCAAACACCATGCACAGATGCAGGCTTGGCCGCGACTCATAACGTCGGGCCATCCAGTGGATCACTTTGCCCATGACTGCCACACCGGCCAGCATCAGCAGATAAAATGCCACAGCGGTGTAGAACGCGGTGAACATATCCAGGCGGATCGCCTGCCCCTCACCAGAAAGCCAGCCCGTCTGAGTGGTACCGATGAACGCACTGATGACCGGTATCAACGCCATTAACAACACGTGGTGGGTGTATAGGTGCGTGACGCTTTCATTCTCGCTTTTGATCTGTTTTAACTCGGCATTGGGATGTGCCAACAGACCCCAGACATGATTGACCATGAGACACCTCCTCATTTCGCCGCAACCGCAATCGGCGAACGGAAACACACCACTGGCGGCTCAAACACCGCGCGAGGGTTGCGGTTAGAGGACTCTAGCCCCTGGTTCAATTATAGTCTTTGGCCGAAAAAACGTACGCTCCCGCGGCCAGTAGGTTACTCTGACTATAATCAATATGTTGCGCTATCCGATGGAGGGAAACCATGACCAGCAAGATCCGCACCCGCCAAAGCGGGATCAATAACGTGCAGGCCGGCCAGAACGTAATGGTGATCGAACCCAGCAATCTGTACGGCTGCCAGTTGGCTGACGACGTGTTTGTCGGCCCGTTTGTCGAGATCCAGAAAAACGTCAGCGTGGGCGCTCGCAGCAAGATCCAGTCGCACAGCTTTATCTGTGAATACGTCACCCTGGGCGAAGATTGCTTTATCGGCCATGGCGTGATGTTTGCCAACGACCTGTTCAAAGATGGATCTCCCAACGCCGATCCGGCAAGCTGGGGACACACGCGGCTCGGTAACCGGGTTTCAGTGGGCTCTGGTGCAACCATACTGGCCGTTGATATCTGCGATGACGTGGTGATTGGTGCCGGTGCGGTGGTCAGCAAGAGCATTACCCGCAAAGGCATCTATGCGGGCAACCCCGCGAAACTGCTAAGGGAGCTGGAATAATTGCATCAGGCGATCGGCATCGAAGCTATCAGCGCACTTCCCTTCGGTTACCTGGAATACGGTGATTTCTCCTTTTCCGTCGCCTGTTATGCCCAACCCCGTTTTGATCAACCTGTCGAACAGTGGCCAACCCAGCCGGTGCTCCCTTTCAATAAGGCCTATCCGCTGGCCCCGTTCCTTAATGACGATGGGGAAACCTTCCTCGCTCGTTATCAGGGAGAGGCCGTGGGCCACATCACGCTCAGCAAAAACTGGAACGACTATACGCTGATCGAGGAAATTGCCGTCAGCCGCCATGCCCGCCGCCAAGGCGTGGCCACAGCACTCTTGGATGCCGCACGCCTCTGGGCACGGGATCAGGACACTGCCGGGCTGATGCTGGAAACGCAAAACAATAACCTGAACGCCTGCCGTTGCTATCAGCGCTATGGCTTTGTACTGGGCGGCATCGATCATTTACTTTATCGTGGGCAGCCGGACATTGCCGATCATGAAATCGCCCTGTTCTGGTATCTGCCGTTCAATAACGAAGTGGGTTATTGATAGCTGGCGCAAGCCATACTGGCCGCATACATGATCGTTTGGGAGAGAGGGATGCGTTACCTGACCCTGATAATATTCAGCACGATACTGATGGGTTGCAGCGGTAAACAACCGGCCAAAATCCCGGTAGAATCACCACCACCACAGGTGAAATCTCTGACAATGGCGATAGCAATGGACGATTACACAGTAAACAAACTGCAAGCGGCACTGGCATTGCGTGCAGCGGTGCCGAAGATCGATAAAGGGCGGGCCATCGAGCTGCTCTCACAGACTTTTCTGGATACCCCTTACGTGGCCAACCGGCTGATCGGTTCCGCGACCACTGCGGAACAGTTGGTGATCGATTTCCGCGGGGTGGACTGCTTTACCTATCTGGATTACGTTGAGGCGCTCAGAACCGCCACCAGTGAAAACCAGTTCGTCGAAAATGTGATCCAGACGCGCTACATCAATGGCGATGTCAGTTTCCAACAGCGCAAGCATTTCTTCACCGACTGGGCGCACACCCGTCAGATACTTGCCGACGACGTCACCGCACAGCTCAGCCCACATGCCGTTACCGTGGTCAAACAGCTCAACCGCAAAGCGGATGGCGAACTCTATCTGCCTGGCGTCGCGGTAACCGAACGCAGCGTGACCTACATCCCCAGCGAATTTATTGACCAGCAACTGATAAGCCAATTGCAGACCGGCGACTATATCGGCATCTACACCAAGCTGCCTGGGCTGGACGTAACCCATACCGGTTTCTTTATCATGACCCAGGGCGGGCCCGTGCTGCGCCATGCCTCCTCACGCCCGGAAAACAGGAAAGTGATGGACTCGGCCTTTGCCAGCTATGTGCTGAATACGCCAGGCATCGTGGTGCTACGGCCACGCTGATCGATGAGTTATTAGCTAGATGATTTTATGCTTAACAACGATTTGACTTGGCTACGGCCATAGGTTTAGCTGTTGACACAATACTGACCGATCTTATTGTTTTTACAGGGAGTCACTCATGGCAATTGTTTGGCGCGGCACGGCTTTGGCCGCAGCATTGGCAGCAACGCTGTTATTACAAGGGTGCGATCAGAAAGCCGATCAGAACCATATCAAAGTTGGCGTGATTAACGGCGCCGAGCAGGACGTGGCAGAAGTCGCCAAACGGGTCGCCAAAGAGAAATACGGCCTGGACGTTGAACTCATCGGTTTCAGCGGTTCACTACTGCCCAATGATGCCACCGACAAGGGTGAACTGGATGCCAACGTGTTCCAGCACCGCCCTTTCCTGGAACAGCAAAACAAAGATCACGGTTATAAACTGGTGGCGGTAGCGAATACCTTTGTTTTCCCGATGGCCGGTTATTCGAAAAAGATCAAATCGCTGTCCGAGTTGCAGGACGGCGCAGTGATTGCCATCCCTAACGACCCGACCAACCTGGGCCGCGCGTTGTTGCTGCTGCAAAAGGTTGGGCTGATCGAGCTTAAGCAGGGTAAAGGCCTGCTGCCCACTTCGCTGGATATCAGTGCCAACCCGCACAATTACCAGATTATGGAACTGGAAGGCGCGCAGCTACCCCAACTGCTGGACGATCCGAAAGTTGCCGTGGCGGTGATCAGCACCACCTACATCAACCAGATTGGCCTGACGCCGACCAAAGACGGGATTTTTATCGAAGATAAAGATTCGCCGTACACCAATATCGTGGTGGCACGCGAAGATAATAAAGATGCACAGAACGTGCAGAACTTCGTTAAAGCCTACGAGTCCGATGAAGTTGCCAAAGCGGCAGAGAAGATCTTTAACGGCGGTGCCGTCAAAGGCTGGTAACACCTTTCTCTCGATTGCAGGTGCCGGTTAGCGGTGCCTGCAACATTTCACTAAAAATTCCCCGTCGCCCTGCTTGACCCTCACGTAACGTCAGGCTGTAGTATCTCTGCACACACCAGGGAGATATTCAGCATGTTATTGAAAGTCGGCGAATTGGCTCGTCGTTCGGGGATCACCGTAAGAACCTTGCATTACTACCACAGCATTGGGTTGTTGATCCCCTCGGCACGTTCCGATGCGGGTTATCGTTTGTATAACCGGTTGGATATTACTCGCCTGCACCATATTCAAGCCTTGCGGCGGATGGGGGTGGCACTGGCAGAAATCGAATCCATTCTGGCGCACTCCGGGCTGGCGTTGCCAACGGTGATTGAACAGCAGATTGCCATGCTCGATCGGCAACTGACGCAGATAACCACGCTGCGCAACCGTCTAAAGCATATGCACGCCCAATTGACCCAGGGTAATGAACCCGAACTGAATGATTGGTTGACCACGTTGGAGATGATGACCATGTACGACAAATACTTTACCGCCGACGAACTGGCGCAACTGCCGTTCTATCAGGCCGATGAGACGCGTAATCGGGAATGGCAGGAGATGGTCAGCAGCGTACGGCTGTTGATGGAGAGTGGGGTACTGGCCGAAGATCCGCGTGCTCAGGCCATTGGTCGCCGTTGGATGTGCACGCTGGAGCGTGACACCGCAGGCAATCCGGCTTTCCTTACTCGCCTCAACGCCATGCACGCCGATGAGCCTTCGATGCGCGAACAAACGGGGATCACGCCAGCGATGACCGATTACATCACCCGTGCCTTTGCCGAAACCAAGCTGCGAATCTATCAGCAATACCTCTCTGCCGACGAATATGCCTATGTCCGCACTCACTATTTTGACCGCATTCATGAATGGCCGCCGCTCATTGCCCAATTCCAGCAGGCCATGAAGCAGGAGGTTTCGCCCGATTCGGCCCAAGCGAAACGGTTGGCGGCCCTTTGGCTGGAGCTGTTCCAGTCCTATGCCAGTGACAATCCGGCCACCCAGATGAAGATCCGCCAGGCAATGGAGCAAGAGCCGACCTTGACCGAAGGTACCTGGCTCACTCCTGCACTGCTGGACTATCTACGCCAGTGCATCATGCAGCTGATGCGGGGATAAGCGATTTCCCCTCACCCCACCCCTCACCCACAGGGCGAGGGAGCTGGTACGGAGCTGTTGTCAGGAAAATGAGCTAACTGTCCATCGCGTTTTCTTATCATCGCCAGATAAAAAGCCAATTTATCTGACCGACGGAAGAAGTGCATAATGCCTTTATGCTCTGATTTCTCATCATAAAAGGGAACATTATGTCACTTGCCACCCTGCCGCAAACCACGCTGAGCGTCACGGATGCCAGCATTGAGGATATGGCCGCCATTCAACAGATCTACGCCCATCATGTGCTTTATGGCCCGGCCTCGTTCGAAGAAACGCCCCCGACGCTGGAAGAGATGCAACAACGCCGTAATAACGTCTTGGCTGCGGGGTTGCCGTGGCTGGTGGCGAAGATGGAGGAGCGCATCGTGGGGTATTGTTATGCCACCACATACCGGCCACGGCCCGCCTATCGCTATACCATCGAAGATTCGGTTTATGTCGCGGAAGGCATGCAGGGGCACGGTATTGGCAAGGCATTGCTTGGCGCATTGATTACCCGCTGTGAAGGCGGCCCGTGGCGGCAAATGTTGGCAATGATTGGCGATGCCGCAGGCAACGCTGGCTCTCTGGCCCTGCACCGTAAGCTAGGTTTCACCAGCATCGGCACCTTGAGCGGCGTAGGGTTTAAATTTGGCGGCTGGCTGGATACGCACATCATGCAGCGGCCACTGAGCGACGGTAATCATTCGCTGCCTTAACCCGTTTCCGGGCAAGCTGCTGATTTTCATCTATAGTTAATTCTGTCGTGGCTTAGCGATCTCAGCGTGCTTTCACGCACTCACTAAACATACTCAGTCGGGAGAGACGGATGAAAATTTTTCTGTGGATTATTGCGATTATCTTTATTGTTGGCCTGTTGACCATTACTGGCGTATTTAAACTGATCTTCTAGTACTGATTATTTGCATGATTGGGCGCATTAATGCGCCCAAAGTGTGAGGCTGGTGAAGGTTTGCCCACAAACTAAAAGGCCCCGCAGGGCCTGTTAGTGTTACGCTTTAAAACGGGAACGTAGCGCGCTTATCCCAGAAACCACCACCATCACCACGCCACCGGCAATCAGGCCAAACAACGCATTCAGCAGCGTTGGAGTGACGCCCCCGAGGATTTCACCGACGCCTGGCACCACCGTAGAATAACTCGCCCAGTCGGTAAACAGGTGATGCACCGGCGGTAACCCGTGGGTCAAGATCCCGCCCCCCACCATAAACATGGCCAAGGTACCCACCACCGACAGCGTTTTCATCAGGTAAGGTGCTGCGCTGACAATACCGCGCCCTATCGATTGTGCCAGTGCGCTACGCTTACGGGCCAACCAGAACCCCAGATCGTCCAGCTTGACGATGCCCGCGACAATGCCATACACCCCGGCCGTCATCACAATGGCGATACCACACAGCACAATCACCTGCTGGCTAAAGGTAGCCCCGGCGACGGTCCCCAGCGTAATCGCAATAATCTCGGCGGAAAGCACAAAGTCGGTGCGAATTGCGCCTTTGATTTTGCGCTGTTCATATACCGCAGCGTCCTCACTGGTATCCAGTTCCGCTTTCTCTTCTGCCTCTGCGCCCTTGCGGTGCATCAGGCTGTGGTAAACCTTTTCAAATCCCTCAAAACAGAGGTAAGCCCCACCGACCATCAGCAACGGCGTAATTGCCCAAGGGGCGAAAGCGCTGATCAGCAATGCCAGCGGCACCAGGATCGCCTTATTGATAAACGAGCCTTTGGCCACTTTCCATACCACAGGGATTTCGCGATCGGCCTTAACACCGCTGACCTGCTGGGCATTGAGCGCCAGATCGTCTCCCAGCACCCCGGCGGTCTTTTTGGCCGCCATTTTCGTCATCAGCGAAACATCATCCAGTAACGAAGCGATGTCGTCGATCAGGGTTAATAAGCTACTGCCTGCCAAAATGCACTTTCCTTATCAAAAGGTGAAATCACCCTACCGGTTTAGCATAGCGGGTTGAAAACATGAAGGGGGGAAATCTTAATGAAAGAACGGAGGTTTTAACACACGGATGGGGAAACGATAACCTGCCGTGCTGGACGGCAGGTTAATAAAAACGTTATTCCGTGTCGTTCTTCGCCAGGGCTGCATCTTTCTGGCGGCGATAATCTCGCGCCGCAGCAGGGATCGGCGTCACTTTGCCGGTTTCAATCCAGGTACGCAGACGGCTGGCATCGGCGAAATGGGTGTATTTGCCGAAGGCGTCCAACACCACCAATGAAACAGAGCGGTTGCCGATCACGGTACGCATCGCCAAGCAATGCCCGGCCTGATTGGTAAAACCGGTTTTGGTCAGCTGGATATTCCATTTCTGGTTGTAGACCAGGTGGTTGGTATTGCGAAACGGCAAGGTATAGTTGGGACCCTTGAAGGTCGCCATCCGCTCGGTGGTGGTGCTCAACTGGCCGATCAGCGGGTATTGCTTGGTCGCCAACATCAACTTGGTGAGGTCGCGGGCAGTAGAGACGTTATGAATCGATAATCCGGTCGGTTCAACATAATGCGTATTGGTCATCCCCAGCGCTTTGGCCTTGGCATTCATCGCCCTGATAAATGCGTCATAACCACCAGGATAATGATGCGCCAGACTGGCCGCAGCACGGTTTTCCGACGACATCAGCGCCAACAACAGCATATCCTTGCGGCTGATTTCGCTATTCAAACGCACCCGGGAGTAGATGCCTTTCATTTCTGGCGTCTGGCTGATATCAACCGACAGCATTTCATCCAGCGGCAGGCGGGCATCCAATGTCACCATCGCCGTCATCAGCTTGGTGATTGAGGCGATAGGCACCACTTCATCGGGGTTACGTGAATAAATCACCCGATGGGTTTGCATATCCAGCACCATGGCACTGCCAGAGGCCAGTTCCGGCTGGTTGGCGTGCACTGCGGCGGTTTTTTCACTGGCTAATGCACGCGGCACCAAGCCGGTACCCGCTTGCAACGCGAGTAGGGTTAGAACCAAAACACGGATTTTCACAAGTATTACTCTGTAACGGAGGAGAGAACCGACTGCGATGAATTATAAGTGAGGGCTATAGAATTGCACTGTGATTGTGAGCAGCTATTTGTGACAAATCTTAACGGCGCAAAATTTGTGCAAACCGCGAGCGTACTGGCTTGTACGCCCGCGAGATAAAAGTTACAGCGCTGGCTGCCAGGCAGATTGCGGCAACAGGTACAATCCGGCCTCATGCTGCTCACCGACCCCGACAATATGCCCGATCCCGGCGGCCATCACGGCCAGGGTCACATCGAAGGCGTTCAGGCTATCACCGTAGCCCGCCGTCAGGTTGAACATCGACCCGTTGGCCAACAGATACAGCGTCTTATCTGCCAGTTGGTAAGCATTCACAAATGGCATTGGCTCGTGGTGCGGCAAGGCTTGCAGGAAAGCCACGTCGATCTCTTCAGCCACATGCCCAACGTTGAGGATAAACACCCCATCCTTGGCCCGCTCCAGATGCCGTGCAGACAGCACGTTCTTGGCTCCGGTAGCCGTGGCAATGACGTCGGCCTGCTCTACGGCAGTGGCTAAATCAACCACCGCCCAACCATCGTAACGCGCCTGCAAAGCACGGGCCGGATCGATTTCCGCCACGATAACTTGCCCGCCGTAGGCCTTGGCAGAAGCGGCAACCCCCTGGCCAACCAGCCCGTAACCAATCACCACCACACATTTTTCGTGCAGCGTCAGGTGAGTGGTCTGGAAGAAGGTATGCCAGGCGGTCAAGCCAACCATATGGCGATTATGCAGCCCTTCTTTTACCGGCAGGTCATCCCAGTTAAAGATCGGGTAACGTGGGGCAATACCTCCCAGGCGGCTGATGCCTGAACCGGTCGCTTCCAGCCCGGCCTTGATCTGCGGGCCGTTAGCGGATTGGTGCAAGCGGGTGGTCAGATCGGCTCCCATCTCGCACAGGTGAGTCGGCCCCCAGGCCAGCGCACGATCGAAAGAGTCAGACCAGTCGGCATCGCTCATATCACGCCAGGCGTGCGCCTCGGTACCGTGGCGTTCCAGCCAGGCCACTACATCATCCTGCACCGTGGTCGGGTTGCAGGTGGTGAGATAGATGGCGGCCCCTTTGTCCAACAGCCCGGCAACCAACGGCGCCATTTTCAGATCCAGGTGCATATTGCACGCCAGACGCACACCATGCAGATCCGGTAACGCCGCCACTGCCGCTCGGGTGCGCGGCATATGACGCATGGCCCACTTCAACTCACTGTCAAAATCCTGATACATCAGTTACTCCTCTACTACGCCACGCCGCCGGGGCATGGCCGAATGATTCCATCTGAACCGCATGGCGGCTATTATCACTCAGATCGAACGCAAAAACCGAGGTGACTATCATGGCAGATAAGTTAGTGATTGTTTTTCCGATCTACCAAGGCGTGACGCAGTTGGATTTCACCGGGCCACACCAGTTTTTATCTCGTTTACCTGGAACTGAGGTCATTGTTGCTTCTATGGGAGGGGAAACGGTCACTGCGGATGGGTTGCATTTTGCGGCACTGCGCTCACTTGAGATGATTGAACGTTGTGATGTCTTATGTGTTCCCGGTGGAGGTGGCTGTACCGCAGCCATGCAGGATGCAAATTTCCTTAAGCAAATTCGCCGTCTGGCAGCCGGAGCCCGGTACCTGACCTCCGTATGCACCGGTTCCCTGATCCTGGCCGCGGCGGGATTACTGAAAGGCAAACGCGCGACCTGCCACTGGTCAATGCGCGACAGCCTGGCGTTGTTTGGTGCCATTCCTTGTAATGAGCGTGTGGTGCGCGATGGCAATATCATCAGCGGTGCAGGCGTTAGCGCTGGCATCGATTTTGCCCTCACGCTGATTGCCGAACTGCATGGGCAGGAAACGGCTCAGGCGATCCAGCTCTCGATGGAATATGCCCCGGCTCCTCCTTTCGCAGGAGGAAACCCCGAGCCTTCCCCTGCCGCGATTGTGCAACAGGTGCAGGCCGCGATGGCGGAAAACCTGCAGCGCCGCAAAGACTTGGTGGCGCAAATCGCGGCCCAGTATCAATAATAGCGTTAGAACAGGTAACGCACGCCTAAAGCAACCTCGCTGGAAACCAGGCGTGCTTTCATTTGCTCATCTTTCAATCCACGGGCGTTGGTGAAGTTATTATAACCACTTTCAATATTGCCCATGTCGACGTAGCGGTAGCCTAAATCAACGCTGAGGCGCTCCAGCGCGGCATAGCTGACCCCGGCACCTACAGCATAGGCCAGGTTATTTTGCGTGCTTGAGGCATATTGACGTGACGTATTACCCTGCCAACCATCGGACTTCACCTTGGCGATCCCCAGGCCCACAGTACCATACAGCGAGAAATTGTAGCCTAACGCATAGTCGCGATAAACGTTGAGCATCAGACGTTCAGCGTCCACTTTATGGTGGTTGTAGCTGCTGGCAAAAGTCGTTGAACCGCTGGTGTATTCACTTTTCTTTTTGAACACATACTCCGCCTCGCTGCGCCAGCCATTGCCAAATTGGTAGCCTGCGGCGATAGCACCGTTATAGAAGTTGTGTTTTTCATCACCGCTGACAAATTGCCCCACGCCAGGGCGACTGCTGGTATCCATATTCTCGGCAGATTGTCTGGCATGCAGTAGTTTCGCCGCAGCGTAATAACCGGACAAATAATCATCGGCAACAGCGCTAAAGGACATAGCGGCTAAAGAAACCAGCATTAAGGCAGGTTTGATATTCATGCGTTCCTCGCTTGAAAAGGTTATTTATGATGAGTAATAAAGACGCATCTAAAATAACCAGCGAGACGCAGTAGAACAATTCGGTCAATTACCTAACCTTCTAGGTATTTTTACTTAACTCTTTCCAGGGAGAATAACGCCCCATAAATTTTCATTAACTTCACCGAAGAGTTAATACCCAATTTGGCAAACACATTGGCACGATGGGCCTCCACCGTGCGCGGTGAAAGGGTCAGCTCATTGGCAATTTCCTTACTCGATTTTCCTGCCATAATCAGCCCGGTTATCTCTTGTTCCCGTGCCGACAGGGTGCTGATTTTTGCTGTCCGTTCAGCCGTTTCTTGCCGCTGTTGCTGTAAAACTCGCTGATGCTCCAGAGCGCCACTCACCGTTTCGATCAGTAAATCGGCGTCAATCGGTTTGGTCAGGAACTCGAACGCCCCATTTTTGAAGGCTCGGCGGCACAGCTCAATATTGCCGTGCCCGGTCATAATAATCACGGGCAATGCCAGACCTTGCTGTTGCCACTCTTCCAGCAAGATTAAACCACTTTTACCCGGCATACGGATATCCAGCAACAAGCAGCCGGACAACGCCTGCGGTTCAGAAATCTGCTGCTGAAAATCCAGGGTATTTTGGAATGTTACCGTTCGCCAGCCCATGGTGGCCAATAGCGAACTGAGTGAGCAGCGGATGGCATGATCGTCATCAATCAGATAGATAAGCTGTTCCATCACTCCTCCTGAGTGTTAAGCGGGAAACACAGCGTAAAACAGGCACCTTGGCTGGCAATATTTTCCGCGCTGATCGTACCGTTAAGGCGTTGAACCAGGGTCTCCGTCAGTGCCATTCCCAACCCCAATCCCTGTTGGCGGGTGGTGAAGAAAGGAATAAAGATCTGCTGCAAGGCTTGCTCAGAAAGGCCAGGGCCACCGTCGGTGATCGTCAGCCGGATAGCTTGATCCGAATACTCGGCATCAATGGCCACCCAAGCCTTGCCCGGATTGAGGTGTTGCTGGGCCTGAATGGCATTGGTCACGATGTTATGAAAAATCTGTTCGACCTGCAAAGGATCGGCCCACAACGTCGGCAACGTGGCCGGTAGGCGGTTAATGACCTTCACCTTTCCGCGGCTGATCTCAACTTCCAATAGCATCGTGACACGCAGCCAGACCTGATGCAGATCGACCTGCTGGTAAACCACGTGGTCATGGGACAACTTGTGCCGGAACTGCAACAACAACGTGTCGATCCGTTTGATTTGTATCACCGCGGCATCAAGCAGTGGCGCGGCTTGATCCGCCTGTTGTTGGTTAATCAGGCGCAAGGCAGCCTGGTTATAGCTCAATATGGCCGTCAGCGGCTGATTCAATTCATGCACCATACCGGCGGTAATTTCCCCCATGGCGTTAAGCCGCGTCAGTTGGGAGAAATGTTCACGCAAAACGGCAATATGGTGTTGGCGTTTTTGTTGCCGATACTGGCCGATAAAATAAACGACGGCAGCCCAGAAAACAGACAATAGTAAACACATCAGCCAGGGTAAACGAGCCAAATCCGGATCGTTACCGGCGGATAATGCAAAAGGTTGCAAGGCGCTGTTTACCCCTTTATCCCAACGCCAGTAGGTAGTTTTGGCTCCATCTCCCTGTTCGAACAAAGGCATATTGCGCCAACTCAGGCTAATATGGCGAAAGTCATGGCTCTGAGGAATTTCAGCCAGTAGTGTTCCAAGATCAATCAGCAGCGAAAAATGCGGGCTCGCCAGCCAGTAAGTCCCCTCTCCGGTTGGCATCAACGTTGGGTTGGTATCCACCTTGGGCACAGGTTTCCAAGCAACAATCTGCGGAAATTTTTGCTGCACAATGGCAGGATCGCTGGTCACGGACAGTAAAGAAAGCACCGTTTCAAGCTGGGATAATTTAACCGTAACCTCGCGATATAAAATGCGATAGGTAACTGATTGCTCTTCATATTGCTGTTGCAAGGCATAAATTATCACCCCGCTGCCTGAAAGCAGGGATAAAACCAACCAGAGACCCACTTTGAGCATATTAACTCCATGTCATGCAGACGCCTTTATTAATAACGGATTAAACACTATGCCAATGCAACAATCTATTATTAAGATCGGGTTGCCTCAATTCATCTGCCGTTGCCGTGACAGGGTGTTATAATCCTATTTCCTCGTGACCAAGGAATAACAATGACAGATTTGGCCCACTACATTACCCAATACGGCTACTGGGCGCTGCTGATTGGCTGCCTGCTCGAAGGGGAAACCATCACCCTGTTGGGAGGAATTGCGGCACACAACGGGTTGCTACGCCTGCCACTGGTGATTGCGGTAGTGGCGTTTGGCGGAGCCTTGGGCGATCAGGTGCTCTATTTTGCCGGACGTCATTTTGGTGGACGGGTACTTGCCCGTATCGAGAGCCAACAGGCGCGTATTGAACGCGCCCAGAAACTGATTGCCAGCCACCCGATCCTGTTTGTGATTGGCGTGCGTTTTATGTACGGATTCCGTCTTATCGGCCCGGTACTGATCGGTGCCAGCAAGCTGCCCCCATCACGCTTTATCCCGCTGAATATCCTGGGCGCTATCCTGTGGGCAACGCTCTTTGTATTACTAGGCTATTTTGGCGGCCAGGCTATCAGCAGCTTTGTCAGCGGCAGTGATAAAAAACTGTATAGCCTGCTGCTCTGCGTGGTGGTGATCGCCGCTATCTTCTTGCTGCGCTACTGGTGGCGGCGGCGTCAGACACAATAAGGCTACTTGTTAAACATCAGCTTCAGGCCCAACAGGGCTAAAACACTGCCGCCCAGGCGATCGAACCAGGCTTTGAAACGTAAGTAGACGCTACGTGGGCGCGGTGACGACAGCACAAACGCCACAAAGGCATACCACAGCAGGTCGACGACCAATGCGATCAATGGCAGTACGATATACAGCACCATCGGGATTTGATGGCTAAGCAGCGCCGCAAATACGCTACCGAATACGATGGCGGTATTGGGGTTGCCAAGTTGCGTCAGTAGCCCGGTGGTAAACGCTCGGCGCAAGCCTAACTGTTGGCCGCCAACGGCTTCGATCATCAACGGTTGATTGGCTCCGCGCAGCATTTTGAACGCCAGATAGATCAGATAGGCACCCCCTAGCATTTTCAGTGTGGTATACAGCCAAGGCAATGCCAGCAGCAGCGATTGCAACCCCAATAACGCAATCAAGGCGAAGATAAAGCAACCGATCCCCATCCCCAATGCCACCGCCATCCCATCGCGCCGTGACGAAGCCACCGCGGTGCGCGCTACCAGAATAAAGCTTTGCCCAGGGCTCATCGCCCCTAGCGTTATCGCCCCGGTAATACTGAGTACCGACAGCATCGTTTCGTTGATCATGTCCTTTCCCTTCAGCGGATCCCGTCATTCAAATTAACGCGGCGGCCAAAATAAAAGCAACAGAAACGTGAAAATACGGGAGTCAAACAGCCGCTCTCCCACAGGGAGAGGGAGCCAGTTCAGCGTCGTTGGCAGCTAATGTGGCACTGCGTAGGGGCGCTGCATGCTGCGCCCGTGTTAAGGTCAGATGCGAGAGTAAAACTGTAGCACGTTTAGTCCCCTCGCCCTGTGGGAGAGATTTAGGGTGAGGAAGGCATCATCAATGCTACCAGTTCCCGCGCTGCCTTCTGTTGCGGCTGATTCTTCAACCAGATCAGGTGTACCGGCAGGCGTAATTCATTTTTGGTATTTTTAAATTTCAACCGGATCAACCGGCCCTGCTCCAGCAAGGGTGCCGTTAACGACAGCGGGAAATTGCCCCAGCCCAGCCCGGCTTCCACCATGCTTAACGCCATCGGCAAGCTGTCGGTACGCCAGAAGGATTCCGCTACCTGCGGGCGTTTGTCGGCCATAGGCAAGTCGCGGCTGGCCACCACGATCTGCCGCACGTTGACCAGTTCCTCCAGAAACAACTCTGCACCCGTCGCTCCCAGGGCCAAATGCTGCGCCGCAATGGTTGCCACTAACGACTCACTCCCCACGAAGTGAAACTGTTCCTGGCTGTTCACATCCAGCCCGCCGAACGCCAGACACAGGCTAACCCGCTGCTGATGTAACAGATGCAACACCTCATCCTGCGGCGCGGTCAGTACCTCGATATCCAACAAGGGGTAACGTTCGGCCAACGTTTTCACCGCCACCAGCAGATCGCTGCTGTTGATATCCGATGCTACACCGATCGACAACCTGCTCTCCAACCCCTGAGAAAGCTCAATGGCATGGATCTGCAACTGCTTGAGCTGTTCGGCGATCAGGCGAGCGTGGGGAGCCAGCGCCAATGCCAGCGCGGTGGGCACCGGTTCGCGGTGCGAGCGGTCAAACAGCTGAAAGCCCAGCTCCGCCTCCATATTGGCGATCCCCATGCTGACCGCCGAAGGCACACGCCGCAACGCCCTGGCCGCCGCAGAAAAAGAACCGCGATCCAGCACCGCCAAAAACAGTTCGATATTGTCACTGGAAAAATTCATCGCCTCATCTATCAGTTAAACTGACAGCTCCTGACTTTATCTATCAATAGCATTGACGCTATCTTACGCATCGGGTTGCCGGACGTCATCAGGCACGAAACATAAAGCAGGAGAAAAACATGCAAGGCGTGAAACGCAAACTGGTCTACGTGACCGCTTATGAAATTATCGGCATGGTCATTTCGGCCCTTGGGCTGGCACTGCTTTCCGGCACCGCCCCCAGCAGCACCGGACCTTTGGCGGTGATCATCACCACCATCGCCGTCAGTTGGAACGTGATTTACAACTACCTGTTCGAATTCTGGGAAAGCCGCCAGGCTTCGCGTACCCGCACGCTGAAACGCCGCATTCTGCACGCGGTAGGCTTCCAGCTGACGCTGGTGGTGTACCTGATCCCGCTGATCGCCTGGTGGATGGAGATTTCTCTGGTGCAGGCCTTCCTGCTAGATATGGCGCTGATCGTGATCATCCCTTGCTATACCTTTGTCTTTAACTGGGCCTTCGACAAGATATTCGGGTTGCCGACCTCCGCCCTGCCTGCCGCAGAGTCGGTCTGAGTGACATTGTCTCCCTCTGTCTGGATAACGCAGAGGGGGACATTATTGGTTGATATTCGTCATAACCTTCTGCTTCCCCAGTCATAATCAATATCCCCGCCTATTCCCTCCAAGCCGCAGTTTTTTTGCCTCAATGGTGCAGAACGGGTAGCATGCCTCGCCGTTATTTACGCTACGGCTAACAGTGGAATGATGCCATGACGTCATCCCCAAGAGGCAAACAGACAGGAAACAGGACGAATAATGCACTCAGACAAAACGCCTGCACACGATCTACAGGCGGCGAGAAAACGTTGGTTGGATTCGCACGAATCCGGTTACCACAAAAGCATGGGCAAACGGCAGATACAAATGATCGCCATCGGCGGTTCTATCGGTACAGGTCTGTTCCTGGGTACCGGGGCGCGTTTGCAGATGGCTGGCCCAGCGCTAGCGCTGGTCTATCTGGTTTGCGGCATCTTTTCTTTCTTCATCCTGCGCGCCTTGGGCGAACTGGTATTACACCGCCCTTCCAGCGGCAGCTTCGTTTCCTATGCACGTGAGTTTCTGGGTGAAAAAGCCTCCTACGTGGCAGGCTGGATGTACTTTCTCAATTGGGCGATGACCGGCATTGTCGATATCACCGCCGTGGCGCTGTATATGCATTATTGGGGTACCTTTGCCGAGGTTCCACAGTGGCTGTTTGCCCTGGGGGCGCTGGGGATTGTGGCCACCATGAATATGATCGGCGTGAAATGGTTCGCCGAAATGGAATTCTGGTTTGCACTGATCAAGGTCGCCGCCATCTCTCTGTTCCTGGTGGTGGGAGTCATCTTCCTTGGTGTCGGTACGCCGGTAGCCGGTAACCCAACCGGTATCCATCTGGTCACCGATAACGGCGGCATGTTCCCGCACGGTCTATTGCCTGCTCTGGTGTTGGTACAAGGGGTGATTTTCGCCTTTGCGGGTATCGAACTGATCGGTACTGCCGCTGGCGAGTGCAAAGACCCGGAAAAAATGATGCCGAAAGCGATCAACAGCGTGATCTGGCGTATCGGCCTGTTCTATGTCGGATCGGTGGTATTGCTGGTGCTGCTGTTACCGTGGAACGCCTATCAGGCCGGGCAAAGTCCGTTCGTTACCTTCTTCTCCAAGCTAGGTGTGCCTTACATCGGTACCATCATGAATATTGTGGTTCTGAATGCGGCCCTTTCCAGCTTGAACTCTGGTCTGTACTCCACGGGCCGGATCCTGCGCTCGCTTTCCATGGGCGGTTCAGCGCCCAAGCTGATGGCTAAAATGAGCAGCCAGCAAGTGCCCTACGCCGGTATTTTGGTAACCTGCGGCATCTACGTCATCGGCGTGGTACTAAACTATCTGGTGCCTTCACAGGTGTTCGAGATCGTGCTGAATATCGCCTCGCTGGGCATTATCTGCTCCTGGGCGTTTATTATCGTCTGCCAGATGCAACTGCGTAAGGCCATCAAGGCGGGGAAAGCCAAGCCGGTGGCATTCAAAATGCCGGGAGCCCCTTTAACTTCGTGGCTGACACTGTTGTTTCTGTTCGCGGTGGTGATCATGATGGCCTTTGATTACCCGAACGGCACCTGGACTATTGCCACCATCCCGGTGCTGGCCGTGCTCCTGCTGCTTGGCTGGTTTGGCCTGCGCAAGCGTGCCGCAGAGGTGAAACAGGAACAGCAGGCTCACGAACAACAGAGCGAGCATTAACCCCATCTCATTGGCAGATCTACCCGGCGCACTCGCTGGGTAGATCTGGCTAGGCGAAACGTGATTTAACCCATTCGCGCAGCCGTTGAATATGCAGATACAGCGCCGGGATAAAGAAGATCCCGACCAGCGTCGCCAGTAACATCCCACCAAACACGGTAATACCAATGATTTGGCGGCTCATCGCCCCCGCCCCGGTAGCAAACACCAACGGCATCACACCAAGAATAAAGGAGATGGCCGTCATCATTACCGCCCGGAAACGTTGTCTGGCCCCGTCCTGTGCGGCTTCGCGAATGCTGGCTCCTTCTTCACGCCGTGCCTTGGAGAATTCGACAATCAGGATGGCATTCTTGGCTGCCAGGCCGATTAGCAACACCAGCCCGATTTGAACATAAACATCGTTGGCAAACCCCATCATGCGTAAACCGGCAACCGCCCCCGCCACCGCGAAGATCACCGAGAGCATCACCACCAGCGGGATACTCCAGCTTTCATACTGAGCCACCAGGAACAGATAGGCGAATACCAGCGCCGCTAGATAGATCAGCAGCGCCTGATCGCCAGTCTGCTGTTCCTGCCAGGATAGGCCGCTCCAACTATAGCCATAGCCCTTTGGCAATTGCTCCGCCAGTAAGGATTCCATGGTTTTCATCGCCTGCCCGGAGCTAACCCCTTCGGCCGCAGAACCGTTCACCGAAACCGACGGAAACTGGTTGAACTGGTTGATAAAAGGCGCGCCGATGGAAGGCGTGAGTCGTACCAGGTTTGCCAGGCTCACCAGTGTGCCGGTATCACTACGCACGTTCAGGCGGTTTATCTGCTCGGTGCGTTGCCGGAAATCGCTATCATTTTGCAACAGCACCCGGAACATGCGGTTATTGACCGAGAAATCCCCGACGTTCAGGCCACCGAGCGAAACCTGCAACGTATTGAAGATGCGGCTGACCGGCACCTGCAACAGCGCTGCCCGTTCACGATCGACCGCCAGATCGATATCCGGCACCACGGCGCTAAAGGTGGTAAATACCCGGCTCAATTCAGGCCGTTGGTTGGCGGCAAAAATAATTCCCTGAGCCACCTGAGCCATCTGCTGTGGCGTTTGCCCTTCCAGCGCCAGCAGGCGTAAATCAAAACCAGCGGCGTTGCCCAGCCCGGCGATTGCCGGTGGATTGACCACCATGATCATCGCCGAAGGGATAGCCGCCAGCCGGCCCTGAAGATCGGCCAACACCTGGTCAACATGTTCACGTTGGCCCCAGGGTTTCAGCATCACGATGGCGAAACCGGCATTGGGTGAATTGCCCCCGCTCAGCAGGCTGAAGCCGGTAATTTTGATCACATCCTCCACCGCCGGATTTTGCGCTACCTGTTGGTGCATCTGATCCATTACCGCCTGGGTGCGCTCAAGGGAAGCGCCATCCGGCAGTTGGACGTTGACGAAGAAGTAGCCCTGATCCTCCTCAGGCAGAAAAGAAGTTGGCAGGCGGCTGTAGCCGTACCAGGTGGCTACGCCAACAACCAGCAGGGCAATCACCGTGGTTAATGCCCGCTTTCTGGCCAAGGCGGCCAGACCGACATAGCCATCGCGCATCCGATCCATACCCCGATTGAAACCGCCAAAAAAGCCGGTTTGCGCCAGCTCACGCCGTCGGATCAGCGTGGCACACAGCGCCGGGGACAGCGTAAGCGCATTGATGCTCGACAGGATCACCGCTGCCGACAGGGTCACAGCAAACTGACGGTACAGCTCACCGGTAATGCCCGGCAGCACCGCAATGGGGACAAACACCGCCATCAACACCAGCGTCGTGGCCACGATCGGCCCGGCAATCTGGCTGATCGCCTTGCGGGTAGCTTCGGCCGGGCTAAGAGCCGGATCTTGTGCCAGCAGGCGCTCCACGTTTTCCACCACCACAATGGCGTCATCCACCACGATGGTCAGCGCCAGAATAATAGCGAACAGGCTTAGAGTGTTGGCGGAATAGCCGAAAACGTACAGCACGGCAAAGGTACCGAGCAATGAAACCGGAATGGTCAACGCCACAATAAAGGTGGCCCGCAGGCTCTGCAAAAACAGGTAAACCACCAGCAGCACCACCGCCAAGGTTAATGCCAGCGAGATGGCTATTTCATGCAACGTTGCCGTTACCGGGCGGGTGGAGTCATATTTGATGTCATAGCTCATATCACTGGGGAAAGATTGCGACAAACGAGCCATCTCCTGGCGGACCGCATTGGCGACATTCAGCGCATTGGCCCCCGGCGTGGGGTAAACCACCAAAAATGCCGACTCCTGCTGGTTCATTGAGGCATTGACCTGGTAGTTTTGCGCCCCCAGATCCACCCGAGCCACGTCACCCACCCGCACCGTGCCCCCGTTGGCACCGCTGCGGATAATCACTCTGGCAAACTCCTGCGGATCGGTTAAGCGCCCCTGCCCGCTAATGGTCAGGGTTTGCTGCTGGCTTGAAGGCGAAGGTGCGGAACCGATCTGACCTGCGGCAGCCTGCACGTTCTGTTGCTGCAATGCCTGGACAATATCCTGTACGCTGATATTGAGCGATTCCATACGCTGTGGATCGAGCCAGACGCGCATGCTGTAATCGCGGGCACCAAAGACCTGGACGTCCCCTACACCGCTGATTCGGGCCAGCGCGTCGCGCAGTTGGATACTGGTGTAATTGCTCAGAAACAGCGTATCGCGGCTGCCTTTGGGAGAAAACACGCTGACGCCAAGCAGCAGGTTCGAGGCCCGTTTGCGCACCGAAACCCCGTTGTTATTCACCTCTGCCGGTAGCTGGGCGCTAACCTGCGAAATACGGTTTTGCACCTCCACTGCGGCCATGTCCGGATCGGTCCCGCTGGCAAAGGTGATGCTCAGTTGATAACCGCCGTTGTTGGCGCTGGTGGATTCCATATACAGCATGTTGCTGACGCCGTTGACCTGCGCCTCGATCGGTGATGCCACCGCCTGAGCCACATCGCGGGCGCTGGCTCCAGGATAAAGCGCGCTGACGGAAACCACCGGTGGTGTGATATCAGGATACTGTTCCACCGGGATCACCTTGAGGGAAACAATCCCCACCAGGGTGATCACCAGCGCAATCACGATGGCGAATTTTGGCCGCCGAATAAAGAAGTGCAGCATCAGCGTCCCCTTATGGTTGCGCGTTGGCGCTGGAGAGAATGGCGTTTACCTGCATACCAGGTCTGACGTGCTGCACACCGGCGATAATCACCTTTTCGCCAGCGCTGAGCCCGGCGTTAACCTGATAATACTGCTGGTGCTGTTCACCCAGTGTCACCGCACGAACCTCAACGATATTCTCCGGTGAAACCACCAAGACAAAGTGACCTTGCTGGTTTTGCTGAAGCGCGGCGATCGGCACCAGCGTGACCGTCTGCGGTTGTTCGGCGGTCAGGATCACGTTCACCACGCCCCCAGGCAGCAACAGATGATTAGGATTGGCAAAACGGGTACGTAACGTGACGGTACCGGTGTGGGCATCGATCTGGTTATCTACCGATTCAAAACTGCCCGGCTCTGGGTAGGATTTGCCGTTAGCCAGCTCAAGACGGGCGGAAAACTGCCCTTCAGCAAGCTTGCCCTCCCCATGCTGACGCTGATAGGCGGCGGTAATATAGTCCCGTTCATTGATGGAGATCGCCACGCGGATCGGATCGAGCTGAATAATGTTAACCAGCGTGCCGCTCGCCGCGTTGACCAGGCTACCCACATGAAAACGGCTGTGGCCAACGCGCCCGGCAATCGGCGCATAAATACGGGTATAGCTGAGTTGTAACTGCTGAGTGTTGAGCATCGCCCGCGCCTGGGCTACCGCTGCCCGGCTGGTATCCCGCTCGGCTGCGGCGGCATCGATATCCGCTCTGCTGACCGCGCGGTTATTACCTAACTGCTGCAAGCGCGTCAGATTGACCTGTGCCAGATTGGCCGAAGCCGTGGCACTATCGAGCTGCGCCTGAGCCTGCGCTACGGCAGAATGATGCAAAGCAGGCTCGATTTCGTACAGCAAGTCTCCCGCCTTGACCATCTGCCCTTCGGTAAACGGCCGTTGGGCGATAAACCCTTCGGTACGGGTCTTCACCTCCACGGTTTGTATAGCCTCGATGCGGCCAAGATAGTGCAACGCACGTTCGGGTTGGCTTTGCTCAATCAGCGCCACGGTCACCGCAGGCAGCGGCGCGGCAACGATCGGAGCGGCAATAACCAGCAGCCACAAGGCCATAAAGCGGGAGAACGAAGGTTTAGTCATACGTACAGAGCCACTCATCAATTAGTTACCAGCTAAATTGATGAAAATTATAGTTCACCCAGAGAAAGTCAGTGCGAGCGCTGTTAACGATTAGCGGGCACAGCATGCAGCGCCGCACAACCGTGGTTTATTGCGCGGTATAACCGCCATCAATGCTGTAAAAGGCCCCGGTGGTGAAACTGCTGTCTGAAGAAAGTAAAAAAACCACCGTTTTCGCCACCTCTTCTCGCGTGGCCATACGCCCCATCGGATGGGTGGCCGCCATTTTCGCCCGCAAACAGGCGGGTAGTTCGGCCATTGCAGGCGTATCGACATAGCCTGGCCCAACGGCGTTAATGCGTATCCCTTGTTGGGCAAATTCCAGAGCGGCGGCCCGCGTCAAACCGATGATGCCGTGCTTGGCCGCGGTATAAGGGGCAATACCCGCAATGCCGACCATGCCATTGACGGCGGAGAGATTAACCACCGCTCCGCCACCTGCCGCCGCGATAGCTGGCAAACCGTACTTCATGCCATAGAAGGTGCCGCTGAGATCGGTTTCAATCACCGCGTGCCAATCTTCAATGGCGTATTCATTCAGCGGCACGTCATGTGGCCCGGTAATACCGGCATTGTTGACCAGCAGATGCAACTGCCCGTAGAAGGCCAGCGTCTGCTCTACCGCACCGCGTACCGATTCAGGATCGCGGGCATCCAAAACCTGCGGAAATACCGATTTGCCAGTCGGATCCATCCGTTGCGCCGTTGCTACCAGCCTGGCACGATTTCTGGCGGCAATGACCACCTGCGCCCCACGATCCAACAGCTCTTGAGCAATGGCTTCACCAATACCGGTTGACGCACCGGTCACCAATGCCACTTTACCTGTGAAATCTTGCATAACGCCCCCTGTTCACTTTGAGTTAGGCGTTCAGGTTAAGGCTGGCCGATGACAGTTTCTGGCAGTGGCGAACCGCCAAACCAGACAAAAGGTGCAACGAAAAAGCCCTGACATTATTTGCCAGGGCTTTTAGGTTACTATCAAATTAAAATTCAACATTCATCAACTTACTAACTTGGTGTTACTTTCGATACTACGTAAAAATGTACTTGTTTATCACAGATAATATTGGGTATTGAACAGCTAACTACATCCTCCCATATACTGATTGATTTACAAAATATTCACTTACTTACCTCGAAATAATTTACCGAGATAGAGCAAGCTAAACTGGTACATTCCCCCTCGCGATATAAACTATTTGACGCATGGCTTTACTTTCATTGCAGCACACTTACAGAAAAACCTCACAAACTGCAACATTAACACTTAACAAACAGAGCCTTACATCATCGCGTTGTCGTACACACCCTTCGATAGTAGAAACTGACTACGTGGCCTTAGAACATTGCCGAGTGAGTCTGAACAGGCTACTCAACGGCGACTTCCCCATACAACAAACTTCGTGGCCTTTATCGCAATATCACTAAACAACTTATTAAAGATACCCTTTCAATCTGTTATTTAGCTAAGCAGCTAACTTTCATTTTCCTGCTGCTGAATACTAATCTACGGTGTTTTCAAACTAAGTCAATACTGTTTTTAACAACATGCGTTTATTCTCTAAGTGGCTAATTTTAAACGAAGTGAAATTGATTGGCATTTGCTTTTTTAATCGGTAATTACGGGGTGAGTTGCAGCAACAGCGCTCCCGCCAGTACCGTCATCACGCCTAGCCATTGCACGTTCGATAACCTTTCCCCCAGCAATAATGCCCCTAACAACGCAGCAATGCCGCCGGAAAGCGTGCTCAGTACCGTCACGACCGAAACCGAACCGTGCCCACTGCCCACGGCAAAAGCCGCAAAACCAGCCAAATTTAACAGGCTGGCAGCCAACAATAGCCCACTCTGCCGCCGAGTAGGACGCGCCAGTAATTTTCTACGATCACCGAACATCAGCAATGCTGCCAGGCCAAAAGCGTAGCCCATCCACAGACTGAGATTTGGCCCTAGCACCGCTAAGGTATAGCGGCCCTGTAACCAGAAACTGCAGCCATAACACAGAGAAGCCAACAGAGCGAACAACAGCGGGAGCAGCATTGTAGATGTCTCTGCCTGCCGGTTCACATTTACGGCAGTCAGGACCACACCCAACAGGCAGATAGCTAATCCCAGGACGGTGAATGCACCAAGCTGTTCACCACTTATCCATGACAACAACGCCGTCACTGCACCATAACTGGTGACCAAGGGTGCTACCAGTGCCGCTTTACCCAACGCAAACGCATGGGATAGGGCCAGCGCCCCAATAACAATCAAGCCCGCAGCCAGCAGCGCCAGCCCCCAAATGGTTATCGGTATGTGGGACGCCTGTAACGGCATGCTCAGCAGCAACAGAGATAAAATAACCAGTCCAATCAACTGCGAGAAAAATACCGCGCGTCTGACGCCAACCGCTCGGGCATTGATCCCCACCAAAAAATCGGTGCCCCCCCAACATGCGGCGGCCATCAACCCCATCAAGATATCCATTATTTTCTCTCCATCCAGTGCTTATCGCAGGTTAAGAGAAATAGTGCTTGTGCAACATCGATAGATTGGCAATATGGTTGCATGAAACTCAAGCTCAACGCTCGCCAACGTCTGCCTTCACTAAAGGCTCTACACACTTTCGAGGTGGCGGCACGCTGCAGCAGTTTAACCGTGGCCGCCGATGAGCTGAATGTCACCCTCGGTGCCGTCAGCCGCCAAATACGGCTGCTGGAAAGTGAACTGGGCGTGACGCTATTTCACCGTAAAGGTAATGCGGTGGCCCTGAATGATACCGGTAAGCAACTGTCTGCTGAGGTTATCAAAGCCTTTATGCAACTGAGGAAATCCTGCGAGCGTGTGCGCCCGGAAGAGCAAAGTACGCTTAAGCTAACCTGCACTCTGGGGATCGCCAGCCACTGGTTAGCTCCACGATTACCCGCATTGCACCAACAAGATCCCGAAACTGCGTTGATCGTTGATGCCAATGAAAACGTGCGCGATCTTGGGGCTGGTGAGGCAGATATCGCCATCCGCTACAGCCCGATTAACAGCCCAATGCACCATTCACGACGTTTGCTGACAGACGCCTTTTCCCCCTTGGCCAGCCCAGAATTCTTGCGCTCTTGCTCAGGAATGACCGCCCCCGAACAGTTGCTGGGATTACGCCTGATCCACTCTCCGTGGAAAGATGCACAAGGCCAAGGGGTTGCCGCCTGGCAAGATTGGTTTCATGCCTACAACGTTGAGGGTAAGTCCGGCTCGCTACTCACCTTCAACAGCGTTGGCCATGCTCTGCAAGAGGCCATCGACGGAAACGGTGTGGTGCTTGGCAGTCTGGCGGTAGCGCAGGATGCTCTACGCAGCGGGAAACTGGTGGAAGTCTTCGCCGGACGCTGGCAGCTCCCTTCTACCTATGAATTCCGCCTCTGTTGGGCAGAACATGAATTTCTTGGGGCAACGACGCGTCGCTGGATAAATCTGCTGTTAGCGGCGGCTGAACATCCCGCCAACTTTTAACACCGCACGTATTGCTCTCCCCACCACCGCAAATCCCGCTAATTTAGGCCAAATTTTCCGTTCAGCGAGAACTCTGGTGGATATAGCACGCTATCTGCAACACATTGGCTTCTCAGGCACGCCACAGGCCGATCTGCCAACCCTGCAACAGTTGCATCGCTGCCACATGTTGGCGGTGCCGTTTGAGAATTTGAGCATCATCTACCATCAGGAGCTCGATCTCAGCGAGGCCGGGCTGTTCAGCAAAATCGTCGAGCATAATCGCGGTGGGTTTTGCTATGAATTAAACCGGATATTCGCCCTGCTGTTGCAGCAGATCGGTTTTCAGGTGACGTTCATCTCCGGAGAAGTCCACGCCAGAGACGGCTCTTTTGGCCCACAGTTTGACCATATGGCGCTGGTGGTGACCTTGGATCAGCCCTATCTGGTGGATGTGGGGTTTGGCGATTCTTTCCTCGCCCCGCTGAAAATTACCACCAGCGAGCAACAGCCCCAGGCCAGCGGCACTTTTCATCTCGAGCAACACGACGACTGGTATCATCTGGAGCGCCGCAATGGCGATCGGACTTCCCACGCCAAGACGCTATATCGCTTTACCCTGCCCCCCCGGCAGCCGGAAGAGTTTAACGATATGTGTCACTATCACAGCACTTCGCCACAGTCGCACTTTACCCAAAAGTTGGTGTGCTCCCGCCCAACGGAGGATGGCCGCATCACTCTCAGCGAGTTAAAGCTGATCGTGACCCAAGACCATCATCGTAAGGAATCGACACTGCATTCAGAAGAGGAACGGCTAGAGGTGCTACGCCAATACTTTGCCATTGAGCTGACAAGCTAGCGGCAAATCACTCGCGCAATGTCCTTGGAGTTGTTTAACGTGCGGATCTCGGTAAACAGCTCTGTGGCTTCCTGATACTCTTTGCGCAGGTAGCTCAGCCACTGTTTGATGCGGGCTACGTGGTATAAACCGGTATCACCCTGCTTTTCCAGATGCACATACTTTTGCAGCAGCTGCACTACCTGCGGCCAAGGCATACGCGGTTCGTTATATTTAACCACCCGGCTCAGGTTGGGGATGTTCAATGCGCCGCGCCCCAGCATCACCGCATCGCAGCCCGTTGCCGCCATGCAGTCTTGTGCACTTTGCCAGTCCCAGATTTCCCCGTTGGCGATCACCGGAATGGTCAAACGCTGGCGGATCTCGCCGATCGCCTGCCAGTTGATGCGATCAGCTTTGTAGCCGTCCTCTTTGGTACGGCCATGGATGGTGATTTCGGTCGCACCCGCTTGTTGCACCGCATCGGCAATTTCAAAGCTGCGGGAATCCGAATCCCACCCCAGACGCACTTTTACCGTGACTGGCAGCTCTGCTGGCACCGCGGCACGCATTGCCTTGGCACCCTGATAAATCAACTCGGGATCTTTGAGCAAGGTGGCCCCGCCGCCGCTGCCGTTGACATGCTTGGACGGGCAGCCGCAGTTCAGATCGACACCGTAAGAGCCTAGTTCAACCGCCTGAGCCGCATTTTCCGCCAGCCATTCGGGATATTGGCCAAGCAGTTGCACCCGCACCTGAGTGCCGGAAGGCGTTCTGCTGGCATGGTGCAGTTCCGGGCACAGGCGGTAAAAAGATTTAGCCGGCAGCCGTTGATCGATCACCCGCAGGAATTCGGTGATGCAGAGATCGTAATCGTTCACCTCGGTGAGCAATTCCCGCACCAGAGAGTCGAGTACCCCCTCCATTGGAGCCAATAATACGCGCATGCCTACCTCTGCTATCAAAGAGGGCGCAATGATACGGGCGAAAAGCAGTGCCAGCAACATGAGATGGCCGAGTTAGCTAGCAAAAGCTGTTGGGACTGCCCTGCAACACAAGGGCAGACCTCTCTATTCGACAGGCCGATAAGCAATAAAACCGCCATCGGCGTCATAGAGGACATCAAAACCATTTAAAAAATGCACGCCTGTATTGACGAATGGCGTCGGACGCGTGGTGTTGAGATGGATAGACGTCGGTGTGAGTGGGGTAGCTTCGCCTCCTACGGTCAACTCATATTGCGCTGCGTTGGCGGCGTTATCGGCGCCAGGAAAACTCAAACTCAGGGTGGTGCCGGATGAAAGCGTCTTGGCCCCCTCAAGCATGGCTGGTGGCAGAGTCAAAAACATCGCGGTCACTCCGGTGTCGACTAACGAAATACCGCAGGCCGCTGGCGGTTTGTGGTTAATCGTCATGCAGACCGAGGCACTCATCCATTCGTGCTCTACGTTTGGGTTCGGCGCGAGTTTGACGTAACTGAATTGGCGCTGGGTGTTAGCCGAAGTGAGTCCAATATGAACGCCGTTGCGTGTCACGATATACCCGTGACGCATCGGCTGCTCGCTGGTTACATTCAGGAAAGGGTTGTTGCGCGGCGTGCTTTGAGCTTGCCCATCGGACTCCCGGTCAAACCCGATGCCCATCATGGCGATCCCGCGAGGCTCGTCACCTGGCTCACACTCACGAGCATCAGGCAGGCATTCAATACGCGTTACAGCCAAAACGGGGATCGACGTGGTCGTAACGCTGGCACCATTTTCTCCAGCGATGGTCACTGGCACAGTAACCCAAACGCCAATCATGATCCGGCCCGAGCTGCTATAAGTCAGACGCCCCGGAGTAACGGGGAGTTGATCAAAATGGGGGATCCGATCTGCTGAAACAACTATGCCAGTTGAGCCAGTGTCCATGACGATGGGATGCAGTCCGCTGCTGCCGTCACCGAAAGCAATCCGCAATTTTGGGACATGGGCCAGGCGGGAGGGGTCAGTCTCGTCAACGTTTGGCAGGTACGTGAGATAGCTACCTGCATGATAAGCGCTGTAGTCGGGTGCAGTGGACGCCGACGCTATCGAACCACACACAGAAACAGTGAACAAGCCAACCAAGGATAACAACTTGTAAGCCTGGATGATTAGGAAATCTACATTGATGTTCAAAATACTTCTCCTAACTGCATTTCGGTTGAGCGGGAGACAACAGCCATCTTGGTGATGGCTATTACCGCCACCAAGGACTTCTAAGGTGTGTCCCTAGAACTTGGGAAGGCATTGACATTATTTTTCACTCAACTCGTTAACTTGCGCAGCGACTCCCCGGCCATAAACGCCTGGATGTCGGCTACCGCTTCACTGAAATAGGTACGGTAATTGTCATCCGCCACATAGCCCACATGCGGGGTAGCAAGTACATTAGGCAAACGGCGCAGTGGGTGGTCGGCAGGCAGCGGTTCGACTTCAAACACATCCAGCCCGGCACCGGCGATCTGCCCGGATTGCAGCGCTTCCACCAACGCTTGCTGATCGACAATCGCCGCGCGTGAGGTATTGATCAGGAACGCGCTATTTTTCATCTGTGCCAGCGCCTGGCGGTCGATCAGCTCACGGCTGCGATCGCTCAGCACCAGATGAACGGAAACAAAGTCGCTCACTGCCAGCAACGCCTGTTTTGACTCGGCAAGCTGCACGCCGAACTCTTGTGCTCTTTCCGCCGTCAGATTCTGGCTCCAGGCCACCACGTTCATCCCAAACGCCTGCGCCACTTTCGCCATCTGACCGCCGATCTTACCCAACCCCAGTAAACCTAACGTTTTGCCATGCAAGGTGACGCCGACATGCTGCTGCCAAGGCCCGTTGGCACGTAATCCGCTGTTTTCGGCCACCAGATGTTTAGCCAAACCAAGGATCAGCGCCCAGGTCAGTTCCATCGGCGCTGCAGATCCACTGGCGGTGCCACAAACCGTAACACCTTGCCTAGTCGCCGCTGGCAGACCGATAGAAGCATTGCGCATGCCTGAAGTGATCAGCAGTTGCAGCTTCGGCAAACGGGAGAGTAATGCGGCAGTGAACGGCGTGCGTTCCCGCATAATCACCACGATTTCACAGTCACTGATGCGACTCACCAGCTGATCCTCATCGTCAATATGCTCGCGCATGGAAAAGACGTCGACCTGCTCGCCGAGGACAGACCAATCCGCCATCGAAAGCGCCACACCTTGGTAATCATCAAGAATTGCACACTTCAATTTCATCGCTAACTCCCGGAAGACAGACGAAAAAAAACCGCCAACAAATGGCGGTTCAGTATAGATCATCTACGCAGGATCATTCAGACGGTTTACGGCTATGCGGACGGCGCGATGGAGCACCTGAACGCGGTTTGCCTTCGCCTTGCGGACGAGCACTGCCGCCGCCGCGATTTTCACGCTGACCGCCGCCGTTGCCACTACGCTGGCCGCCACCATTCCCCGTGCGCGGAGCACCGCCGCCGTTACCACGTGGAGCACCACGGCCACCGCCAGCCTGACGGCCATTGATGATCGGCTCAGCCTTGATGCTTGGATCTGGCTCATAGCCTGGCAGGGCAATACGTGGAATTTCACGCTTGAGCAAGCGTTCGATATCCCGCAGCAGTTTGTGTTCATCCACGCAAACCAACGAGATCGCCTCACCTGTACGTTCAGCACGGCCAGTACGGCCAATGCGGTGGACGTAATCTTCCGGCACGTTTGGCAGCTCGTAGTTCACTACGTGTGGTAACTGATCGATATCCAGACCACGCGCGGCGATATCGGTAGCCACCAGCACGCGGATTTTACCGTCTTTAAAGTCTGCCAGTGCACGGGTACGGGCACCCTGACTTTTGTTGCCGTGGATAGCAGCAGCGGTGATGCCATCTTTATTCAGCTGTTCGGCCAAATGGTTGGCACCGTGCTTGGTACGGTTGAACACCAGTACCTGTTTCCAGTCACCTTCGCCGATCATCTGGGAAAGCAGTTCACGCTTGCGTCTCTTATCGACGAAGTGAACGCTCTGTTCAATCTGCTCGGAGGCGGTGTTGCGGCGCGCCACTTCTACCGACGCCGGGTTGGTCAGCAGTTTGCTGGCCAGCCCTTTGATCTCATCGGAGAAGGTGGCAGAGAACAGCAGGTTCTGACGCTTGGCAGGCAGCTTGGACAGCACACGGCGGATATCATGGATAAAGCCCATATCCAGCATGCGGTCGGCTTCGTCCAGCACCAGAATTTCAATTTTAGACAGATCAACCGCGTGCTGATGTTCCAGATCCAGCAGGCGACCCGGTGTTGCCACCAGAATGTCGACACCGCCGCGCAGTTTCATCATCTGCGGGTTGATGCTCACACCACCAAACACCACCAGCGAACGCAGGCGCAGGTGCTTGCTGTAAGCCTCAACGTTTTCGCCGATCTGTGCGGCCAGTTCACGGGTTGGCGTCAGGATCAACGCACGTACCGGACGGCGGCCTTTGATTGGGTGATCGTGTTTGCTCAGCAGCTGTAACAGCGGCAAGGTAAAACCGGCAGTTTTACCTGTACCGGTCTGGGCGCTGGCCATCAGGTCACGGCCTGCCAATACCACCGGGATTGCCTGGCGTTGAATTGGCGTAGGTTCGCGATAGCCCTGTTCTTCAACAGCGCGCAGAATTTCAGCACTTAAGCCGAGGGTTTCAAATGACATAGTAGAGAAAAACTCCAGATCCCCCCTAACCTAAACAAACGTTCGGTGCAGTTTCCGGGAGGATGATCAGACGGGGCATAAGGAGGTACTCGCACTTTTTTGCGGCACATCCTCGGCATGACCTCGAGGGATTGGCACAAACTGCAGTGCACCAAGCGCCAGAGTGTAGCAGAAATCCGAGCGGAAAAGATAATTTTACGTGTTTACCGCACATTTCTCCGATATCGCGAGTGACAAACAATAATATTCTGAGCTGTGGTTTACATTTCGTCCTGTCCAGACTAAAGTTAATCATATGATTGATTAACTTTTCAGGTCAACCAATGACTGCTGCAGAAAGCCAACCTGCCATTCCCCTGTCGCGCGGTGAACAAGCCCGCCAACAGCTGCTGGCCGCCGCGATTGAAGTGTTCGGCGAATACGGTATTTCAGGGGCTACCACGCGGCAAATCGCCCAACGCGCCGGGCAGAACATCGCCGCCATTACCTATTATTTCAACTCAAAAGAGGGGCTCTATCTTGCGGTGGCACAGTGGATTGCCGACTTTATCCAACAAAGTTTCCGTCCACTCAGCGAAGAGATCGAACGTTTCTACCAGCTGCCCGCAGAGCAACGCCAGCCAGAGCACTACCTGTACCATCTTAAAAGTGGGTTGTTAGCTTTCAGCCAACTGATGACCCAGCCCCACACGCTCAACCTGAGCAAGATCATGTCTCGCGAACAGCTTTCGCCCACCGATGCCTATCCGCTGATCCACCAGCAGGTAATAGCTCCACTGCACCACTTACTGTGTCGTCTGCTGTCGAGCTATACCGGCATCGATGCGCACTCTACCAAAATCGTGTTGCATACCCATGCGCTGATCGGCGAGGTGCTGGGCTTCCGCGTTGGCCGCGAAACCCTGCTACATCAGGCAGGTTGGCAGCAGATAGCGGCAGAAGAAGCCGAGCAGATTAGCGAGGTGCTGTCCGAACATATTGAGATCCTGCTCAACGGGCTACGTCAACGTTACGCCGTATAACTTTCCGTCTTACAAGCTGGGAGCGTTATGAACAAGAAAAGAGTTGCCATTCTGGGTGTCGTAATCGTGCTGATTGCCGCTGCGGCCTACGGTTTCTGGTATTACCAACGCCAGCAGGAAAAGCCCCTGACGCTGTATGGCAATGTCGATATCCGCACGGTGAATCTGGGCTTCCGGGTTAATGGCCGGTTGGCCACGCTGGCGGTCGACGAAGGGGATAACGTGCAGCCTGGGCAACTGCTGGGCAAGCTGGACAATGCCCCCTACCAGAACGCATTGCTACAGGCGCAGGCCAACGTAGCCAACGCCAAAGCCAAACTGGATTTATTGCAGGCTGGCTACCGTAATGAAGAGATCGCCCAAGTGCGTTCGGAAGTCGCCCAACGGCAATCGGCCTTCAGCTATGCCGACAGTTTCTTCCAGCGCCAGCAAGGGCTGTGGGCCAAAAAGGCCACCTCGGCCGATGCCCTGGAAGATGCCCGTACCGCGCGTAATCAGGCGCAGGCTAATTTGCAGGCCTCGAAAGACAAACTGGCGCAATACCTGTCCGGTAATCGCCCGCAGGAAATCGAACAGGCCAACGCCAATCTGGCACAGGCCGAAGCGGCATTGGCGCAGGCCCAGTTGGATTTGCATGACACGACCTTAGTCTCCCCTTCTGTCGGCACGGTCATGACGCGGGCCGTGGAGCCGGGCACCATGCTGAGCGCTGGCAGCACGGTCTTTACCCTGTCGTTGACACGTCCGGTCTGGGTGCGCGCCTACATTAATGAAACCAGCCTGGGCAAGGCCGCGCCGGGTAGCGAAGTCTTGATCGAGACCGACAGCCGCCCTGGCAAACCGTATCACGGCAAGATTGGCTTTGTTTCGCCCACCGCAGAGTTCACCCCCAAAAGCGTAGAAACGCCGGACCTGCGTACCGATCTGGTCTATCGCTTGCGGATCATCGTCAACGATGCCGATGATGCCTTGCGCCAAGGGATGCCGGTTACCGTCCATTTCGCACAGCAGTAAGGAACAGTGATGGCACAGGCACATACCATCGAGCTGGTCGCGTTGGAAAAACGCTTTCCATCACTCGATAAACCGGCGGTGGCCAGCCTGACGACCACCTTGCGCAGTGGCGCAGTTACCGGGCTGGTTGGCCCCGATGGCGCGGGTAAAACCACCCTGCTGCGTATGCTGGCGGGCTTGATGCAGCCCAGCAGCGGCAAGCTGACCGTCGCCGGGCTGGATCCGATCGTACAGGATCGCCAATTGCACGCCATTCTCGGCTACATGCCGCAGAAGTTCGGGCTGTATGAAGATCTGACGGTGATGGAAAACCTCACGCTGTATGCCGATCTGCGCGGCGTAACGGGCGATCTGCGTAAGCAAACCTTTGAGCGGTTGCTGACGTTTACCGATCTGACCCGCTTTACCGAACGACTGGCAGGCAAGCTTTCCGGCGGTATGAAACAGAAGCTCGGGCTGGCCTGTACGCTGCTTGGTCAGCCCCAGGTGCTGCTGCTGGATGAACCCGGCGTCGGCGTCGATCCCATTTCACGCCGCGAATTGTGGCGGATGGTGCACGAGCTGGCCAACGACGGCATGTTGATCCTGTGGAGCACCTCCTATCTCGACGAAGCCGAACAGTGCCGCGAAGTGCTGCTGATGAACGAGGGCGAATTACTGTTCAGCGGCGCCCCACAGGATCTGACCCAGCGTATGGCCGGCCGTACCATTTTGATCGATACTCCAGCCGGTAGCCATCGGGCACTATTGCAGCGCGCGATCTGTTTGCCTGCGGTCAGCGACGGCGTGATCCAGGGGAAATATCTACGGCTGATCCTCAAACCGGGTGAAGATCATCAACAAGTATTGCGCGATCTGGATCTGCCTGATGCCGAATTGACCGAGGCCGATCCGCGTTTTGAAGATGCATTTATCGATCTGCTTGGCGGTGGCCCAAACAGCAAATCGGCCCTGGCCGAGATCATGCCGACGGTCACGGGCGACAGCTCGGAAACGGTGATCGAAGCGCAGGGATTGACCAAAAAATTCGGCGATTTTGCGGCCACCGATCACGTGGATTTCAAGGTACAGCGCGGCGAGATCTTTGGCCTGCTCGGCCCCAACGGCGCAGGTAAATCCACCACCTTCAAGATGATGTGCGGCCTGTTGGTTCCCAGCGATGGCAAAGCGCTGGTGCTGGGCATGGATTTGAAAACCAGTTCTGGCAAGGCACGCCAACATCTGGGCTATATGGCGCAGAAATTCTCGCTGTACGGCAACCTGACGGTGGCGCAGAACCTGAAGTTTTTCTCCGGCGTTTATGGGCTAAGCGGCAAGAGCCAACGCGATAAAATCGACGAGATGTCTCGCGCCTTCAACTTCGGCCCGATCCTCGACCAAACGCCGGATTCACTGCCGCTTGGTTTTAAACAGCGGCTGGCGCTGGCTTGTGCGCTGATGCACGAGCCGGATATTCTGTTTCTTGATGAACCCACCTCGGGAGTCGATCCCCTCACCCGGCGCGAATTCTGGTTGCACATCAATGGCATGGTGGATAAAGGGGTGACGGTGATGGTCACCACCCACTTTATGGATGAAGCGGAATATTGCGATCGCATCGGTCTGGTGTATCGCGGAAAAATCATCGCCGCCGGCACGCCAGACGATCTCAAACAGCAGATTGCCAATGAACAAAATCCTAATCCTTCAATGGAGCAGGCGTTTATCGAACTGGTGCAAGGCTACGATCGGGAGGAAACGGCATGAGCAGCGACAACGGCTTTTCCTGGCGGCGATTGCGGGCGCTATGCCTGAAAGAAACCCGACAGATCCTGCGCGATCCCAGCAGCGGGTTGATCGCCTTCGTGATCCCGCTGATGCTGCTGTTTATCTTCGGCTACGGCATCAACCTGGATTCCAGCAAGCTGCGGTTGGGGATCCTGATGGAGCAACAGAGCGCAGAGGCGCGCGATCTGGCCAATGCCTTTATCGGTTCTCCCTACATTGAGCCGACCGTCAGCGATAACCGTCAGCAACTGATCCAGAAGATGCAGGCTGGCAGCATTCGTGGCCTGGTGGTGATCCCTAGCGATTTTGCCGAGCATCTGGCACGGCCCAACGATCGCGCCCCCTTGCAGGTAATTACCGACGGCAGCGAGCCCAATACCGCCAACTTCGTGCAGGGCTATACCCAAGGGATCTGGCAAATCTGGCAGCAACAGCGCGCCACCGATCTGGGGCGTGAAGACAAGCCGCTGATTGAAGTTCAGATGCGCTACTGGTTTAACCCGGCGGCCATCAGCCAGCACTTTATTATTCCGGGGGCCATCACCATTATCATGACGGTGATCGGTGCCATTCTGACTTCGTTGGTGATCGCCCGTGAATGGGAACGCGGCACCATGGAGGCGCTGCTCTCCACGCAGGTAACGCGCAGCGAACTGCTGCTTTCCAAGCTGGTGCCCTATTATTTTCTGGGCATGATCGCCATGGTGCTCTGCATGGTGGTTTCAGTGTTTGTGCTCGGCGTGCCCTACCGAGGTTCCTTGCTGCTGCTGTTCGTGATCAGCAGCCTGTTCCTGGCCAGTACGCTCGGCATGGGGTTGCTGATCTCGACCATCACACGCAACCAGTTTAACGCTGCAATGGTGGCGCTGAACGCCGCCTTTTTGCCATCGATTATGCTATCCGGGTTTATCTTCCAGATCGACAGCATGCCCGCCGTGGTACGCGCGGTGACCTATATCATTCCGGCGCGCTATTTTGTCAGTACGCTGCAAACTTTATTCCTGGCGGGCAATATCGGCACCGTACTGGTGATTAACCTGCTGTTTTTGATCGCCTCGGCGGTGGTGTTTATCGGCCTGACGGCCTGGAAAACCCAGCGGCGGCTGGATTAAGGGGAAGCCATGTTTCACCGTCTCTGGACGTTGATCGTCAAAGAAATGCAGTCGTTGCTGCGCGATCCACAGACCCGCGCCATTCTGATTATGCCAGTGCTGTTGCAGGTGGTGCTGTTTCCGTTCGCGGCCACGCTGGAAGTCACCAACGCCACTATCGCGGTGTACAGCGAAGACAGCGGCCAGCACTCCATTGAGCTGACGCAACGCCTGGCCAAGGCCAAGGCCTTCTCCCACGTGCTGTTATTACGCAGCCCGCAGGAGATCAGAACCACCATTGATAACCAGAAAGCGCTGCTGCTGGTACGTTTCCCGGCCAACTTCTCACGGGATATTGCCAGCGGTAATACCGCGCCATTGCAATTGCTCCTCGATGGTCGTAACTCCAACAGCGCACAGATTGCTGCCAACTATGTGCAACAAATCGTGCAGGACTATCAAAATGAGCTGATTGGCCAGCGTACCAAACCCAACAACAGCGAATTGGTGGTGCGCAACTGGTATAACCCGAACCTGGATTACAAATGGTTCGTAGTGCCTTCGCTGATCGCCATGATCACCACCATCGGCGTATTGATCGTGACCTCGCTTTCCGTAGCGCGCGAACGCGAGCAAGGCACTCTAGAGCAGTTATTAGTTTCCCCGTTGACGACCTGGCAGATCTTTATCGGCAAAGCGGTCCCGGCCCTGATCATTGCCACGTTCCAGGCCTCGATCGTGCTGTTTATCGGTATCTTTGCCTATCAGATCCCGTTTGCCGGTTCGCTGCTGCTGTTCTACGGCACCATGCTGGTTTATGGGCTGTCATTGGTGGGCTTCGGGCTGCTGATTTCTTCGCTGTGCGCGACACAGCAGCAGGCGTTTATCGGGGTATTTGTGTTTATGATGCCGGCGATACTGCTTTCCGGCTATGTCTCACCGGTGGAGAATATGCCGGTTTGGTTACAGCATCTCACCTGGGCCAACCCTATCCGCCACTTCACCGATATCACCAAGCAGACCTACCTCAAGGATGCGGGTTTCAGCATTATCTGGCATAGCCTGTGGCCACTACTGGCGATCACCGCCACCACTGGCAGCGCCGCTTATGCCATGTTCCGGCGCAAGATTGCCTGAATTTCGGGCGTAAAAAAACCGACGGGTGTAGTCGGTTTTTTTACTTTCCGGCACTGAGTTGGTGGCTCTGACCAGAGTGGAACGATCCTCATCTGACGATTAAATAATAGGCCTCGAGCGTTTATTTTTCAACACATGGGTATTTTTTCTGTATAAATTATAGTCAAATTATATATAGTCAGCGAGTTAGCTCTGGTGATAGTTCTTCTTCGGCATCCCGCCCAGTGCGGTATGAACGATTTAAAGCCCTGGCTGAAAGACGGGTGGTGCCGATTTCAGTGCTCTGGCCGGAGAGGGGCGATCCTCACCTGACAATGAAGATAGCCGTTGTGACAGGCAGTGTAGGAGCGAACTTCGGCGTTCTCTCTCCACTTGTGGAGAAACGGATGGAAACTTTTATTGATAAAGTTCTCATCGTTCTGAAAGCGCTGGTTGCGCTGCTGGAACTGATCCGCCGGTTTATCGATAGATAACGGCTGAAACGTAGCTAAGGCCGGGGGATGACCACTCTCCGGCCTTTAATATTTATAGAACAACAGACCACATCTGCAATGGCATCAATGCAAATACAAAAGGCCCTGCAAGCAGAGCCTTTTGTCAGTATTTTCGGGTATTAACGGCGGTTGCCGAAGATACGCAACAGCATCAGGAACAGGTTGATAAAATCGAGATACAGCGTTAATGCACCGACGATGGCGTATTTACGGAAGCTGTCTTTATCATCAGCATTCAGTTGTTCGCCCATCGCTTTCAGCTTCTGGGTGTCATACGCCGTCAGGCCGACAAACACCAGCACACCGATATAAGTGATTGCCCACATCAGCGCCGGGCTTTTCAGCCAGATATTCACCAGCGAAGCCAGCACAATCCCGATCAGCCCCATAAACAGCATGCTGCCGAAACCGCTCAGATCGCGCTTGGTGGTGTAGCCGTACAGGCTCATGGCACCAAACATACCCGCAGTAACCACGAAGGTACTGGCGATTGAGCTATAGGTGTAAGCAATAAAGATGCTCGATAAAGTCAGCCCGGTCAGCGCCGAATACAGCATAAACAGCGCGGTTGCCATGGTGCCGCTCAGGCGGTTAACCATGCCGGAAATCACGAATACCAGGCCAAACTGCAGGATAATCAGCCCGAAGAAGGTGATCTGGCTAGAGAATATAAAATTGATGATTGCAGGCGTATGCGCTGCGTACCAGGAAACAAACGCCGTCAACAGCAAGCCACAGGTCATCCAGCCATACACCTGCGCCATATAAGCCTGAATGCCGCTGTTGGCACGTTCAACGATCGAACCATTACGTGGATATCGGTCCATGACGGTTACCTTTTACATGTGAACTAAGTTTCGGGGAAAATTATCCCCTGCCTACGATAAGCGTATCACATAAAACACCGCGCGAAACGGACAAAGGTATTGATTTATTTCCGCTGTTGAGGCGCGATTTACCAACGCTTGGCGGCTTGTTTATCGCTATCGCGAGCCTCTACCCAGCGTTCCCCCTGCCCTGTGGCCTCACGTTTCCAGAAGGGAGCCCGGGTTTTCAGGTAATCCATAATGAATTGTGCCGCCTCGAAGGCCATGCTGCGGTGGGCGCTGGTCACGCCGACAAACACAATTTCATCGCCAGGGAATAAGTCACCGATGCGATGGATCACCGTTGCCCGCTGCAATGGCCAGCGGCTACGCGCCTCTGCAACGATCTCTTCCAGGGCTTTTTCAGTCATGCCGGGATAATGCTCCAACGACAACGCACTGACGTCATCCCCCAGATTGTGATTGCGCACTTTGCCGGTAAAGGTCACCACCGCGCCATCATCATCGCACTCTGCCAGCCACTGGTATTCTTCACCAACGTTAAAGGTTGCCTGGCCAACGCGGATACGAGTATTTTCCACTGTTAACCTCCGGTTACCGGTGGAAAGAAAGCAACTTCATCGCCAGCGTGCAGTGGGTGCTCTGCGGCCACCAGCGATTGGTTTACCGCCGTCAGCAATTTACCGGATTCCAACGCCAGCGCCCAACGTTCGCCACGCTCACACAGCGATTTACGCAGCTCTTCCACCGTCAGGTACTGCGCAGGCAGGCTCAGCGCACTGGTGCCCACCAGTTCACGCACCTGGGCAAAAAACAGAATATTGATCATAATTCCACCTTAAAATCACCGGACTTACCGCCGCTTTTCGCCAGCAGCCGTACCGGGCCAATTACCATATCTTTCTGCACCGCTTTGCACATGTCGTAGATGGTTAACGCAGCGACCGAAGCCGCGGTCAGCGCTTCCATTTCCACCCCGGTTTTACCGGTCAAACGGCAGCAGGTTTCGATGCGCACGCGGTTAAACTCCGGTTGCGCTTCGAGCTGTACTTCCACTTTGCTCAGCATCAGCGGATGGCAAAGCGGGATCAGTTCCCAAGTGCGTTTCGCTGCCTGGATACCGGCAATACGTGCCGTGGCGAATACGTCACCTTTATGATGGCTGCCGTCGATAATCATCGCCAGCGTGGCCGCCTGCATTTCAACAAAGGCTTCGGCACGGGCTTCACGCACCGTCTCCGCTTTGGCCGAGACATCGACCATATGGGCTTCGCCGGCGGCATTGATGTGAGTAAGCTGCGTCATGAGTTATTTCTTTAAATGAGGTAAGAAGTTGCACGGGCGATGGCGCGCGTCCAACTGTTCTTCAATGATACGTTCCCAGGCGGTACGACAGGCGCGGGTAGAACCCGGCATGGCAAAGATCACCGTCTGATTGGCAATACCGGCCACGGCGCGTGACTGAATGGTCGCCGTACCGATCTCTTCGAACGACACCATGCGGAACAGTTCGCCGAACCCTTCCACCTCGCGGTCGAACAGCGGTAACAGCGCTTCTGGCGTATTGTCCCCGGAGGTAAAGCCGGTGCCGCCATTAATCAGCACCACTTGCACGTCGTCGCTGGCAATCCACGCGGAAACCTGTGCACGGATCTGATAGATATTGTCTTTGACCAGGGCGCGCGCCACCACCTGATGACCGGTTTCAAGCGCTGCCTCTTGCAGATATTGGCCGGAGGTATCTTCCGCTTCAGTGCGGCGATCCGAGACGGTCAGAATGGCAATCTTTGCCGCAATAAATTCACTGCTGATCTTGCTCATTGTGTGTTGTGCTCCTTTTGTCGTAACCCCCTCACCCTAACCCTCTCCCACAGGGAGAGGGAACCGATCGAGTTAAGGCTAGCCACCGATAAACGATAGGTTCTGGGTGAGGCCGCTATTGCCCTGATGCAGGAAGTGGGTCTGCTTTTTGGTTTGCAGCCCGCTTTGAATGCGCATTTTCAGCTGTTCCAATTGGTCGTCATCCGCCAGCAGATCGCGCAGGGTTATACCTTGCTCACCAAACAGGCACAGATGCAGATTGCCGATGGCGGAAACCCGCAGGCGGTTGCAGCTGGCACAGAAATCTTTTTCGTACGGCATGATCAGCCCAATCTCGCCCTGATAATCCGGGTGGCTGAATACCTGCGCCGGGCCATCGCTGCGGCCACGGATTTGGCGCTGCCAACCCTGCTGCTCTAATTGCAGACGGATCACTTCGCCAGAAACATGGTGCTTGCGGAACAGATCGCTGCCATCACCGGTTTCCATCAGTTCGATAAACCGCAGTTGGATTGGCCGATCCTTGATCCATTGCAGGAAGCTGCCCAGTTGCTGATGATTAACATCACGCATCAGTACGGCATTCACCTTCACCTTGCTGTATCCGGCGGTAAAGGCGGCATCGATCCCCTCCATCACCTGGCGGAACTTGTCCTGACCGGTAATGGCATGAAACTGGCGTGCATCAAGGCTGTCTACGCTGACGTTAATCGCCGTAAGGCCCGCATCGCGCCAACTGGCCACGTCACGTGCCAGGCGATAGCCGTTGGTGGTGACAGCCAGAGTACGGATTGCCGGGTTTTCACGCACGGCGGCAATGATATCGGTAAAATCGCGGCGTAAAGAAGGCTCACCGCCGGTCAGGCGTACCTTTTCGGTACCCAAATCGGCGAAGGCACGGCTGACGCGCCGGATCTCATCCAGAGAGAGGAAGGTCTTCGGGCTGCCGCTGGGTTTATAGCCATCCGGCAGACAGTAGGTGCAACGAAAGTTACACACGTCGGTGATCGACAGGCGCAAATAATAGAATTTGCGCTCAAAAGCATCAATGAGTTGCGGCACCTGTAACACCTTCCAAATACGGGAGATGCGAGCGTTTCCACTCTGCACCCTGGTGGCTGACATCGCCACGGCCAGGGTACCCTATCGCTCCAAAGAACAACGTAGGCACCAAGGCTAGGAGTTTTGATCCCCTCCCCACTACCTCAAGTAGCCGGGACGAAACCGTGGTTTTCCAGAGAATTCTAGCGCTAAACAACTGCGATAGCCAATGTGGATTTACGCTATATACCTGTGTATACAGCGATTTTTCATCCTCTCAGGTCTGGATAACCATAATAAACAACCGTTACGCCAACGAATTGACCAGAATCACGCAAATCGCACTCTTTATCGCGTTTTTGCGCCAAATCCGCTACTTTAAGCAGGCAGTCTACCTACCCTGAGTTAAGGAATTTTATGCGTAACCGTACCCTGGCCGATCTTGATCGGGTCGTGGCATTAGGCGGTGGTCACGGTCTTGGCCGTGTGATGTCTTCACTGTCGTCGTTGGGTTCTCGCCTGACCGGCATTGTCACCACTACCGATAACGGCGGTTCTACCGGCCGCATCCGTCGTTCCGAAGGCGGCATTGCCTGGGGTGACACCCGTAATTGCCTCAATCAGCTCATTACCGAGCCTAGCGTCGCCTCGGCGATGTTTGAATACCGTTTTAGCGGCAATGGGGAGCTGGCTGGGCATAACCTGGGAAATCTGATGCTGAAAGCCTTGGATCACCTGAGCGTACGCCCGTTGGAGGCAATCAATCTGGTACGTAGCCTGCTGAAGGTCGACGCAGCGCTGATCCCGATGTCTGAACAGCCGGTCGATCTGATGGCTCACGATCATGAAGGGCATCAGGTTTATGGCGAAGTGAATATCGATCAGTTAAAGATCATGCCGCAAGAACTGATGCTCTCGCCACCGGTACATGCTACCCGCGAAGCGGTTGAAGCGATCGCGCAGGCCGATCTGATCCTGATCGGGCCAGGCAGTTTTCTGACCAGCCTGATGCCACTGTTGCTACTGGAAGATCTGACTCAGGCCCTACGCCGCAGCAGCGCCAATATGGTGTACATCGGAAACCTGGGCCGTGAACTGAGCGTCGCCGCTGCTGCCCTGACGCTGCAAGATAAACTGGCGCTGATGGAAGAAAAGATCGGTCGCAAAATGATCGACGCGGTCATTGTCGGCCCAGCGGTGGATACCAGCGCCATACAGGATCGCATTGTGGTGCAACAGCCGCTGGAAGCCAGCGATATCCCGTACCGCCACGATCGCCAGCTATTACGCCAGGCGCTGGATACCGCGTTGGTGGAACTGGCTAGCCGCGATTAATCCTGGCCACGGAGCCAAGGGTTATCGCTAACGCTGTCGATGTAGAGATCTTCTACCTGCTTGCGCGCCCACGGCGTGCGGCGTAAAAACTTGAGGCTGGATTTGATGCTCGGATCGCTGCTGAAGCAGTTGATGCGAATACGCTCTGCCAGCCCGCTCCAGCCATATTGTGCCACTAGCTTGTTCAGCAGTTGCTCCAGCGTGATGCCGTGTAACGGGTCTTTGGATGGGGTCATGGCGGCTACTCATCTCAATACTTGGGGCGCACACCTTAATCAGCAAACGGGCGTACGGCAAGAAAATTTACCAGGATCATACCACTTAATGCTTGTCTGCTGCCCCTCACCCCAACCCTCTCCCGAATTACAATCCGAGCATGTCATAAGCGAGTGTTTAGGGAGAGGGAGCTAGCACTGAGCCGCAGTTAAGTGCGGGAGTGAAACTGTAGCACGCTCAGTCCCCTCTCCTTTTGGGAGAGGGCTAGGGTGAGGGGCATCACTGCACGTTATGAAAGCGCGATAAACTTCTCGCGCAACTGGTGGATCTCATCACGCACCGCCGCGGCCTGTTCAAACTCCAGATTCTGCGCATGTGAATACATCTGTGCCTCCAGCTCCTGGATTTTTTGCTCCAGCGCTTTGGGGGTAAGCAGCTTGTACTGCGCCGCATTCTCTGCCGCTTTGCCCTTCCCTTTGTTTTTACCGCGGCTGCTTGGCTGCCCAAGTTGCAGAATATCCGAAATCTTCTTGTTCAAGCCCTTCGGCACGATGCCGTTGGCTTCGTTATGCGCCTGCTGCTTGGCACGGCGACGTTCCGTTTCGCCGATCGCCTTGGCCATCGAATCGGTGATCCGATCGCCATACAGGATCGCCTTGCCGTTCAGGTTTCGTGCCGCTCGACCGATGGTCTGAATCAGCGAGCGTTCAGAACGCAGGAAGCCTTCTTTGTCTGCGTCCAGGATCGCCACCAGCGACACCTCAGGCATGTCCAGACCTTCCCTTAACAGGTTGATGCCCACCAGCACGTCAAACTCACCAAGGCGCAAATCGCGGATGATTTCGACACGTTCGACCGTATCGATATCCGAGTGCAGGTAACGCACCCGCTCGCCGTGTTCTTCCAGGTATTCCGTCAGGTCTTCTGCCATACGCTTGGTCAACGTGGTGACCAGCACGCGTTCGTTGATGGCAACGCGCTTGCGGATCTCGGAAAGCAGATCGTCCACCTGAGTAGTGACCGGGCGTACTTCAACGATCGGATCCAGCAAGCCGGTTGGGCGCACCACCTGATCGATAATATCGCCGCCGGATTTCTCCAGCTCATATTTGCCCGGCGTGGCAGAGACGTAGATGGTCTGCGGTGCCGCAGCGGCAAACTCTTCAAAGCGCATCGGCCGGTTATCCAGCGCCGAAGGCAGGCGGAAGCCGTACTCCACCAGCGTTTCTTTACGCGAGCGGTCACCTTTGAACATGCCGCCGATCTGCGGGATGGTAACGTGGGATTCATCCACCACCAGCAAGCCGTCTGCCGGCAGATAGTCGAAAAGGGTTGGCGGTGGTTCGCCCTCGCCGCGCCCGGAAAGATAGCGCGAGTAGTTTTCGATACCGGAGCAGTAACCCAGCTCGTTCATCATTTCCAGATCGAACTGGGTACGCTGGGTCAGCCGCTGTTCCTCCAGCAGCTTGTTGTTTTCCAGCAGCACCTTGCGCCGCTGAGCCAATTCCACCTTGATCTCTTCCATCGCCTGCACGATACGTTCACGCGGGGTGACGTAGTGGGATTTGGGGTAGATGGTAAAGCGCGGTACCACCTGCTCAATCTGGCCGGTGAGCGGATCGAACAGCGACAGGCGTTCGACCTCTTCATCGAACAGCTCAACGCGCAGCGCCAGCTCGTCCGATTCCGCCGGGAAAATGTCGATCACTTCGCCACGCACGCGGAAGGTGGCACGCTGGAAAGCCTGATCGTTGCGGGTATATTGCAGCTCGGCCAGACGGCGCAGGATCGAACGCTGATCGATGATCATGCCCTTGGTCAGGTGCAGCATCATTTTCAGGTACAGATCCGGATCGCCCAAGCCGTAGATCGCGGAAACCGAGGCAACTACCACCACGTCCCGCCGCTCTAGCAGTGCTTTGGTGGCAGACAGACGCATCTGCTCGATATGCTCGTTGATCGAGGCATCTTTCTCGATAAAGGTATCGGAGCTCGGCACATAGGCTTCTGGCTGGTAGTAATCGTAATAGGAGACAAAATATTCCACCGCATTCTCGGGAAAGAACTCTTTCATCTCGCCATACAGCTGCGCCGCCAACGTCTTGTTGGGTGCCAGCACCATGGTGGGCCGGTTGAGATCGGCGATCACATTGGCGATGGTAAAGGTTTTACCTGAGCCGGTTACCCCCAGCAGCGTTTGGTGCGCCAGGCCGTCTTCCAGACCCTCTTCCAGCTTTTGGATGGCTTGCGGCTGATCGCCGGCCGGTTTGAATTCGGAATGCAGTTTGAAATGTTTGCTCATATCCCCATCATCTTTCAGGTTTGCGGCCAGACGGTAGCGGCCTAATTATGGAAAGACCGGAAGATTTCCGCCAGTGCGTATGATACTGGATATAAAACCAGCTTCAAGCGGATTTATACTCTTCGCGTCCGTTAACGGGGCGCGAGCGCACCGGCAAGGTGACAATATCATGACATTTTTATTGTCAATCACCGTGTTATCCCCAGATTGCGTCACGAATTAACTTTTGGCTCTAAGCTGGCTGAAAAACCGCTGATCGGTGCGTTAGCGTTACCCGTTGGCTTGATTTTAATTAACTTACTGATATTAAACTAATTTAATAAAAAGACGAGAATGCGGACAACCTGCGCACAACCCGCGCCCGCTCTCTGTTCACACCGCTTTTCTAAGTATAATGCACAAGGTTATCCACAGGAATAGTGGATAACTCTCACTACCCCATGGGGGGCGGGAGTTGCGGAAAGAAGACTTTTCCCAATCAAACGTCAACGGAGCCGGTTTTTTAGTTATTTTTTTACAATAATATTGCTTTGGTTATGCCGATTAATGCTAAAAGCCGTGATAACGAAAATTCTCTTTTAGCTATTTTGCCCTTCAGGGGTTGCAAGTTGCGGCAACAAGCTTTAAGGCCTGCACCAACAGCTTGCCGTACCGCACGGTAACGGTGCAAAAAACGTCCATGTTAACTTCCATGCCTTGGCAAAGCCTGTGCACATTGGGCTCAAACCAGTTAACAAAACAATAACAAACCGTGTTATTCGTTGCGCAACGCCTGGTGGCCTGGGAATTGCATTCCTTATTCAGGGGCGTTGCTTTGGCTGGAGAACCGTCAAATTTTGGCCAAAATCGGCTGGAACCTGCTCGGCCATCATCAGCGAAAAAGCGTAACGCGTGCCGAAAAGTCCCCTTAGAGCCGTCAAATGAACAGTAACGGCCATTTTCAACGCTAAACGATTCTATTTGGCCTGGATCTCATTAAGTGTATTCAGAGCCCGCATTTGCCACACCCGGGAGAGACACCGCTTGCTGCGGTCAACGTTATCCATACGTGAATATCGGTCTTGAGGAGATGCCAAATGTTAAGCTTACAAGCGGTGAACCAATATTATGGGCAGCAGCATACGCTGTGGGATGTCAGCCTTGAATTACCCCGTGGGCAATGCACTCTGTTGCTTGGCCGTAATGGGGTGGGGAAAACCACGCTAATCAATTGCATCATGGGACACCTGCCGATCGTCAGCGGCAGTATGACCTGGCAGTTGGCGGATGAACCGCCGCAAAACCTGTTACCGCAGCCGGTAGAAAACCGGGCGCTACTGGGCATCTGCTATGTGCCACAAGGACGGCAAATATTTTCCCAACTGAGCGTAGAAGAGAACTTGCAGGTGGCGCTGTTGGCCGGGCGGGACAAGGCTCGCCGCATTCCCTCCATCATTTACAGCCTGTTCCCTCGGCTGCAAGCTATGCGCATGCACCGTGCCGGTGACCTGTGCCAAAGCGAGCAACAACAGTTGGCGATCGGTCGCGCGCTGGTGCTGGAACCGGAGTTGCTGATCCTGGATGAGCCAACCGCGGGTGTGTCACCTTCTCTGGCGACGGAGATTGGTCTGGTGCTGCGCAAACTGAATCAGGAGTTGGGCATGACTATTTTGCTGGTTGAACATCAGCTGCCCTTTGCTCGCCATCTGGCCGATCGCTTCTGTCTGATGGATAAGGGGCGTAACGTGGCCAATGGCACCCTGGGGCAGTTGGATGAGAGTCTGATTGATACCTATCTGACGGTGTGATTCTGGCCCCTCCGTGGGCCATCTGAACTACGGCTGCAACCTGGCCAGGTCAAGATACTGCCCCAAAGCCTGCTGCTCTGCCTGCGGCAAATGAGGGATCTCGCCCAGCAGGGGCGCAGGCAACAGGCGATTAAGGGTGGCCAAGTATTCTGGATGGCGTTTTCCTGGAGGAGTGACATCATTGGCGATCCAGCCTGCCAAGGTCAGACCCGCCTGTTGGATCGCCTGCGCCGTCAGCAAAGCATGATTGATGCAGCCCAGCTTAATGCCCACCACCAGGATCACCGGTAGTTGCTCCTGCTGTACCCAGTCGGCAAAGGTGTCATGCTCTGAAAGCGGAGTGAACCAACCGCCAGCGCCTTCGACCAACAGCCAGTCAGCACGTTGTTCAAGCTGACGTAAACCAGTGGAGAGCCGCTCCAACGAGATGGGTCGCCCTTCGGCCTGGCTGACGATATGCGGCGAGGTCGGCTCGGCAAAGGTGTAAGGGTTCACTTCGGCGTAATCCAGCGCCACACTGCTGTTGCTTTGCAGTGCCAGCGCATCGCTGTTGCGTAATCCCTCGGGGGTCATCTCACTGCCTGACGCCACCGGTTTATAACCTGCACAGCGCCATCCTGCCGCGCTGGCGGCCTGTAGCAAGGCGCTGCTGGCCACGGTTTTGCCCACTTCGGTGTCGGTTCCGGTCACAAACCAGCGCTTAATCACGATAAATCACTCCATAAGCCAGATGATAACTGAGAGGAAGCTGCCCGCCCCGGCAAGGATAGGCTGCCTGCAATGCGGCAAGCCTCTGACGGGAAAGCAAACCAGCCTCACGCCCGTGATGCAGATGGGTCGCGCCGATGCCCTTTAGCGATCGCATCAGCGTCATCACGTCGGGATAACTGAGCGTTTGCCACTCTGCCGTAAGTTGGTGCCGGTATGGATGACAAGCGGCGGCTATCTGAGTGAGCGGCAGAAAGTCATTCACATGACGCTCGCCATCCACTTGCTGCCAGGCATCACCTAGCTCACGTAAAGCACCTTCCGCCAGGGTTGAAAACAGGATCAGTCCGCCGGGCCGCGTCACCCGATACAGTTCAGCCAGCGCAGCAGGCAGATCGCCGCACCATTGCACCACCAGGCTGCTAAAGCAGATATCCACGGATGCGTTGGGTAACGGGATGTGCTCGATATCCCCCAGCAGATAGCGATCCGCTGCTTGCCGTTGGCGGGCAAAATCCAGCATGCCCGGAGCCAGATCCAGCGCGCTGACCTGCTTGCCCAGTTCACGCCAGCGACGGCTGAAATAACCGGTGCCACAGCCTGCATCCAATACCCGTTGGCCTGGGTGAGACAGCCCCATCCCCAGTAAGCGTTCACCAACCTCTCGTTGCAGCACCGCTGCGGCATCATAACTCGCTGCGGCCCGGCTGAAGGCGGCTGCCACGGCCTGCTTGTTGACCGTCTCAATGGCAGACGTCATACAGCACCTCCAGCAAACGATCGATATCTTGCGCCTGATGCGCGGCGGTGAGCGTAATGCGTAATCTCGCACCACCTGGCGGCACCGTCGGCGGACGGATAGCGCTGACCCACAACCCTTGCTCTCGCAGGCGTTGCGCCAAATCCAGCGCCTGCTGGTTATCCCCAACCAGCAACGGTTGAATTGCTGTATCCGACTCGGTTAGCGCCAACGGCAATCCCGCCACTCCGGCACGAAAATGCTGGATGTGCTGTTGCAGTTGACCGCGCAGTTCATCCCCTTGCTGGATGCAGCGTAACGCTGCCTGTAAGGCACAGGCTTGGGCAGGTGGCATTGCGGTGCTGTAGATCAGATGGCGGGCGAATTGCAGCAGGTATTCCGCCAGCGGTTCATCGCAGAGGATAGCCGCGCCGCTAACACCGAATGCCTTGCCAAAGGTCACGACCAGTACTTCCGGGCGCACTCCTTGCTGCCAGCAACTGCCACGCCCCTGCTCGCCACGGACGCCAATGCCGTGCGCATCATCCACCATCAACCAGGCACCGGCCTGCTGCGTTAACCGATGCAGTTCGGCCAACGGCGCGCTGTCCCCGTCCATGCTGAATACCCCTTCGGTGATCGCTAGCTGTTGGCCAGCGCACTCTTTTTGCAGCAAGGTGGCCAACGCCTGTGGCTGGTTGTGCCGAAAGCGGCGGAGTTGCGCCGGTGAGTGAGTGGCCGCTTCCAATAAGGAGGCGTGGCTGAGCTTATCCGCCAGAATGCGATCGTCGGCCTGCATCAGGGCGGCCAGCAATGCCTGATTGGCCGCATAGCCGGAGATAAACAACAACGCACGTGGGTAGCCAAGCCAGTCTGCCAGTTGTTGCTCAAGCTCATGATGCGCATGGCAAAAACCGGTGACGTGGCCGGAGCCGCCGCTGCCAACGCCATATCGCTGTGCCCCCTGCTGCCAAGCGGCGATCACCTCAGGATGCTGACTAATGCCCAGATAATCGTTACCGGAAAAATTCACATAGCGCTGGCCGTCGAGCTGCAAATGGCGGCCATTGCCACCTTGATTCACCTGCCGTTGGCGATAAGCGGCAGCCCCTCGCCGTGCCTCCAACGCCTGTTCGATCCGTTGCTGCCAGCTCATTACAGCGCCGCGTTGTAGAATTCGGCGGTATCGGCGTGCAACAAGCGCTCGGTCAGCACCTGCTGCTGTTGATTGTCACCCTGTTCGGTGGCGGTTTGCTGCGGATTGAGGCCGAGCTTGCGGAACAGTTGCAGGTCCTTGTCCTCTTCCGGGTTTGGCGTGGTCAACAACTTGCAGCCATAGAAGATAGAGTTGGCCCCGGCCATAAAGCACATCGCCTGAGTCTGCTCACTCATTTGTTCACGGCCCGCCGACAGGCGGACGTAGGACGTTGGCATCATGATGCGGGCAATGGCAATAGTGCGGATAAAGTCGAACGGATCGACGTCATCATTATCGGCCAGCGGCGTGCCTTTCACCTTCACCAACATATTGATCGGCACACTCTCCGGCGGCTTGGGTAAATTCGCCAGTTGCACCAGCAGCCCGGCACGGTCACGTACCGTTTCACCCAGCCCGACAATGCCACCGGAACAGACTTTGATCCCGGCGTTACGCACCTTATCCAACGTGTCAAGACGCTCTTGATAGCTGCGGGTGGTGATGATATTGCCGTAGAATTCCGGTGAGGTATCCAGGTTATGGTTGTAATAATCCAGCCCCGCCTCCGCCAGCCGTTCTGCCTGCGCACCATCCAACGTTCCCAACGTCATGCAGGTTTCCATCCCCATCGCCTTGACGCCCTTTACCATCTGTTGCAGGTAAGGCATATCGCGCTCGTGCGGATTTTTCCAGGCGGCCCCCATGCAGAAACGGCTGGAACCGGCCGCTTTGGCCTTGCGTGCCGATTCCAGCACTTGTTCCACCTGCATCAACCGTTCGGACTCCAGACCGGTTTTATAACGCGAGCTTTGCGGACAATACTTACAATCTTCCGGGCAGGCACCGGTTTTGATCGACAGTAGCGTGCTGACCTGCACCTGTTGCGGATCAAAATGTTGGCGGTGAGTGGTTTGGGCTTCGAACAGCAGTTCAAGTAAGGGTTTATCAAACAGGGCCTGGGCTTGCCCCACTGTCCAGCGAATGCGATCGGCCATTGACGGCGTCTCCAAAAGGGAAAAAAGTGTCGTCAGTGTAGAGTTTGCGATTATACTGTCAACCATTCTGTTAAAATTTGGTTTACGATTAATGTCTGTTTCTGCCTGCGATATTGAATTCGATCGACGCCATATCTGGCACCCTTATACCTCGATGACCCAGCCCCTGCCTTGCTATCCGGTGGTGTCCGCCAGCGGCGTCGAGTTGCAGCTGGATGATGGCCGCCAGTTGGTGGATGGTATGTCTTCCTGGTGGGCGGCGATCCATGGCTACAACCACCCGCAACTGAATCAGGCGGCCGTGCAGCAATTGGAGAAAATGTCGCACGTCATGTTCGGCGGCATTACTCATCCCGCCGCAATCGAACTGTGCCGCAAACTGGTAGCGATGACGCCGGAAGTTTTGCAGTGCGTATTCTTGGCAGATTCTGGCTCGGTGGCAGTAGAAGTGGCATTGAAGATGGCGCTGCAATATTGGCAGGCCCGTGGCGAACGGCGGCAGCGCATTCTGACCTTACGCCACGGCTATCATGGCGATACCTTTGGTGCGATGTCGGTCTGCGATCCAGACAACTCCATGCACAGTCTGTATCAGGGCTATCTGGCCACACACCTGTTTGCCACCGCGCCACAGTGCCGCTTTGACCAACCTTGGGATGAGCAAGACATTGCTCCGTTTGCCGAGTTGCTGGAACAACATGCGGGGGAAGTTGCCGCCGTGATCCTGGAGCCGGTGGTACAAGGAGCCGGTGGAATGCGCATCTATCACCCAACCTATCTGCAACGCGTGCGAGAACTGTGCGATCGCCACCAGATCCTGTTGATTGCCGACGAGATCGCCACCGGTTTTGGCCGCACCGGTAAACTGTTTGCCTGTGAACATGCCGATGTGGTGCCGGATATTCTTTGCCTGGGCAAGGCGCTGACCGGCGGCTATATGACCCTTTCCGCCACCCTGACCACGCGCCACATAGCGGAAACGATCAGCAACGGGGCCGCAGGCTGCTTTATGCATGGGCCAACCTTTATGGGTAACCCGCTGGCTTGTGCAGTAGCCTGCGCCAGCCTGAGCTTGCTGGAGGAAAACCATTGGCAACGGCAGGTAACTGCCATTGAAGCACAGCTCAAACAGCAACTTCTGCCGTTGGCGGCATTACCCAAGGTGGCAGACGTGCGGGTGCTTGGGGCGATTGGCGTAGTGGAGATGCATCAGCCAGCGGATGTGGCATTGCTGCAACGCGGATTTGTCGAACGCGGCGTATGGATCCGGCCCTTCGGTAAACTGATATACCTGATGCCGCCTTATATCATCACGCCAGAACAGCTTTCACGCCTGACGGCGGCGATCGCCGCTGCGGTGGAATAAGCCGTTTGAGGTTGTATTCTGGCGGCAAACCGATCTAGCTTAGGGTTCGCTATTTTAAACAACTGGGAGTCATTATGGCTTTTCGTTTGTACAGCAACGATCTGCAAGACGGCGCAAAAATGCCGGAACGGCAGGTATTTAACTGCATGGGCTACCACGGGGATAACCTTTCGCCTCACCTGGCCTGGGATGGCGCGCCTGCGGGTACCAAGAGTTTTGCCATCACGGTCTACGATCCCGATGCCCCTACCGGTTCCGGTTGGTGGCACTGGACGGTCGCCAACATTCCGGCAAGCGTACATGAGTTGCCGCAAGGGGCGGGTTCTGGCAAGCCGGGGCTGCCAGCGGGTGCGGTGCAAACCCGTACCGATTTTGGCAAGGCCGGTTACGGTGGCGCGGCTCCGCCGCAGGGTGAAAGCCATCGTTACCAGTTCACCGTTCACGCGCTAGACGTGGAAAGCATTCCCGTGGACGAAGAGGCGAGCGGCGCAATGCTCGGCTTTAACATCCATTTCCACAGCCTTGGCAATGCGACGCTGACGGTAAAATACAGCTGATGCTGAAGGGGCGAAGCACTTCGCCCCTCATTATCGCCAATTATTTGGCCAGCACGCTCACCCACATTGGGCCTTTGCCTACCGGGTAACGCGCCAAGTCCGTCAGCTCACCGCTGTGCTGATCGATCTGATATACGCCGATATGGCCGGATTTTTGCCCTGCCGAAATCACGAAGCGACCGCTGTGATCGATATTAAAACCACGTGGCTGTTCTTCGGTGGCATGGTGACCGACCACCGCAATCTTGCTGCCATCTTCCGCGACACTGAACACAGTCAGGATACTGGCTGTGCGATCGCTGGCATACAAGAAGCGGCCGTTTGGCGTCAGGTGAATATCTGCCGCCCAGCGGGTGCCGGTGAAATCGGCTGGCATCATGTCCAGGCTCTGCACCAGCGTATATTTGCCGCCGTTTTCTTCGATAGCGAACACGTCCACCGTGCCGTCCAGTTCATTGACACAATAAGCAAATTTATCGTTGCTATGGAAGGCCATATGACGCGGGCCTGCGCCGGTTGCTGTCGCGACGGCTTCCTGCCCGTGTGGCGTCAATTGGCCTTGTTGGCTCAGGTTAAACAGGCGGATGCGATCCTCTTTCAGGCACGGCACCAGCAGCAGTTGATTGGTAGGGTCAATATTGGCCGAATGCGGCGCGGTCAGGCCATCGATCTGCTGGATAGGTGCCAGCACTACGCCATCATGACCAATCGGGCTGATGCTGGCACAGTTGCCGCTATAAGAAGCGGAGAACAGGAAACGGCCCTGCAAATCGGTTGAGATATGGGTCGGGCTGCCCGGTAATGGTGCCATCCCTGCCTCATGCAACGTGCCATCGTCCGCGATACGGTAGCTGACAATGCCAAACGCCGGGCGTACCCCAACATACAGATGGGTCTTGTCCGGGTGGATCGCCATCGGCTGTACCTGCCCCGCTACCTCGACCGTTTGCAACAGCGCCAGCGCGCCCTGGTCATCTAACTGCCATACGTGGATCTGCTGGCTTTCCGGGCTGGCGACATAAACGATTTGCTTCATTTGCTCTCCTCAATGAGAAAGGGTAACCGGTTTCAGTTTGTTCTAGCTTACGCGACATTTATGACATGGCAACCCTGGGCTGCGCGGTTTTATCGAACGGTTATCCGGTGTACTATCGAGGTAATTTTCTTGCTAACTATAATGAGACCGCCATGAGCTACCGTGTTATTGCCCTCGATTTAGACGGCACCTTGCTAGACAACCAGAAACGTATCCTGCCGCAATCGCTGGCGGCCCTGGAAGAAGCCCGTGCCGCCGGGGTGAAGGTGGTGGTGGTTACCGGCCGCCATCACGTTGCTATCCATCCTTTCTATCAGGCGCTGGAAATCGATACGCCAGCCATTTGCTGTAACGGCACTTATCTGTATGACTTCCAGCAGAAAAAGGTGCTGGCATCCGATCCGCTGGCCAAAGAACAGGCCAGGCAAGTGCTGCAATTGCTCAAGCAGAACGCTATCCACGGCCTGATGTATGTGGACGACGCCATGCTGTATCAGGAAACCAGCGGTCATGTGATCCGTTCGCTGGCCTGGTCAGAGACTTTGCCTGCCGCCCAGCGCCCGACGCTGTTGCAGGTCAACAGCCTGATGCAAGCAGCAGATGATGCACAGGCCATCTGGAAATTTGCCACTTCACATAGCGATCTCCCGGCGCTGCGCAGCTTCGCCGAAATGGTAGAAAAAGAGCTGGGCCTGTCCTGTGAATGGTCGTGGCACGATCAGGTGGACATTGCCAAAGGCGGCAACAGCAAGGGCAAGCGCCTGCAACAGTGGGTGGAATCGCAGGGATTGAGTATGGATCAGGTGGTCGCCTTTGGTGACAACTACAACGATCTGAGCATGCTGGAAGCGGTTGGGCTGGGCGTCGCGATGGGTAATGCCGATAACGCGATCAAGGAACGTGCGGATCTGGTGATTGCCGATCACCTACAGCCGGGTATTGCCGAAGTTATTCGTTCCCGCGTGCTGAGCTGATAATCGCCCCTCACCCTAACCCTCTCCCACAGGGAGAGGGGACCGAATGTGCAAAAAATTAAACACCTGTAACCACCATCAGTTCCGTAGGAAAAGTGCCTCAGCGTGCCTTCAACAACTCCGCATCAGCTCCCTCTCCCAGTGGGAGAGGATTGAGGTGAGGTGCTATCACGGCTGATCGAAACACTCTTGACCTGAGCATACAGCCACTGGCCGGGCCTGATGGCCAAATCGTCACGCGCCCATGGGGTGATCCGCGCCCAGAGGGTGTTTTCCCCGACCATCAGTTTCACCTCAACCTGCCCCTCCACATCCAGACACTCCACCACCTTGGCGGGCAGAATATTGCGGATGCTGCTATTGGTCGGCGGTTGCAGCACCAGTGAGACGTCGGCAGCGTTAATACGAATACGCATCTGGCTGCCTACTGGCGCTTCAATACCCCCCACCCACAGCCGTTGATCGCCCAGTGCCAACGCGGTCATGGCATAACGCGGGTGGTGCTCAATCACGCTAACGCTCAGCACGCTGCTCTGATCTTCACGCTGTAGCCAAGGCCGCAGCGCGCTGCTGGCCCAGACTTCCTCCAAACCGCCAAACGCCCGTACCTGGCCATGATCCAGCACCATCACCTGCTCCGCCAGGCGCAAGATCTCGTCCATACTGTGGCTGACATAGAGGATGGGGATATTGACGTCCTGCGCCAGCCGTTCCAGATACGGCAACAGCTCACGCTTACGCGGCATATCGAGCGAGGCCAACGGTTCGTCCATCAGCAGCAATTCAGGCGCTGTCAGCAGTGCACGGCCAATCGCAACACGCTGTTTCTCACCGCCGGAAAGCGTGAGAGGCAGACGGTTAAGCAGCGGTGCAATCCCCAACAGTTCGACAATGCTGTCAAACTGGCCGCGCATACTGGCCGCCATACCGTATTGCAGGTTGCCACGCACACGATAATGGGGGAACAGACGCGCATCCTGGAAAACATAGCCGACCCGGCGTTTTTCCGGAGGCAAACAGACACCGCTGGCGGTATCCACCAGTGCACGACCGTTAAGCACAATACGCCCCTGCTGCACCAGCGTCAGTCCGCCGATGGCATTAATCAGCGAGGTTTTGCCAGCCCCGGAAAGGCCAAAGATCGCGGTAATGCCCTGTGCGGGTAGATTAGCCTGCACATTGAGGTTGAGATCGCCAAGCTGCTGGGAGAAATCCAGTTCTAACATCTATAGGCCCATACGCTTGCGGCCCCAGCGGGCCAGCCATTCGGAAACCATCAGGGCAGCCAGGGCCAGCACGATGGCAATCACGCACAGGCGCGCTGCTGCCGCTTCGGCGCCTGGCGTTTCAATCAGGGTGTACATTGCCAGCGGGATGGTGCGGGTTTCGCCGGGGATATTGGAAACAAAGGTGATGGTGGCACCAAACTCGCCCAAAGAGCGAGCAAAGGCCAGTACCACGCCAACGATCACGCCGGGTAGCGAAAGCGGTAAGGTGATGGTGAAAAACACCCGCCACGGATTAGCACCCAAGGTGCGGGCCGCCAATTCCAACCGGGTATCCACCGCTTCCAGCGACATGCGGATAGCACGCACCATCAGCGGGAATGCCACCACGGCCGAAGCCAAAGCAGCACCACGCCAGCTGAAACTGAAGCTGAAACCAAACCAGTTATACAGCCATTCGCCGATAAAACCGCGCCGCCCCATGGCGATCAACAGCAGATAGCCCACCACCACCGGCGGCAGGACTAACGGCAGATGGATAATGCTATCCAACAACGATTTACCGGGAAAATTGCAGCGCACCAGGATCCAGGCCATCAAAATACCCAGCGGCAAACTGCAGACTACCGCCAGGCTGGAGACTTTCAGGCTCAGTTCAACGGCCTGCCACTCATACTCACTTAATATCATTTACGCGGGGTGAATCCATAACGTTCGAAGATAGCCGCGGCTTGCGGACTCTTCAGATAATCGTAGAAAGCCGTCACGGCTGGCGTCTGGTGATCTTTAACAATCGCCATTGGGTATTCGACCGGTTTGTGGCTGTCTTCAGGGAAGATGGCGATCACTTTAACCTTGTCGCTGGCTACGGCATCGGAACCATACACGATGCCCAGCGGGGCTTCTTCACGCTCCACCATCGCCATGGCACTACGCACGTTGTTAGCACGCGCCAGTTGAGGTTCCAGCGTGGTCCAGGCCCCCAGATTCTGCAACGCTTCTTTGGCGTAGAGGCCAGCAGGCACATGATCCGGATCGCCGACGGACAGGCGGCCACCGTTAAGTAATTTTGCCCAATCGGTTTGCTTGTTGATAGTGATTTTATCTTGTTTGGCCGATTTGGCGGCGATCAGCACCAGTTCATTACCCAACAAGGTATAACGGGTGTCTTTCACCATTTGCTGCTTATCAATGGCATAATCCATCCATTGCTGATCGGCAGAGATAAACATATCTGCTGGCGCCCCTTGCTCGATCTGACGTGCCAGCGTAGAAGAGGAAGCGAAAGAGGAGACAACTTCTACATCTTTGCCTTTCTGGTATTCGGTGGCGATATCCTGCAACGCGTTGGTCAGCGAGGCCGCAGCAAACACGGTGATTTTCTCCGCCGCAGCAACCTGAGCCACCAGCCCCGAAGCCAATGCCACACCGCCAACCCATTTAATCCATTGCTGTTTCATTGTTTTCTCCGCAAGTTAACCATCATCACATCGTTATGTAAAAAATAATATAACGTAGCGCGAAAGATTGTCATGCGGTTTATCGGCAAAGCGGGAGATAACTTGAGAAATACCCGCCAAAACGACTCGGCGGGCATTTGGGATGGGGATTAGCTGCGGTTTTCTTTCGGATGGCCAACTTTGGAGAAGACGTTAAACACTTCACCCAAGCCATAAATCAAGCCCAGGATAATGGCCATTACTACCGGCACCATTACCACGGCAAACAACAGACTGGTCAACAATTCTAACATGGTAGCCTCACTTAACTGCTTTAAACCGCTGCGTAGGTCTCACTGTAAACCAAAACGCAGGTGAAAACGCGGTTATTTTACCGACTGAGGGAAATTTGTAACCGGCTAAACGTGCTCAGTTGGCGCTTTGCTGCAAATCGGCGACAATAACCTGACTTATTGCCTTATTAAGGATTAATCATGCAGGCCGAGATCCTCCTGACTCTAAAACTTCAAGAGAAGCTGTTCGCCGACCCACGCCGTATCTCGCTACTCAAGCAAGTGGTTCATACCGGCTCGATCAGCCAGGGGGCCAAACTGGCGGGGATCAGCTACAAGAGCGCTTGGGACGCCATCAACGAGATGAATCAGTTGGCCGAGCAGACGGTAGTCGAACGTGCAACCGGTGGCAAGGGTGGCGGTGGCGCACAGGTGACCCGCTATGGCCTGCGGCTGATCCAGCTTTACGATCTGCTGGGCCAAATCCAGCAAAAAGCCTTTGACGTGTTGCAGCAGGATAATCTGCCGTTGGACAGCCTGTTGGCCGCCATCGCCCGTTTCTCGTTGCAAACCAGCGCCCGCAACCAGTTTTTCGGTACCGTGATTGAACGCGATCACCAGCAGGTTCAACAGCATATCAGTCTGTTGCTTGCCGATGGCCACACCCGCCTGACCGCCGCCGTCACCCAGCAAAGCGCCGATCGGTTACAGTTGACTCCGGGCAAAGAAGTTTTGGCCTTGATTAAGGCGCCTTGGGTGAAGCTGAGCACCGATCCGGCCTCGAATGGCCTGGCAGATAACGCGCTAGCGGGAAGCGTAGCCAGCATTCAGCCTGGCAGCGAGCACAGCGAGGTTCTGGTGACGCTCAACGGCGGAGAGACACTGTGTGCCACCGTCAGCAATCAGGAACTGGCGCAGTTGAAACTGAGCGTGGGCACGGCAGTTCACGCCTTGTTCAACGCCGATCGAGTGATTGTCGCGACGTTGTGTTAAACGCAACGTCACGTTGCAGTATTGCCGATTGACATCTTTTCCTCTTGCTCCTATCTCTATACCCTATGGATTTCAAGCCGCAGCTAGGCGGCAAGCTCGTTCATCCCTAGGAGCTTACTTTTCGTAAGTGACTAGGGTGAACGAGTGCAGATAACAACGCTGCGGCTTGAAAGACGACGGGTATAAATAAAATAATTGCAGAATAGGGAACAGAGGATGTCGTCGTTGCACATTTCGCAAGGTTCATTTCGCTTAAGCGATACCCGCACGCTGGAGCTGGATCGGCTTGACATACAGTCCGGTGATAGCTGGGCATTCGTCGGGGCTAACGGCAGCGGGAAATCCGCTCTGGCCAGGGCGCTGGCGGGTGAACTGACATTACTGAAAGGCGAACGCCACAGTGATTTTCACCACGTGGTGCGGATTTCGTTCGAACAGTTGCAAAAGCTGGTCAGCGATGAATGGCAGCGCAACAATACCGACCTGCTCAGCCAGGACGAAGACGACACTGGACGCACCACGGCGGAAATCATTCAGGAAGAACTCAACGATCCCGCTCGCTGCGCGCAGTTAGCCGAGCAATTTGGCATCACTCCCCTGCTTACGCGCCGTTTCAAATATCTCTCTACCGGCGAGACACGCAAAACCCTGCTGTGTCGCGCCCTGATGGTTCAACCCGATTTGCTGATCCTCGACGAGCCGTTCGACGGGTTGGACGTCAATTCACGCGCTCAGCTCGCCACCCTACTGGGCGAACTTTCGCAACAGGGCTATACGCTGGTTCTGGTGCTCAACCGTTTTGATGAGATCCCAGGCTTCATTCAACAGGTTGGCGTGCTGGCCGATTGTACTCTCACCAGTCAAGGGCCCCGGGAACAGGTGATGGCCGAAGCGCTGGTCGCCCAACTGGCACACAGTGAAAACCTCAATGGCTTGACGCTGCCAGAAACCGAAGATCCCATCCAGGTCGTCCGGCTCCCGGTCGATCGGCCACTGATCGTATTACGTGATGGCGTGGTGAGCTACAACGATCGGCCCATCCTCAATCAGCTCAGTTGGCAAGTTAACCCCGGTGAGCACTGGCAGATCGTCGGCCCGAACGGGGCGGGAAAATCTACCCTGCTCAGCCTGATCACCGGCGATCATCCGCAAGGCTACAGCAACGATCTGACGCTATTCGGCCGCCGACGCGGCAGCGGTGAAACCATCTGGGATATCAAACGTCATATCGGTTACGTCAGCAGCAGCCTGCATCTCGACTACCGGGTGAGCTCCCGCGTGCGTAACGTGATCCTGTCCGGCTTCTTTGATTCGATCGGCATTTATCAGGCGGTTTCCGATCGTCAGCAGCAGTTGACCTCACAATGGCTGGCGCTACTCGGGCTTGGCGCTATGGGGGATGCCCCCTTCCATAGCCTTTCCTGGGGCCAGCAACGTCTGGCGCTGATCGCCCGGGCGTTGGTCAAGCACCCGGCATTGCTGATCCTCGATGAACCGTTGCAAGGATTGGATCCGCTGAACCGCCAGTTGGTAAGGCGCTTCGTTGATGTGCTGATCCAACAAGGCTCGACCCAGTTGCTGTTTGTTTCACATCATGCAGAAGATGCGCCGCAATGCATCACGCACCGTTTTTCCTTCATCCCCGAAGGCGATGGCTACCGCTATCAGCAAGACATACTGGCTTGATCAAATGTAGGGGGCTGCATGCGGCTCCCCTACTTGTGAATCTCGAGACATATCCGGCAACACTTACTCCACAACGCATCACATTTGGCCTTTTATCATAAAAGGGTAGAGAGACGTTTTTGGAGAGGGTATGTCCGCCGCGCTGATTATTATTGACCTGATTGAAGATCTGGCTGGCCCCAAGGGGCGGGCGAATCACTGCCGCGAGCAAATTGTTACGCGAGAGGTGATCGCACACGTCAACGCCGCAGCGGCCTACGCGCGGATACGTAAAATCCCGGTGATTTGGCTGCGCACCGGTTTTGCCGACGATTACCACGACATTCCCCGGCACTCCCCGCTGTTTAATCAGCTCAAACATATTGGCGCGCTGCGGCTAAGCAACGAAGGATGTCATTGGCTGGCCGGTCTGGAAGTAAAAACCGAGGATTTGCGTCTCGAAAAGAAAGGACTTAGCGCTTTTGCCGGTAACAATTTGTTAGCTTGGTTACAGCAGCACCGCTGTCATCACCTGCTACTGGGCGGCATCAGCACCCCACTGGCCATTGAGAGTACGGCCATACAGGCTCACGATGCAGGATTACAGGTAACCGTACTGCAAGATCTTTGCGCCGCCTCAACGGAAGAAATCCACCAGCAAAGTCTGGAAACCTTGCAAAATCTGGGGGAAGTTATGCGTTCTCAAGCATGGATGAAGGGGTAAGTCATTTCCGCACGATTAACTACTGTCCCGACCTTTGATTTCACCCTGTTGTGCTACTATCCGAATTAGTGCTCATTTAACCAGACATTAACACGCCGGGTTTCCGGCATTGGGCACCGTGTGTCTATTTTAAGGGATAGCTATTATGTGGGGCGTACTTTCGGCTTCGTTGTTCTTTTTGCCCTTTAACCGGCTGATTGCTGCGGTAGTATTGGCTGCCGCCGCCGCGATGGGGGTTTATCACCATATTCTGACGCCCGTCAGCCTGGGCTATCTGGCGGTTATCGCTCTCGCCATCTGGCTTCATCAACACTACCGCCAGCAGCGTAGCATCAAGCTAGTGCTGGAACTGTTCTTAGTCGCCAGTTCAATCGCCCTGTTTTACCACCAGATCCCCGGTTTCAATAACCAATTGATGGTCGATCAGGACAAAGTGGGCCCGCAGAGCTCGCTGTATTCCATGTATTACAACTTCGATAAAGCGCTGGTGCCTTTCCTGTTGTTAGCCTGCCTGCCAACACTGTTTAACGCTGGCCAGCCCGACAAGCGGGTTGGATCTAGCGCCTGGATCATCCTGGTGCTAGCCATTCCTGCGGTGCTGCTGTTGGCAGTTGCGCTCGGTGGCCTAAAAGTTGAGCTGCATCTGCCATCATGGATCCTGGCATTTATTATGGCCAACCTGTTTTTTGTTTCGATGGCCGAAGAAGCGCTATTCCGTGGTTATTTACAGCAACGTCTGCGCCAGTGGCTGGGTGCCTATCCGGCACTGATTATCACCGCTTTACTGTTTGGTGCCGCCCACTTTGCCGGTGGCACGTTGATGGTGGCGTTTGCCACACTGGCGGGCGTGATTTATGGCCTGGCTTGGATGTGGAGTGGCCGCCTGTGGGTGCCCATTGCCTTCCACTTTGGCTTAAATCTGGTCCACCTGCTGTTCTTTACCTATCCAGTTTACCAGTATTAATCACTCTCCAGGCCGGCAGTTCCTGCTGTCGGCCTGATTTTGTGTAATCGTTACCACTTAATCATCCCTGCTGCCTCATTTATCCCTGCAATAATATGGCCGAAATCCATGTAAGCGATTCCATTTTTCGCACTGGATCACCTTTTTATCGCCACAGGCATGCTATCTTCTAGCCATTATTTGCCAAAATGCTGATGCTAAAGTCGCTCAAGCAGCAAGTGAAAGCGATTACATTCAGTGAGATGAAGGAAGCGTTATGCCTGATTTTAATCCTATCGATCATCCACATCGCCGTTTTAATCCCCTGACCGGCCAGTGGGTGCTGGTCTCTCCGCACCGGGCCAAACGCCCGTGGCAAGGCCAGCAGGAGTCTCTCTCACAGGAAACCCTGCCGTCCCACGATCCCGACTGCTTCCTTTGCCCCGGCAATACGCGCGTAACCGGTGATACCAACCCTGACTATTCGGGAACCTACGTATTCACCAATGATTTTGCCGCCCTGATGCAAGATACCCCGCAGGCACCGGAAAGTGACGATCCGCTGATGCGTTGCCAGAGCGCACGTGGTACCAGCCGGGTTATCTGCTTCTCCCCGGATCATAGCAAAACGCTGTCACAACTAACGTTGCCCGCACTGGAACAGGTGATCGCTACCTGGCAGGAACAGACTGCCGATCTGGGGCGCAGCTACCCCTGGGTGCAGGTATTTGAAAATAAAGGGGCTGCGATGGGGTGTTCCAACCCTCACCCACACGGCCAGATATGGGCCAACAGCTTCTTGCCGAATGAAGCCGAGCGGGAAGATCGCCTGCAACAGGAGTATTTCAGCCAACATCAATCCGCCATGCTGGTGGACTACGCACGGCGCGAGCAGGCCGACGGCAGCCGGACGGTAGTGGAAACCGAGCACTGGTTGGCGGTCGTCCCTTACTGGGCCGCCTGGCCGTTCGAAACCCTGCTGCTGCCAAAAGCGCCGGTGCAACGCCTCACCGATCTCAGTGCCGCGCAAAGCCGCGATCTGGCCGTCGCGCTGAAGAAGTTGACCAGCCGCTATGACAACCTGTTCCAATGCTCTTTCCCTTATTCCATGGGCTGGCACGGCGCCCCCTTCAACCAGGCCGATAATCGCCACTGGCAGCTACATGCCCACTTCTACCCGCCGTTACTACGCAGTGCCACGGTGCGCAAATTTATGGTGGGCTATGAAATGCTGGCGGAAACCCAGCGCGATCTGACCGCTGAACAAGCCGCTGAACGCCTGCGCGCGGTCAGTGATATCCATTACCGCGAAGCCGGAGTGAAATAATGAGTCTGAAGCAACATACCCAAGCCCTGTTTACCGAACACTTTGGCTATGCGCCGACCCTGACGATCCAGGCCCCGGGCCGGGTTAATCTGATTGGCGAGCACACCGATTACAACGACGGCTTTGTCTTGCCTTGCGCGATTGATTACCAGACCGTGATTAGCGGGGCCCCACGTAGCGATCGCCAGATCCGCGTATTGGCTGCCGATTATGAAAACCAGCAGGATCAGTTCTCGCTGGATGAGCCGATCGTCAGCCATGCCAATCTGCGCTGGGCCGATTATGTGCGCGGCGTGGTGAAGCATTTGCAGACCCGTGATGCCAATTTTGGCGGCGCCGATCTGGTGATCAGTGGCAACGTCCCGCAGGGTGCTGGGCTTAGCTCTTCCGCCTCGTTAGAAGTGGCCGTCGGCCAGGCATTGCAGGCGCTCTACCAATTGCCGTTGGACGGCGTAGCGCTGGCGCTGAACGGTCAGGAAGCGGAAAACCAGTTTGTCGGCTGCAACTGCGGCATTATGGATCAGTTGATTTCTGCACTGGGGAAGAAAGATCACGCGCTGCTGATCGATTGCCGCTCGCTGGAAACGCGTGCAGTGCCGATGCCAGCCGATATTGCAGTGGTAATCATCAACTCCAACGTCAAACGTGGTCTGGTCGATAGCGAGTACAACACTCGCCGCAAGCAATGCGAGGCCGCGGCGCGCTTCTTCGGCGTCAAGGCGTTGCGGGATGTCAGCCCGGATCTGTTTTTCCCGATCCAACATGAACTGGATCCGATCGTCGCCAAACGTGCGCGCCATGTGATCACCGAAAACGATCGCACCTTGGCCGCTGCCGATGCCTTGGCCGCGGGCAACCTGAAGCTGATGGGCAAACTGATGGCGGAATCCCACGCTTCGATGCGTGATGATTTTGAAATTACCGTGCCCCCTATCGATACGCTGGTCGAGATTGTCAAAAACGTCATTGGCGATCGGGGCGGCGTGCGTATGACCGGCGGTGGCTTTGGTGGTTGCATCGTGGCCCTGATGCCACTGGATCTGGTGGAGCCCGTGCGCGCAGCGGTGGCGCAGGAATATCCACGGCAGACCAACGGCCTGCAAGAAACCTTCTACGTCTGTAAAGCCTCACAAGGATCCGGCCTATGCTGAGTGATAATTCCGCCGTTGCTCCGGACGGCCAACCTTTTAATCTCACCACCCTGCGTAATGCTGCGGGAACAACGGTCACCTTTATGGATTGGGGCGCGACCTGGCTTTCTGCCGTGCTGCCGCTGAAATCAGGGGAACGGCGTGAGCTGCTGCTGGGGTGCCAAACCCCACAGGATTACCTGCATCAAGGAGCCTATTTGGGTGCCACGGTCGGGCGTTATGCCAACCGTATTGCGCATGCCAGCTTACAAATCGATGGCAAGCCACGCCCGCTGATCGCTAATCAAGGGGAGCATCAACTGCACGGCGGACCGAACGGCTTCCATGCTCGCCGCTGGCAGATCGTGGAACAACATGAGCAGCAGGTGGTTTATCAGCTCCATTCGCCAGACGGCGACCAGGGTTTTCCCGGCAACCTCGATGTGACGCTCACCTACCGTCTCACCGCCGATCACCGGCTGGAAATTGAGTATCAGGCACAGACCGATCGTGCCTGCCCGGTTAACCTGACCAATCATGCCTATTTCAATCTGGATGGCGCAGATCGCGACGCTCGTCAACAGCGCTTGCAGCTGTTCGCCGACCGTTATTTGCCGGTAGGTAGCGATGGCATCCCTTGTGCTGATTTAACGGCGGTAGCAGGTAGCGGAATGGATTTTCGCCAACCGAAAACTCTGCAACAAGATTTATTGCGCGATCGAGATCAGCAACGGGTCAAAGGTTACGACCACGCTTACCTGCTGCATGAAACCTGCAACGGTTTGGCAAGCCCGGCGGCTCACCTGTGGTCCGCCGACGGCAAGGTCGGGATGACGGTGTACACCACCGCACCTGCGCTACAGCTTTATAGCGGAAATTTCCTGGGTGGCACGCCAGCACGCGGCGGGGGAACCTACCAGAATTACGCCGGGGTAGCGCTGGAAAGCGAATTCCTGCCGGACAGCCCGAATCATCCAGAATGGCCACAGCCGGACTGTTGGTTGCAGCCTGGCCAACAATACCTGAGCGCCACGCATTATCAGCTTATTCCTATGTAAGCCGCCACGCCCCTTATCATGCGGTAAGGGGCGTTTTTGTTATAATTGCTTACATTGCGCCCCTGGGTCGTTACCTTTCCTTATTGCCAACCCCGCACTAGAATCAGGCTACCGTGGTATACACAAGCCCGTGTGCGATATCACAATTTTCGGCCTACGGGCCGTTCAATAGCTGAAGGAACACCTAATGCGTCTGATAACTGCACTTCCATTACTGGCAGGTTTAATGCTGAGCACCAACCTGATGGCTGCCGACACCGCAGCAAAAACGCCGTCTCCGGCGCAGGCCGCTCAGCAAAAACGCATGACCGATTGTAATCAACAGGCTACCACCCAATCGCTGAAAGGTTCTGACCGCACCACCTTCATGAGTACCTGCCTGAAGGCCGAAGGCCACCATAGCGAGAAGGCCCTGACGCCGCAGCAGCAGAAAATGAAAGACTGTAATGCCGACGCCGCCAAAAAGAGCCTGAAAGGTGACGAACGTAAAACCTTTATGAGCAGCTGCCTGAAAAAGACCGCCTGAGTGCATTAACGCCGGGGCGCGAGTGAATAGCTCTCATTCGCCCCCAGCTACCAGCCTGAACGATTCAGCTCTTTCCTTCATCCCCTCTTACCTTGTGCTAAAAAATTGGCTATGGTTAACACCATACCCAGCAACGCTAAAGGTCATTCAATCCTGTTCAGGTATGCAAACGAGCAAGGTTATTCACGGGTATATTGATTGCCGTGATCAAAGTCGCAGATTATAATGATACTCGTTATCATTAAACCGTCAGATTATTAAGGAGTTAAGCTATGGCTGTAACTAAGCTGGTTCTGGTGCGCCACGGCGAAAGCCAGTGGAACAACGAAAACCGCTTCACCGGTTGGTATGATGTCGATCTGTCCGACAAAGGCCGTACCGAAGCAAAAGCCGCGGGCAAATTGTTGAAAGACGAAGGTTTCTCCTTCGACTTCGCTTACACCTCCGTACTGAAGCGTGCCATCCACACCCTGTGGAACATTCTGGACGAGTTGGATCAAGCCTGGCTGCCTACCGAAAAATCCTGGAAGTTGAACGAACGCCATTACGGTGCGCTGCAGGGGCTGAACAAGGCTGAAACCGCAGAAAAATACGGTGATGAGCAGGTCAAACAATGGCGTCGCGGCTTCGCGGTAACGCCACCGGAGCTGACCAAAGACGATGAGCGCTACCCTGGCCACGATCCGCGTTACTCAGCGCTGAGCGATAAAGAGCTGCCGCTGACTGAAAGTCTGGCTCTGACCATCGATCGCGTTATCCCTTACTGGGACGAAGAGATCCTGCCACGCATCAAGAGCGGTGAGCGCGTTATCGTCGCCGCTCACGGTAACTCCCTACGCGCGCTGGTGAAATATCTGGATAACCTGAGCGAAGACGAGATCCTCGAACTGAACATCCCAACCGGCGTGCCGTTGGTGTATGAGTTCGATGAGAACTTCAAGCCGATCAAACGTTACTATCTGGGTAATGCCGATGAGATCGCAGCCAAAGCTGCGGCAGTCGCCAACCAAGGTAAAGCGAAGTAATTTTCGTTGCTGAAAACAGCGTAGGGGCGCTGCATGCTGCGCCCGTCTTGCGGTGTCATCAATCTGAAAGCCCCTGGCATTGGCCGGGGGCTTTTTTATTACTCTTTGTTCCTGGCCGCTTCGATAGCCTGCAAACGTGCCTGCATCTCTGGATGAGTGCTTAACCACTCCGGCATATCCAGCGCCACGGTTGAGGTACTGGCCGCCTGTTGCAATGCACGATAGAGATCTTCCATCGCCAGTAACGAACGCCCCTGACGCCGCATTTCCGCGATTGCCCAGTCGTCCGCCTCGCGCTCCACGCTGCGGGAGAACTGCATTTCATGCACAAATGAGGCCGATTGCAACAAGGTGTCGCCGATGCCGCTCACGTCGCCGGTCATCCACATAAACGTCAACGCTACCAAGGATGAACGTACCACCATGCGCATGGGATGACGGTAAGCATGATGCCCCATTTCATGCAGCATCACGGCTGCCAGGCCATCGTCATTGGTCGCAAGCTTGACCAGATCGTCGGTGATCACCAGAGTGCCGTCGGTTAGCATAAACGCATTAGCCACATCTGGCACCGCCAGCAGTTTCAATTTGAGCGGCGTACGTTCGTGCCGCATCTGCTCCGGCATTACCTGTTGGAACAGCTTCTCTACCGCTTGCTGTTTCTCGGCAGGCAGTTGCGACGGTTCGAAGCCACCTTTCTGCAGTAGATCTAGCGTATGTTTACCCAGCCTTTGCTCAGCGGCGGTAGGAATACGCTCTGCAATTACGCTGCTTGCCCAGGGAAGCCCCACATAAACATAGGCCAACGTGAGCAAAATAGTCAGCAGCAGCGCCAGTATTACGCCGCGTTTATGGCGTTCTAGTCGGTGAACCAATCCCGGTGAACGGCGTTGATAAAACCACTGGCGAAACGGTGCATCATCGGCAGGCACAAAACGGCTACCATCGGGGAAGGTCAGGGTCAGCGGAATGCGGCCCAATGAATCGGAAACGGTGATCTGCGGCAGAGAGAAATAGCGATGCTCACCGTCATATTGCAGCGTTACCCCATCGCCCATCTCGTTTAATAACAGCCGAGCCACCTGTTGGGCGGCCCGGCCAGGGCACTGGTAGTGTCCTTCAAGGATCATCAGTCTTTACTCAAAAACTGGTGCCCAGGTCTAGCGCCTGCACGGCCTCTTCGGCGATTGCGTTGTTAGCCGTATCATGGTGAGCCTGTACGGACAGCAGCGACAGATCGCCTTCAACCTGCGTGGACTGTGCCATATAACGCGCATGACGTACATGTGCCACCGGTGCCGCAAGGCCCAGTGAGAACACGGTGATCAGGCTGTTGGTGATCAACAACATCATATAAGGCAACGTCTGCATGGTAGAACGCAGTTTAACTTCACCTTGCAAGGTGGTTCGGTTAAAGATGTAATTACGCTGTGCCACCACCATATAGCTGTTGGACACCATCAGGCCGATCAGCAGCACTAACATCATCATAAACAGGCTACCGATATGACTGGCCATCAGGCCTTGCATTGCAGCATCGGACATTCCGCCAAACAGCGCCATCTGGAATAGTGTGGCAAAGAACGAGCCAACCAGTACCAAAGCGATAGCCAGGAATGGTAAGAAGATCAGCAGACTGAACAGTGCGATCTTAATAAACTCGGCTTTCTTGAATTGGGCAACAAAGGGTGAATTGCCAAAACGCAGGTTGTTCACATACAGATCGTATTGCAGAGTCGCCAGGATACCATTGATTGCGGCCAACATTGGTACAAACAGGATGACCGTAATCACAGCCAACACAATCATCGCCGTTGGGCTACCCAGATTGCTGCCAATCAGACCTAATACGATCATAACGACATACAAACCAATCACTAACAGCAGTGGGCAGAACAGTAATACCCAGTATGCGCGTCCGGTTTGGCACAGGTAATTGAAGCGAACGCCACGATAGCTGGACATAATGGCGTTATAACGCCAACTGCGGATAATAATCCAAGGGATCAACGCAAAAAAGGCCAGCATAGCGACAATGCCAAGCAATGGGTTGATAAACAAGAGAATATAAAACAGGATCACGCCACCGATCACCAGCAGACGGCCCTTGAGAATTTGCATTGGCTGCGCGTGATAATCAAAGCGGTCGCCATTCAATTCGGTATTGCCATAAAAATAACGGCGACGACGTACCGTTGCCCAGGCTGAGTATATTCCTAAAGTAATGGCCGTCAGTAAGATGTTGACCAGCCAGATCGCGAAATATTCACCACCCGTTCCGCGAAAATGCATTTGATGCTGAGTATTATTTTGTGAACTGTTATTTTCCATTAACTATTCATCCTGAAATTAAAATCATCCGCCGCCATGCCATTATATTTAACATCTGGCATTGGGTTTCACATTGGGCTTGTAACAGAAAGCACGCCATCATAGTCATACCGCACGATAAGCGCAAATAGTGTTTTCATTGGTGGTGCAGCAGATGACCAAATAAGATTATGCTGAACAATATACCTTGCTCGCGCAATCCACACCCCTAAGGCAGCCTGCATTGAACTCTGTTAATAACAGCTTTTTATTGGGTGATGCAGAAATACCTAAAACCTTAAAAGTCATATTATTAGCCCCATACGTATTATATGGGGCTGCCAACCGAACTCACTAGCGGTTGCGACGTGCCTTCACCGCCGATGCCAGTTCACGCAGTACGATTTCGGTATCTTCCCAGCCAATACAGGCGTCGGTGACGCTTTTACCGTAAACCAGCGGTTCGCCGCTTTCCAGATTCTGATTGCCTTCCACCAGATGGCTTTCAATCATCACCCCGATAATGGCTTTTTCACCAGCACGCAGTTGCTGGCAAACGTCCGCATTCACTTCCAACTGCTTTTTAAACTGTTTGCTGCTGTTGGCGTGGCTGAAGTCGATCATCACCTGTGCCGGCAGGCCCGCTTTGGCCAGACCTTCTTTGACTTCTTTCACATGGGCCGCGCTGTAGTTCGGCTCTTTGCCGCCGCGCAGGATAATATGGCAGTCACCATTGCCGCTGGTGTTAACAATCGCGGAATGGCCCCATTTGGTGACAGACAGGAAGCAGTGCGGTGCGCCAGCGGCGTTGATGGCATCGATCGCGACCTTGATGGTGCCGTCGGTGCCGTTTTTGAAGCCCACCGGGCAGGACAGGCCAGAGGCCAATTCACGGTGTACCTGGGATTCCGTGGTACGTGCGCCAATCGCTCCCCAGCTCATCAAATCCGCCAGGTATTGCGGGGTGATCATATCCAGGAACTCGCCCGCAGCAGGTAAACCGCTGTCATTGATATCCAGCAACAGTTTACGCGCCAGGCGCAGGCCTTCGTTAATCTGGAAGCTGTTATCCATCTGCGGATCGTTGATCAGCCCTTTCCAGCCCACCGTGGTACGCGGCTTTTCGAAATAGACGCGCATCACCACTTCCAGCTCACCGTTAAGTTCCTGGCGCAGGCTCATCAGGCGCGCGGCATACTCTTTCGCGGCTTTGGTATCGTGAATAGAGCAAGGGCCGATTACCACTAACAGGCGATCGTCATTGCCGCGCAGGATGTTGTGGATCGATTGGCGAGCCTGTGACACCGTCTCAGCTGCCTGGACCGAGGCCGGAAACTTTTCCAACAGGGCCACCGGTGGCAGGAGTTCCTTGATTTCTTTAATGCGTAAGTCGTCGTTTTGGTAATTCATCACTTTTCCATTCGGTATCGGGTGTATCGCGCAGTGCGTAGGGTAGATTTTACCAATCTAGCCTGTGAGGCTGGCGCTGTAAATCACCTTTAGACCCTGTAATCGTTACCGGCAAATATTCAGCTCCTCGCCAAGGCAGCCTATAATGAGCTAAGTCACGGCCAAACTTATGTTTTGCCAGCCAACAAATTTTGCAATAAGGAAAAGTAATGTCTGGAGCTTCTCATGCTCATCAGCCTAAAGACGGCAACAGTAAGCGCCTACTAGCCGCATTTTTAGTCACCGTGGTGTTCATGATCGTCGAGGTGGTTGGCGGGTTGATTTCCGGTTCGCTGGCGCTGCTGGCAGATGCCGGGCATATGCTGACGGATGCCGCAGCATTACTTGTTGCCCTGATGGCGGTACACTTCTCGCAGCGGAAACCTAATGCCCGCCATACTTTTGGCTATTTGCGCCTGACCACCCTGGCCGCCTTTGTCAATGCCGCCGCGTTATTGCTGATCGTCATATTCATCCTCTGGGAGGCCGTACGGCGCTTCTTCGATCCACAGCCTGTGATGGGTACCCCAATGCTGGCGATCGCCGTAGCGGGCCTGCTGGCTAACCTGTTCGCCTTCTGGCTGCTGCATCGTGGCAGTGAAGAGAAAAATATCAACGTGCGGGCTGCTGCCCTGCATGTGCTCGGCGATCTGCTCGGTTCCGTAGGAGCGATTGCCGCAGCCATCATTATTCTCACTACAGGCTGGACTCCCATCGATCCTATACTCTCGGTGCTGGTTTCCTGCCTGGTGCTGCGCAGCGCCTGGCGTCTGCTTAAAGAGAGTTTTCATGAACTGCTGGAAGGGACACCGCAGGAGGTGGATATCAACAAACTGCAAAAGGACCTGTGCCTGAATATTGCAGAAGTGCGCAATATTCATCATGTACATGTCTGGCAGGTTGGTGAAAAAAAGCTAATGACGCTACATGCGCAAGTGATCCCACCCCACGATCATGACGGACTGTTACGCCGCATCCAGGCTTATTTGCTGGAGCATTACCAGATTGGCCATGCGACGATCCAGATGGAATATCAACATTGTGATACTCCAGACTGTGGCATTGCGAGTGACCACTCGCACACAGGTCATGTGGGACATCAGCATTGATGCCCCACTATCCCAACGAACTACCCACGGGCGCAGCATGCGGCGCCCCTACACAGTGCTACCTGACAACGGCTGGGAACGATTCTTCGCAGCACTGCGTATCCAGAGCCACGAGCCATTAAGCGCAATCAGTGTCAAGATGACATATTCCAGCGCCATGGCGTATACCCCCTGGTAAGCAAAAATCGCCACGCTGATCACGTCAATCACCACCCACAGCAGCCAGTTTTCGACGTACTTGCGCGTCATCAGGATCATGGCAACGATCGACAGCACCATCATGGCGGAATCCCAGAACGGGAAGGCATCCGGCTGCAACTCAGGCATCTGTACGTTAAGACCCACTGCCTGCATCACCGCCACCGCAATTTGCGTCAGGTAGGCAAATACCCGGTCGATATTAAACGTCATCAACGCAATACCGATCACGCATACGGCCCCCCATGCCAAGGCTTTCGGCAGCGGCAACCAGCGGATCTTCAGTTCGGCCTGATTATCCTGCGTCTGGCGGCTCCAGGCGTACCAGCCGTAAATATTGGCCACGAAGAAAAACAGCTGTAGCAACAGGCTAGCGTATAGCTGGATCTGGAAGAAGATCACCGCAAACAGCGTGACGTTAATCAGGCCAAACAGATAGTTGATGATTTTCTCTTTGCTGGCATACCAGATGCACAGCAAACCAAATAGCGTGCCAATAGCCTCAATCCACGACAGGTCATAACCCCCTGCACCAATCGGAATATGAACCAGGATATTGCTCGTGCTGAAAAAGCTCATTTTGCCAACCTTCTAACATGCCAAGCCTAAACTCAGGCGTTGCCTTTAACCTGCATTTTCAACTGTGCTGAAAAATCCAGCATGCGGTTGAGCGGAATAAGCGCCTGCTCACGCAGTGCACCATCAACAAAGATCTCATGCTGTGAACCACCTTGCTCCAACCCTTCGGCAATAGCCTTCAGGCCGTTCATCGCCATCCACGGGCAGTGGGCACAGCTGCGACAGGTTGCCCCCTCACCGGCGGTTGGCGCTTCAAACAATTCTTTATCCGGACAAGCCTGCTGCATCTTGTAGAAGATACCGCGATCGGTGGCCACGATCAGTTGCCGGTTGGGCAATGCTATCGCCGCCTGGACCAGTTGGCTGGTCGAACCGACGGCATCAGCCAGATCGACGATCGCCTGTGGCGACTCTGGATGCACCAGTATCGCGGCTTCGGGGTATAGGGCTTTCATGCGTACCAACGCCTGGGTTTTAAACTCGTCATGGACGATACAGGCCCCCTGCCAGCACAAGACGTCTGCTCCGGTCTGCTTTTGCACATAATTGCCCAAGTGGCGATCCGGTGCCCAGATGATTTTTTCCCCCAGGCTGTCAAGATGTTCAATCAGCTCAACGGCAATGCTGGAAGTGACCACCCAATCGGCTCGCGCTTTGACGGCGGCGGAGGTATTGGCGTAAACCACTACCGTTCGATCTGGATGGCTGTCACAGAACGCAGCGAACTCCGCCTCGGGACAACCAAGATCCAGCGAGCACTCGGCATTCAACGTTGGCATCAGCACCTGTTTTTCCGGGCTGAGGATTTTGGCCGTCTCCCCCATAAAACGCACGCCAGCAACCAGCAAAGTGGACGCAGGATGCTGGCTGCCAAAGCGCGCCATATCGAGTGAATCGGCAACGCAGCCGCCAGTCTCTTCGGCTAGCGCCTGGATCTCCGGATCGGTGTAGTAATGGGCGACCATCACGGCGTCACGCTGCTTGAGCAAAGTTTTGATCTTCTGCCGATAAAAAGCCTTCTCGGCAACGTCTAAAGGCACCGGTTTCGGCGGAAATGGATATATCGCCGCATTGACATCAAACATTTCACTCATCGCTGTCATCTCTATGCTAGGGTGTGGGCCTGCTTTTTAGGCTGTAGTTGCCGCTTGCCGAACCGCCTCGTTTTATATACTAAACAAAATACCTAAAATTCACTCGAATGTCGCTTAACATTTGTTGTTTTGGCTTTATTTGTTTATTGGATTGAAAATTAAGGTGCAAAAGAGGGAAAGACTGCTGACATTACCCAGGCTACGTACGTAGGGGCGCTGCATGCTGCGCCCGTCTGACGGATGAGCTAGCGAAATTAAGCGTTGAGGAATTCAAAGGCAAAGTTAGGTGGGCGTTTAGTTCAAGGAGCGGTGAGTCTGGCAGGATGACCGGCTGCCGCCGTTGTCTCGCAAACGAGACTCGAACCTGAGCGCAGGATCTCACCCGCACGACTGGTGCGATATGGTGTGCTGGAGTTTAGAATTTAGTACTGAGGGATATTTAAGATGGTGGGTCTGGCAGGATGACCGGCTGTCGCCGTTGTCTCGCAAGCGAGACTCGAACCTGAGCGCAGGATCTCACCCGCACGACTGGTGCGATATGTAATTTTATTGCTGGGATTTTATTGCTTGGAATTCTTTAAGATGGTGGGTCGTGCAGGATTCGAACCTGCGACCAATTGATTAAAAGTCAACTGCTCTACCAACTGAGCTAACAACCCACTGATGTGGTTTACTGCTGAACCGCGTTAGCAACGAGAGACACTCGACTGCATTTCTTTACCAATTCGTTAAGAATTGGTGGGTCGTGCAGGATTCGAACCTGCGACCAATTGATTAAAAGTCAACTGCTCTACCAACTGAGCTAACGACCCACTGACGTGGTTTACTTCTTTAATACGAGAGCAACGATATCTAACTCGATCGATGCAATTAATGGTGGGTCTGGCAGGATTAACGGCTATGCCGTTGTCTCGCGGCGCTCGGCTCGAACCTCTTACGGTTCTCATCCTCACGATTTGACTCACTGGTAAATCTTAAGAATGGTGGGTCGTGCAGGATTCGAACCTGCGACCAATTGATTAAAAGTCAACTGCTCTACCAACTGAGCTAACGACCCACTGTAGTGGTGGGTGATGACGGGCTCGAACCGCCGACCCCCTCCGTGTAAAGGAGATGCTCTACCAACTGAGCTAATCACCCACTATCGTGGTTACTACTTGAGAAATTGGTGGGTCGTGCAGGATTAGCGGCTATTGCCGTGGTCTCACTGCGTTCGGCTCGAACCTTTGACGGTTCTCATCCTTTTCGATTCCACTCTTTACCAACTCGTTAAGAATTGGTGGGTCGTGCAGGATTCGAACCTGCGACCAATTGATTAAAAGTCAACTGCTCTACCAACTGAGCTAACGACCCAATTTCCTAGCTGCTTTAACACTTTGCAAGTTGTCTTGGCAACGGCGGCATATATTACTAATTTATCTCGGCAGCGCAACCTAAATTTTGGTGCAATAGGTTCAACTGCTTGTTCTTCACGCGAATGAGCCCAGAATTCGGTCAAATTGACTAACTTCTGGGCTCAATTTTTTACTTACAAACTGGCTTCGCGTTTCTTGGCCTGCTTGGCCGCATCGCTGGTCGGGTACGATTTGATCACCTGCTGGTAAACGGCTTTGGCTTTATCAGCCTGACCTTTTTCCTGCATGATCACCCCAACTTTATACATTGCGTCCGGCGCCTTGGGTGATTTTGGGTAACTCTTGACCACCACTGCATAATAGTATGCCGCGTCTTCCTTCTTACCCTTGTTGTAGAACAACTGCCCCAGCCAATAGTTGGCATTAGGCAGGTAAGTGGATTTCGGATACTGCTTTATGAAAGCCTGAAAAGCGGGGATCGCCTGATCGTACTGCTTTTTTTCCAGCGCCAGTGAAACAGCGGCGTTATAGTCGCTGTTTTCATCGCCCGTACTAGCCGCAGCGGCTGTCGCACCCGCAGGAGCGCTGCCAGCGCCGTCAGAGGACGCCGCGGCGGCTGTACCACCTGCGGCCCCTGCTGCTGCGCCAGCGGAATTCTGTGCGCCACCCTGGCTAAGGCTATCCATCTGTTGATAGATCTGTTTCTGGCGTTCAACCACCTGATTCAACTGATACTGACTTTCCTGGATTTGCCCACGAAGCGTATCGATATCACGTTGGTTGTCAGAGAGTTGTTGCTGGAGTTGGTTCAAAAGCTGGCCCTGAGCATTACTGATACGCTCAAGTGATGTGACACGGTCTTCGACCGAGCCGGAGCCGACATTACTGATTGGCGCTTGGGCAGTAGCGGCCCATGGGACCGCTACGCCAACCAGTAACGCCAGACTCAACAGGTGATGTCTGAGGTTACTGTTCATGCGAATCTCTTAGTAAACCAGAACTGCACGACGGTTTTTAGCATAGGCTGCTTCGTCGTGGCCCAGTACTGCTGGCTTCTCTTTACCGTAAGAAACGATAGAGATCTGGTCAGCAGAAACGCCTTTGCCTTGCAGGTACATTTTAACTGCGTTAGCACGACGCTCACCCAGAGCGATGTTGTATTCTGGCGTGCCGCGCTCATCCGCGTGACCTTCAACAGTCACTTTGTAGGATGGGTTGTTACGCAGGAAAGCAGCATGCGCATCCAGCATCTGAGCGAACTCAGAGCTAACGTCATACTTGTCCAGGCCGAAGTAAACAATGTTGTTACGTTGCAGTTCTTGCATCTGCAGACGTGCTTGTTCTTCAGAAGACAGGTTGCTGCTGCCGTTTTCTGTACCAGTGCCAGCGCCCATACCGGATTGATCGTTATTCGCGCTTTTGTTAGAACTACAAGCCGCTACAGCCAGAACTGGCAGTGCCAGCAGAAGCCCTTTCAGCACTTTGTTCAGTTGCATTTCTTTGATCCTTTTATAGTTTTTGCCATACATATTTTACACATGCATCACAGATACGGCGACCAGGCAGGGAATTTGACCTGTCCATCGGTTGCCGGAAGACGCGCTTTGAAACGCCCATCAGTCGATACCAACTGCAGCACGGAGCCCATACCTTGCGTGGAGCTATAGATCACCATGGTGCCGTTTGGTGCGATACTAGGCGTTTCATCCAGGAACGTGTCCGTTAACATTTGAACGGCTCCCGATCCGAGATCTTGTTTGGCGATATGTTGAACCCCATTGTTGGAGCTCACCATCACCAGGAATTTGCCATCGAAACTCACATCGGAGTCCTGATTCTGGGCTCCTTCCCAGGTTAGGCGCTGTGGTGCGCCGCCGTTAGCGCCAACCTTATAAATCTGTGGGCGACCGCCCTGGTCAGAGGTATAAGCCAGAGATTGACCATCTGGGAACCAGCTTGGTTCGGTATTGTTGCTACGGCCATCGGTGATCTGGCTGATTTGGCCAGAGCCGAGGTTCATCACATACAGGTTCAGGCTGCCGGTTTTAGACAGCGCGAAAGCCAGGCGACTACCGTCTGGAGAGAACGCTGGAGCACCGTTGTGACGTGGGAATGAGGCAATCTGACGGATTGCACCGTTAGCCAACGTCTGCACAACCAGCGCTGATTTACCGCTCTCAAAGGTCACGTAGGCCAGCTTGCTGCCATCTGGCGACCAGGCTGGTGACATCAGTGGCTCTGGTGAGCGATGCACTGGCACCTGGTTGTAGCCATCGTAATCCGATACGCGCAGTTCGTACGGGAATTTCCCGCCGTTGGTCTGCACCACGTAGGCGATACGAGTACGGAATGCGCCCTTGATGCCGGTCAGCTTCTCAAATACGCCATCGCTGGCGGTATGAGCCGCATAACGCAGCCACTGTTTGGTCACTTTAAACTGGTTCTGTGCCAACACGGTACCAGGCGCACCTGAAGTATCCACCAGTTGGTAGGAAACCAGATAGCTGCCGTCGGCACCAGGCTGAACCTGACCAACCACTACGGCATCAATGCCCAGCGCAGTCCAGGCCGCAGGCGTAACTTCGGCCGCGGTAGTCGGCTGCTGCGGCATACGTGCCACATCAATCGGGTTGAATTTGCCGCTGTTACGTAGATCTGCACCTACGATCTGGCCAACATCTTCAGGAGGCGTGCCTGGACCCGCCCATTTAAATGGCACCACGCCAATCGGGCGAGCGGAGTCGACCCCTTGGGTGATTTCAATGCGAACTTCCGCATGCAGCACGGACGCCCACAGAACAATAAGACCTAACGCTACTCGAAATGCCTGCTTCATCTCATCTCCCTTATCCAGGCGGGATGCCTGCGATAATTTAGCAGAATTTTAACAAACCAACGCCAACAAAACTACCTATTCCCTGTTGGCTACCTTGGCACATCCATGCACTTTACTCGGTTAAAACAATCATTATTCGGGCTTAAATACTAGGGTAGCATTCTTAAAGTGCTCATAAACCGCCTGGCTCGGTGGCTTTGGTATTTTTGCCAATTTAGCTGCAGCTACAGCAGCTTGGCACAAAGCAGGATCGCCACCAATAGCCCTAACATCAACTAAGAATCCATCTGGTGCCAATTTGATACTCAAATCGCAAGTTTTGCCAATAAACGAGCTCGGATCAAAGAATTTGCTCTGAATAGCCGCCTTAATTTGCTCTTGATAACCTGCAATATCCGCACCACTTGCCCCCGCAGTCTTGGCATTACCCTGCCCTGCTGGTTTACCATCGCCTTTGGCTTTGCCTGCTCCCCCACCTTTCGGCGCGTTTTTACCATCAGCCAAATCACCAAACAGATTATCTACGTCGGCTGACTGCTTGGCAGCTTCAGCGGCCTTCTTCTTGGCATCTGCGGCTTTCTTGGCGGCGGCAGCCTTCTCGGCAGCAGCGGCTTTTTTCGCTTCCTCTGCTGCGGCCTTCTTCTCGGCATCAGCAGCGGCTTTCTTCTCTGCAGCCTCAGCAGCTTTTTGTTCAGCTGCCGCTGCGGCTTCTTTCTTCGCCTCTTCCGCCTGCTTCTTGGCAGCGGCAGCGGCGGCAGCTTCTTTCTTGGCTTGCGCCTCGGCTTTCTGCTGTGCGTCTGCCTGCGCCTTGGCTATTTTATCCGCCTCGGCTTTGGCTTTCGCCGCAGCCTGTTCGGCTGCCTTATGTTGTTCTTTGGCCTTCGCCGCGGCGGTTTCTGCCGCTTTCTGCTGTTCAGCGGCCTGTTGCTGCTGCTCGGCGGCTTTCTTCTGCTGTTCGGCCTGTGCCTTGGCGTCCTGCGCGGCTTTTTCCTGCGCGGCCAAACGCTCTTGTTCCAATTCTTTCAGGCGCTGCTGTTCCGCCGCCTGCTTCTGCTGCAGCTCTTCAGCCTGCTGCTCCGCCTTCTTCTGGCGCTGCTTTTCTGCACGCTGTGCATCGCTGCTCTGTTGCTGCTGGCGATTGTACTGCTCAACCACCGCACCGGGATCAACCATCACGGCCCCAACTACGGAACCATCACCGCCGCCGCCTGCACTACTCATTTCAGTATTTTCGTACAGCGAACCCCAGATCAACAGGGCAATCAATAGAATGTGCAGAACCACCGAAACAATAACGGAACGGTTCAGCTTATCATTTTGCTCAGTTGCCTTTACCAAAATAGAATCCCAAAAACTGCTGCTTAAACGGGGTCCCTGCGCCACAGGGCAGGAACCGGGTTGCCACTGACCTTACGGTTAGATTGGCTGGGTCATCAACCCTACGGAAGCGACACCCGCCTGATGCAGAATATTCAATGCCTTGATAATCTCATCGTACGGGACTTCCTTGGCCCCACCGATCAAAAACACCGTCTTCGGATTAGCTGCCAGACGCGACTTGGCTTCGGCCGCCACCTGCTCAGGCGGCAACAGCTCCATACGGTTGTGATCCACCACCAGGGTGTACTGACCTACGCCGGAAACCTCCAGGATCACCGGTGGATTATCGTCGCTGGACACCGTTTTAGAATCGGTGGCATCAGGCAAATCAACCTCAACGCTCTGGGTGATGATGGGTGCGGTTGCCATAAAGATCAGCAACAGCACCAACAAGACGTCCAGCAGCGGAACAATGTTGATTTCCGACTTCAGCTCACGCTTGTTACGACCACGAACTCTCGCCATGCTACCTCCTACTTCTTATTTGCTGTCGCTGGAGAAGGCCTGACGATGCAGAATAGCGGTGAACTCTTCCATAAAGTTGTCGTAATTCTGCTCAAGCTTGTTAACACGCTGGTTAAGGCGGTTATAGGCCATAACGGCAGGGATCGCGGCAAACAGACCGATGGCTGTAGCGATCAACGCTTCGGCGATACCCGGTGCAACCATCTGTAAGGTGGCTTGTTTCACTGCGCCCAGGGCGATAAAGGCGTGCATAATCCCCCACACGGTACCAAACAGGCCGATATACGGGCTGATGGAACCCACGGTGCCGAGAAACGGAATATGGTTTTCCAGCGTTTCCAGCTCGCGGTTCATCGAGATACGCATCGCACGCGTAGCCCCTTCGATCACCGACTCTGGCGCATGGCTGTTGGCACGATGCAAGCGGGCAAACTCTTTGAAACCGGAATGGAAAATCTGCTCTGACCCAGTCAGGCTATCGCGACGTGCCTGGCTTTCCTGATACAGACGAGAAAGCTCGATACCAGACCAGAATTTGTCTTCGAAGGCTTCGGCGTCACGAGTGGCCGCATTGAGAATGCGCGTCCGCTGGATGATGATCGCCCAAGAAGCCACTGAGAAGCATATCAAAATCAGCATGATAAACTTGACCAGCAGGCTTGCCTTCAAGAATAGATCTAGGATGTTCATGTCAGTCACTGCTTAAACTCCGCGACAATAGACTTAGGAAGCGCTATCGGCTTCATTTGGTGTGGATCAATGCATGCAATCAATACATCGGCCTGACTCAACAGAGTACCGTCAGAATTAACAATGCGTTGAGCAAACGTAAGAGATGCCCCGCGTATCGAGGTGATATTGCTCTGCACTTCCAGCAGGTCGTCAAGACGTGCAGGGAGCAGGTAATCCACCGTCATACGCCGGACAGCGAAAGCGACATGGTCTTCACTGAGCAGCTGCTGTTGATGAAAGTTGTGCTGACGCAGCATCTCAGTGCGCGCTCTTTCATAAAAGGCGACGTAACGGGCGTGGTAAACCACACCACCGGCATCGGTATCTTCGTAGTAGACACGAACCGGCCATCGAAACAACTTATTACTCACTCGACTTCCCAGCAAGACAATTTGACGATAGCTACTATACGCAAGACGGATCGGGTTGGGAATGGGTTACTAGATGGGAATGAAAATAATTATGGGCCTGAACGGCCCATAATCAGGGGGATGCGTAATAGATTATAAAGAAACGTAAAGTAATCCTGCGGCCAGGATCACAATTGCAGGTAATGGCGCGAAAAATGCACGCCAAAACGTGCTTTGAGGCCGGAAGCCGACACCGTGAACGATGCCCGCACACACCGCCCAGATCAGCAAGATACCTTGCCAAATCTCTATCGAGCTAGTGTGTGCAGCAAAGCGGCTAGGATCCCAAAAGATACATCCCGCTAAAATCACCGCCAGCACCAATGAAAGGGCCCGAACCGGACCCTTGTCGGTGATGGCGTACAGCTTGTCAGCCAGTGACGAACTCATCACTTACCGTCTTGCTGCGCTTTTGAATCTTCACTGTGCTCAAGCGCCAGCGCCGTGATGATACCGAAGGCACAGGCAAGAAGCGTTCCGAGGATCCAGGCAAAATACCACATGGTTTAGCTCCTTTTGCTTAGTACAGCGAATGCTTATTTTTTTCGATGAAGTTCTTATCCAGGCGACCAAACATTTTGTAGTACGCCCAAGCGGTGTACGCCAAAACGATTGGCACGAAGATAATCGCAACAACGGTCATCACCTGCAGTGTGAACATGCTGGAAGTCGCATCCCACATAGTCAGGCTGACGTTAGGCACGGTACTTGATGGCATAACGAACGGGAACATGGTTACCCCAGCCGTCAAGATTACACAGGCAATCGTCAGTGATGAAGTCAGGAACGCCATCGCCGCTTTGTCCAAACGGGCAAACAGGATGGTGAACAGTGGCAGAACCACGCCCAACGCCGGCAGTGCCCACAGGATTGGATACTTGTTGTAGTTGATCAACCAGGCACCCGCCTGATGAGCCACTTCTTTACGCAGCGGGTTGGATTGCGCCGCCGTATCCAGTGCAGAGGTCACCACGAAACCGTCGATGCCGTTCACCAGCCAGATACCCGCCAACAGGAAGCATACGCCCATCACCAGCGCAGAAATCTGCGCCGCTGCGCGTGAACGCAGGTGGATTTCGGCAGTAGTACGCATCTGCAGGTAGGTTGCCCCCTGAGTCACCAGCATGGTCAGGCTGACAATACCGGCCAGCAAACCAAACGGGTTCAACAGTTGGAAGAAGTTGCCGGTGTAGAACAGGCGCAGATATTCATCGATATGGAACGGTACGCCCTGCAACAGGTTACCGAACGCAACACCGAATACCACCGCAGGCACGAAGCTACCGATAAAGATGCCCCAGTCCCACATGTTACGCCAGCGGCTGTTCTCCAGCTTCGAACGGTAGTCAAAACCGACCGGGCGGAAGAACAAGGAAGCCAGCACCAGGATCATGGCCACATAGAAACCAGAGAACGCGGCGGCATAAACCATCGGCCAGGCGGCGAACAGCGCACCACCGGCGGTGATTAGCCACACCTGGTTACCGTCCCAGTGCGGGGCGATGGCGTTGATTATTACCCGACGCTCGGTATCGGTTTTACCGATGATGCGCATCAGAATACCGACACCCATATCGAAACCGTCGGTGACGGCGAAACCGATCAGCAGGACGCCAACCAGGAGCCACCAGATAAATCGCAGTACTTCATAATCAAACATATCTTGGACTCCTGTTTAGCGCGCTTCCTGCACGGCGGCAGTCGGTTGTTCAAAATGATAGCGGCCAGTTTTCAGGCTGCTTGGACCCAGACGTGCAAACTTGAACATCAGGTACATTTCAGCCACCAGGAACAGGGTGTACAAGCCGCAAATCAGCCCCATCGAGAACAGAATGTCGCCTGCGGTCAGCGAAGAGGTCGCGACTGCGGTTGGCAGCACCTCACCTATCGCCCACGGCTGGCGGCCATACTCTGCCACGAACCAGCCCGCTTCTACTGCAATCCAAGGTAATGGCAGACCGTACAACGCGGCACGCAGCAGCCATTTCTTCTGACCGATACGCCCACGCACGACGCTCAGGAACGACATACCGATAATAAACAGCATCAGCACACCACAAGCCACCATGATACGGAAGGCGAAGTACAGTGGAGCAACGCGCGGAATAGAATCTTTGGTTGCCTGCTGGATCTGCGCTTCCGTGGCGTCGGTGACGTTTTCGGTATAGCGCTTGAGCAGCATGCCGTAGCCCAGATCCTGCTTGGTATCGTTGAATGCACTACGCACTGCCGGATCGGTATTGCCGCCACGCAGCTCTTCCAGCAACTGGTAAGCCTTCATACCGTTACGGATACGTACCTGATGTTGTGCCATCAGATCGCGCAGACCGATAACCGGAGTGTCGATGGAACGAGTAGCGATCAGGCCAAGTGCCCAAGGAATTTGAATCGCGAAGGAGTTCTCCATTTTCTCCTGGTTCGGAATACCGAACAGGGTAAATGCGGCCGGAGCCGGTTGAGTTTCCCATTCCGCTTCAATGGCAGCCAGTTTGGTTTTCTGCACGTCCCCCATTTCGTAACCGGATTCATCACCCAGCACGATAACGGAAAGGATCGCAGCCATACCGAAGCTGGCAGCAATGGCGAACGAACGCTTGGCAAAGGCGATGTCACGCCCTTTCAGCAGATAGTAAGCGCTGATGCCCAGCACGAACATCGCGCCGGTGGTGTAACCAGAGGCCACGGTGTGAACAAACTTCACCTGTGCGACCGGGTTCAGAACCAGCTCAGAGAAGCTGAGCATCTCCATACGCATGGTTTCGAAGTTGAAGTCGGAGGCGATTGGGTTTTGCATCCAGCCGTTAGCGACCAGGATCCACAACGCAGACAGGTTTGAGCCGAGGGCGACAAACCAGGTAACGGTCATGTGTTGGATCTTGCTCAGGCGGTCCCAGCCGAAGAAGAACAGACCAACCAGCGTCGATTCCAGGAAGAACGCCATCAGACCTTCGATAGCCAGAGGGGCCCCGAAGATGTCACCAACGTAGTGAGAGAAGTACGACCAGTTGGTCCCGAACTGGAACTCCATGGTCAACCCGGTGGCCACACCCAGAGCAAAGTTGATTGCAAACAACTTGCCCCAGAATTTGGTCATATCTTTATAAATTTGTTTGCCGGACAGCACATATACCGTTTCCATAATCGCCAGCAAAAACGCCATACCCAGCGTTAATGGGACAAATAGGAAGTGGTACATCGCCGTTAAAGCAAACTGTAAGCGCGACAGTTCGACAATATCAAACATCTTGACTCCTTGCTCCTCGCAGGAAGACTCCGACTTGCGGTTATCGGTATTACTCCCGAAAGAGTAGCCGGTAACGCCCCGCAGTGAATGCCCTTAAACACAACAAAATTTGATCCAGCCTCTCCGCTTTCAACCGTACATTCAGTGCCAGACCACCAGGGGCAGGAGCAAAACGCACCAATGAAAACCGACAGCGGGTAACAAATGCAACAAGATCAACCATCCGTAATTACACAATGGCATGATACTCGCCAAAGCCCACACAATAAATAGGTATTTGCGTGACACAGGTTGGACTTTTGGCTACAGGTCAAAAATCAGCCTAAATAGGTAGCTAGGCCTATATTGATCCAGGACAATTTAAGCATATTTGCATATTATTTCCATATCGATTGTCGCTTTTCCGCTAATTTCCATAGCGTCATGTTAAGTAATTTCTCAATTGTTTTTTATTGGTATTTTTGTGTTAAATAAATGTGATTTAAAAGAACCCCCATTGTATTAATTAAGTCATTAATTGCGTCTTGTATTAACTTTTTATTTTCAATGGCGATTGCAGTGAGTTGACTCACAAATCTGCTTTTTGCTAAGTAATCATAGACCATGTTGCGAGGTTGATCGCATAACCTGCAAACACTGTGAGGACAGTTGGCAACTTGCACACCAAGAGATTGAAAAAAATAATTCCTTGTCAGTGACTTATACAAAAAAAGCCGCCCATAGGGCGGCCAAACATGTCGAGATTTTATTATTTGCTATACGGTATTAACGATTCAGGATCGCCTTCACTGCATCACCGATATCAGCCAGGCTGCGTACGGTTTTCACTCCTGCCGCTTCCAGAGCCGCGAACTTCTCATCCGCAGTCCCTTTGCCGCCGGCAATAATGGCGCCAGCATGGCCCATACGTTTGCCTTTAGGCGCGGTAACGCCAGCGATATAACCCACTACCGGCTTGGTGACGTGCTCTTTGATATAAGCTGCCGCTTCTTCTTCCGCGCTGCCGCCAATCTCACCGATCATCACAATAGCTTCAGTCTGTGGATCTTCCTGGAACAATTTCAGGATATCGATAAAGTTGGAACCCGGGATCGGATCACCACCGATACCCACGCAGGTAGACTGCCCCAGACCGGCGTCAGTGGTTTGTTTTACCGCTTCATAGGTCAGAGTACCTGAACGGGAAACGATGCCCACTTTGCCTGGCAGGTGGATATGGCCAGGCATGATGCCGATTTTGCATTCGCCCGGGGTGATCACACCTGGGCAGTTCGGGCCGATCATACGCACGCCAGCTTCATCCAGCTTCACTTTCACAGTCAGCATATCCAGGGTTGGGATGCCTTCGGTGATGGTGATGATCAGTTTGATGCCTGCATCGATGGCTTCCAGAATGGAGTCTTTGCAGAATGGCGCAGGTACGTAGATTACAGACGCGGTAGCGCCGGTCGCTTCTACGGCTTCACGCACGGTGTTGAACACCGGCAGGCCCAGATGCTGAGTGCCACCTTTGCCCGGGGTCACGCCGCCGACCATTTTGGTGCCGTAAGCGATAGCTTGTTCGGAGTGGAAGGTACCCTGGCTACCGGTGAAACCCTGGCAAATTACTTTGGTGTTCTTATCGATTAAAATGGACATTATTTACCCTCCACTGCCGCAACAACTTGCTGAGCCGCATCAGTCAGGCTGGTCGCAGCAATGATATTCAAACCGCTGTCCGCCAGTTTCTTGGCGCCCAGTTCGGCGTTGTTCCCTTCCAGACGCACGACCACCGGGACGTTCACGCCCACTTCGGCTACCGCGCCAATGATACCGTCGGCGATCAGGTCGCAACGGACGATACCACCGAAGATGTTGACCAGAACCGCTTTCACCTTGTCGTCAGACAGGATGATTTTAAAGGCTTCGGTTACGCGTTCTTTGGTTGCGCCACCGCCCACGTCCAGGAAGTTGGCAGGTTCGCCACCGTGCAGTTTCACGATGTCCATGGTACCCATGGCCAGACCGGCACCGTTCACCATGCAACCGATGTTGCCGTCGAGAGCAACATAGTTCAGCTCCCACTGAGCCGCACGGGATTCACGTTCGTCTTCCTGAGAAGGGTCACGCATTTCACGCAGTTCAGACTGGCGGAACAGGGCGTTACCATCGGCACCCAGCTTACCATCCAGGCAGATCAGATCGCCCTGCTTGGTCACTACCAGCGGGTTGATCTCAACCATTGCCAAGTCGCGTTCCAGGAAAAGCGTCGCCAGACCCATGAAGATCTTGGCAAACTGGCCGACTTGCTTACCGGTCAGACCCAGTTTGAACGCCAGCTCACGACCTTGGTAAGGCTGTGGGCCTGCCAGTGGATCGATGGTCATTTTGTGGATCAGTTCCGGAGTTTCTTCCGCAACTTTCTCAATTTCAACGCCACCTTCGGTGGATGCCATAAACACCACGCGACGGCTGGCACGGTCAACCACCGCCCCCAGATACAGCTCTTTATCGATATCGGTGGCCGCTTCTACCAGGATCTGGTGAACCGGCTGACCCAGCGCATCTGTCTGGTAGGTCACCAGGCGTTTACCCAGCCAGGCTTCGGCGAATGCACGGATATCTTCTTTGCTGTTAACGACTTTAACGCCACCAGCTTTACCACGGCCGCCAGCATGAACCTGACATTTTACCACCCACGGGCCGGAGCCGATTTTAGATGCGGCTTCTTCTGCTTCGCGCGGAGTGGTACAGGCGTAACCGGTTGGTGCTGGCATGCCATACCGAGCAAACAGCTGTTTTGCCTGATATTCGTGTAAATTCATGATGTTCTATCCATTCAGGTCTGAAAGTTTCAGCCGGGTCATTTTTGCGGGTTCCCGCATGACTTGTCGGCCACATAGCACAGGGTGTGGGCGCGGCAACACCGCGCCCTTGCAGGGATTAAACGTCCAGCAGCAGACGAGCCGGGTCTTCCAGCATGTCTTTCACCGTCACCAGATAACTCACCGACTCTTTGCCATCGATCAGACGATGATCGTAAGACAGAGCCAGATACATCATCGGCTGGATCACCACCTGACCATTGACCGCCATTGGGCGATCCTTGATGGCGTGCATACCCAGGATGGCGCTCTGCGGTGGGTTGATGATCGGGGTAGACATCAGTGAACCGAAGACACCGCCGTTGGTAATGGTGAAGTTACCGCCGGTCAGTTCTTCCACGGTCAATTTGCCGTCACGGCCCTTGATCGCCAGCTCTTTGATTTTCTTCTCGATGTCAGCCATGCTCATGGAATCGACGTCACGCAGTACCGGAGTTACCAGGCCGCGCGGAGTCGATACCGCAATGCTGATATCGAAGTAGTTGTGGTAAACCACGTCGCTACCGTCGATGGAGGCGTTCACTTCCGGGAAGCGTTTCAGCGCTTCGACTACCGCTTTGATGTAGAAGGACATAAAGCCCAGACGGACACCGTGGCGTTTTTCGAAGGCTTCACCGTACTGCTTGCGCAGATCCATGATCGGCTGCATGTTGATTTCGTTGAAGGTGGTCAGCATCGCGGTGCTGTTCTTCGCTTCCAACAGGCGCTCGGCCACGCGTTTGCGCAGGCGGGTCATCGGTACACGTTTTTCGCTACGGCCACTCAGGGCAGGCTGTGGCGCAGCAGCAGGCGCTGCCGCCGGTGCTGCTTTCTTGCTGGCAGCCAGGTGTGCTTCAACGTCTTCACGAGTGATACGGCCACCCACGCCGCTGCCTTTGATGGCTGCAGCATCGAGGTCGTGTTCGCCGATTAGGCGGCGGATCGCCGGGCTGAGTGCATCGTTGCTCTCTTCTCCCAGGCTGGCGGTCGCACGCTGTGCCGGAGTGGCCTCAGCGCTCTGCGCCTTCACTTCGGTCGGTTTGCCAGAGCTGTCGCCCTGACGGATGCGCCCGAGGAGCTGGCGTGAAGTCACGGTTGCCCCTTCGTCTTCCAGGATCGCTTCCAGCACGCCGGCTTCACTGGCTGGCACTTCCAACACCACTTTATCGGTTTCGATTTCAACCAGTACTTCGTCACGTTGGACGGTATCACCCGGTTTTTTATGCCAGGTGGCGACGGTTGCATCGGCAACGGATTCAGGGAGGTCAGGAACCAGAATATCTACGCTACTCATTAGCTTTCCTTTAAATTTTTATTCAATATTCAGCGCGTCATTCACCAGAGCCTGTTGCTGCTTCTGGTGTACGGACATATAACCCACCGCCGGAGAGGCAGAGGCTGGACGTCCTGCGTAACGTAAAGAGGCCCCAAACGGGATCACTTCACGGAAGTTGTGTTGGCTGCAATACCAGGCGCCCTGGTTCAGCGGCTCTTCCTGACACCAGACGAAATCATGCACGTGGGCATACTGCTCCAATACCGCTTGAACGGCCTGATGCGGGAACGGATACAGCTGCTCGATACGTACGATGGCCACGTCTTTCTGGTCGTTCTTGCGGCGTTGCTCCAGCAGATCGTAATAAACCTTACCAGAACAGAGCACTACGCGTTTTACCGCTTTGGCATCCAGCTCGTCAACTTCACCAATTGCCGGTTGGAAGGTGCCGTTTGCCAACTCTTCCAGAGAAGAGATTGCCAGCGGGTGGCGCAGCAAGGATTTCGGTGACATCACCACCAGCGGACGGCGCATACCGCGCAACGCCTGACGGCGCAGCATGTGGTAAACCTGTGCCGGAGTGGACGGGATACACACCTGCATGTTCTGTTCTGCACACAGCTGCAGGTAACGTTCCAGACGCGCAGAGGAGTGCTCTGGGCCCTGGCCTTCGTAACCGTGCGGCAGCAGCATGACCAAGCCACACATACGACCCCATTTCTGCTCACCAGAACTGATGAACTGATCAATCACCACCTGAGCACCGTTGGCGAAGTCACCAAACTGCGCTTCCCAGATGGTCAGGGTGCGCGGTTCTGCGGTGGCGTAGCCGTATTCAAATGCCAGAACGGCTTCTTCAGACAGCACCGAGTCCCAGACTTTGAATTCGCCCTGACCGCTGTGGATGTTGGCCAGCGGGACATAGACAGAACCATTTTTCTGGTTGTGCACCACCGCATGACGGTGGAAGAAGGTGCCACGGCCAGCATCTTCACCGGAGATACGGATCGGAATGCCTTCATCTGCCATGGTGGCGTAAGCCAGAGTTTCTGCTGCGCCCCAGTCGAACGGTTTGTTGCCTGCCGCCATCTCGGCGCGATCGCCGTAGATTTTCGCTACGCGCGACTGCATTTCAATCGCTTCAGGCACGGTACTGATACGACGAGCCAGTTCCTGCAGACGCTTCATCTCAACCTTGCTTGGGTACTCTTCGTCCCACTCATGGTTCAGGTATGGCGACCAGGTAAAGGAGTGCAGGTTCATCGGACGCCACTCTTCAACCACGCAGTCACCGCGATCGAGAGCATCGCGATACAGGTTGACCATTTCCGTGGCATCTTCCAGGCTGGCAACCTTCTGTTCGGTCAGCACGTCAGCGTAGAGTTTGCGTGGCGTCGGGTGCTTCTTGATCTTCTGGTACATCACCGGCTGGGTTGCACTTGGCTCATCGGCCTCGTTATGCCCATGGCGACGGTAGCAGACCAGATCGATCATCACGTCACGTTTAAAGGTGTTACGGAAATCCAACGCCAGGCGGGTAACAAAGGCTACCGCTTCCGGATCATCAGCGTTCACGTGGAAGATTGGGGACTGCACCATCTTGGCAATATCGGTACAGTATTGGGTGGAACGTGCATCCAACGGGTTGGAGGTAGTAAAACCAACCTGGTTGTTGATGACGATACGCACCGTGCCGCCGACTTCATAACCGCGAGCCTGCGACATGTTCAGGGTTTCCTGAACCACGCCCTGCCCGGTGATTGCCGCGTCACCGTGAATGGTGATTGGCAGTACCATGTTGCTGCGCGCTTCGTCCAGACGATCGCGACGGGCACGAACCGACCCCATGACCACCGGGCTGACGATCTCCAGATGCGACGGGTTAAACGCCAGCGCCAGGTGAACCATGCCGCCTTCGGTTTCTACGTCGGAGGAGAAGCCCTGGTGATATTTCACGTCACCGGTGCCCAGATGTTCTTTATGCTTGCCGGCAAACTCATCGAACAGGTCGGCTGGTTTTTTACCCAGCACGTTGATCAACACGTTCAGACGACCACGGTGGGCCATGCCCAGCACCACTTCACGCGTGCCGTTTTTGCCTGCGTGACGCACCATCTCTTTCAACATCGGTACCAACGCATCACCGCCTTCCAGCGAGAAGCGTTTGGCCCCAGGGAATTTGGCACCCAGGTAACGTTCCAGCCCTTCGGCCGCCGTCAGTTCGCTCAGGAAACGGCGTTTCTCGTCGCTGGTGAAGCTGGCACGCCCCGCTACCGATTCAATGCGCTGTTGGATCCAGCGTTTCTCTTCGGTGTTGGTGATGTGCATGTACTCGGCACCGATCGAACCGCAATAGGTCTGTTTCAGCGCGGCATACAGGTCGCTCAGCTTCATGGTTTCCTTGCCAATGGCAAAAGAACCCACGTTGAAGGTTTCCTGGAAGTCGGCTTCGGTCAGGTTGTGATACGCCGGATCGAGATCGGGCACACGCTCCTGTTTCCACAGATCCAACGGGTCGAGGTTGGCGTGCTGATGCCCACGAAAGCGGAAGGCGTTGATCAGCTGCAATACCTTGACCTGCTTGGCATCGGTTTCTGGATCGTTGATGGTGGTGTTATAACGAGCAGAATCTTTCGCCAGGCGGCGGAAGTAATCTCGCGTTTGGGAGTGGAGCTGATCGGGTTTGACACCCGCAGTTGGTAGTTGCTGGAAAATTGAACGCCAACTATCTTCAACGGAACTCGGATCGGTTAAAAAGTCTTCATAGAGCTGCTCTATGTAGGACTGGTTCGCGCCCGCCAGATAGGAGGAATCCAGCCAGGCCTTCATTGCGCCGTTCTGCATTTTGATCCCTTAAGCTTTAAAGCTTCAGTTTTCGCCGTGGTTAACATAATTACCGTAATGGTACGTTTAACGGTTCACTCGACGTGCTTATCACGCTAATGCACGTTCTGTTTTGGACCTTGCGGCCTCTTACAAGGAACCTCTAAAAACCGGCGGGACAAACCTGATTGCCTGTAACCACAATCACGGGTCAGTTTTTAGAGATGCCCTCTGGTGATGTGCGCCGGAACCAGCACCGGCGCAGCATCTCGTTCTGTTTATGCGCCGCGTTGCAGCAGCATAGACTTGATATGACCAATTGCACGGGTCGGATTCAAGCCCTTAGGACATACACTGACACAATTCATAATGCTATGGCAGCGGAAAACACTGAAAGCGTCGTTCAGATCATCCAATCGTGCTTCAGTTTCCGTATCACGGCTGTCGATCAGGAAGCGGTACGCCGCCAACAATCCGGCCGGGCCAACAAACTTGTCAGGGTTCCACCAGAACGATGGACAAGAGGTGGAGCAACAGGCACAGAGAATACATTCGTACAATCCATCCAGTTTTTCCCGCTGATCCGGCGTTTGCAAGTGCTCACGCGCCGGAGGATTCTTGCCATCATTGATTAAGAACGGCTTAATCTTTTCGTACTGGGTGTAAAACTGCCCCATATCCACGACCAGATCACGCACCACCGGTAACCCCGGTAATGGGCGGATCACGATCTTGTTGTTGCCTTTACGCAACGACGAGACTGGAGTGATACAAGCCAAACCGTTCTTACCGTTCATATTGATGCCGTCTGAACCGCACACGCCTTCACGGCAAGAACGGCGGAACGACAAGGTCGGGTCTTTTTCTTTCAGCTGGATCAACGCATCCAGCAGCATCATGTCACGGCCTTCTTCCGCTTCCAGGCTGTAGTCCTGCATATGCGGGGCGCTATCGACATCCGGATTGTAGCGATAGATAGAGAATTCAAGTTTCATCAATCGAGCTCCGCAATTAGTAAGAACGCACTTTCGGCGGGAATGCCGCGCGCAGCTTCGGTTGCATGTTCACTTCACGACGCGTCATGCTTTCCGATTGCGGCAGATACAGCGAATGGCACAGCCAGTTGGCATCATCACGTTCCGGGTAGTCGAAGCGGCTATGCGCGCCACGGCTCTCGGTACGGTAGTTGGCCGACACGGCGGTGGAATACGCGGTCTCCATCAGGTTATCCAACTCCAGGCATTCGATACGCTGGGTGTTGAATTCGCTGGAGGTATCGTCCAGGCGTGCGTTCTTCAGACGTTCACGGATCACTTTCAACTCTTCCAACCCTTTCGCCATCGCATCACCTTCACGGAATACCGAGAAGTTGTGCTGCATACAGGATTGCAGTGCCTTGCGGATCTCCACCGGATCTTCACCAGAACGGGTGTTGTTCCAACGGTTCAGACGATCCAGCGAGGCTTCGACGTCCGATTCGCTGGCGTCACGGCTTTCGCCCTGCTCTGCCAACGACTCTTGCAGGTGCATACCGGCAGAACGACCAAACACCACCAGGTCCAGCAGTGAGTTGCCACCCAGACGGTTGGCGCCGTGTACCGATACGCAGGCAATTTCGCCAACCGCGAACAGCCCAGGGATCACCACGTCTTCGCCTTTCTCGTTCACGGTCAGCGCCTGGCCGGTCACTTTGGTCGGAATACCGCCCATCATATAGTGGCAGGTAGGAATGACCGGGATCGGCTCTTTGACCGGGTCGACGTGAGCGAAGGTACGGGACAGTTCCAGAATGCCCGGCAGACGGGATTCCAGCACTTCTTTGCCCAGGTGATCCAGCTTCAGCTTGGCGTGTGGGCCCCAAGGACCGTCACAGCCGCGGCCTTCGCGGATCTCAATCATGATGGAACGAGCTACCACGTCGCGGCCCGCCAGATCTTTGGCGTTTGGCGCATAACGTTCCATGAAGCGTTCGCCATGCTTGTTCAGCAGGTAACCACCTTCACCACGGCAGCCTTCGGTCACCAGCACGCCCGCACCGGCAATACCGGTTGGGTGGAACTGCCACATTTCCATATCCTGCACCGGCACGCCGGCGCGCAGCGCCATACCGACACCGTCACCGGTATTGATGTGGGCGTTGGTGGTGGATTGGTAAATACGGCCTGCCCCGCCGGTCGCCAGGATGGTTGCCTTGGCTTTGAAGTACACGACTTCACCGGTTTCGATACAGATAGCGGTAGTGCCCACCACCGCGCCATCCTGGTTTTTCACCAGATCCAGCGCATACCACTCGGAGAAGATGGTGGTGTGGTTTTTCAGGTTCTGCTGATAAAGGGTGTGCAACAGCGCGTGACCGGTACGGTCAGCCGCCGCAGCGGTACGGGCCGCCTGCTCGCCACCAAAGTTCAGTGACTGGCCGCCAAACGGACGTTGATAGATACGGCCATCTTCCAGACGGGAGAACGGCAGGCCCATATGTTCCAGTTCCAGAATCGCTTCCGGGCCGGTTTTACACATATATTCAATGGCGTCCTGGTCACCGATATAGTCGGAACCTTTCACCGTGTCATACATATGCCATTCCCAGTTATCTTCGTGGTTGTTGCCCAGGGCTACGGTAATGCCGCCCTGTGCAGACACGGTATGGGAACGGGTCGGGAATACTTTGGAAAGCAGGGCACAGGTTGAGCCTGCCTGGGAAATTTGCAGTGCCGCGCGCATACCTGCGCCACCTGCACCGATAACCACTGCATCAAACTCTCTGACTGGCAGTTTCATTTAAGCACCCCACACTACGATTGTTCCGTACAGTAAATAGACCAGCAACGTGACGACAATCGCCAGTTGCAGCACCAGGCGTAATGCCAGTGGCTTGATGTAGTCCGTCAGCACCTGCCACATACCCACCCAAGCGTGAACCAGGATCGACAGCAATGTCAGCAAGGTGAATACTTTCGTAATGGAGGTGGCGAAGAAGCCGCGCCAGATTTCATAGGTGATGTCCGGAGCCGTAACGACGAAGCCCAGGATATAGATAACATACAGGGTGATGACGATGGCGGAAGCACGCAGTAACAACCAGTCGTGTACTCCGTTACGCCCTAATGCAGAAACGTTGCTTACCATACGAGGACTCCAGCCAGAATTGACAGCACGACGGTCAGACCGAACGCCACCTGGGCAGAACGGGTACCTGCGGCTAAACTCTCTTCGATATAGCCAAAATCCATTAACAAGTGGCGAATGCCACCGCAAATGTGATAGGCCAGCGCAGTGAGGATCCCCCAGAAAATGAATTTCACGAAGAAGCTATTCATGATGGAGGCAGCGTACAGGAAGCCCTCTTGAGAAGAGAGAGAGATGCCCAGCAGCCAGAGGAGAATGCCCACGGCAACGAAAGTAATTACGCCAGAGACTCGGTGTAAGATGGACGCTATCGCAGTTACAGGAAACCGGATCGTTTGCAGATCCAGATTGATATGTCTTTGTTTTTTCACGGTTTTTCCCACACAGCTCTTATTATTTTCCTTCCTCCGGGCCTGGGTGGGGATCAGACAGCGTCAAGAGTTTTCACTCTTACACCTCACGCGCTCAAACATGGACATCCTAGTGCTTAAACGGCGCGTAGTTATAACGCTGGGTGCTCCTACTTCAGGGTAATCCGGAGACCTGGCGGCAGTATAGGAGGTTCACATTCTTATTACAATTCCCATACAATCCCTTTGGTCACATTTCCCCTAAACAGTGATTTAGATCACGATTATTACATTTAACACTAAATTAATTATCTGATTTGACAAGAGATCAACATTTCCATTACAAATAGGGTAGCGATCAGCCCTATGATGCACTAGCGGTCACCGGATACACTTCCCCCTACGCGTAAGTTATGCAACAGTGTATGTGGTTAAAATTCCAAACATATCGTAGGTTAATGATTAAAAGAAAATAACGAATCCCGATGAATCGTTAACGGCTGCTAACCCGTCTTGTTCGCCTGGTACGCACTCTGTCCCCTACCAGCGTAAATGCGCTGTCGCTCACAGAGTTAGCGTTCGCTCGACTTTAATGCGGGCAACCTGCGGAGATTTAAGGTATTTCAGTTGTTAGAGGTTTTTAAAATAAGGCGTTAAGGAGATTGTAAATGACTGATAAGAAAGCGACGCTAAGCATCAACAACGGCGAAGCTCCGATCGAACTGGGCGTACTTACCCCTTCACTGGGCCCTGATGTTATTGACGTACGCGCCCTGGGCTCCAAAGGTTATTTCACATTTGATCCCGGCTTTACCTCTACCGCTTCCTGTGAATCCAAAATCACGTTTATCGACGGCGACAAAGGTATCCTGCTGCACCGCGGCTTCCCGATTGAGCAGTTGGCGAAAGACTCTTCCTACCTGGAAGTGTGTTACATCCTGCTGTACGGCGAAACCCCGAGCGCGGAAGAGTTCGAAACCTTCAAAACCACGGTAACCCGTCACACCATGATCCACGACCAGATCACCCATCTGTTCCGTGGTTTCCGCCGTGACTCACACCCAATGGCGGTACTGTGCGGCGTGACCGGTGCCTTGGCGGCGTTCTATCACGATGCGCTGGACGTTAACAACGAACGCCACCGTGAGATCACCGCATTCCGCCTGCTGTCCAAAATGCCTACCGTGGCAGCAATGTGTTACAAGTATTCTCTCGGCCAGCCGTTTGTCTACCCACGTAACGATCTGTCCTACGCCGGTAACTTCCTGCGCATGATGTTTGCCACCCCTTGCGAAGAGTACGTGGTGAACCCGGTGTTGGAACGTGCCATGGACCGTATCCTGATCCTGCATGCCGATCATGAGCAGAACGCCTCAACGTCTACCGTGCGTACCGCCGGTTCATCTGGCGCCAACCCGTTTGCCTGTATCGCGGCCGGTATCGCTTCCCTGTGGGGACCAGCGCACGGCGGTGCCAACGAAGCGGCACTGAAGATGCTGGAAGAGATCAAAACCGTTGAGCACATTCCTGAGTTCATCAAGCGCGCCAAGGACAAGAACGACTCATTCCGCCTGATGGGCTTTGGCCACCGCGTGTACAAAAACTACGACCCGCGCGCCACCGTGATGCGTGAAACCTGTCACGAAGTGCTGAAAGAGCTGAACAAGAAAGACGACAACCTGCTGCAGGTTGCGATGGAGCTGGAACACATCGCGCTGAACGACCCGTACTTCATCGAGAAGAAACTGTACCCTAACGTCGATTTCTATTCAGGTATCATCCTGAAAGCGATGGGTATTCCTTCTTCCATGTTTACGGTGATCTTCGCCATTGCCCGCACCATCGGCTGGATCGCTCACTGGAACGAAATGCACGACGAAGGCATCAAGATTGCCCGCCCACGTCAGCTGTATACCGGTTATCCAGAGCGTGAGTTCAAGTCTCAGGTTAAAAAGTAAGCCTTGGCAGGGGCGTTATATTCGCCCCAATACTGCTAATGACCAACGCTGCCTCAACGGCAGCGTTTTTTATGGGTTATCGCTGGCAAATCGGACACCAATAAAATGGTCGTGAAGATAGCGCCATCTTCTCTATCATCGCCCCACAGCGTGGGCAAGGCTCACCGCTGCGATGGAACACCTTGAAGCTGAACAGCGTGCCGTGATGGCGATTTTCATCGACCTGACCACGGGTGTGATAAGAAATTCGCGGAATTTCCAGCAACGCCTGCGCTAACTTATCCAGCTCTTCAGGGGTCAGATCCTGCGGTTTATGCTTGGGTGCCAGCTCCGCCTGCCATAAAATCTCGGCTCGTAGATAGTTACCCAACCCCGCCAAAAATGACTGATCCAGCAACATCCCACCCAGTTGACGCTTAGCAAACGTCGGTGACAGCAACCGCTGCTTTACCTGATCCACTGTCAACGCCATATCCAGCACGTCAGGACCAATACGTTGCAAAAACGGATGCTGTTCAATCTCGCCGCGCGGTGCAATGGTGATATCCGAAGCGCTGTACAGCAAGATCGCCCACTCTGCCGTCTCCAACCGGACACGCAAATCACGCTTGGTATCCGGCGTTTCACCCGCTGGCACCACCTTCCATACACCATACAACTGGTTATGGCTGTACATGGTCAAGCCATTGGAGAAATCGGTTAACAAGGCTTTACCACGCGGTTCGATGGCGGTGATACGTTCGCCAATCAGTTCGTTCTGATAGTGTTTCAGTTGGGGGAAAGCAAACCAGACTTCGGTCAGCGGTTGATCGATCATCACCACCGCCAGCTTATCTGCCGCCCGGCGGATCTCCGGCCCTTCCGGCATAAACCACTCCTTAATTGAAAATCCTGTAGGGGCGCCGCATGCTGCGCCCGTTTATCCGCATGCTGCGCCCGTCTTGATAATCATTGGGTTGGTCAGGGTCGAACATGTTCGACCCCTACAAATTCAGCAACATTGTCACCTTCAGTGCGTGGCGCCACCCACCACTTTCAAGTCATGCTCTACCTGCAAGGCAATCGAAATCGCCATTTCCAAGGCAAACAGTACCGTCTGGGCTGCCATACTCGGCGCACCAGGATGCTGTGCCGCCTGCTCAGGCAGATAAGGGATATGAATAAAACCGCCCTTCACCGCCTGCTGCCCGCTTAAGCGGTGCAACAGACCGTACATCACATGATTACAGACATAGGTTCCGGCAGTTTGTGATACCGAAGCCGGAATACCGGCCTCACGCATCGCATTTACCACCGCCTTGATCGGCAAGGTGCTGAAATAGGCCGCCGGGCCGTCTGCCACAATGGCCTGGTCGATCGGCTGCTGCCCCTGATTATCGGGAATACGCGCATCATCGACGTTAATCGCAACTCGTTCCAGCGTAATGTCGGTGCGTCCACCGGCCTGGCCGATCGCCAGCACCATCACCGGTTGGACTTCGTCAATGGCCGCATTCAACACAGTCAACGCCTCACCGAAGACACAAGGAAGCTGGCGCGCAATAATGTGCGCCCCACCAAGTTCCAGATCGTTAAGCTGTTTCACCACTTCCCAGGAAGGGTTGACACGCTCGCCGCCAAACGGCTCAAAGCCGGTAATCAATACTTTCTGCATGCGTTCTCCTAGAGGAACATCAGGAAATAGAGCAGGAATACGTTAACCAGCAGCAACGTGACCCCGGTCGGTATCTGCGCCTTGATGACCGCATTCTTGTCCGGCAACTCCAGTAACGCCGCCGGTACAATATTAAAGTTAGCAGCCATCGGCGTCATCAGCGTGCCGCAATAGCCGGAGAACATGCCAATCGCCGCCATTACCGCCGGATTACCGCCGTGTTGCAGCACCAGAATGGGAATACCAATCCCCGCAGTCACAATCGGGAAGGCAGCAAATGCGTTGCCCATCACCATAGTCAGCACCGCCATACCGATGGCATACACCGCCACGGCAACAAAGCGGTTATCTACTGCCAGGTATTCCTGCGTCAGATGAGAGACTGCAGTACCGACACCCGCCGTGGTAAACAGCAGGCCGAGGGTTGCCAGGATCTGCGGCAGGATGAAGGCCCAGCCGATGGAGTCGAGCAGGCGACGAGCTTCCTGCACGGGCTGTGAAGCGGTCTCATGAGTCATCTTCACCGCGATAGCCAAACCGAGCAGACAGCCGACGGTCATGGAGAACAGTGTGATCAAGGTGGAGTGGTTACCGCTGCCAAACACCGCCTGTTGCAAGGCAGGGATATTATTGAACATCAGCACGCCGATCACCGTGACTACCGGGATCGCCAACGCAGGAACAAACAGACGGTTGCCCAGGCGTTTAGCACTGGTTTCACGCTCTTGCTGACTGCGCTGATGATAGCTGCCGAGGCGAACGCCGCCGAAACCGGCAATCAGGGCCATCACGACGACCAGCACCCCGACGACGATATGCAATTGACGTTTGGCTTCCGCCCCGCTGCCAAACAGGCCGTAGGTCCAGTCGCCCACCAGGAAGATCAACCCGTACAAGGCCCAGAACAGGCCGGTAGTCACACGGCGCGGGTTGGCCTTATCACGAAATGACATCGCAGCGACGAACAGTAATACCGCTCCCGCCAGCCAGTAGAGATACTGTTGTTGGAAAATCATTGGCCTTCTCCCTTCGCCTGCATCGCCGCCTGGTTAAGCTTGCTCAATTCGGCAGTCAGTTGTTTATCCATGCGGTACAAACGGAAAGAGTGGATCAGGAAAGCAAAGATCGCCGTCGGGATCCCCAACAGCGCAATATGCAGCGGCTCGGTCTGGATGCCGCCGGATTCCAGCATAAAGTTATGCATAAAGATGATCGCGCCAAAGGCGACAAAGATATCTTCGCCAAAGAACAACCCGACGTTATCGGTTGCAGCGGACATGGCACGCAGACGGTGACGTACATGGTCCGGCAAATCGCCATAGCGGTTTTCCGTGGCACCTTCCGCCATCGGTGCCAGCAACGGACGCACCATCTGCGGTTGGCCACCCAGGCTGGTCAGCCCCATTGCCGCAGTCACTTCACGGACAAACAGGTAGACAATCAGCAAACGTCCGGCGGTAGCACTTTTTATTTTGGCGATCCACGCCTGCGCCCGCTCTTTCAGGCCATGGCGCTCCAACAGCCCGATAATCGGCAGCGGAAGCAGCAGGATCAGTGGCAGGTTGCGGGTATTGAGAAAACCCTCACCGAGTTTTTCCAAAATCACGTCTAACGGCATCAACGCCGCCAGCCCGGTGATAATACCGGCGGCAATCACCACCAGCACCGGGTTAAAACGCAAGACAAATCCAACCACGATGGCGGCGATGCCGATCAGTGGCCAGAGGTTTACTGCTTGTTCCATATCCAATTCCCTCTTGTCGCCCTCGGTGTGACGGGCAATGTTGTGTTTGCTGTAATAATTATTTTTTTATACGGCACTGACGCCAATCTGCTGCTGAGCAAAGCTCTCTCTCAGCTTCCTGGCATAAGCCAGCGCATGTTCGCCGTCGCCATGCAGGCAGACGGTTTCAGCCTTGACGGAGGCCCAGCCCCCCTCAACGGTACGGACTCGCTGGTGGCAAACCATTTCCAGCGTCTGTGCTAATGCCAGTTCATCGCTGGCGATCATGGCTCCTGGTTGGCCACGAGGCACTAATGTTCCATCGGCCTGATAGCCGCGATCGGCAAACACTTCCTGGCGCGTCGTCAGCCCCAGCTTTTCACCGGCGCGGATCAGCTCACTGCCAGCCAGCCCCACCAGACGCAACGCAGGATCTACCGCATGTACCGCGCGGGCGATGGCTTCGGCCAATGCAGGCTCCACCGCCGCCTGGTTGTAGAGCATGCCGTGTGGTTTCACATGCACCATCACGCCGCCTTCAGCACGGGTAATGGCGGCCAGCGCCCCCAGTTGGTACACCACTTGGGCATAGACCGTTTCAACCGGTAGCTGCATCCGGGTGCGGCCAAAATTTTCCCGATCCGGGAAGCTGGGATGGGCACCGATCGCCACGCCATATTGCAGCGCCCAACGTACCGATTGGCGCATGGTCTGCGCATCCCCGGCATGAAAACCACAGGCAATATTGGCCGAACTCACCAACTGCAACAGCGCTTCATCATTGGCGCAGCCTTCACCGAGATCGGCATTCAAATCGACGATCATTGAACCCCCCAGGCAATCTGTTGAATAAAGTGATCCTGCTCGGCCTTGGCACGTTGCGCCTCTGCCAGGGTGCAGGGAATAAAGTGAATTGCATCCCCCAGGCGGATCTGCGCCAAGTGGAAAAGATCGGCCTCGATCACGCAGGCAATACGCGGGTAACCCCCGGTAGCCTGTGCATCGGCCATCAAGACGATTGGTTGACCATTATGAGGAACCTGGATGACGCCAGGTATCAGGCCATGCGAAAGCATTTCCCGTTCGGTGGTACGCGTCAGGGCGCTCCCGCCGTGCAGGCGATATCCCATGCGGTTACTCTGCGGGCTGAGCTGCCAGGCGGTACGCCAGAAGTCGTCCTGCGCCTGTTGGTTAAACTCGTCATACTCCGGCCCGGTCAAGACTCTGATCCGGTTGCTGAACAGCGGCTGCTTAACGCCAATGACCGTACTCGGCAACGTTTGCGGCTTACCCGCTGGCAGCACGTCGCCCTCTTTCAGCTGTCGGCCGTCCAATCCGCCGAAGCCGGCTTTCAGATCGGTACTGCGTGAGCCCAGCATTTCCGGCACGTTGATACCGCCAGAAACCGCCAGGTAGCTGCGCATCCCACGTTTAGGCATCTTCAGCGTCAACTGCTGGCCTTTTTTGACTGGATAGCGCCAGCCCGTCCACAAAGATTTGCCGTCCAACTGAGCATCGCAGCCTGCACCGGTCAGCGCGATCCAGCCATTCTGGGTAAACTCGGTGCTGAATTGCCCCAGTGTGATCTCCAGCCCGGCCGCCTCGGGCGCGTTGCCCACCAGCAGGTTGGCTATTTTCAGCGCGGGGATATCCAGTGCTCCGCCCTGGCTGATACCCAAACGTCGGAAACCGTTACGCCCCAGGTCCTGGACGGTGGTGTAAATACCGGCTCGCAAGATCTTCAGCATACGCCCTCCTTCTGTGGCACAAAGCGCACGTTATCGCCCGGGCGCAGCAGCGTCGGTGGCATCTCGTTAGGGTTAAACAGCGCTAACGGCGTGCGGCCAATCAGTTGCCAGCCACCCGGCGTAACCAGCGGATAAATCCCCGTCTGACCACCACCAATCCCCACCGAACCCGCAGCAACCGACAGACGCGGTTCCGCACGGCGAGGAGTCGCCAGGCGTTCAGGCATCCCTCCCAAATAGGTAAAACCAGGTTGGAAGCCCAGGAAATACACCACATAAGCCGTGGATGAATGGCATTCGACCACTTGCTGCGGTGTCATGCCGGTATGGCGTGCCACTTCTTCCAGGTCGGGGCCATATTCCCCGCCATAGATCACCGGAATATCCACATCACGGGATTCCGGCACCAGACTTTCGTTGCCTTCCCATCCTTGACGCAGCAGTTCCAGCATCGCTTCGGCATCGGCCTGCGGCGTATACAGCAACAGCGTCAGGTTATTCATCCCAGGCACCACTTCACGCACATCAGTGTGGTGATTTAACTTTTCTGCCAATGCCCAGATGCGCTGCTGGCTTTGCAGCGTCACCGGGGGTGCCAATTCAAGCACTACAGCGCGTTCCCCTAGCAGGTAATATTGTGCTCGTTGCACCCCGTTCTCCTTATCCTCGTCTTGTTGCAAGCCGCAGCACGACTGACCGCACACGAACGAATGCACTGGTCGCCTGAAGGCAACTTGCAGTTCACAAGGTATTTTATTATTTGAAAAGCGTATCAGTTATGCGGGACGCAGCGCCGGCTGTCAAGAGAGCAACCTTAGGGAAAATAAGGGATTAGCACGGCTAAAGGGTTCGTTTTACCGAACCCTTCGGCAAATCAGGCAGGATTAGGGATATCGATAAAGGTGACATCAAAGCCGTGATGTTGCGCTAACCACTCGCCCAACGCCTTGATCCCACCGCGTTCCGTGGCGTGATGACCGGCGGCAAAAAAATGCACGCCCATCTCCCGCGCGGTATGAATAGTTTGCTCAGAAACTTCCCCGCTGATAAAGGCATCGACGCCAAATCGCGCAGCGCTGTCGATAAATCCCTGGCCGCCACCGGTACACCAGGCCACCCGACGGATAGCCTGCGGCGCATTATCGCCACAGTGCAGCACCGCACGGCCGAGGCGACTTTCTATACGCTGTTGCAGCTCACCGGCACTGAGCGGTTGCTCAAATTCACCATGTGGCACCAGAGGCTCGATTTCACCGATCACGCGGATCCCCAATGCCTGCGCCAGCTGCGCGTTGTTACCCAGCTGTGGATGGGCATCCAGCGGCAGGTGATAGCCATACAGGTTGATATCGTTGCTCAGCAGGGTTTTCAGCCGGTTACGCTTCATGCCGCGCACCGCTGGCGCTTCGTTTTTCCAGAAGTAACCATGGTGCACCACAATGGCATCCGCCTGATGTTCTACCGCCGCATCCAGCAGTGCCTGGCAGGCCGTCACTCCCGTCACGATACGCTGCACATGCGCCCGCCCCTCCACCTGTAGGCCGTTCGGCGCATAGTCCTGGAAGGACGCACAGTTGAGTTCGGTGTTGATCAGATGTTCCAGATCGAGGTTAAGCATAGTCATCTCACTGTTATTCAAAATTGTTGCCGATCGCCCTGTTCCATCAGGATAAATTTAACGCCCAGATCGTTACCCTGGTCCAGCTGTTGTTTGATGGTAGCACGCACATCCTCCCCCTGTTTCAGGCTGGGTTTGATGTGGCTGATGACCACCGGCAGATCTTTTAACGAACCCTCTCCGCCGCTGTACTGCTGGAGGTTTTTCAGCTCCTTCAGTAGCCAGGCCGGGGTCAGATGGCCATACAGGTGCTTGTCGTCCACCTCGTTCGGGAAGGAGGTTTCGATAATCATGCCTTTCAGCTTCTTCTGCTCAATCAGCGGCCCCAGCTCGCGCCAGGCGGTATCCAGATTGCGCGACTGTTCCAGCGCGTCTGGCCCGGTATCGCCGAAGTAGGCGAAGGAGCCGTCACGGTCGGCCACCAGCAGCATCGAAGAAGGATAGCGATCGTGGCTTAATGAGTACATCACGCCGCTCAAACCGGTCAGGCCCAGGGTAACGCGCTGCTGCGGGCGCACCGTTTGCAAACGGTAAGTACCCAGCCGTGAGCCATTCCCAGCGTCGGTAAAGTTTGGCCAAGCCTTCCAGTTAAAGTAATGGTTGCGCAACGTCAATACGGTATCGGCCTGCGCATAAATGGTTTTCTTACTGTCTTCCGGGGAACCCAGGATCAGCCCGGCAACGTGATCCAGATGACCGTGGCTGATGAAGTAACCGCCAATCAGCTGACGAAAAATATAGCCCTGAGGCGTGTAGGGAGCGGCCAGCTCGGGCGTAACCTGCGGAAAACTGCCCTTTTCCAGCCCTTTGGCAATGCCCGGCAGCAGCGTACCGGCATCCAGTGCCAGGTACTGCGTCTGGCTATCGCTGCGGATCAGATAAGAAGTCAGATTGCCATCGCTGACGCCGCCGTCGACGCCCAGCGCCACTACGTCAAAACCGGCCACGGCCAATGCGGAGTAGCCGCCCAGGCACAGGGCCAGTAGTTTCTTCATCATCAGGAAGCTCCTTGCTGTTGCTTTAAATGCCCCCTCGCTTGGCCGCCTCAAAAGCCGCCAACGTGTCCAGCCGAGCCTGCTGGTGTTGGACTATCGGCTGCGGATAGTTCAGTACCTGCTGCTGCTTTTCCGCCCAGCGATGGGGTTGATGGAGCTCATTGTCCGGTACTTCCGCCAGTTCAGGCAACCATTTACGGATAAAAGTGCCTTTTGGATCAAAACGTTCGCCCTGCGTGGTCGGGTTAAAGATGCGGAAATACGGTGCGGCATCGGTACCGGTGGAGGCCGCCCACTGCCAGCCACCGTTGTTGGCGGCCAGATCGCCATCCAGCAGTTGCGACATGAAATAGCTTTCACCGGCACGCCAGTCGATCAGCAGATCTTTCACCAGGAAGCTGGCGGCGATCATCCGCAGGCGATTATGCATCCAGCCGGTGTGATTGAGCTGACGCATGGCAGCATCGACTATCGGATAACCGGTATTACCCTGCTGCCAGGCCAGTAACGCCGCGTCGTTGCTTTGCCAGCATACCTTATCCGTCCAGGCGATAAAGGGACGGTGCTTGCATAATGCGGGATACGCAACCATCAGATGACGATAAAACTCACGCCAGATCAGCTCATTAAGCCAACAGAAAGCGCCGCTTTCCGGGTTTTCCAGCACCTCGGGGCACTCCACCCGCAGACGGTTGATACACTGGCGCGGAGAAATGACGCCGATGGCCAGATAGGGAGACAAATTACTGGTGCCGTCAATCGCCGGAATATCGCGCTGTTTGGCGTAGTCTTGCACCTGCTCGCGGCAAAACGCCCGCAGCCTTTGCAACGCCGCCTCTTCGCCTGCGGGATAGTTTTCCCCCACCTCTACCAAGGGATAATCGAATGCAGCCAGTGCGCTAAATTCAAGGGCTTCTCCACGTGGACGTGGAGCAGGCAAAGAATTCACATCGGATTCGGTCAAGCGTTGAAGAAAGGCTTTACGGAAAGGCGTATAGACCTTGTACATCTCACCGTTGCCGGTTTGCACGCTGCCTGGGGGTAACAGCAGGCTATCGTCAAAACTGTGGCATATCACTCGCCCGGCCAGAGCCTGCTCAAGGCGGGCATCGCGTTGGCGTTCGTTGATTTCATACTGCCGGTTGTAGAACAGGGCCGAAACCTGTCGCTGCTGGCAAAAATCCACCAGCCAGTTCACCGCGCCGGAAAAATCGTCGCCCTGATGACAGATCAACTCAATGCCCCTAGCCGCCAACGCCGCTTGTACTTGCAGCAGATTGGCGTGGATAAATGCCGCCTGGCGGGGAGCCATCTGATGCTGTCGCCACTGGTCAGGAGTGGCGATAAACACCGCCAACACCTTGGCTTGCGGATCGCTACAGGCGGCAGACAGGGCTTTATTGTCGGTAATGCGTAAATCATTACGCAACCAGACTAAATGAGTGGTCATGACACTCCTTGCAGGTTAATGGCCGTATCGCAGGCGCAATGCCTCCGGATAGGGCTCAAAATAGCGCTGTTGCGCCAGATAGCTATCAGGGTATTCGGCCATATAATGTTTTAATAACGTAATCGGTGCCAGCAGCGGCTGCATCCCCTGACGGTAATGGTCGATCAGCCGGGCCAGTTCCTGGCGCTGGGCACTGCTGAGCTGACGACGGAAATAGCCCTGAACGTGCATTAATACGTTGGTGTGATTACGCCGGGTCGCCTTGTGTTGCAACAGCCTCATCAGGCGTTGACGATATTCCACCGCAAAGGCGTCGAGCGATTGCCAACTCTCAATATCCGCGACGAAACGCCCCAGTTCGCGGTACTCCGGCTGTGAATGTGCCAACAGTGAAAGTTTATAACGGCTATGAAAAGCGATCAGCCCACCACGGGTTAGCCCCTGTCGCCACAACATATTCAATTCATACAGGGCAAACACTCGCTCGACAAAGTTTTCCCGCAATACGGGATCGACCAGTCGGCCCTCTTCTTCCACCGGCAGCCACGGCATCTGACGTAGCAGCTCGGCGGTAAACAACCCGACACCACTTTTACTCGCCCCCAGGCCGCTTTCCTCCCAGAGTTTGACCCGTTCCATACCGCAAGTGGGGGATTTTGCACAGACGATATAACCGCATAGGTGTTGCAGTTGGCTCACCCGCAGCTCGGAGAACTGCTGCATCTGCTCGGTGAGATCGACATTGAGATCGTTGCTGTGGCACAACCTTGTCTGCTGCTGGCCTTTAACCAGACGCAGCGCAGGCCGTGGCGTTGGCAGGCCAATCGCCATCTCGGGGCAAACGGGCTCAAATTGCACATAGGGAGCCAATTGCTCCACGGCGAATTCGCAGCGCTTATGGCCACCATCAAAGCGCACCGCGCTGCCCAGCAGGCAGGCGCTGATCCCGACGGGGATCTTGTCATTCATGTCATATCTCCTACTCACCGTATTTGGTTAAAAGTGTAGAGGAATTCGAGCGTTGCTGCCGCCTAAAACGCAAAAACCCCCGCCACCAGGGCGAGGGTTCAGAGTATTACGACAGACCTGGATCAGTAAAAATCGCAGGACGCCGTTTCTGCCTGTTGCAGCCAGACCGGCTTATTGCTGGTTTTGGACCACACGCGGTGTAAATAGCTGTAAAAACGTGCGCGATCGTCACGGAACAGCATCACCGGCAGGGCAAGAACACCAACCAGGATCACTGCGCTACGGCGCAGGAGGACCCGATGCAACGGATAGGCGTGATAGTTAGACATGCGAACCTCCTTAAAACATCCGCGTCAGGTTGTCAGGACCCGACGCAATGCCAAACAAAAATGATGACGAAATGGAAACTGAGCAAAATATTACCGCATAGGTTGTAATTTTACAACTCATCCGACCACTAAAATGGACAAAAATAACGCAAAAAAGGCACCATAACGTAATTTTGTTACATTTAGGTTAATAACATACTTAACATTGGTTGCGTTGTGGTTATATCCCCTCACCCTACCCCTCTCCCACAGGGAGAGGGAACCGATCGAGTGTGTCTGAAATGATAGTGACCTACCTTGGATTTGGGGCGTTCGAGTTTGCTGAGATAACCTCTTTACTTCCCAATGAGCAGGGGCTAACAGCTCCCTCTCCCTATGGGAGAGGGTTGGGGTGAGGGACTAGCCTGCCGTTTTCTGCCGAAATTTCAGTCATTTTTATACTTTTTTTACACCCGGCCCTGCTATTTTTTCATCTTCTTTTTACTGCCCTCCCTACACTCAGGCTATCAAAAACAACACCTCTGGAGGTGTCCCGTGAGTTTCAGCGTTATTGGTGGTGCGCTGTTGGTCCTGCTGCTATTGGGCTATCTGGTCTATGCCCTGTTTAATGCGGAGGACTTCTGATGGCAGCTTCAGCCTTCTTGTTGATCGCCAGCTTTATGCTGGTGCTTCTGGTGCTGTCCCGTCCGCTGGGCAGCTTTATGGCTCGCCTGATCGAAGGAGAGCCGCTACCGGTACTGCGCCATGTAGAGGCTACCGTCTGGCGTTGCTGCGGCAATGACACCGCCGAAATGACCTGGTGGCAGTATGCGCTGGCGATCCTGTGGTTCAATATCCTGGGCCTCGTGCTGCTGTTTGTATTGCTGATGGCCCAAGGGTCGCTGCCGCTCAACCCGCAAGGGTTCCCCGGTTTATCCTGGGATTTGGCGTTTAATACCGCCGTCAGCTTCGTCACCAATACCAACTGGCAAGCTTACAGCGGGGAAAACACCCTCAGCTATCTCAGCCAGATGGCCGGGCTGACGGTGCAGAACTTCCTTTCCGCCGCTACCGGCATCGCCGTTGCCTTTGCCCTGATTCGGGCCTTTGCACGCCGTTCCAGCGCCACCATCGGTAACGCCTGGATCGATATTCTGCGCATTACTCTGTATGTGCTGTTGCCGCTGTCGCTGTTGATTGCGCTGTTCTTCGTCAGCCAGGGGACATTGCAGAACTTCCTGCCTTACCTGCATGTGACCACCTTGGAGGGCGCGCAGCAGACGTTGCCGATGGGGCCAGTGGCCTCGCAGGAAGCAATCAAGATGCTCGGCACCAACGGTGGGGGCTTCTTCGGTGCCAACTCGGCACATCCGTTTGAAAACCCAACCGTGCTGACCAACTTTGTGCAGATGCTGGCGATTTTCCTGATCCCTTGTGCCCTGTGCTTCTCCTTTGGTCAGGTAGCCGGAGAAAACCGCCAGGGCCACGCCCTGATTTGGGCCATGGCGCTGATTTTCATCATTGCGGTGATCGTAGTGATGAACGCCGAACTGGCTGGCAACCCGCACCTGAGCGCGCTGGGCAGTAGCAGCAACATCAATATGGAAGGGAAAGAATCACGCTTCGGCATTCTTGCCAGCAGCATGTTCTCGGTGGTCACCACTGCGGCTTCCTGCGGTGCCGTCAACGCCATGCATGACTCCTTTACCGCGCTGGGTGGCATGGTGCCGATGTGGCTGATGCAGATTGGTGAAGTGGTGTTCGGCGGCGTCGGCTCTGGCCTGTACGGCATGCTGCTGTTCGTGCTGCTGACGGTGTTTATCGCCGGGCTGATGATTGGCCGTACGCCGGAGTACCTCGGTAAGAAGATCGATGTTTATGACATGAAGATGACCGCGCTGGCGATCCTGGTGACACCGACATTGGTGCTGCTGGGAACCGCGCTGGCGATTACTACCGATGCGGGCCGTGCAGGCATCCTCAACCCTGGGGCGCATGGTTTCAGTGAAGTGCTGTATGCCGTTTCTTCGGCAGCCAACAACAACGGTAGCGCCTTTGCTGGCCTGAGCGTCAACACACCGTTCTACAACCTGCTGCTGGCCTTTGCCATGTTTGTTGGCCGCTTCGGGGTGATCCTGCCGGTGCTGGCCATTGCGGGTTCGCTGTGTGTCAAAAAACGCCAGCCGGCGGGCAACGGCACGCTGCCAACCTACGGGCCACTGTTTATCGGCCTGCTGGTCGGCACCATCCTGCTAGTAGGTGCCTTGACCTTCGTGCCTGCGTTGGCGTTAGGCCCGGTAGCCGAACATTTACAACTGTGGTTGGCAAATTAACAGTCATAACAGAGAGAACAACAAGATGACTCGCAAACAACGCGCACTGTTTGAACCGGCACTGATGCGTACCGCGCTGCTCGATGCGGTGAAAAAGCTGGACCCACGCGTACAGTGGCGTAACCCGGTGATGTTCGTGGTGTACCTTGGCAGTATCCTGACCTCGGTCATTTGGTTGGCGGTCCTGTCAGGTAACGCCGAAGGCAGCGCAGCCTTTACCGGCAGCATCGCCATGTGGCTGTGGTTTACCGTGCTGTTCGCCAACTTCGCCGAAGCACTGGCGGAAGGACGCAGCAAGGCTCAGGCGGAAAGCCTGAGGGGCACCAAGAAAACCAGTTGGGCGAAAAAACTCGCTACGCCGAAGCATGACGGGGCCACCGAGAAAGTCTCGGCCGAGAGCCTGCGCAAAGGCGATATCTTGCTGGTGGAAGCTGGCGATACCATTCCTTGCGATGGCGAAGTGCTGGAAGGCGGCGCCTCGGTTGACGAAAGCGCCATCACCGGTGAATCCGCGCCGGTGATCCGTGAATCAGGTGGTGACTTCTCTTCCGTCACCGGCGGGACGCGTATCCTGTCCGACTGGTTGGTGGTGCAGTGCAGCGTCAACCCTGGGGAAACTTTCCTCGATCGCATGATTGCTATGGTAGAAGGTGCCAAACGCCGTAAAACCCCGAACGAAGTAGCGCTGACCATTTTGCTGGTGGCATTGACTATCGTGTTCGTGCTGGCGACCGCAACCCTGTTCCCTTACTCGCAATACAGCGTGGAAGCCGCAGGTAGCGGCAGCATAGTGTCGATCACCGTGTTGGTTGCTTTGCTGGTCTGCCTGATCCCGACCACCATTGGTGGGCTGCTGTCCGCCATCGGCGTCGCCGGGATGAGCCGCATGCTGGGAGCCAACGTGATCGCCACCAGCGGGCGCGCCGTTGAGGCCGCCGGTGACGTTGACGTGTTGCTGCTGGACAAAACTGGCACTATCACCCTCGGTAACCGTCAGGCGTCCGAGTTCCTGCCAGCCCCTGGGGTCAAAGAGCAAGAACTGGCCGATGCTGCCCAACTCTCTTCATTGGCCGATGAAACGCCGGAAGGACGCAGTATCGTAGTACTGGCCAAACAACGCTTCAATCTGCGCGAACGTGACTTGCAGGCGTTGAACGCCACCTTCGTCCCCTTCTCTGCACAAACCCGCATGAGCGGCGTCAACGTGCAGGACCGGATGATCCGTAAAGGCGCGGTGGACGCTATTCGCCGTCATGTGGAATCCAATCAAGGTCACTTTCCACGTGCGGTAGATGACCTGGTGGAAAGCGTTGCTCGTACCGGCGGGACACCGTTAGTGGTCGCCGAAGGACCACGAGTGCTGGGGGTGGTGGCACTGAAAGATATCGTTAAAGGCGGGATTAAAGAACGCTTTGCCGAACTGCGCAAAATGGGCATCAAAACGGTGATGATCACCGGGGATAACCGCCTGACCGCCGCCGCCATCGCCGCCGAAGCCGGTGTGGACGATTTTCTGTCGGAAGCCACACCAGAGGCCAAACTGGCGCTGATCCGCCAGTACCAGGCAGAAGGACGCCTGGTCGCGATGACCGGCGACGGCACCAACGACGCCCCCGCGCTGGCGCAGGCAGACGTAGCAGTTGCCATGAACTCGGGGACGCAGGCAGCCAAGGAAGCGGGCAACATGGTCGATCTGGACTCCAACCCGACCAAACTGATCGAAGTAGTGCATATCGGCAAACAAATGCTGATGACGCGCGGCTCACTGACCACCTTCAGCATCGCCAACGATGTGGCGAAATACTTTGCCATTATTCCAGCGGCCTTTGCGGCAACCTATCCGCAGTTGAATGCGCTGAACGTGATGCACTTGCACTCCCCCGCCTCGGCGATTATGTCGGCGGTGATCTTCAATGCCCTGGTGATCGTATTCCTGATCCCACTGGCACTGAAAGGGGTGAGCTATAAGGCGATGAGCGCCGCCGCACTGCTGCGCCGCAACCTGTGGTTGTATGGTGTGGGTGGCCTGCTGGTACCGTTCGTCGGGATCAAACTGATCGACCTGTTGTTAACCGCGCTGAATATGGCTGGCTGAGAATACGAGGAATTTATGATGTCTTATTTACGCCCTTCTTTGGTTATGCTGATCCTGCTGACGGTGATCACCGGTATCGCTTACCCTTTGCTCACCACCGGGCTCTCGCAGCTGCTGTTCAGCGGTGCGGCCAATGGATCGTTACTCTATCAAGGGGATAAAGCGGTCGGCTCGGCGTTGATTGGCCAGAACTTTAGCCAACCGGGTTATTTCTGGGGCCGCCCTTCTGCCACCAGCGATTCGGCCTATAATGCGCTGGCATCCGGCGGCAGTAATCTGGCAGCCACCAACCCGGCGCTGGATAAGGCTATCGCTGAACGGGTCAAGCAGCTGCACCAGGCTAATCCGGCCATGAGCGGCTCAATCCCGGTCGATCTGCTGACCGCTTCCGGCAGTGGATTGGATCCGCAGATTTCGGTTGCTGCCGCCCAGTACCAGTTGGCGCGTGTCGCCAATGCTCGTCAGTTGCCGCAGGAACAGATTGCCAAACTGATTGATGAAAATACCGATCGTGCCACGCCCAATTTTATGGGGGAATCGGTGGTCAATGTGCTGAAGCTGAATATGGCACTGGACGGATTAAAATAATGCTAGACGGGCGCAACATGCGGCACCCCTACAATTGCATAACTAGGAACTTTGATGGTGGATGACGAACTGCAACGCCCCGACCCGGACAGCCTGCTGGCGCTTGCCAATGAAAAGCCACGCGGCAAGCTGAAGGTGTTTTTCGGCGCCTGTGCCGGGGTGGGTAAAACCTACGCCATGTTGCAGGAAGCGCAGCGACAACGCGCACAGGGACTAGACGTGCTGATTGGCGTGGTGGAAACCCATGGCCGCGCCGAAACGGCGGCGTTGTTGCAAGGCTTGTCGATCCTGCCACAAAAGCGTATCCACCATCGCGGTCGCCAGGTGCAGGAATTCGATCTGGATGCCGCTTTGGCACGCCATCCGGCCCTGATCCTGATGGATGAACTGGCGCACAGTAACGCCCAAGGCTCGCGTCATCCCAAACGCTGGCAGGACGTGGACGAACTGCTGGATGCCGGTATCGATGTACTGACTACGGTCAACGTGCAACATTTGGAGAGTCTGAACGACGTCGTCGGTGGCGTCACCGGAGTGCGGGTAAGAGAAACGGTGCCCGACCACGTGTTTGATGAAGCCGCCGAAGTGGTGTTGGTTGACCTGCCCCCTGACGATCTGCGCCAGCGACTGAACGAGGGCAAGGTCTATATTCCTGGTCAGGCCGAACGCGCCATCGAGCATTTCTTCCGTAAAGGTAATCTGATCGCCCTGCGCGAATTGGCATTGCGCCGTACCGCCGACCGCGTAGACGATCAGATGCGGGCCTTCCGCGACAGCCAGGGGCGCGAAAAGGTCTGGCATACCCGTGACAGTATCCTGCTGTGTGTCGGCCATAACAGCGGGAGCGAAAAGCTGGTGCGCATTGCAGCCCGGCTCGCGGCACGTCTTGGTTGCCACTGGCATGCCGTGTATGTCGAAACGCCTAAGCTACACCGCCTGCCGGAAAACCAACGGCGGGCTATTCTGCGGGCGCTGCGGCTGGCACAAGAATTAGGGGCGGAAACCGCTACCCTTTCCGATCCCTCGGAAGAACGCGCGGTGTTGCGCTATGCCCGGGAACACAACCTGGGCAAAATCATTATTGGCCGCCGCAGTGAGCAACGCTGGAGGCTGCGCGGCAGCTTTGCCGAACGCCTTGGCCAGCTTGGCCCGGATCTCGATCTGGTGATTGTGGCACTGGAAAACGACACCCCGCAGCCGCAGACAAAAGAGCATGATAACCGCACCTTTAACGAGAAATGGCGTTTCCAACTGCGGGGCTGTGCCGTTGCCGTTGCCTTGTGCGCCCTTATCACGCTGATGTCGCAATGGCTCCTACCGGGCTTTGATTCGGCCAACCTGGTGATGGTTTATCTGCTGGGCGTGGCTATTGTTGCACTGTTTTTCGGGCGCTGGCCTTCGGTGCTGGCCGCGGTGATCAACGTCGCCAGTTTCGATCTGTTCTTCGTGCAACCCGAATGGTCGTTCGCCGTCAGTGACATGCAATACCTGCTGACCTTTGCCGTGATGCTGATCGTCGGTATCACCATTGGTAATCTGACCGCCGGCGTACGTTATCAGGCTCGGGTGGCCCGTTATCGCGAGCAACGGGCGCGGCATCTGTACGAGATGTCTCGCGGGCTGAGTCAGGCACTAACCAAAGAAGACATCGCTAAAACCAGCCGTCATTTTATCTCCAGCAGCTTCCAGGCCAAAACTGTGCTGTTGCTGCCGCAGGAGGATGGCTCCTTAAAACAGATGGTAGGCGAAGAAGGCGGCATGCTGTCGGTGGATGAGGCCATCGCTCGCTGGAGCTATGGTAAAGGCATGCCCGCCGGGGCCGGTACTGACACCCTGCCCGGTGTTCCGTACCAGTTGTTGCCACTCAGCACTTCCAAACAGACCTTTGGTTTGCTAGCGATAGAGCCGAACAACCTGCGCCAGCTGATGGTGCCGGAGCAACAGCGGCTGTTACAGACCTTTGCGGTGCTGATCGCCAGCGCCCTGGAACGCCTGCATCTGGCACGCAGCGCCGAAGAAGCCAAGCTGGATGCCGAGCGCGAACAGCTGCGCAACTCGCTGTTGGCCGCCCTCTCTCACGATCTGCGCACTCCGCTCACCGTGCTGTTTGGGCAGGCGGAAATTCTGACGCTGGATCTGGCGACCGAAGGCTCCAGCCACGCCCCACAAGCCAGCCAAATCCGCCAACAGGTGTTGAGCACCACCCGGTTGGTAAACAATCTGCTGGATATGGCGCGCATTCAGTCCGGCGGGTTTAATCTGCGCAAAGAGTGGCAGTCGTTAGAGGAGATCGTCGGTGCCTCGCTGCATATGCTGGAACCGCTACTGGTATTACACGAGATCAAGGTCGAGCTGCCAGCAGAAATGGTGCTGATCAACTGTGACGGCAGCCTGCTGGAACGGGTGTTTACCAACCTGGTGGAAAATGCCAATAAATATGCCGGTGCCGATGCTATCATCGGGATCCGCGCCCACGCCCTGCCGGAGTGGTTGGAAGTTGAGGTTTGGGATAACGGGCCTGGTATCCCGGTGGAGCAGACGCAGCTGATTTTTGACAAATTCTCCCGTGGCAATAAAGAATCGGCGATCCCCGGCGTAGGTTTGGGTTTAGCGATTTGCCGTGCCATTATTGAAGTGCACGGTGGCCGTATCTGGGCCGAGAACCGTGCCGAAGGCGGGGCCAGCTTCCGCTTTATGCTGCCGTTGGAAAAGCCACCCGAACTGGATGGAGCCGATTTTGATTTGTAACCGAAGAGCAGAGATCCCGTGACCACATCGCCGACTAACATTCTGATTGTAGAAGACGAGAAAGAGATCCGTCGCTTTGTGCGCACTGCACTGGAAAGCGAGGGGCTACGGGTGTTTGAAAGTGAAACGTTGCAGCGTGGGCTGATCGAGGCTGGCACGCGCAAGCCGGATCTGATCATTCTCGATTTGGGATTGCCCGATGGTGACGGGCTGGACTACATTCGCGATCTGCGCCAATGGAGCGCCGTGCCGGTAATTGTCCTTTCCGCCCGCCATGCCGAAGAGGACAAGATTGCCGCGCTGGATGCGGGTGCCGATGACTATCTCAGCAAACCGTTCGGCATCGGTGAACTGCTGGCTCGGGTGCGGGTTGCGCTGCGCCGCCACGCCAATAGCCAGCAGGAAAGTCCGTTGGTCAGCTTCTCTGATATCACCGTCGATCTGATCAACCGCAGCGTCATGCGTAACGGTGAAGATCTGCATCTGACGCCCATTGAATTTCGTTTGTTGTCCGAGCTGCTAGCCAACTCTGGCAAGGTGATCACCCAGCGGCAGTTACTCAGCCATGTCTGGGGGCCAAACTACGTCGAACACAGTCATTATCTGCGCATCTATATGGGGCATCTGCGGCAAAAGCTGGAAGCCGATCCGGCGCGGCCCAGGCATCTGCTCACTGAGACCGGCGTCGGTTATCGGTTTATGCCATAACCCCGCTGAAAACGTGTTACGCAGTTGGCCCCTTCTTCAAGCCGATCATAAACTCCTTAAACGAGTCACGTAGCGGCGCGAACAGCGGGTCTTTGCGGTGCTCCATCATCACTTCGGAGAACAGCTTCAGCCCGACGGCAAAGGCCGCGCTGTTCTGTTCGCCAAAGTTCAGATCCTCACGTCCCCGAATGCGCTCAACAATCGCCAGAATATCGTCGTGATTTTCTACCTCAAACACTAATTCTGGCTTGTCGACGGGCTCGCCTTTACGGTCTGTCAGGGCTTCGACGGTAATGCGGAAACGATGGCCTGGCATCAGTTATCCTCCTGCGGCTGTTGGGGTTGCACCATTTCGGCTTCGATAGCCTCCACGGCGGTCAGCAGTGCCTGGTTAATGCGGCCAACCTGCTCCTGGGTCAAATCCGCGCGCATCATGTTGCCACGCAGCAAGTAGCGCAGGCGGTGCATAACTTCGGAGATCCCTTCGGCCAGATTCCCTTCATGGCGATGATCGCGCCCGGCACCAGCCAAGCGGGCGAAAATCACTTCGATGGCCGCCTGATGCTTTTGCAGTTCCTGCTTGCCAAGATCGGTAATTTGATAGCTCTTACGACCATTGCCAGCTACCGCCGGTTCCAGGAAATCCTGCTCTTCCAGCAGCGTGAGGGTTGGATAAATCACGCCTGGGCTTGGCACATACAGGCCTGAAGAAGCCTCTTCAATCGCTTTGATCAGTTCGTAACCGTGGCTAGGTTTACGCTCTACCAGCGCCAATAGCACCAGACGCAGATCGCCATGTTCAAACAGGCGCTGACGCCCACGCCCGCCCCGGCCATGTTCTTCACCACCGCGACCGTGTTCTCCACGGCCAGCAAAATGGTGACGGCCGCCACGGCGGTGGTGGCAATGCCCCTCTTCCCGCTGTTGGTGATGGTCATGGGAGTGATGACGTGCAAATCGGTTAAACATCATGGGTGTTACCTCTTGAGTGGATAATTTGAATATCGATGAATTTAGATATATCTAAACCCTGCGATGTCATTAATCTAGATCGATATATCTAAATGCGCAAGAGGTAAACCCAATTTAGATATATCTAAATTGCAGGCATAAAAAAAGCGCTGTAATAACAGCGCCTTATTCGTTACTGAAGCGAGACTTATTTTGCAGAAGCTAACACTTCGCTCACGATCTCCACCGCTTCACGTTCGATCTTCGCCCGATGCTCGGCACCCAGGAAGCTTTCACAGTAGATTTTGTAAGCCTCTTCCGTGCCCGAAGGACGAGCGGCAAACCAGCCATTGTCGGTCATCACTTTCAGGCCGCCGATGGAAGCGCCGTTACCCGGTGCCGCCGTCAGACGTGCGGTGATAGGATCGCCCGCCAAGGTACTGGCCTTCACCATGTCAGGTGACAGTTTGGACAATGCCGCTTTCTGTGCGGAAGTGGCCGGAGCCTGAATACGGTTGTAGCTTGGCGCACCGAAACGCATGGCCAGCTCGTCGTAGTGATGCTGTGGATTTTCACCGGTAACTGCGGTGATCTCTGCCGCCAGCAGGCACATGATGATGCCGTCTTTGTCGGTAGACCAAGGCGTGCCGTCGAAGCGCAGGAAGGAAGCCCCGGCGCTCTCTTCGCCGCCGAAGCCGAAGCTGCCATCGAACAGACCATCAACAAACCATTTGAAACCGACCGGTACTTCCACCAGCTTGCGACCCAGATCGGCCACGACGCGGTCAATCATCGCGCTGGAAACCAGCGTTTTACCTACGGCAACGTTGGCGCCCCATTGCGGGCGATGCTGGAACAGGTAATTGATGGCAACGGCCAGATAGTGGTTCGGATTCATCAGGCCCGCAGGCGTGACGATACCGTGGCGGTCATAGTCAGGATCGTTGGCAAACGCCAGATCGAACTTGTCACGCAGCGCCAGCAGGCCAGCCATCGCCGACTCGGACGAGCAGTCCATGCGGATGATGCCGTCATGATCGAGGTGCATAAAGCGGAAGGTTTGATCGATGGAGTCATTGACCAGCGTCAGGTCCAGCTTGTAGTGCTCGGCAATACGCTGCCAATAGGCAATGCCAGAGCCGCCGAGCGGATCGACGCCCAGCTTCAGGCCCGCGCGCTGAATGGCTGGCATATCGACGATGTCCACCAGCCCTTCCACATAGGGCTGCACCAGATCCTGCGCATGCAGATGGCCGCCGTTCCAGGCCTGTTCCAGCGATTGGCGTTGCACGCCCTGCAGCTTGAGGCTCAGCAGTTCGTTGGCACGCTTTTCAATTACCGACGTCAGGTTGGTATCGGCTGGGCCACCGTTTGGCGGATTATATTTGATGCCGCCGTCTTCAGGAGGGTTATGCGAAGGAGTAATAACGATGCCGTCTGCCTGTGCGCCCCCTTTACGGTTGAAGCACAAGATAGCGTGTGACACGGCAGGGGTTGGCGTAAAGCCGTTGTTTTCCTGCACCACCACGTCTACGCCGTTGGCCGTCAGCACTTCCAGTACGGAAATGAAAGCAGGTTCGGACAGCGCATGGGTGTCTTTGCCAACGTAGCAAGGGCCCGTGGTGCCCTGTTGACGACGCACTTCGGCAATGGCCTGAGCGATCGCCAGGATATGTGCCTCGTTAAAACTTTGACGCAGCGCACTGCCACGATGCCCTGAAGTACCGAATTTTACCGCATGAGCGGCATTACCGGCTTCGGGTTGCAGTACATAATACTGCGACGTCAGCTGGGCTACGTTGATCAAATCACTTTGCTGAGCGGGTTGCCCGGCACGTGGGTCATTCGCCATCGACTCTCTCCCTAAAATGCCAGTACTGTGGCCGGGCAATGAGTCGCTTACGGCCACCGTGACGGGCTGTTCGCTAAATTAGACGGTGCCGCAAACTTTCTCGATCAGTTCCGCTGGGAACTGCATGGCCTGCATGATGTGTTCGATCATGCTGCGTTTGCGGCCGGTATTGGTATTGGTGATCACCCAGTAAGGGGTACCTGGCACGTGCTTGGGCTTGGTATGCGTACCGTTGGCCAGCAGCGTTTGCTGATCGCCGGCGAAATAGGTACGGGTACGGCCATGCAACGAATCCGTTGCTGCGGCAAAACCGGCAGCATCCAGGGTGTACAAGGTGGAAAGTACCAGCATAAAACGATTTACAGCCTTGTTCTGTTCGGCATATTCATCCGACAGCAGCAGCTCGCGCACCGCACGTACGCGATCGCGTGGCCGCTGGGCGGCAACGGCAGCCGCAGACGGCTCTGCCTGCCCACCGGCAACCACAGGCGCCGTGCGTACGGGCTGGCCTGCGGTAAACTTCAACATACGCCGTAAAATATCAGACGCGCTTTCACCGATATGTTGCGTATGGCTGGCAATATAGCGGTAAAGTTCTTCGTCGACTTCAATAGTTTTCATCTTTATCCAGTACGTTGTTTCTACTTATGAACCTGAAGCCACTTGGTGCATTCAAGCCATGGGATTATAAGGTTAAAAGCGCGGGAGCGGACACCACATTGTTCCCTCAAACGGCAAAAGCAGACAATTGCCTACTGCCGCGGTTGCCAATCTCTCACCATACCATGAAATATCCGCCACATTCTGCAAGCAAACCAATATCTCTGCAATCATGATACCCTAACTCATTACCTCCAAGTCTTGAACTTTGCCATGAAATTACATTACCAATTACTGGCCTCAGAGGCCGCCACACCCGCGACTTTGCCCATCGTCCTGATCCACGGTCTGTTCGGCAATCTGGATAACCTGGGCGTGCTGGCCCGCGATCTTAACCAGCAGCATACGGTCATCAAGGTCGACCTGCGTAATCACGGGCTGTCACCCCGCTCGGCAGAGATGACCTACCCGGCGATGGCGCAAGATTTATTGACGCTGTTGGACGACCTGCACATCGAGCAAGCCATCGTGATCGGCCACTCAATGGGCGGCAAGGCGGGGATGGCATTGACCGCGCTGGCCCCTGAGCGGATTGAGCGACTGGTCGCGATCGATATTGCCCCGGTGGATTATGACACCCGCCGCCATGACCAGATCTTTACCGCCCTGCAAGCCGTTACCGATGCGGGTATCACCCAGCGCCAGCAGGCTGCGCAGTTAATGCGGGAAACGCTGGATGAAGAAGGCGTGATCCAGTTTCTGTTGAAATCTTTTCATGCTGGCAGTTGGCGCTTCAACCTGCCGGTGTTGATCGATCAATACGCCAATATTATCGGCTGGCAGGAAGTTCCACCTTGGCCACACCCGACGCTGTTTATCCGCGGTGGCCTCTCGCCTTACGTACAAGACAGCTATCGCGATGATATCGCCCGCCAGTTCCCACAGGCTCGCGCCTATGTGGTTGCCGGCTCTGGCCACTGGGTCCACGCGGAGAAACCGGACGCCGTGTTACGGGCAATTCACCGTTTTATTGACCAGCCCTGAGCCTGATTGGCGAAAAAACGCGCTAGAGAGAACGGCTTAGCGCGTTTGTGGCTAAGTTAGGCATTGTCGTTGCTCCACCTGCTGGGGTAATATGGCGCGCTATAATTTTGCCACCCTGTCCAGGTGTGAAGTTGCGCTTGGCTGGGGGTGAATTTGGGTTAGGGTTTTGTGGCCCGAATTGTGTAAATCGAACCGTCTGGAAGCGTAAATCGCTTTTTGATGCAAACTCCCTTGCAGTAGCGCAACAATGGCAAAAGAACAAACGGATCGCACGACGCTGGATCTGTTCGCAGATGAACGCCGTCCAGGGCGCCCGAAAACCAACCCGCTTTCCCGTGATGAACAGCTTAGAATCAATAAGCGTAATCAGCTACGACGGGACAAAGTGCGTGGATTACGGCGTGTGGAGCTGAAAATCAACGCAGACGCGGTAGATGCTCTGAACAAACTGGCCGACCAGCGCAATATCAGCCGCAGCGAATTGATCGAACAAATGCTGTTGGCCCAACTGGCGGAAGAACAGCCAGAACACTGATCTCTGCTGCCACATGCGCGGCACGGCGTTAAGGATGACGCCAGATCGGTACCACTTTTATCAATCCCCATAGGTATCGCATAAACGCGATAAAACCTCAGGGCAAATTTCTGGCATGATACGCATTTACGGCTGAGCAAATCTGCCCCTGGCAGCACCTCAGGCCGCGTTTACGCAACACATTAATTTGAATTAAAAGGTTATCTTTACTATGGCTCATGTAGGCATTTTCTTTGGCAGCGACACTGGCAATACCGAAAACATTGCCAAGATGATCCAAAAGGCACTCAACCAAAAATTCGGCAACGACGTGGCAGAAATCCACGACATCGCCAAAAGCAGCAAAGAAGATCTGGCAGCCTTTGATATCCTGCTGCTCGGCATCCCGACCTGGTACTACGGCGAAGCACAGTGTGACTGGGATGATTTCTTCCCGACGCTGGAAGACATCGACTTTAACGGCAAGCTGGTAGCGCTGTTCGGCTGTGGCGACCAGGAAGACTACGCGGAATATTTCTGCGATGCGATGGGCACCATCCGCGATATCATTGAACCACGCGGTGCGGCCATCGTTGGCCATTGGCCAACCAAAGGCTACCATTTTGAAGCCTCCAAAGGTCTGGCAGATGACGATCACTTTGTCGGTCTGGCCATTGACGAAGATCGTCAACCTGAGCTGACCAACGAACGTGTAGACGCCTGGGTCAAGCAGATCAGTGAAGAGCTGAGCCTGGCCGAGATCGTCGGCTAACGCCCTGCTCCGGCGACATTACGGGGGTGCCGCAGACTGCGCCCCTGTTTTGAACACCATTTTGACCGCAGGACTGTTATCGGCTTCACGGATTAGAGCAATAGAAGCTACAAGTTTGTAACTTCCTACCTCGCCAAGGTAGACTGAGACATCGGTTTATCCCACCCATCAAGACGTTGCATGTGCCTTATGCAATAGTGCAAAGATATCTTTGTTAACAACCGGCAGTTTCTATTTACGGCAACCGGTTCTATAATGAGACGCAATTAACTCTTTGTGCCGACCGATGCCATAGGCGAAAACGCCTCAACTTGATTAGCATAGTAACAGGACTGAATCCGCATGACTGATAACAACACCGCACTGAAGAAGGCTGGCTTGAAAGTCACTCTTCCGCGACTCAAAATCCTGGAAGTCTTGCAGGATCCGGAATGCCATCACGTCAGTGCGGAAGATCTGTACAAAAAACTGATAGATATGGGCGAAGAAATTGGTCTGGCCACGGTGTACCGCGTGCTGAACCAGTTTGACGACGCAGGCATTGTGACCCGACACAATTTTGAAGGTGGCAAGTCGGTATTCGAACTGACTCAGCAACTTCACCACGATCACCTGATTTGCCTGGACTGCGGCAAAGTGATCGAGTTCAGCGACGAATCCATCGAAGTGCGTCAGCGCGATATCGCCAAGCAACACGGTATCAAGCTCACCAACCACAGCCTGTACCTTTACGGCCACTGTGAAACCGGTGATTGCCGCGAGAACGAAACGCTGCACAACAAAAACTGATCCTGGTTCACCAGAACGCAAAAACCGCCTAACTGGCGGTTTTTTTATGGCCGTGAAACGCCCTCACCCTAACCCTCTCCCACAGGGAGAGGGGACCGATTGTGCCACAATTTGAATCCCGCATCTGGCCTAAACACGGGCGCAGCATGCAGCGCCCCTACGCAGTGCCACATAACCTGCCGACGATGCTGAACCAGCTCCCTCGCCCTTTGGGAGAGGGTTGGGGTTGGGGTGAGGGGAAGATGAACAAACTACAGACAAAAAAATCCCCGGCAGCCCGGGGAAAAGTATCCACTCAATTAACACAATTGCAGTTTTCTCTCGCAGCGCACTACCTCAGCCCACCTACCGACACGTAGGTGGGCCAATCTTGCTTATGCCCTCACCGGCTCGGCGCGGCTGAAGCGTTTGCCATCCGGGCTAATCGCACGGATTTGCACATCGCCAGCCACCGCAGGGCGCGCTTTATCGTCATAACGCTGCCACTGTTTGCCACCATCGGTAGAGTATTCAATGCCCAGGCCCGGCAGCGAAATATTCGCCTCCAGCTTGCCACCCACGATGCGCGCCCCTGGCACCGGCAGGCGATAGCTCACGCCCGCTTTATCCATCTTGGCCAGCTCGCGTTGCCCAATCAGGTTGGCAAAGCGCAGCCAGTCCTGATCCAGGGTTTTGGTATCAACCTGATGGGTTTCGCCACCTTTGTACTCACGACCAGCTTTATAGTCCTGCTCCCAGCTCGCACGGTGCCATGCACGCTCTGCTACCGATATAGCGCGTGGATAAATCATGTATTCCATCTGCTGATCGGTACGCACGACTTCACTCCACAGTTGGGCGGAAAGACCATAAGCGCCCGGCCATGGTTTATCGCTCTTGGCGGTGAAGTGGTTACCGTCGCGATCCACCGAGGTTTCGGCGTTCTGCGGCAGGTTGTTCGGTGCGAAGCTGAAGATCTTCTGCTCATCGCTGAAGCGGGTGCCCCAGTAATAGCCGTGCTCATCCGGGCTGACTTCATAAGGGAAGTCCATATAGACGTAATCCGGGTTGGAGATCACTACGTCATAGCCTTTGTTAGCCCAGTCGTTAGCCGAGTCAAAGCCGCCCCAGTACAGGGTATCCCAGAAGTTCACGGCCACATGCTTGGTCGCGAAGGCCTGTGAGTCTTTGGCATCTTTCAGGCCATTCTGCCACGCCTGCATTCTGTCAATGCCGTGCGCTTTCACCAGTTGGCTGACTTCCAGACCGAAGTAGCTTGGCAAGTGTTCCATATCGGCCACTTTGCCGTCTTTGATGAAGGCCTGACAAACCTGCGACTTGGCCCAGGGCTTGTCTTCTTTGCTCAGATCGAGGATGCCCTTGCCGGCTTCCGGGTTTTTCACGTCGGTATAGCCAGCGCCCAGACGGATGTTTTTCGCCTCGTCGCCACCAAAGTGCCAGGTTTGCAGCGGCTGACCGGCTTCTTTGTGCATCTGAGCCACTTCGCCAATCACTTTATCCACAAAGTTCTTGGATGAGTCCAGGCATGGGTTCAGGTAGCTCTGACGGTTGAAATACTGTACCGAGGTGGTATTGGAGGTATCGGTCGGATCCACCAGGCGGAATTGATTGGCTTCTTTCTCTTTTCCTTCGGCAAGCAGCTTCTTGTAACGCGCTTCCATGGAAACGATCGCCGCGCGGGCGTGCGCAGGCATGTCGATCTCAGGGATCACTTCAATCTGGCGAGCCTGAGCATATTTGACGATATCGATATAGTCCTGACGGGAGAAGAAGCCGCCGTGCGGTGCCGGGCCAGAGCCGTATTGCGGCATCAGGCAGGTGGTTTCACTCAGGTCATGGCAACGCTGGCCACCCACTTCGGTCAACTCTGGCAAGCCAGGGATCTCGATGCGCCAGCCTTCGTCATCGGTCAGGTGGAAGTGGAATTTGTTCAGCTTGTACGCTGCCATCTGATCCAGCAGGCGCAATACGGCGTCTTTATGGTGGAAGTTACGTGCCACGTCGAGGAAAATGCCGCGATACTGGAAGCGCGGTGCATCTTTAGCATCCAGCGTGGCGATCTTCATGCTGCCATCCGATGGGATCAGCGACAGGATAGATTGCAGACCATAGAACACCCCGGTCTGATCGAAACCAACGATCTCGGCCCCTTTCTCACCAATCTTCAGCTGATAGGCTCCCGGAACGGCCAGATCGCCTTTAAATGCAGCAGGTTTGATATCCGTCTTGATCGGATAACCACCAGCCTGGTTTTTAATCCCCAACAGAGCAAAACGCTCGGCTGCCGCATCGGCCGCAGGTTTGGTCAAGGCGCTCAGTTCCAGTGCCACGCCCTTGCTCAGATCAACGTCCTGAGAGTGGACTTTAACCTCCATCGGCGTTGGGATAATCTGGCCACGCAGCGTCGCCGCTGGCAACACTTTCAGATCCTGATTCTTGGTGAAGCGGCTTTCCGGCACCATCAGGATGTTGTTGTCATCCTTGGTACGCTTCCACTGGTCACCGGTAAACGGGGCCACAAACTGGTTAACATCTTCGGTATCGGTATTCGACAGGATCTTCGGCTGGGCATCGCCGGATGTGGCATACCAGCGCGGTAGGAAGTCGGTGCGGAACAGCTGCCAGTATTCCGCGATAATCGGAATTTCCACCGCCTGATTGGCTGGGAAGCTGGTGAATTTGTCCGTCGGTTCCAGCTTATACAGATCGCCGGTCAGGTGGGTGATCTTGAACTGGTCGTTATCGACCTTCAGCGTTTGGCGCGGGCTGTGGAAATAGATCGCCCAGTCTTTGTCTTTGATTTCCTGGCTGCCGTTGGTCAGGGTGATCAACACCTTGTGGCAGGATGCCCAGTCGGCACCCAGCTTGGCACAGTCCACGCCGTGCTCGGCGGCGCGGTTGTCCAGCATCTTCAGATTGACCTGCAACTGGCTGAGTTGATCAACCACCTGCTGGTTGGCCATGGCAGAACCTACGCTGCCCAATAGCCCAACGGTAGCCGTCAGGGCGGCGAGAGCACTCATCTTAAACTTGTTCATCTGCAATCCTTTTGCCTACTCAGTTGTTGTTAGCGCGAATTTCTTGCCACAGCTTGCCGCACTTGGCGTCATACGCCTGGCCATTGCCAGTGTGGGCGGCCTGAATGCAGCTTTGATAATCCAGCACCCGCACGGTTTCCTGTTCAGCGAACTGTTGGTGCTGTTTCTCTTGCTTCAACACGTTCAACACTGCCTGACAGGCCTGCAATTTTTCTGGTGACCCTTCGGCGGTATTGATACACGCAGTGTAGGCCTGGCGCAGCTTGGCATCTTCCGGCGGCGCAACGGATTGCGAGCAGGCGCTAAGCCCGGCAACGGCAGCCAAAATCAACATCAGTTTTTTCATGGTTATAGTCCTGTGACATTTCCCCGGCAGCCTGGGCCACCGGGGAGAGCATTAGAAGATGGTGAATGGTGCGATAACGATGAATTTGACGTCTTTCTCGTCCTGGAAGATGTTGCCGTAACCGCCGCCCCAGCTTGGGATATCGGAGTGGTTGTCATACTGGGTGAAGTGCAGTTTGAACAGGGTGCCTTTGGCGCGCCCTTCCTGCATGGTGTACATCGCATCCAGGCTGTAAGCGCTCTCTTTCAGGCGCTGGCTCTGGTCGTAAATCGGGTTGGTGCTTGGCTTGGCATCCCAGGCGTAAACGTAGGAAGCACCGACGGCCATGCCAGGCAGGTTCCAGTTGCTCAAGTCATACATCACGCCACCGAACAGTGCTTTTTCGCCGTTGGCGTTAAAGTCGGAGCGGTTATCCCACCAGATATCCAGGCGGCCGTTGGAAGAAGCGTAGGTTGGGGTCATACGCTGCAGGAAGAAACCTTGGTTACCTTCCGCCTTGACCATGGTGCCTTCCAGACGCCAGTTGAACTGACCGGTGGTGTAGCCGAAGGTCAGCGCCTGCAACCATGCCAGACCATCGTAAATGCTGTTTGGATTGTTATTGTCACCGATGCGGTCTTCGGCACCGTAGAACTGGTAGCTGGTGGTTAACGGATTGCCCGCCAGATCAAATTTGTAAGATGCTTTGGTGAAATACTGATTCACGTAACCCTGTGCCTGGCCGAATGCGGCTTCCAGCACCAGATTGTTTTTGAAATCGTATTTGGCGCCCAGCGAGTGCAGGTAGGAAACATCGGTCTTGCGATCGTTCTGACGGAAGTCATCCAGCTCGAGGTGCCAAGGCGCTTTGTACTTGTTGGTCCACATGTAGGAGAAACTCAGCGCACCTGAATCGCCATAGTCAAAGTTGGCACCGGCTTCAGCCCCCTGATAGGTACCCGGCATAAAGCTCCAGTGTGGGGCCAGCAACGTTTGCCCGCTAGGCTGGATATAACCGGCACGCGCCCAGACCGGGCCATACTTGAACTTACCGGCTGCTTTATACAGGCTGATGCCGCTTTTATCGCCTGAGTAATCTTCATCATAGGTACGGTTACGGCTGGAGAAAGCGATTTCGTTCGGGTGGCCACTCTCGCTGGATTCAGCCATTTCGATGGCGGTGAACGCCGCTACATCGATACCAAACATATCCGCCGCATAGCCGGAGGTGAAATCAAGGTTGGCGTTCCAGGTGGAGTGAGAGAGGTTGGTTTTAAACTCACCGGTTTCCACGTCTTTGCGATCGCGCTGACGTTGCCAGTAATACACCCCACCGGTCAGGGTTGAGTCGTCGATAAACCCTTCGGCTTGTGCTTCCGGGGCCATGACAAATCCGCTTCCTAGTATTGCACCCGCGACAGCGAGCGCCAGCGTGTTACGCTGAGCACCGTGCGTACCCATAAGATCATTCCTCTTTTTGACTTGACTTTAAAGTGCGCCCGCCTGCGTTCACCACTGCCCTGCACGGTCGCTAATAAAAAACCCGAATCGGGTAAAATTGTGCCGGATGAGATAATTCTCCTCGGCCTTGATGCTGTAGCTAGACTATTTTTCGCGACGCGAATTATCAAATGAAAAATGCAATGGAATTGTCAAAGTATGACAAGGTGCACACATTGATGATATTTCGTTACAATAACGATCTAGGTCACCTTTTTAATAAAAAACATAACAAAATCAATAATAAAATACCCTATAAACGCCAATCCCATGCTGAGTGAAAGGTTTCAGCACAATAAGTCAACTGTTCGATGCAAAAATGATAGCGCTCTCTAAATGATATTAATTCGCATCGCGAATATATAAGTCAACATCACCAGATCGGCTGCCCGATAAGAGCGGGTTAATTCTTAATGATAAAAAAGCGGTGCGTAGCAGGGAAAACAACCAAGGCGGAGGGTTGGTTTTGCAGATAAAAAAAGCGCAGCCGAAGCTGCGCTATAACAAACGATGGCAAATTAACGCTTAGGCACCAATCTTAGCCCAGGTATCGCGTAAGCCTACGGTACGGTTAAACACCAGGCGTTCGGCCGTAGAATAGCGGCTGTCGGCGCAGAAATAGCCTTCACGCTCGAACTGGTAGGCTTTTTCCGGCTGGGCACCCGCCAGGCTTGGTTCGACAAAGCCTTGCTTGATTACCAGCGACTCCGGGTTGATGGTAGCGAGGAAGTCCTCTGCCGCCGCCGGGTTAGCCACGCTGAACAGGCGATCGTACAGGCGAATTTCTGCCGGCAAGGCATGCGCCGCAGACACCCAGTGGATCACGCCTTTTACCTTGCGGCCATCGGCGGGATCTTTGCTCAGCGTGTCAGGATCGTAGGTGCAGAAAATGGTGGTGATTTCGCCCTCAGCATCCTTCTCTACGCGTTCCGCCTTGATCACATACGCATTGCGCAGGCGAACTTCTTTGCCCAGCACCAGACGCTTGTACTGCTTGTTGGCTTCTTCACGGAAGTCCGCACGATCGATATACACTTCGCGGCTGAACGGCACTGCACGGCTGCCCATTTCCGGCTTGTTCGGATGGTTAGGCATGGTCACCATTTCCACGTCTTGCGACATGTTCTCGATGATCACCTTCACTGGATCCAGCACGGCCATGGCGCGCGGTGCGTGCTCATTCAGATCGTCACGAATACAGGATTCCAGCGCCATCATCTCGACGTTGTTTTCCTGTTTGGTGACGCCGATACGCAGGCAGAACTCGCGGATGGAGGCGGCCGTATAGCCACGACGACGCAGGCCGGAAACGGTCGGCATACGTGGGTCATCCCAACCTTCGACGATCTTCTCGGTCACCAGTTGGCTCAGCTTACGCTTGGACATGATGGCGTATTCGAGATTCAGGCGTGAGAACTCATACTGACGCGGATGGCATGGGATGGTGATGTTATCCAGCACCCAGTCGTACAGACGGCGGTTATCCTGGAACTCCAGGGTACACAGCGAATGGGTGATCCCTTCCAGCGCATCGGAAATGCAATGGGTGAAATCGTACATCGGGTAGATGCACCATTTGTTACCGGTCTGGTGGTGTTCGGCAAACTTGATACGGTAGATCACCGGATCGCGCATCACGATAAACGGTGATGCCATATCGATCTTGGCGCGCAGGCAGGCGGTGCCCTCGGCAAACTCGCCGTTACGCATCTTCTCGAACAGCGCCAGGTTCTCTTCAACCGTGCGGGTACGGTACGGGCTGTCTTTGCCCGGCGCCGTCAACGAACCACGATATTCACGGATCTGCTCGGGAGACAGTTCATCAACATAGGCCAGGCCCTTGTTGATCAGCTCAACCGCATACTGGTGCAGTTGATCGAAATAGTCCGAGGAATAACGAACGTCACCGCTCCAGGTAAAGCCTAACCACTCCACATCATGCTTGATGGAGTCGACAAACTCGATGTCTTCTTTTACCGGGTTGGTGTCATCGAAGCGCAGGTTACATTGGCCCTGATAATCCTTGGCGATACCAAAGTTCAGGCAAATGGACTTGGCATGGCCGATATGCAGATAGCCATTGGGCTCCGGTGGGAAGCGCGTATGAACCGACGTATGCTTCCCTGAGGCCAGATCTTCATCAATGATCTGACGGATAAAATTGGTTGGGCGGGCTTCTGCCTCACTCATGTCACTATTCCTCGAATGCATTACGCTACACATAACCCCCTATGTTCCAATAAGCAGGCCGCAGAAACAACCGTTATTCGTCAAGTTCCCTTAGTACAAAAACAAAAAAGCGGGAAAAGATTGCTCCTTTCCCGCTCAGACTGCTCACCGCTCGTTTAATGCCCGGGCGGCTTCAGGGTTAAACCCACTTATTTCTGGATTTCGAACAGCTTGGTCTGGCCTGCAACCACGTTGCCGGTTGCCAGCGCCGTCAGACCTGCATAGTCATCAGCATTGCTGACGACGACAGGGCTGATCATCGAGCGTGCATTAGCGTTCAGGTAGGCCAGATCCATTTCCAGGATCGGTTGGCCTGCTTTCACTTCAGCCCCCTCTTCCACCAGGCGTTTGAAGCCCTGACCGTTCAGTGCCACGGTGTCGATACCCATGTGCACGACGATCTCCGCGCCTTTGTCTGTTTCCAGGCAGAAAGCGTGGTTGGTGTTGAAGATTTTCACCACGGTACCATCGGCAGGGGCTACGACGGTTTTATCGGTTGGGCGGATCGCCACACCGTCACCGACCGCTTTGCTGGCGAAGGCTTCGTCAGGCACCTGATCCAGGGCAACCACTTCACCGGTTACCGGAGCCACTAACGCTTCCAGCACGGTGGTTTTAGTCACGTTAGGCACGGCCTGCGGTTTGACTTCTGCCGCTGCGGCTGCGGCGGCTGGAGCAGCGGCTGCCGCTACCGGACCTGCTGCAACGACTTTGGTCATCGCACTGGCAATCAGTTCGGCACGAGTACCGACAATCACCTGCACGCTTTGCTTGTTCAGACGGATCACGCCAGAAGCACCCAGGCGTTTCGCCAGAGCATCGTTCACCAGGGCAGAATCTTTCACGTTAAGACGCAGACGGGTGATACAGGCATCAATCCCGGTCAGGTTGTCGGTACCGCCAATGGCGCTCACATAACGACGAGCCAGGGTAGTGGTTTCATCTTCGTTGTTACCGGCAGCGGTATCCACGTCATAACCGTCGGTTTCGTCACCGGCCACGGCCAGTTCACGGCCTGGGGTCATCAAGTTGAATTTTTTGATGGTGAAGCGGAAGACCACGTAGTAGATAGCGAAGAACACCAGGCCTTGCGGGATCAGCATGAACCAGTGAGTTGCCAGCGGGTTACGCGATGACAACGCCATATCCACCAGACCGGCACTGAAGCCGAAACCGGCAATCCACTGCATGCTGGCTGCGATGTACACGGAAATACCGGTCAGCACGGCGTGGATCACATACAGCACTGGAGCTACGAACATGAAGGAGAATTCCAGCGGCTCGGTGATCCCGGTGAAGAAGGCAGCGAACGCCCCCGCCATCATGATACCCAGTACTTTCGCTTTGTTCTCAGGACGTGCGCAATGGTAGATGGCCAGAGCTGCACCTGGCAGACCGAACATCATGATTGGGAAGAAGCCTGCCTGGTAACGGCCAGTGATACCCACCACGGCTTTACCCGCTTCGATAGACTGTGAGCCACCCAGGAAGTTAGGGATATCGTTAATACCGGCAACGTCAAACCAGAATACCGAGTTCAGCGCATGGTGCAGACCGACCGGAATCAACAGACGGTTGAAGAAGGCGTAGATACCGGCACCGGCTGAGCCGAGCTTTTGGATGTGCTCACCGAAGCTGACCAGACCGTTAAACACCACCGGCCAGATGTACATCAGGATGAAGGCAACCAGGATCATCAGGAAGGAGATCAGGATAGGTACCAGACGGCGGCCGCTGAAGAACGACAGCGCCTTCGGCAGTTCAACACCGCTGAAACGGTTATAGACTTCGGCAGAGATGATACCCACCAGAATACCCACAAACTGGTTCTCAATTTTGCCAAAGGCAGCAGGAACCTGATCGAGAGGGATCTTCTGAATCATGGATACGGCGGCTGGAGAACACAGCGTGGTCACCACCAGGAAACCGACAAAACCGGTCAGTGCAGCGGCACCGTCTTTGTCTTTGGACATACCGTAAGCCACACCAATGGCGAACAGGACCGACATATGATCGATAATGGCCGAACCGGATTTGATGAACAAGGCTGCCAGAGCATTGTCCCCACCCCAGCTAACCGGGTCAATCCAGTAACCCACGCCCATCAGGATGGCCGCGGCAGGCAGTGTGGCTACCGGAACCATCAAGGCCCGACCCACCTTTTGTAAATAACTAAGAATGTTCACCTTTTCCCCCTATTCGTCCGATGCCGGACCCTATTGGTAGTTTATTGAGATAACTCACTACCTTTTTAGAAATAACGCTTGGCACGTATCACTCATGCGGAGTGTAAAAAAATTATTTCGTATCGCAAATTAAAACCTCCTTTTTTGTGACAAATGTCACCAAAAAGCAGTGTTAAACTGCCACATTGCTAGCCATCGCACAAAACTTATTTTATCATTCAAAAAATCAAACGGGCGCTAATGTCTAACACCAGCTTCACAAAGCTGAGTTACGCTTTAAGCTACGGTTGTTGCCCGTACCAGTATAGACACAGTTTATTCTACCTAGAGGTGTACGATGAGACTTATCCCACTACAAGACACTACTCAAGTCGGCAAATGGGCCGCACGCCATATCGTTCAGCGTATCAATGCCTTCAAACCGACTGCAGATCGCCCATTCGTACTTGGCCTGCCAACCGGTGGCACCCCGCTGGAAGCTTACAAACACCTGATCGCGATGCACAAAGCCGGCGAAGTCAGCTTCAAGCACGTTGTCACCTTCAACATGGATGAGTATGTTGGCCTGCCGCAGGAACACCCGGAAAGCTACCACACCTTCATGTACCGCAACTTCTTCGACCACGTTGATATCCCACGCGAGAACATCAACCTGCTGAACGGCAACGCACCAGACGTTGATGAAGAGTGCCGTCAGTACGAAGCCAAAATGAAGTCCTATGGCAAAGTGAATCTGTTCATGGGCGGCGTGGGCTTCGATGGCCACATTGCGTTCAACGAACCAGCTTCTTCCCTGGCTTCACGCACCCGTATCAAAACGCTGACCGAAGAAACCCGCATCGCCAACTCGCGCTTCTTCGACGGTGACGTCAGCCAGGTGCCAAAATATGCCCTGACCGTCGGCGTGGGTACCCTGCTGGATGCGGAAGAAGTGATGATCCTGGTCACCGGCCGTGGCAAAGCGCAAGCACTGGAAGCCGCAGTGGAAGGCAGCATCAACCACCTGTGGACCATTAGCTGCCTGCAGTTGCACGCTAAAGCCGTAGTGGTTTGTGACGAACCATCCACCATGGAACTGAAAGTGAAAACCGTTAAGTATTTCCGCGAATTAGAAGCGGAAAGCGTTAATAGTCTTTAATTTATTTGCAGGGGGCTACATGTTCGCTTTAACCCAATGCCGGATTTTTACCGGCCACGACGTGCTTGATGACCATGCGGTAGTGATTGCTGATGGCCTGATTGAACGAGTCTGCCCACTGGCCGAACTGCCAGCAGGCATCGAAACGCGCGATCTGGGTGGCGCCATCCTAGCCCCCGGTTTTATCGACGTGCAGCTTAACGGCTGTGGCGGCGTGCAATTTAACGACTCACTGGAAGCCATCTCGGAGAAAACGCTGGAAATCATGCAGCGCGCCAACGAGAAATCCGGCTGTACCAGCTATCTGCCTACGCTGATCACCTGCAGCGACGATTATATGAAGCACGGCATCAACGTGATGCGCGCTTATCTGAAGAACCATCCAAACCAGGCGCTTGGCCTGCATCTGGAAGGGCCGTACCTGAGCCTGGAGAAGAAAGGCACCCACAACCCGGCGTTTATCCGCAAACCGACCAGCGAGATGATCGATCACCTGTGCGCCAATGCCGACGTGATCAGCAAAGTGACCCTGGCACCAGAAATGGTAGAGCCGCACTTTATCAAACAGCTGAGCGATGCCGGGATCGTGGTTTCCGCAGGCCACTCCAACGCCACTTACGATCAGGCACGCGTTGGTTTCGCCGCGGGCATTACCTTCGCCACCCACCTGTATAACGCTATGCCGACTATCAGCGGCCGCGAACCAGGCCTGATGGGCGCGATTTTCGACACGCCAGAAGTGTATACCGGCGTCATTGCCGATGGTCACCACGTGGCCTGGGCGAGTATCCGTAACGCCAAACGGGCAAAAGGTGATAAATTGGTGCTGGTTACCGATGCCACCGCCCCGGCGGGCGCGGATATCGACCAGTTTATCTTCGCGGGTAAAACCATATATTATCGTGACGGCCTGTGCGTTGACGAAAACGGCACCCTGAGCGGCTCTGCACTGACCATGATTGAAGCGGTACAGAACAGCGTTGAACATGTCGGTATCGCTCTGGACGAAGCCCTGCGTATGGCAACGCTCTACCCAGCACGCGCTATCGGTGTCGACCAGCGTTTAGGCACCATCGAAGCTGGCAAGGTCGCCAACCTGACCGCATTTACCCGTGATTATCAGATCACCAAGACCCTCGTTAACGGCAACGAGGTTTAATCCATGAACAGCGAGTAACATTATTGATGAGCACTGGCGGACAAGCACAAATAGGGAATGTTGATTTAGTTAAGCAACTTAACGGCGCGGCAGTTTATCGCCTGATCGACCTGCAAGGCCCGATCTCGCGCATTCAGATTGCCGAACTCAGCCAGCTTGCCCCCGCCAGCGTCACTAAAATTACTCGCCAACTGTTGGAGCGCGGGCTGATCAAAGAAGTCGATCAGCAAGCCTCCACCGGTGGTCGCCGTGCCATTTCCATTGTCAGTGAAACCCGCAATTTCCACACCGTTGCCGTTCGCCTGGGCCGCCATGATGCCACCATCACCCTGTACGATATGGGCGGCAAGTCGCTCGGAGAGGAGCACTACCCTCTGCCGGAGCGCACCCAGGAGACACTGGAAAACGCACTGCTTAACGCCATTGCCCAGTTTATCGACAGCAACCAGCGCAAACTGCGCGAACTGATCGCCATTGCCGTGATCCTGCCTGGGCTGGTCGATCCCGCTTTAGGCGTGGTGCGCTATATGCCGCATATCAGCGTCAATAACTGGGCCTTGGTCGATCATCTGCAGCAACGCTTCAACGTCACCAGCTTTGTTGGCCACGATATCCGCAGCCTGGCCCTGGCGGAACACTACTTCGGCGCCAGCCGGGACTGTGAAGACTCCATTCTGGTGCGCTTGCACCGGGGTACCGGCGCCGGCATCATCGTCAACGGCCACATCTTCCTCGGCAATAACGGTAACGTGGGGGAGATAGGCCATATTCAAATCGATCCCCTCGGCGAACGCTGCCACTGCGGTAACTTCGGCTGCCTGGAAACCGTGGCGGCCAACGCCGCTATCGAACAACGCGTACGTAATCTGCTGACTCAGGGCTACCCTAGCAAAATGACGCTGGATGACTGTAGCATTGGCGCGATCTGCAAGGCCGCCAATCGGGGAGATTTGCTGGCCAGCGAAGTGATCGAACACGTTGGCCGTTACCTAGGCAAAGCAGTAGCCATCGCCATCAACCTGTTCAATCCGCAAAAAGTGGTGATAGCCGGTGAAATCACCGAAGCGGACAAGGTGTTGTTACCCGCGATCCAGAGTTGCATCAACACCCAGGTGCTGAAGGAATTCCGCAGCAACCTGCCGGTGGTCACTTCCGAACTCAATCATCGCTCAGCAATCGGTGCTTTTGCCCTGGCCAAACGGGCCATGCTCAACGGTGTACTTCTCCAACGGCTGCTAGAAAGTTAAACTGCCTGTTTGGCAGGGTGGCCCTTCTGGCTTTTTGCTCTGCCGTTCATCATGAGACCAGCAACAATGACTATCAAAAACGTGATATGTGACATCGACGGCGTGCTGCTGCATGACAATACCCCCATCCCTGGTGCCGATCTGTTCCTGGCTCGTATTCAGGAGCAGGGAATGCCGCTGGTGGTGCTAACCAACTACCCTTCGCAAACCGCGCAGGATCTGGCCAACCGCTTTGCCGCCGCTGGCCTGGACGTGCCGGAAAGTGCGTTTTATACCTCCGCCATGGCAACGGCCGATTTCCTGCGCCGTCAGGAAGGTAAAAAAGCCTATGTGGTGGGTGAAGGTGCGCTGATCCACGAACTCTACAAGGCCGGGTTTACCATCACCGACATCAACCCGGATTTCGTGATCGTGGGCGAAACCCGCTCCTACAACTGGGATATGATGCATAAAGCGGCTTTCTTCGTGAACAACGGGGCGCGGTTTATCGCTACCAACCCGGATACCCACGGCCACGGTTTCACTCCGGCCTGTGGAGCACTCTGTGCGCCGATCGAGAAGATCACCGGTCGTAAGCCGTTTTACGTCGGCAAGCCTAGCCCGTGGATTATCCGCGCCGCGCTGAACAAGATGCAGGCCCATTCGGAAGAGACGGTGATTGTCGGGGACAACCTGCGCACCGATATCCTGGCAGGCTTCCAGGCCGGGCTGGAAACCGTGCTGGTGTTGTCTGGCGTCTCAACGCTGAATGATGTCGAAAACATGCCGTTCCGTCCGAGCTATATCTTCCCTTCTGTTGCCGATATCAATATTTTTTAAGCGGATAGGCCCCTCACCCTAACCCTCTC
>NZ_AYMQ01000056.1 GCF_000633355.1 Serratia sp. H1w
CGGTCTGTACACTCCCACAGGGCGAGGGAGCTAGTCCGGAGTCGGTGGGTAATCTGTGCCGCTTCGGAAGGTACGGTATTACGTCAAGCCGTCAACGAACTCGATCAGTTCCCTCTCCCTGGGGAGAGGGTTAGGGTGAGGGGGCTGGCTATAACCAACCGGAACGCTTGAGCTTTTGGTACAGGAAGAAGCAGCCAGCGACCGTGACGCCCAGCGTCGTGTGGTAAGCCCAGGGAAACTTCAATTCGGGCATATCGGTGAAGTTCATACCGTACAGGCTGAAGATCACCGTAGGGATAGCCAGTATTGCCCCCCAGCCCGCCAGGCGTTTAACCACCTCGTTTTGCTTGACCGTGACCAGCGCCAGATTGACGTGCATGGCGTTGGTCAGCATTTCGCGCATATCGTCCAGCGTGCTGGCTACCTGCCGGGTGTGGTCCTGCACGTCGCGCACATAAGCTCGCAGCTCTTTGGGGATCACATCCTCATGCAGATGGATCAGTTGGTTGCAGATCTCATCCATCGGCAGGGCCGCATTACGCAGGCCGAGCAGGTGACGGCGCAGGCTGTAGACGTTTTCGATGGCGGTTTCGTCAAACTCCGAACGGAACATATTGGACTCGATGTCTTCGATCATCGTTTCAAACTTGCCGACGATATGGCGATAGTTGTCGACGATAAAATCCAATACGGTATACAGCGCAAAACCAGACCCGTGGCACAGTTGCTTAGGGTTTTCCTCTGCTTTGGCACGAATGGGGGCATAGCTTGCGGAGGCTCCGTGACGCACGCTGATCAGGAAGTTTTTGCCAACGAAAAAGTGGGTTTCACCGTATTCGACTTCCTCATTTTCCCAGCGTGCGGTTTTCACTACGATAAACAGCGAATCACCGTAGGTCTCTATTTTCGGCCGCTGGTGGGCGCAGAGGGCGTCTTCAATCGCCAGATCGTGCAGGCCGAATTCCTCCTGGATCTTGCGCATAAAGGCATCTTCCGGTTGCCACAAGCCCAGCCAGATAAAGGTATCCGGCTCTTTGACCACTTCACTGATATCGTCAATCGTCACGTCGGCCAGCCGTTTACCGGCCTGATACGCCACGCAGTTGATGACCATCTCTTGGGTTTCCATTGCGTTACCTGTCAGTCAGTGAGGGTTTTGGTGAAGAAATAGCGCTCATGTTTTACCGGGTAATCGTGCAGCGTCATCTGAAGCTGGTAGCCCAACTTTTCGTAGAATGGGCGGGCCTGAAAGCTGAAAGTATCAACCCGAGCGTAACGGCATCCTGCGGCAATTGCCTGCCGCTCTGCCTCCTGGATGATCTGCTTGCCGACGCCTTCACCCCGCAGCGCCTCGGAAACCCAAAGCAACTCGATGCTCAGCCAATGACCCACGGTACTGCCGGTTAACCCCGCAATTTTATTGCCGTGATCGTCGAGGGCAAAAACCCCGATATTCTTGTTCAGGATATCGCCGACAAATTGGTGATTGAATGCTTTCAAATGATTGCGAATTTCTTCGGTATCTGCGGCTTGTAGAGCGTCTGTTACGGTGATTTTCATCGTGCCTCCTGGATCAATCCACTAACTTAAGCACAGCAAATGGAAAATGCAACATATTGAAATTTAGGCGCGTTTGAGGTCGATGGCGGTAAGTACCTGGTCGGATTTCATTAAGAAAATACGTTTTACCGTGTCGTCGCTCAGAGGATGCGGGTCTGCATAAACTGAGTGGTATCCTTTGGGAAAGCCTGCAACAGTAATTTCCTGCAGGATCCGCTGTTCTACCTGACTGACACCACCTTCCAGCATTTCCATTGCATGGATCACTATGTCATGGCGAAGGTGACGGCGCCTAAGTTGATTGATAAACCCAGGAAAGAACTGCGGGACCAGGTTGTACAGGCAGAATTCGGCAACAAAGAATTGGCCAATTAGCAGTCGTTGGGTGCTGAAATCGGCAGCGCCGGAGGCGGTCTTCTGTGTCTCAAGGCTTTTCAGCGTCAGATGGTTGCGGCGTACCTGTAAATAAAACAATGACATACTTCTTCGTACCTCCGTTGTACGACGTGCCCCGGCAGGGGCACTGTGGCAATCAGGTGAGTGGTATCATTACTGCGTGTTGGTAAGCCGGGCGGGCGCACAGCCGTTGGTACCAGCGTTCCATATGCGGGCTGGGCTGACGCTTGATCGGCATGGAGAACCAGGCGTAAACAAAGCTGCCGAGCGGAATATCGCCAATCCCGAACTCTTGGCCAGAGAGATAAGGTTGTTCAGCCAATGTCCGCTCGATGATGGCAAAATGTTGTTCCAATTCGGCGATGGCGGCCTCGATCTGGGCCATATCACGTTTTTCGGGCGGGGTACGAACCATGCCCCAGAACACGGTGCGGAAGGGGGCAGTAATGGTTGAGGTATTCCAGTCCATCCACTTTTCTGCCGCGGCACGGGCCTGGAGATCCTGCGGGTAAAATGGCGCCTGGCCGAACTTGGCCGCCAGATAGCGCACGATGGTATTGGACTCCCACAACACGAAATCCTCATCCTGCAACAGCGGCACCAGGCCGTTGGGGTTGAGGGAACGGTAAGGCTCATCGTTAACCTTGCCGTAGGCACCACCGGCGTTGATATGGGTATAATTCAACCCCAGTTCAGCGGCACACCAACGCACTTTTTTGACGTTGTTGGAATTTTCACGGCCCCAAATGGTCAGCACAAAGCACCTCCTCATCGACTGGATAAAAGTAACTGTAATACCTACGCTACAAAGCCGCTTTTGTCACCTTGAAATCAGCGTTCCCAGTGGCACACTTCCCAACCGTGCTGTTCGGCCAGCGTGCTCAGATCGCTATTCGGGTTGATGACGGTGGCATTGTCGACATATTCCAGCATGGCCTTATCGTTAATGGAATCACTGTAGCCGTGGCTATGGGCAAATTGCCGTTCAGGATGTTGCTGTAACCATTGTTGCAGGCGGATGACCTTACCTTGTTGATAGGTCATGGTGCCGTAGGTATTGCCGGTAAAACGACCTTCTGCCACTTCGACGCCGATAGCCAATGCCCCATCGGCTCCCAGTTGTTCGGCGATGGGGGCAACCAGATGTTCACCCGTTGCCGAAATAACCAGAATGCAATCGCCGCGTTCGCGATGCCATTGCATACGCTCGCGTGCCGCAGGGTAGACGCGGGGTAGGATATCCCGGCGAATATAGCGCTGTACCCAACCTGCGACGGTCTGGGTACTCAGACCCGTCAGCGGAACCAGCGTTGCCTGCATATACTCTTCCATCGACAGTTTTCCCTGATAGTAGGATTGCATCAGCAGTTGCTCCTGGCGCTCCAACTCCGCTGGCGCGAACCCTTCGGCCACCAACCAGCGGACCCACAGGCTGGCGCTGTCATCATCAATCAGGGTTTCGTCCAGGTCGAACAGGGCTAAGTCCATCAATATTTCTCCGGCAAGGAAAGCTCTTGGGATACAGGATAACGGATACGTGCGGCGGCCAGCCAGTTGCCGCAGTGAGATGCGCTGAGCATAAGTCGCTTTGATGACAGTGCGACGACGGTTTGTTGAAGGTTTGCCTAACCTGGCGTACGGCCTGATTGCCAACCCATTTCTCTGCGGTTACGTACAGTTATGTAAAAAATCAGAAAAATCAGCCTTAACCCTGCAAAAATAAGAGCAATCTAATAAACTCTCAGCAAGGGCACTTTCGGTGCCGCGTTGGCCCAAATGGGAGCCGCTGGCTATTGCGCGGTTGGCAGCGCGGCCTGGTGCCACTCTCGCTGGTTGGCTGAAAACGTGAACATGTTTGAAAGTTAACGCTATTTCAATGGTTTGAATGGACACTCTGGCGACGTCATGATGAAAAATAATAGTACCACCCCTCTGGGTAAATTGGCCCTCAGCGTAGGCGTCATGTTATTGGTAATGCCTGCCGCACAGGCAGCAGAGGCTCCGGCCGCACCGCAGGTCGATGCGAAAGCCTATGTATTGATGGATTACAACAGCGGCAAGATCCTGGCAGAAGGCAACGCAGATACCCGCCTGGATCCCGCGAGTCTGACTAAAATCATGTCCAGCTATGTGATTGGTCAGGCGATTAAAGCCGGTAAAATCAAACCGGACGATCTGGTCACCGTAGGCAAAGATGCCTGGGCCACCGGTAACCCGGTGCTGCGCGGTTCCTCATTGATGTTTATCAAACCCGGCGATCAGGTGCCGGTCTCTGAACTCAACAAGGGCATCGTCATTCAATCAGGTAACGACGCCAGCATCGCCTTGGCGGATTTCGTGGCAGGGAGCCAGGATTCGTTTGTTGGCTTGATGAACAATTACGGCAAGTCCCTTGGTCTGCAAAATACCCACTTCCTGACCGTGCATGGTCTGGATGCCGAAGGGCAATACAGCACCGCACGCGATATGGCGTTGCTGAGTCAGGCGCTGATCCGCGACGTGCCGGATGAGTATGCGCTGCATAAAGAAAAAGAGTTCACCTTCAACAAGATCCGCCAGATTAACCGCAACCGTCTGCTATGGAGCACCAACCTGAACGTGGACGGTATCAAGACTGGCTACACCGGTGGGGCCGGGCACAACCTGGTTGCCTCGGCAACCGATGGCCCAATGCGCCTGATTTCGGTGGTGCTGGGTGCTCCGAGCGATCGCGTGCGCTTTAGTGAAAGCGAGAAACTGCTGACCTGGGGTTTCCGTTTTTATGAAACCGCGACGCCGATCAAAGCCGACAAAGCGTTTGTGACGCAGAAGGTGTGGTTTGGTGACGTGAGTGAGGTTCCGCTAGGCGTAGCGAAGGATGCCGCGGTCACTATTCCTAAAGGGCAGATGAAAAACCTGAAAGCCAGCTATAAGCTGAACCAGCCTACGTTGGAAGCTCCGCTGGCGAAAAATCAGGTGGTGGGTACCATTGATTTCCAACTGGATGGTAAAACTATCGAACAACATCCGCTGGTGGTGATGCAGGAAGTACAGGAAGGGAACTTCTTCGGCCGCATGTGGGATTTTGTGATGATGAAGCTGACTCAGTGGTTTGGCGGCATCTTCGGCTGATCGCGCTCCCTCACCCTAACCCTCTCCCACAGGGAGAGGGGACCGTTCTGTGCTACCTATCTACTCTTGCATCAGTCTTCAATTTCGTGGTCGTTACATGTCAAAAATTTACTCCTGCACCTGAATTCAGCGCTGTACCAGCTCCCTCTCCCTGTGGGAGAGGGTTGGGGTGAGGGGTAAATCAATTACACGCCACAACCTTGATCGCCAATCCGCCCTGTGATGTCTCGCGGTATTTGGAGTTCATGTCCTTGCCGGTCTCGTACATGGTCTCGATCACCTTATCCAGGCAAACGCGCGGCTCGCTGGTGCGTCGCAGTGCCATACGTGCGGCGTTGACTGCCTTCACGGCGGAGATCGCGTTACGTTCGATACAAGGCACCTGAACCTGCCCGGCCAGTGGATCACAGGTCAGCCCAAGATGGTGCTCCATGGCAATCTCTGCGGCGATACAAACCTGTGCCGGGCTACCGCCCATCAACTCTGCCAAACCGGCCGCGGCCATTGAGCAAGCCACGCCGACTTCCCCTTGGCAGCCCACTTCGGCACCGGAAATTGAAGCATTCATCTTGTACAACGTGCCGATCACTCCAGAAGCCAGGAAATAGCGACTGTAGGAATTGGTGTTCACCGGGCGGATAAATTGGTCGTAATACGCCAGTACCGCCGGGATAATGCCGCAGGCCCCGTTGGTGGGGGCCGTCACCACCCGGCCACCCGCCGCATTCTCTTCGTTGACCGCAAACGCGAACATGTTGATCCAATCGACCACGTTCATCGGATCGGTATTGTTCTTGTCACCGGTGACCAGGATGCGACGCAATGCAGCGGCACGGCGTTGTACCTTCATCGGGCCAGGTAGCAACCCCTCGGTATTCATACCGCGTTCGATACCGTCGCGCATCACCTGCCAGACATCGGCGAAGTGTGCTTCGATTTCAGCTTTGCTGCGCAGTGCCAGTTCGTTCTGCATCACCAAGCCGGAAAGCGAAAGTCCGGTATCTTTACAGTGTTGCTGCAAATCCAGCGCGGAGCGGTAAGGGTAGGGGACCGCTACACTATTGCTGGCCGATTGACCGAAGCTTGCTTCATCAACGATAAACCCACCGCCGATGGAATAATAAGTTTTGCTGTGCAGTAACCGATCGCCAGCATAGGCGCTGATCGACATGCCGTTTTCATGCAGCGGCAGGTTGGTACTGTGGAAGTTCATACCGCCGAGCGGTGGAAAATCGACTTCGTGCACACCCTTTGCCAGCAACAGGCGGCCACGTTGTTCTACATCGCGAATAAAACCTGGGATGCTGTCGATGTCCACGTCATGAGGCAGATTACCCGCCAGGCCCATAATAATCGCGATATCGGTATGGTGCCCTTTACCCGTCAATGACAGTGAGCCGTAGACGTCAACCGCTACTCGCGTTGTGTCGTGGAGCTGTCCGGCTGCCAGCAAATCATCGATAAACAGTTTACCGGCTTTCATCGGGCCGACGGTGTGGGAACTGGAAGGGCCGATGCCAATTTTGAAAATGTCGAAAACGCTGACCATAGTCTCGCTTCCTTCTTGAGGTTAATTCCCCTCTGCCTGCCGTTGTTATTGGCTGGTGGGTAATGCTTGGTTCGCGGCGGGGTGGGAGGGGGAGATTCGAGATAGCCGGTGCCATAAGGCACCGGCTGAGCGTGATTAACCGAACAGGGTGTACAGGATGGCAGAGATGGCAATCAGCCCCATCACGACCACAAATACGTTGCTGATGTGGCCGCTGTACTTGCGCATGGCAGGCACTTTACGGATAGCGTACATCGGCATCAGGAACAGCAGCATCGCGATGATTGGGCCACCCAGGTTCTCGATCATGCCCAGAATGCTTGGGTTCAGCGTCGCGACGATCCAGGTGGTCACCAGCATGAAGATGGCGGTGATGCGGTTCAGTTTGTTGGTGGTGATGGTCTTGCCACGGCTTCTCATCGATTTGGCGATCATGCCGTTAAAGCCTTCACGAGCACCGAGGTAGTGGCCCAGGAAAGATTTGGTGATGGCGATAAAGGCGATCACTGGCGCGATGTACTCGATAACCGGGTTGTTAAAGTGGTTAGCCAGGTAAGACAGGATGGAGATGTTTTGCGCTTTAGCTTCGGCCAGATCCGCCGGGGACAGGCTCAGCACGCAGCTGAAAACAAAGAACATCACGGTCAGCACCATCATGATGTGTGCATAACCCAGGATGCGGGAACATTTCTTCTCGGCGTCAACGCCGTATTCTTCACGTTTGGCTACCGCAAAGGCTGAGATGATCGGTGAGTGGTTGAAGGAGAACACCATTACCGGGATTGCCAGCCACAGGGTGATCACCAGGCCGTGGCCCAGGCTGCTGCCAGAACCGGCCAGCGAAACGTTTTCGAAGATGGCGCTGGTCCAGTTAGGGATCAGATATACCGCCAGCAGCATCAGTACCGCAACAAACGGGAATACCAGGATACTCATGGTCTTCACGATGGCCTGCTCACCGAAACGTACGATGCCCATCAGGCCCACGATCAGGATCAGCGACAGAATGGCGCGCGGTGGCGAGGTCATCCCCAGTTGGTGGGTGATGAAGCTGTCCACGGTGTTGGTGATCGCGACGCTATAGACCAGCAGGATTGGGTAAATGGCGAAGAAGTAGAGCAGGGTGATCAGCTTACCAGCGCTGATGCCAAAGTGCTCTTCTACGACTTCGGTGATGTCTTCACCAGGGTTTTTGCCAGACAGCACGAAACGGCACAGGCCACGGTGGGCAAAGAAGGTCATCGGGAAAGCGATGATGGCCATGATGATCAGCGGGATCAAACCACCGATACCGGCGTTGATTGGCAAGAACAAGACGCCAGCGCCGATGGCGGTGCCGTAGAGGCCCAACATCCACATGGTGTCTGATTTACGCCAGGCCGTGCTGGAACCTGAGGCTGCAGAGGCGATAGTGCCGGTCTGTGTAGTGTCCATAAATATCTCCGAGGTGAACACGATAATTTAAAATCAAAAGAAAAACTTAAGGTTAAAATCCGCTGGTGAAATAAGTTGCTATGCCGCCAGTGGTAAAATCAGTAGTGACAACTAGAGGTTGAATTGCGCCTCTGAATTGTTTATCAGGCTAATTAACGGGCTAACCTGTCAAAATGGTTTCTGCTGTTAAAGGGGCCAACACCGATGCTTCTGTCGGCGGGGAAACTGCCCACCGATTTTGTTGGCGGCAAGATAACGATTTGCAGCAGAAACAACCGTGATCGTGCTCTCAAATGCGTGATGTGTGTGGTTAAAGGCTTTTATTGTAAATTTTCATGCAAATGTTGCGTATTTGTGCAAAACATCATGCTGCAATCGCTCTCACTAAAACCACAGTCTTTATCCGGTTTGTATGATGTTTGGCCAGATAAAAACCTGCCTTATGTGGCAGGGCGAGCAATATATTTTATGTGCTGGTTTCGGTCTAGCTAAAAAGCCGGATTAAGCCTGTTTAGTGATATAGATCACATTTAACTATCAGGGGGGTAAATGGTTATCTATTTGATTATTTTGACTTTTTTTGATTTTTGTTGATTATTACATCCTATTTCGCAGCAAGGCTAGTGCGATAAAAAAACGTTCCTATTCATCATATGAATAAAGATAAATCCTGATTATTTGTGTAAATTCAGCCAATGATCTGGCCATAAAAAGTGGCATAGCGGGGTAGATAGTGGTGGCAGGCTGTTTTATCCGGGTAAGGAGTGGTGCAATTTAGCGCTATTAATCTTCATGGAGAATAATAACCTTGGCAAGTTGTTGCAATTTATTAACCTGTAATTATCGCTCAATAGGAATTTTTTCAGTTTAATTGTGCAAAAATAAAACGGCATTTAACGGCGTTCGGCAACCGCGTCCTTCAATGGGGCGCTGAAGGACACGGTATAAATCGGCTGCGGGAGCGGGGTCAAAAACGCAAAGTAACCGCGTGCAGGTTAAAAAACTCGACGAACTCGGGGTCGGGTTGGCGATCGGTGATCACCTTATCGAACAACGCCAGCGGCCCGATGCAGGCGGGCTTGGTTTGGGCAAATTTGCTGTGGTCGGCCACCAGGATCTTTTGCTGTGCCTTGTCTAACGCCTTATGTTTCATTGCCAGCTCATCAAAGTTGTAGCAGGTTGCGCCGTGCTGCAAAGTGATACCAGCCGCCGAGATAAAGGCCACGTTAGGGCAGATATGGTCCAACTCGTTATGCTGGCCAATGGCGGTAAAAATGTAGTTGCTTGGTTTGAATTCGCCGCCGCACAGGATCACCTTGCAGTTAGGTTTGTCCTGCAGTGCCAGGAAGGTATTGAGTGAGTGGCAGATGGCGGTAAAGGGCAGTTCATCGGCAATGGCGTCGATAATGGCCGGGGTGGTGGTGCCACAGTCAAAGAATACCGTGTCATTTTCGTTGACCAACGGTGCTGCCAGCAGGCCAATGCGGCGCTTTTCGGCGACCTGTTTGGCTTTCTGATCGGAGACGAAGTAATTGGTGACCCCGTTGATACGTGGATCGGCTACGACGTAACCCCCAAGCAACACCACAGCAGCGGGTTCGGCACTGAGATCGCGGCGGATAGTCATTTCCGAGACGCCGAGCAGTGCGGCTGCTTCTTTCAGGTGGATCTTGTCAGAACGCTTTAGAGCCTGAACTAACCGGTTGATACGTTCGTCGCGCCGGGTTTCCATCAGTTATTCCTACAGGTCTATACCCCAGGTTGCTGGTATAGAGGAGCCAAAAGTATCTTTCGTTCGCTCCAACACAATAATGCGGAGTAGTGCAGACCCAGTTTGCACTGAGGGCACAACCCCGCATTAAAAGTCGCTATAACTAGATAGAGCTAGCGAAAATCAGTAGCTACCAGCGGCAGCCGCATTGCCAGAAACGATGGCAACGCCCGAGCTGGTGCCGATACGTGTTGCACCGGCGGCAATCATTTTCTCTGCGGTAGCGCGATCGCGCACTGCGCCAGAGGCTTTGACGCCCATCTCGCTGCCTACGGTAGCACGCATCAGCTTAACGTGTTCTTCACGGGCGCCGCCGGTGCTGAAACCGGTAGAGGTTTTCACGAAGGCCACGTCCAGTTCACGACACATTTCACAAACCACAACGATTTGTTCATCGCTGAGCAGACAGGTTTCCAATATTACCTTCAACGGGATAGCCGCGCAAACTTCACGCACTGCGGCGATATCAGCTTTAACTTCCTCATTCAGACCGCTTTTCAGCCAACCGACATTGATCACCATATCGATTTCCTGTGCGCCTGCGGCAATGGCAGCTTTGGCTTCGAAAGCCTTCGAGACGGTCAAACCCGCCCCCAGAGGGAAGCCGATAACCGAACATACTTTAACGTTGCTTTCCTGTAACAGGTGAGCGGCCAGCGGGACATAACCCGAGTTAACGCAAACGGCATAGAAATTATGCTGACGCGCTTCTTCGCACAGTTGGTTGATCTGGCTTTCCGTGGTGTCCATAGCCAGCAGGGTATGGTCGATATAGCTAGCGTAATCAATCTGTTCAGTAGTCATGGTAATTCCTCAGTGGGTATATAAACGCTTTGGGATGTTAGTGATGTTATTATCCTAACATTGTCACATGGCGATTGGTAGTTGTATTAACACTAATTTTTTAGTCATAAGCGGAATTGATGAGCACTGCTCGCCACAGGATTTGCCGGTAAATGTTATTTAAATAACATAGATTACACATTGACCAATCCGTTCGCTGTGCAACGACTGCCCCTGAGGAAAGAAGATGAAGACGATCATGACTCTGAACCCTGGACTGTTCGGCAAAATGCCGAATGAAGTGTATCGCGGTGCCGGTTTTACGGTTACCGCGTTTATGTTTCCTGGTGAGGTTGCCGCATTGGCGCTGCAAAACCAGCGGGGCACCTTAACGCTGCTGCCCTATCAGGATTTGATGGTTTGGGATGCCGTATTTGACGGCAAGTCCCTCAAATCAAACGTTGGCCACGCGCAGCCCCGGCGTAATGATGCCCGTGGTTGTTTTGCATCTCATCAGGGCTTGCCGGCTAATCATGGTCCGGTGGTTGATGTTTGGCTGGAGGTGGAGGAAGACGCAATTACAGTGCGAGCCAGCACTGCCGAGAGTCAATGCCGCACTCAACCGGCGGTTCAGCTAGCCGCCAACAGCACACAGTTCAGTATTGAAATGGTGATCAATAACCTGGCCGAGCAGGCTCAGCCATTGAGCTATATGTGCCATATGAACTATGCCTGTGAGGAGGGGGCCGTATTCCGCCAGAACCTGCCGGGCTGTGCGCTGAATATCCGTGATAATCCGCAGCGGATCATTTGCTCAGACGATCTTTCGTTATACGTCGATCAGGCAGAGTTCTTTATGCTGACGCCGTGCGGCAGAAGGTATGTGACCCGTTTTTCCACCGGCCAATTCAGCTATGCCGTCTTACAGCGGCCACGGGCTAACTCGCGAGCGGCGGCTTTTATCCAGCCAGCCAGTTGCAGCCCAGAGATTGCTGCCACATCAATGGCAGCAATGTTAAAAGCGGGAGAGAAGCGGGAATTTCGTGTGACGACGGGCGTGCTATAGCCGCAGGGGCAAGCCCCTGCGGCAGGCATTACTCCTTTACCCAACCCTTGCGGATCGGGAAGGCGAACAGGAAATGGTACAGGCGCGTCAAACGTTGGGCGATGGCATCGCCAAACAGGTTCCATACCAATTGGGCAAACAGGCAACCCACGCAGCCCAGCAGGAAACCGCCAACCATATCCAGCGGCCAGTGCACGCCGAGGAATACGCGCGACCAGGCGATGGCAACTGCTACGGCCATTAGCAAAACACCGGACCAGGCACGATGCCAACACAAGAAGGCCAGGGCGAAGGTGAAGATGGCTGTGCCATGATCGCTGGGGAAAGAGCTGTCTGGAGCATGCGCCAGGAAGGTATAGCCGATCCCGGCGACAAACGGGCGCTCATGGGGCAACAACGCACCGATAGCGGCCGCGGCGCTCATGGCAAATAACAGAGCAATAGTCGTTTTGGCTACCACTTCTCGCTGTGCTGTCAGTTGGCTATGCGCCCCCCAGAGCCACAGGCCGACAATCAGCAGCGGGATAATGGCGATCAGATCCCGCGCGATGAAAGTGGCAAGATCGATCAACCATTCCGGGCTGGCCGGAGTCGCATTGATCCAGGCGAAAAGAAGATAGTTCAACTGCTCCATTAAGTATTACCTCGTCTTACGGCGGATATAGCCGCTGATACACCAATAAACAGCCAACTGGCTGAACCAGACCCACCACCCGGCCCACAGGTTATGGGAAAGAAAATGCGCGCCCCGCATGATCTGGCCAAAGCCCATCAGCATGCCAAGCGTGATACCGCCGAACCAACACCAGTAAGCCAGGCGTGGGCGTTGCGGATAAAACAGGAAGAACAACGCCATCACGGCAAAGCCACTGGAAGCATGGCCACCGGGGAAACAACGGCCAGGCCCCGGAAACGCGGGTGTGGTGCCAAACAGTGGGAACGACATCGCCTTGCCACCGTACTCCAGCAGATCCCAAGGGCAGGAATGTGCGCTGGTGGCTTTCAGGATCCCCACCACTAATGGCCCAATGCCGATCAACAGCATGGTGACTATCAGCCGTGGATTACGGCGATAAATTCCCCAAAACAGCGCCAACACCGCCCCGGTAATCACTGAAATCTTTAACAGACGATGGTTAATCAGATCCAGCCAGTAGTTGTTCTGCCAAGGGAAGCGCTGGTTGGCGGCGTCATACCAATAATTGCTGACTGCCCAATCCAACTGTTCATTGCGTGACAGCCAGATAAACAGCAAACCCGTCACCAACAACCCAAAGGCTTGCCAACGGTAAAAGGATGTAGGCAAGGAGTAAAGGGAGGTAGTCTTAATTTGGCTTACCGTTGAGGATTGATTTAATGAAGATTGTTTGGCGTTTGACGAGTTCACACGGAGGCTCATAGGCGATAACAGATCGGCTTACTGTAATCTTCCTGCCTTAAGAAAACCTTAATGGATAGCGATCTCGGCAACCGGCCTGCGTAGTGATATCCAGAATTGACCTATAATTTAACGGTGAAAACTGTGCTAGCGTGGCCGGGTATTAGATAATGAATTGTAAGGATAAAAAATGAACAAGCTTTCTATGGTAGTGACCAGCCTGCTGATGGCTGCGTCCGTCAGCGCTTTTGCCGCCACCACCGCCGAAAATGACGATCTCAATATGCAGCCGTTGGAGAAGGTCGCGCCGTTCCCGAAAGCGGAACCGGGGATGAGCCGGCAGGTCATTTATTTGCCCAAGCAGGAAAATGAAGAGAACTTTAAGGTTGAGCTGCTGATTGGCCAAACGTTGGAAGTGGATTGCAACCGCCACATGATGGGGGGCAACCTGGAGAGCAAAACGCTGGCCGGTTGGGGTTACGACTACTTTGTGCTGGCGAAGCTCTCGGCTCCGGCCTCTACCATGATGGCTTGCCCGGATAATACCAAGCGTCAGGAGTTTGTGGCTGCTCATCTGGGAGATGCCGCGATGCAGCGCTATAACAGCCGCCTGCCGATCGTCGTGTATGTGCCGAAGGATGTAGAGGTGCGCTACCGCATCTGGTCAGCCAGTGAAAATACCGGCCGTGCGGTAATTAAATAATCGCATTCTAATGTAGGGGCGCCGCATGCTGCGCCCGTTTAGCCGCATGCTACGCCCGCTTACCTATCTAGCGAATAATGCCGCGCGCCGAGCGTGAGAAGAAAGAGTTAAACCACTGCAGCAGCGGATAGGTTTCGCTCAAGCGTTGCGCCTCCTGTTTCACTTCATCGATCGCCAGCGCATTGTGGTACAACATGTTATACAGTGCCAGGATCACCTGCTGTTGCTGGCTATCCAACGATTGGAAGGCTACCGCTGACTCGTTGACCCCGATGGGGGCCGCATGGTTGCCACTGGCGCGGACAAACGGTGGAACATCCTGCACGACCCCGGATTGATTGGCGATGTGTGCATGGGCACCCAGCAGACAAAACTGATGGATGGCGCACATAAACCCAATCTGCACAAAATCAGCCAGTTCAACATGCCCGGCCAACCCCGAGTTATCACCGATCACGGTGGTATTGCCGACAATGCAATCATGACCAATATGGACGTTGTTTAAGAACAGGTTGTCATTGCCAATGGTGGTTCGGCGATATCCTTGCACGGTACCGCGATGAATGGTCGCATTTTTGCCGATCCGATTCCTGTCGCCAATCACCACGTCGGTGGCTTCACCGGCATATTTCAAATCCTGATTCACTTCACCGATGGTGGAAAACTGCCCGATAACGTTATCGCGGCCAATACGGGTGAGGCCGTTGATGCTTACGTGGGAAGCTATGACCGTATCGTCACCGATCTCGACGTCGGCTGCGATGATGCAAAAGGGGCCAATGCTGACGCGCGCACCGATAATCGCCCCCGGTTCGATCAAGCTGTTGCTTGCGACCCGGGCAGAGGGAGAGATTGACATTGCATTATCCTGGAGATGGCGCGTGGCGTTGCCGACATCGGGCCCAATCATGGGTAAATGACTAAGCCGAAGTGTGGATTAATCAGAGAATAAACGTCGAATGGGAGGGGGGTAGGATTGGGCCATTGAAGGCCACTGATTGTTCTTATCGACAAGGCGAGTATAAGGAATGCTCAGGCGCAGCACGCTATCTTATATTTTATTTATTTTCTGAACCTTTCCGTAATGACGGATGAGGCACGGATTATGGTCGCAGCACGTCCAGCTAGCAGGCAACAACTCTCACGCTAGGCTAGAATTAATAGGTAGATGATGGTCAGGCTGGGTATTAGGCAATACGGAGGGCTGACAACATGACTTATCAACATATCGTTATCGCTACCGATCTGAGTGAAGATGCCGAATTGGTGGTGCGAAAGGGCTCTGAATTGGCTAGTTCGCTAAACGCCAAGTTGTCGCTGATTTATATCGATGAACAAGCCAGTCACTACAGCGAATTTGGTAGTGGCGAGTTCAATTATACCGATAAGACCTTCTCCGAACGGGTGAGGAATATGCTTAACGCCATTCAGCAGCAGACGGAGTACCCCATCAGTGAAGTGATCATTGGCCGTGGCGAACTCAGCGAAGCACTGAATAATGCTATCCATGAAAAGGGGATTGATTTGGTGATTTTCGGTCACCACTACGATATGTGGAGCCGTTTGGTGTCCAGCACGCGACGCACGATCAACCACATTGCGGTGGATATGCTGGTGGTGCCGCTGGTGAAAAGCTGAGGTGGAGATTTTGAATCTGAGAATGCCCGGCACCACAACAATTTAGAACAGTTTTCCCTCACCCAGTTTTATCCAAAAGGATGAGGGAGCTGACGTCAGGCTCGGAAGTTAATATGTGGCACGTATACAAAAATTCCTCCTTTGAGCGAGAAATTTTTGTATACGTTTTTATAAGTTCGTTAAATTTCAGGCAACAAAAAACCCGTTAATCTTGAACCTAAAAAGGCGGGACTAACGGGCTCCACAAAATGGGGACATCAAAGAAAAGCAGTGGCACTAATTCAGACTATGTCCCGATCGAAAAGTTCTGCCTGTTGCTAGAAAAAGCAAAAAATATTTTGCCATGACATCATCGCTCAGCCAGCCTGACTACCCCATGATGGCTGGCCAGATCACCACGATGAGCGAGCCTGCCAAGGTTAACAACACGTTAGCGATGGCATAGGTGCCTGCGTAACCTAATGCAGGGATATTACTACGTGCAGTGTCGCTTATGATTTCCATCGCTGGGGCACAGGTACGCGCTCCCATAATGGCGCCAAACAGCAGGGCACGGTTCATTCGCAGGATATAGGCACCAAACAGGAAGCAGATCACCACCGGCACCAGGCTGACAATCAGGCCGGCGACGAGCATCTGGCCACCGACTGCGCCAAGGCTATGGCCGATACCGGCACCCGCACTCAGACCCACACCGGCCATAAACACCATCAGGCCGAACTCTTTCACCATATTCAACGCGCCCTGGGGGATATAACCAAAGGTCGGGTGGTTGGCCCGCAGGAAGCCCAGCATGATGCCGGACATCAGCAGCCCGGCGGCGTTACCGATACCAAAGGAGAAGCTACTGAACTGAATGGTGATCTGGCCAATCAGCAGGCCGATAATAAAGAAGGCACAGAACGCCAGCAGATCGGTGACCTGGCTATGAATGGAGATAAAGCCAATCTTCTCCGCCACGCTTTTTACCCGGCGGGCATCGCCACTGACCTGCAACACATCGCCTTTATTCAACACGATGCTGTCATCGATCGGCATTTCAATCTGGCTGCGGATCACCCGGTTCAGGAAGCAGCCATGATCGGTCAGCTTCAACTGACTCAGGCGCTTGCCGACCGCATTGCTGTTTTTTACCACGATCTCTTCGGTGACAATGCGCATATCCAGCAGATCGCGGTCAAACACTTCCTTTCCGTTACGGAAACTTGGGTCCAGGCGTGCGTGCGCATCAGGGTAGCCAACCAGGGAAATTTCGTCCCCGACCTGCAACACCGCATCTCCGTCCGGGTTGGCCAGAATACCATTACGGCGAATTCGTTCGATGTAGCAGCCGGTCTGGCGGTAAATGCCCAGCTCACGCAGGTTTTTGCCATCAGCCCAGGCAACCAGCTCCTGACCAACGCGATAGGCGCGGATCACCGGTAAATAGACCTTGCGCTGGCTATCGGCATCAAGGCCGCGTTCACGGGCAATTTGTTGGGCTGAGGTAGAGAGATCCTGATGCTGCAATTTCGGCAGGTAACGAGCGCCGAAGATCAGGCTGACCAGACCAATCAGGTAGGTCAGGGCATAGCCCAGGCTCAGATGATCCTGCGCGGCAAGCAGCGCCGGGCCGTTGGTGATGGTATTACGTAGCGTATCGCCAGCCCCCACCAGCACCGGCGTGGAGGTCATCGAGCCGGCGAGCATACCGGCGGTAAGGCCGATATCCCAGTGGAATAGCTTGCCCAGGCCGAGAGCGAGCACCATCGCGGTCCCCACCATCACCAGAGCCAGCATGAAGTAGTTTTTGCCGTCGCGGAAAAATATCGAGAAGAAGTTGGGCCCAGCTTCAACGCCAACACAAAAAATAAACAGCATAAAACCGAGGCTCAAGGCTTCGGTGTTAATGGCAAAGTGCTGCTGGCCAAGCAACAGCGAGACCACTAAAACGCCAATGGAATTACCGAGTTGAACGGAGCCAAGACGAACCTTTCCGAGGCAGAGCCCCAGGGCGAGTACCACAAACAGTAACAGGATGTAGTTACCGTTTAACAAACTTGCGACGTTTATGTTCACGGGGGATAACTTATTGTTTACCAGTAAGTTCTTGATAAAGAACACTATAAGAGTTAGATTCAGCCATAGAGTATATGGATAAAACTTATATAACAACCAACCATCGGAAGGCGAGCCGAACCATCGAATGGCGGCGCTTATTCTAGTCGCTATCACGTATGACAGCCAGCATAAAGCTGTGTCGGTATACGTATTTAACCCTTTTTGACCAAGGAAAAAGCTCAGCCAGCGCTGCCGATTTCGGCCGCGTATCGCAAGGTCTGTGCGATAGGCTGTTTTTTACGATGTATTCAGCGGTCACATCGCGATACCCGTCGGTTTTCGGGTATGGAAGGGAGAGGTGGATGGTGGGTTATCGATACTGGGTGGGCATTTTCAGCTGTTTTCTGCTCTTTAGCCTGGTTTTTCTTGTCCAGAAGAGCGGTACCGTCGGCGTGACGGAGTCTGAGCATCATGGTGAAACCGGCCTGCTGTTGTTTATTATTCCCGGTTTTATCGCCAGCTATTTGTCTAGTAAGCAGCGTATCCTGTGTCCTTTGCTTGGCGCACTGTGTGCGGTACCGCTGTGTCTGATTATCCGCCACTTTTGGTTGACGCCCGGCTATTCGTTCTGGCAGGAGTTGGCTTACGCGGTCAGTGCCGTGTTCTGGTGTGTTCTGGGCGGGATGTTGTATTTACTGATACGCGCGATGTTGCATGCGTGGCAACAGTTTACTTTGCGGCAAAAATCCTGAGCATAAAAAAGGCCACCTTTATTCGGTGGCCTTTTTTGTTCGAGCGTGAAGCTTACTGGAACAGATTCAGGTTTTCTTTGGCGTAGGCTTCAAAATCGGTGCAGCCGCCAATGTGGTCCTGATCGATAAAGATCTGCGGTACGGTTTCAACCGGTTTGCCCACGGTTTTTTCCAAGTCGGCCTTGGTGATGCCTTCGGCGTGGATATCAACATAGCGGAAGTTGAAATCGTCACGCTCTTCAGTCAATTTCTCTGCCAGCTCTTTAGCACGGACACAGTAAGGACAGCCCGGACGCCCGAAGATTACAGCAAACATGTAACACTCCTAGTCTGTTATTAATAATTAACCGTTATTGTAACGACATTCCTTCCGTCATAAAAAGACTTCAGTTGCGCAATCACTCACGTCATGGCGCTTACTATGCCCGTTGGCAGGGCTAAAAAAAAGCAGGATCTGCCTCTTGGTCTGATTTATAGAACCGATTAATCATCTAGGGCTGTTGCTACGTGGGTGAATTCACTACACTGAGCACAGTGAGTCTGGAGATAAAAATATGCGTTCATTCGGTGACTTACCGCGTTCGGTGCTGGTGCTTGAAGGCCTGGGTATGGTGCTGTTGATACTCTCTTATCTGAGTATTCATGACTACGTGCGTTTGCCGGGCATACTGGCTTCGCAGCAGGCGGCGGTTGGCATGATTTTTCTTGGCGTCTTCCTGATGGTGCCTGCGGCCGCATTTTTGGTCTGGCGCGTAGTACAAGGATTGAGCCCGCTACTGCGTGGTGGCATGCCGCCGCAGAACGATCGGCGTACCCCGCCAAAAGATAAACAAGACCAGGGACCGCAGGACTAAACGCGGCTATGGGGAATGCCTGCCAATGCAGGTGATCAACGCCTTTAGGGGTGACGAGTGAAAATTGCCATTCTTTCACGCGATGGTTCGCTGTACTCATGCAAAAGACTGCGTGAGGCTGCCGAGCAGCGTGGGCACCGTATCGATGTTATCGATCCGCAGTCTTGCTATATGAATATCAACCCGGCGGCACCGAGCATTCATTATCGCGGCCGCCAGTTGGAACGGTATGATGCGGTGATCCCGCGCATCGGTTCCGCTATTACGTTTTACGGCACCGCCGTGCTGCGCCAGTTTGAACTGCTCGGCAGCTATCCGCTCAATGAGTCCGTGGCCATTACCCGGGCACGTGACAAGCTGCGTTCGCTGCAACTGCTGGCGCGCCAGGGGATTGACCTGCCCATTACCGGTTTTGCGCATTCGCCGGATGATACCGGTGATTTGATCGAGCTGGTGGGGGGCGCACCGCTGGTGGTGAAACTGGTCGAAGGCACCCAGGGGATCGGCGTGGTATTGGCCGAAACCCGTCAGGCGGCGGAGAGCGTCATCGACGCCTTTCGTGGCCTGAACGCGCATATCCTGGTGCAAGAATATATCCGCGAAGCCAACGGCTGCGACATTCGTTGCCTGGTTGTTGGGGGCAGGGTGGTCGCAGCGATTGAACGCCAGGCAAAGCCGGGGGAATTTCGTTCCAACCTGCATCGCGGCGGCACTGCCCGTAAAGTACATATCACCGCCAAGGAGCGCGCCACGGCGATCAAGGCCGTTACGACGCTGGGGCTGGATGTGGCTGGGGTCGATATTCTGCGTGCCGATCGTGGCCCGCTGGTGATGGAAGTGAACGCCTCACCGGGGTTGGAAGGCGTAGAAACCACCACCGGGCTGGATATTGCTGGCATGATGATCGAGTACATCGAACAACGGGCCCGACCTGGCTTTCGTCTGAAATCTGGCGGCTGAGAAAATGGCGCTTTTCGCTGTCGTGCCAAGCCTGTACGCGCAGTAACAGGTGTAGATATCCCGTGCAGTGTGGTCGCATTAGTGAATTAAGCGGCTTTGATCGTGGCATCTCGATTGAATATTCCGTAAGCTATGCGCCTTTTCATGTTTTTGAACCCTGTGAGGCTGGTAATTTATGGATTCACTCATCGTCCCCGATTTGGCGTTATTACGACGTTGGTTGGATCAATTGGGGATCTCGTTTTTTGAATGTGATTCTTGCCAGGCACTGCACCTGCCACACATGCAAAACTTTGACGGCGTATTCGATGCCAAGCTCGATCTGGTGGACAATGTGATCCTGTTTTCCGCGCTGGCCGAAGTCAAGCCAACCGCGCTGATCCCGCTGGTGGCCGATCTCAGTCAAATCAATGCCAGTTCGCTGACCATCAAGGCCTTTGTCGATATTCAAGACGACAACCTGCCAAAACTGATCGTGTGCCAGTCCCTGAGCATTGCCGTGGGCGTTGCCTTTGAGCAGTTTGCCCACTTTATGCAACAGGGCGAAGAGCAGATCTCGATGGTGATCCTGGAAGCCCGGGCGAACGATCTGCTGTTTATGGGTGATGAAGAAGAGAACCCGGCTACCGTAGCCAGCCAGCCGATGCTGCATTAATCCCCGCTGTACATTATGTGTGCCGCAGATCTGGCGGCACGCAGCCCTGACTTCCCCTCACAACCAGATATTCTGCGTTTCTCCCCTTATTGCCAGATATTTCTCGTCTTTTCGGGCGTTATTGCCGCATCACATACAGAACACGTGCATAATTAATCGATAAAAGGCGTTTTTTACCCTGGAGGCTGGCACCGTCTGGCAACTCCGGTTATGCTGCTGATCTTGCTAAAGGCTCACGCTCCTGTTTGTGACCTCGTGGGCTGGCAGGTGAGAAAATCGCATGCAATCAACTGCATAGCTATTCACTCGCCATCGCAACGGTTGCGCTCGGCTAATCAAAGGCGTTGTATCCAGCCAGGATACACATTTACCCCCTTGTTTTGGAGGAAGTTACGGATGGTCACCCAACGTAAAAAGTGGTTATCGGGTGTGGTTGGCGGCTTGCTGATGACGGCTTGCTTCACCGCGTCGGCCGCAGACAATACGCTGCATATCTATAATTGGTCCGACTACATTGCGCCGGATACTTTGGCCAAATTCCAGAAAGAAACCGGCATTAAAGTGGTTTATGACGTCTTTGATTCCAACGAGGTTCTGGAAGGCAAACTGATGGCGGGCAGCACCGGTTATGATCTGGTGGTGCCATCATCCAACTTCCTCGAGCGCCAGTCCAAAGCCGGTATTTTTGAGCCGCTGGACAAGAGCAAGATACCGAACTACAAAAACCTTGATCCCGAAATGCTGCAACTGGTGGCGCATAACGACAAGGAGAATAAGTACGGTATCCCTTACATGATGGTCACCACCGGTATTGGCTATAACGTCGATAAGGTCAAAGCGGTACTGGGTAAAGATGCCCCGGTCGACAGCTGGGATCTGATCCTCAAGCCGGAAAACCTGGAGAAACTGAAAAGCTGTGGTGTTTCCTTCCTGGATGCGCCAAGCGAAGTGTATGCCACCGTGCTGCACTATCTGGGCAAAGATCCTAACAGCACCAATGCGGAAGATTACACCGGTGCAGCCAACGATCTGCTGATGAAGCTGCGCCCGAATATCCGTTACTTCCACTCCTCCCAGTACATTAACGATCTGGCGAATGGGGATATCTGCGTGGCGATTGGCTGGTCTGGCGATATCATGCAGGCTGCCAACCGTGCCAAAGAAGCCAAAAACGGCGTGAATGTGGCTTACTCGATCCCTAAAGAAGGGGCGCTGACCTACTTTGACATGTTTGCGATGCCAGCAGATGCCAAAAACAAGGACGCGGCCTACCAGTTCCTGAACTTCCTGCTTAAGCCAGAGGTGATCGCGGACGTCAGCAACCACGTGTTTTATGCCAACGCGGTGAAAGACGCTACGCCATTGGTCAATGCCGAGGTGCGTGATAACCCGAACGTTTATCCACCGGCAGATATTCGCGCCAAACTGTATACGTTGAACGTACAGTCGCCGAAACTTGACCGTGTCATTACCCGCTCATGGACTAAAGTTAAAAGCGGCAAATAAATACCCGTCGTCTTTCAAACTGCAGCGTTGTTACCTGCACTTACTCACCCCAGTCACTTACCCAAAAGTAAGCTCCTGGGGATGAGTAAGCTTGTCGCCTAGCTGCAGCTCGAAATCCATAGGGTATTATTGAAATATTGAAAGGTAGGTGGGGTAACACCCGCCTGCATTGCCATTTTGGGCCATGGCAATTGCTGTGGTTGTTCGTACTGCTTTAGCCGGAGAGCACCCCGATTGAACGACGTTATCCCCCGTCCTCAAGCCAAATCGCAGAAGGTTTTCACCCCTCTGCTGGAAATCCGTAACCTCACCAAAACCTTTGATGGCCAAAACGCGGTTGAAGACGTCAGCCTGACGATCTACAAGGGCGAAATCTTTGCGCTGCTGGGGCCGTCTGGCTGCGGGAAGTCTACGTTGTTGCGCATGCTGGCCGGCTTTGAACAGCCGACGGAAGGGCAGATTGTCCTCGATGGTCAGGACATGTCCCACGTGCCGCCCTACCAGCGCCCGGTCAATATGATGTTCCAGTCCTATGCGCTGTTCCCCCATATGACGGTAGAGCAGAACATCGCGTTTGGCCTGAAGCAGGACAAAATGCCGCGCCCGGAAATTAACGAGCGCGTTGCCGAAATGCTGACGCTGGTGCATATGCAGGAATACGCCAAGCGTAAGCCACACCAGCTTTCCGGCGGGCAACGCCAGCGTGTGGCACTGGCACGCAGCCTGGCTAAACGGCCAAAGTTGCTGTTGTTGGATGAACCGATGGGCGCGTTAGACAAGAAACTGCGCGATCGTATGCAACTGGAAGTGGTGGATATTCTGGAACGCGTGGGCGCGACCTGTGTCATGGTGACCCACGATCAGGAAGAAGCCATGACCATGGCTGGCCGTATCGCCATCATGAACCGTGGCAAGTTTGTGCAAATCGGTGAGCCGGAAGAGATTTACGAGCACCCGAACAGCCGTTTCAGCGCCGAGTTTATCGGTTCGGTCAACGTGTTCGATTGTGTGCTGCTTGAACGGCGGGACGATGCGCTGATCCTGCAAAGCCCGGGTTTACGGCATGCTCTGAAGGTCGATCCTGACTCTTCAGTGGTGGATGGCGTGCCAATCCAGGTCGCGTTGCGTCCGGAAAAAATCATGCTGTGTGAAGAAGTACCGGAAGACGGCTGCAACTTTGCGGTGGGTGAAGTGGTGAACATCGCCTACCTGGGCGATCTGTCGATTTACCACGTCAAGCTGCTCAGCGGGCAGATGATCAGTGCGCAATTGCAGAACGGCCATCGCTTCCGTAAAGGGATGCCGACCTGGGGTGATGAAGTGCGCCTGTGTTGGGAAACCGACAGCTGTGTCGTGCTGACGGTGTAGTTGAGAAAGTGAGGAGTAACCACCATGACATTGCTTTCTGAACGTTCGCCGGAGCCTCCGGCAAGAGTACCCGGCCCGATCAAAGCCTTTATCCAACGGTTGCAGATGGCCCATGGCCGCAAGCTGGTGATTGCACTGCCGCTGCTGTGGCTGCTGCTGTTGTTTATGCTGCCGTTCCTGATCGTGTTCAAGATCAGTCTGTCTGAACTGGCCTTGGCGGTACCGCCTTATACCGACCTGATGAGTTGGGCCGACGGCAAACTCGATATTGCGCTGAACTTTGCCAACTACCTACAGCTGACAGACGATCCGCTCTACATTGATGCCTATCTGCAATCCTTGCAGATCGCGGCGGTTTCAACGCTGTGCTGTCTGGTGATCGGCTACCCGCTGGCGTGGGCGGTGGCACACAGTAAACCGTCAACCCGCAATATTCTGCTGTTGCTGGTGATCCTGCCTTCCTGGACGTCATTCCTGATCCGCGTATATGCCTGGATGGGGATCCTGAAGAATAACGGGGTGTTGAACAACTTCCTGATGTGGCTGGGGGTGATCGATCAGCCGTTGGTGATCTTGCATACCAATCTGGCGGTGTATATCGGCATCGTTTATTCCTATCTGCCCTTTATGGTGTTGCCGATTTACACCGCGTTGACGCGCCTTGACTACTCGCTGGTGGAAGCCTCGTTAGATCTGGGGGCCAAACCGTTGAAAACCTTCTTCAGCGTGATCATGCCGTTGACGCGGGGTGGCATTATTGCCGGATCGATGCTGGTGTTTATCCCGGCGGTCGGGGAGTTTGTGATCCCGGAACTGCTTGGCGGGCCGGACAGCATCATGATTGGCCGCGTGCTATGGCAGGAATTCTTCAATAACCGTGACTGGCCGGTTGCCTCGGCGGTAGCCACCGTGATGCTGCTGTTGCTGATTGTACCTATTCTCTGGTTCCACAAGCACCAGAACAAGGAAATGGGAGGGCAGGGATGAACAACTTGCCGGTAGTGCGCTCACCGTGGCGAATAGCGATCCTGGTGATCGGTTTCACCTTCCTTTACGCACCGATGCTGATGCTGGTGATCTACTCGTTCAACAGCTCCAAGCTGGTTACCGTGTGGGCGGGATGGTCATTCCGCTGGTATATCGAACTGTTCCACGATTCGGCAATGATCAGCGCAGTCGGCCTGAGTTTGACCATTGCGGCAGCCTCCGCCACGGCGGCGGTGATCCTCGGCACCATTGCCGCGATGGTGATGGTACGCTTTGGGCGTTTCCGGGGTTCGACCGGGTTTGCCTTTATGCTCACCGCGCCGTTGGTTATGCCAGACGTGATCACCGGCCTGTCGCTGCTGCTGCTGTTTGTGGCAATGGGGCATACCTTTGGTTGGCCTTCCGAGCGTGGGATGTTCACCATCTGGCTGGCGCACGTCACCTTCTGTACCGCCTACGTGTCGGTGGTTATCAGTTCGCGCTTGCGCGAGCTGGATCGCTCGATCGAAGAGGCGGCGATGGATCTGGGCGCAACGCCGCTGAAAGTGTTTTCGGTGATCACCTTGCCGATGATTGCTCCGGCTCTGGTTTCCGGCTGGATGCTGGCGTTTACCCTGTCGTTGGACGATCTGGTCATTGCCAGTTTCGTCGCCGGACCTGGAGCCACCACCTTGCCGATGTTGGTATTCTCCAGCGTGCGCATGGGGGTTAACCCAGAGATCAACGCTTTGGCGACGCTGATCCTGCTGGTGGTGGGGATCATCGGGTTTATCGCCTGGTGGTTTATGGCGCGGGCGGAAAAACAGCGTGCGCGTGAGTTGCAAAGAGCCGCTCGTGGTTGATGTCCTGGTGACTCATTGAGCTTTAAGCGCCGCCTGACTGGGCGGCGTTTTGTTTTCTCCTACCCTGGTAAACAGGTTTTTCTCCGCGTTGGGTGATACAATCTGCGCCCTCATTGTTCATCCTGGTTTAACGGTTACTATTCATGCATTGCGCTTTGTATTCGGCGAACACCTGCCGTTCCTGTCAGTGGCTGGAAAAGCCTTATTCCCAGCAACTGGAAGAAAAACAACATCATCTGCAATCCTTACTGGCGGATCGCGATGTCGTGCAGTGGCTGGAACCGGTGACGGGTGAACAGAGTGCATTTCGCAACAAGGCGAAAATGGTGGTCAGCGGCAGCGTTGAGCGACCGTTGCTTGGCATGTCGCACCGTGATGGCACGCCGGTAGATCTGTGTGATTGCCCGCTGTATCCGGCCAGCTTTGCCCCTATCTTCGCGGTCTTGAAAAATTTCATTCCCCGTGCCGGATTAACGCCTTATAACGTGGCGCGTAAGCGTGGCGAGCTGAAGTATTTGCTGTTGACGGAAAGCACCTTCAGCGGCGGCCTGATGCTGCGCTTTGTGCTCCGCTCCGAGAGTAAGCTGGCGCAGCTGCGTGCCGCTTTGCCTTGGTTACAACAGCAGTTGCCCCAGTTGAAGGTGATCTCCGCCAATATCCAGCCAGTGCACATGGCGATCATGGAAGGCGAACAAGAAATTCCCCTGACCGAGCAGCAGGCGTTGGAAGAGCAGTTCAACCAGGTGCCGCTGTATATTCGCCCGCAGAGCTTTTTTCAAACCAATCCGCAGGTGGCCAGCCAGCTGTACGCCACCGCACGGGACTGGGTGCGGGCGCTGGGTATCGCCAGCATGTGGGATCTGTTCTGCGGTGTCGGCGGCTTCGGCTTACATTGCGCTCAACCGCAAACCAGGCTGACTGGCATCGAGATCAGCGGAGAGGCGATTGCCTGTGCCAAACAGTCGGCGCAAACCCTCGGCTTACAGCAGGTGGATTTTCAGGCGCTGGATTCAACCCGATTTGCAACCGCTGAGGGGGAGGTTCCTGAATTGGTCTTGGTGAACCCGCCGCGGCGGGGAATTGGCAAGGAACTGTGTGATTATCTCAACCGTATGGCACCGGGTTATATTCTTTATTCCAGCTGTAATGCGCTAAGTATGGCGAAGGATTTGGCGATGCTGCCTGATTACCGCGTGGAACGCGTACAGCTGTTTGATATGTTCCCGCACACCGCTCATTACGAAGTACTGATGCTGTTGGTGCGGAAATAATCCCCTCACCCGAGCCCTCTCCCAAAAGGAGAGGGGACTAAACGTTCTACAGTTTTACTCTCGCATCTGACCTTAACACGGGCGCAGCATGCAGCGCCTCTACGCAGTGCCACATTAGCTGCCAACGACGCTGAACTGGCTCCCTCTCCCTGTGGGAGAGGGTTGGGGTGAGGGGACTTACTGCGGGAACCACTTATCGTTGATCGCCTTGTAGGTACCGTCCGCCTTGACCGCATCCAGCGCAGCATTCAGCTTGACCAATAGCGCCTGATTATCCGGACGCACGGCAATCCCTAAACCGGTGCCAAAGTACTGTGCGTCGGTCACGTGCTCGCCAACAACGGCCAGCTCCGGATTGCTTTTCAGCCACTCATTCACTACCGCAGTATCCCCGAATACGCCATCGATACGGCCATTTTTCAGCTCCAGCACGGCGTTTTGGTAGCTGTCATACGACACGGTATTGATCTCTGGGTGCTTGTCCTGCATGTATTTTTGATGCGTGGTGCCGTTCTCCATCCCCAGTTTCTTGCCTTTCAAATCCGCCAGCGAGGTGAATTTGCCTTTCTGGGCAATAACAATGGCTGAGTTGGCATAATAGGGCTGGGTAAAGGTCACTTGCTTGCTACGCTCTGGCGTGATGTCCATACCGGAGATCACTGCGTCATATTTCTTGAATTTCAGCGCCGCGATCAGGCTGTCAAAGGCCTGGTTGGTGAAGGTGCAGTCGGCTTGCATCTGTTTGCACAGGGCTTTGGCCAGATCGATATCAAAACCAACGATCTGGTTATTGGCATCCAGAGATTCAAACGGCGGGTAGGTTGCCGAAGAGGCGAAACGAATGGTGTCTGCGGCGGTGGCGTTAAAGGTGATCCCGGCGAGAATGGTGGCAGCAAGTAACAGCTTTTTCATCGGTACGGCTCCTGTCGTAAATTTGATTTTTGTCTCGCCACCTTTATTCTGACAACGACCAAAAGGCATTGTGAGTGGCTATGCCGATAACAATGCCATTTAGTGAATTATTATGCAATATAAATGACTATAAAATTATTTTGGTCATAAAAAAGCCCCGCGCAGGGCAGGGCTTGGTCATCGTGGACTGGCTCAGTTACGCCGTTCAAACGCCAACGCGCGGCGTTCAACCATCCGCATCAAGAGTGTCAGCAGGCCGTTAACGCACAGGTACACAATGCCAGCGGCACCGAATACCATCACGTCATAAGTCCGGCCATACATCAGCTGGCTGTAGCCCATCACTTCCATCAGGGTAATGGTATAGGCAAGAGAGGTACTCTTGAACACCAGCACCACTTCATTGGAATAAGAGGACAAGGCACGTTTGAAAGCATACGGCAGCAGAATGCGCAGCGTTTGCTGGCGTGACATGCCCAGCGCTTCACAAGATTGCCACTGGCCCGCCGGAATAGCACGCACCGCACCATGGAACAGCAGGGTGGTATAAGCCGCACTGTTCAACGCCAACGCAATCATTGCGCAGAGCCAGGGTTGCGACAGCAGGTTCCACAACCAGGGATATTCACGGATCGCCGGGAACTGGCCGGGGCCGTAGTAAATCAGGAAGATCTGTACCAGCAACGGTGTACCGGTGAACAGCGTAATGTAGACCTTCACCAACTGCGTCAGTACCGGCGTTTTTAACGTCAGGATCACCGTCAGCACTAACGACATCAGCAAGGCGACCACTAATGCCACGATGGTCAGAGACAGGCTGGTGTGCAGGCCTTTGATGATTTCGGGTATGAACTCAAGCATCAGGCTGGCCCCCGCTCAAAACGCGTCGTGCGCAGTTCGATCCGCTTAAGGATGTACTGGCTCAGTAGGGTGACAACTAGATAGATTGCCGCTGCGATCACATACCAGGTAAACGGCTCCTGGGTGCGGGTGGCAATGCTCTTGGTCTGCAACATCAAATCGTTAACGCTGATCAACGACACCAGCGCGGTATCTTTCAGCAGCACCAGCCACTGATTACCCAGCCCCGGAAGGGCATGACGCCACATTTGCGGCATAATCAAGCGAAAGAAGATGGCTGTCTTGCTGAGCCCCAAGGCCTGGCCGGACTCCCATTGGCCCTGTGGCACCGCTTTCAGCGCCCCACGCAGCGTTTGCGACGCGTAGGCCGAATAGAGCAGGGCCAAGGCGATAACGCCGCACAGGAACGGGCTGACTTCGAAATTATCGATCGACAGTTGCACCGGCAGTTGGAACAGGCCGAAGTTCAGCACGAAGCCGTCGGACAGCACCATCAGCAGCTGCGAAGAGCCGAAATAGATAAACAGCACCACCAGAATTTCTGGCAAGCCGCGCAGCAGCGTCACCCAGGCGGTGCCGAGCCAACTGACCGCTTTCCAGCGGGATGACTCCCAGACGGCAAACAGCATCGCCAGGATCAGCCCAAGAACCAGGGCACAAACGGCAAGGCCGACGGTCATCCCGGCGGCGCTAGCTAAAGGTTGGATTTCATTCATGGATAATGATTACTGCTGGAACCATTTTTTGTAGATGGTCTCGTAAGTCCCATCCTGCTTGATTTTATCCAGGGCAGCGTTGAATTTGCCCTGCAGTTCGGTGTTTTGCAGGCGCATGGCGATGCCCAGGCCGCTACCGAAGTAGTCTTTATCCGTCACTTTATCGCCCACGGCGGTCAGCGCAGCGTTATCTTTCAGCCACTCGTTGACCACTGCGGTATCACCAAACACCGCATCAACACGGCCATTTTTCAGATCCAGGATGGCGTTCTGATAGCTGTCGTAGCCCACGGTGGTGATTTCCGGGTGCTTATCGTTGAGGAATTTCTGGTGCGTGGTGCCGTTTTGCACGCCAACGCGTTTGCCTTTCAGCGCGGCAACGTCGGCCACTTTGCCTTTCTCGGCAATAAACAGGGCCGAGTTATCGTAGTAAGGCTTGCTGAACAGCACCTGCTTTTCGCGCTCAGGGGTGATATCCATACCGGCCATTACTGCGTCGAAGCGCTTGAACTTCAGGCTTGGGATCAGACTGTCGAAGCCCTGGTTGGTAAAGGTGCACTCAGCCTGCATCTCTTTACACAGCGCATTGGCCAGATCGACGTCGAAGCCCTGGATTTTGTTATCCGCCGCCACAAACTCGAACGGAGGGTAGGAAGCTTCGGTAGCGAAACGGATAGTTTCAGCTGCTGAGGCAGAAACGTTGATGCCAGCCAGAACGGCGGCGATTAGTAGTTTTTTCATCGCAAATTCCCTGAGAACAGCAAATAACGCTATTAGTGTGATAAGTAATTGGCAAACTCTACGGTTTGCGGTTGTGCAAACAGGCTGGCATCGCCCTGTTCGACGATATGGCCGTTTTCCATATACACCACGCGGCTGGCGGTTTTACGCGCGACTTCAACCTCATGGGTAACGATCACCTGGGTAATACCGGTGCCGGCCAACTCACGAATGATGCTGACGATCTGTGCGGTAATTTCCGGATCCAGTGCGGCCGTCGGTTCATCGAACAGCAGCACCTGAGGTTCCATCATCAGCGCACGGGCAATCGCTACGCGCTGTTGTTGGCCACCGGAGAGATGCAGCGGGAAACGATCGGCAAAATCGGTCAGACGTAACCGGGTCAGCAACTTGTCGGCACGCGCCATCGCCTGGGCCTTGGTCAGGCCAAGTACGCGGCAGGGAGCTTCGATCAGGTTTTGCACCACGGTCAGATGCGGCCAGAGATTGTACTGTTGGAAGACCATGCCCACGTTTTGGCGCAGTTCACGGATGGATTTCTCCCCCGGCGACTGTTTAAAGTCGAACTTGTTGCCCGCAATTTGCAGGTGGCCAGAACGCGGCATTTCAAGCAGGTTAAGCACCCGCAGCAGCGAACTCTTGCCTGCGCCGCTTGGACCAAGCAGCACCAGAGTCTCGCCGGCAGGGCAATCCAGTGTAATGTTAAACAGCGCCTGATGTGCGCCGTAAAAGCAGTTGATATCTTTTAGTTGAATACTCATGCGCTGAAATTGAATAGACATTGATGCCGTGAATGGTAACTTCCACAGAATACTTATGCAATCTTTGTGAGTTAAAATTTATTAGTACGCGGCAGAATCGCTAAAGAATAGCATAAGATACCGCGAGCGCTGGCTGAACGGCGGATTTGTCGCGCAGAGTGTGAGCTTGATAGCCAATTTTCTCAAACTGATGGATTTTTGAGCATCGAAAGGGTTTTTTGGCAACCGGGTAAGCTATTACGCCCGGCTGCCAGTTCGCTGTTACTGGTTCTCAAGGACCTGGCGCAGCGTACCGCTGGCGGCATGTGCCGGGATGTTCAGGAAGCGGATGTCGTCGACCACCCAACAAGTCCCTTCGCGCACCATCAGCACTTCTTCCTGCCAGTTGATTGCACTGGCGCCGTCTTTTTGGTGGGTCAGTTGCACACGCAGCGGGATGTTTTTGGCATCGGTGTTAGGGATGGTGGAGGCGCTGGCTACCGTTGCGCTGGTTGGCCCCTGGGCATTGCCAGAGAACAGATCGCCGGTGATGGTGTGTTTACCGGGATGCTGACTTGCGCTCACAAAATCCTGATACAGCACATGGCTCAGGTAAGGTTGCAACTGTGCCAGGCGGCTAGTGTCCGGCAGCGCGTTGCTTGGGCCTTGCTGAATGCGCAGATCATAGAACTTCTGGGCTACCGTATCCGGGCCACCTTCTACGCAAGGTCCGGTGCGAACCCCTACATCCTTGAAGGCGGGATCAACGGTGGTACAGGCGCTCAGGAACAGGGCCAAGGGTAAAACAACAGCAAGCGTTTTTGTTTTCATCTCATAACCTTATGTGAAAGTCTCTCAACCATGAAGACCGAAAACCTCGGGACTAGCCTACAGTATAAAGGCGTTTTGGGTCCTTGCATTGGTGCTGTGTGCCATTGTGCCACAGAACATCCGTTAAAATTAGTTGTCCTACCACAGCAATGATTTGATTTTACGAGGAGTTCTTGATGCAATTGTCCACTACCCCCAGCCTGGAAGGGTTTACCATCACCGAATATTGTGGCGTCGTCACCGGTGAAGCCATTCTGGGGGCCAATATCTTCCGTGATTTTTTTGCTGGCGTGCGTGATATCGTTGGCGGCCGTTCCGGCGCCTACGAGAAGGAGTTGCGTAAGGCGCGTCAGTTGGCCTTTCAGGAGTTGCAGGAGCAGGCCAAAGAGTTGGGGGCCAATGCGATTGTCGGCATCGATATCGATTACGAAACCGTGGGTAAAGACAGCACCATGTTGATGGTCAGCGTCAGCGGCACCGCGGTTAAAGTCAGCCGCTAAGCGGCAATATTGTGAAATAACAAGGACGTTAAATGGAAAGTACTGAACAAGGATGCAATGAACTGCAACAGAAAATCAGCCGGCTAACCCAATTGATGACCTGGTTGTTGATCGGGGGAGTTGTCACGCTTGGAATGGCTCTCCTCAAGCTTTTTACCGGCGAGTTCGATCCTATCTACCATTCGATTGAGGCTGCGCTTGGGGTGTACTGTCTGGCAACGTGGTGCAAGAGCTATTCCGACAGACAAAAGCTGGTGCAGAAACTGCAAGCGGCCAAGACAGCGCCAGATTCGCTCGTTTCATGATGCACCGTTAATTAACCGCTCTGGCACGGCAATGATTTGCCCTGATGCAACTACCGCCGCACCGTTTGTGATAAAGGGCGGTAGTTGATGTCAATATCCGCATTAAGCGGCAGCCTTATCCCTCCTTGTGTTCCTCTTTTCTTACTGGCAAATGTTCCTGTGGACGCTTATTCACGCTGACGTGATGCGCAAGCATAGGGGCCGGAGGCTGATGGATCTGCGGTGTTGGTAATTTCGGATGCACTTGTGGAGTAATAGGTGGATGCTCAATAGGTTGTGCATGAACGACGGTTTGTTTTTCAGGAGCCGCAGGTTGTCTGACAGGATGATTCATCACGGTGCCAGGGTGGATACTCGGCGACTGCGCCAGAGTATTGTGGCTGCCAGCAGGGAGTGACTCATGCGCGAGTTGTGTCATATGGAAATTTGGGGCGGTCATAGGAATCTTGGCGTGGGGCATGACGGTGGTTGGCCCAAACCGAGGAACTGGCAAGGTAGCCGCGCTGGATGACGGATGTACCATCGTCGGCGCAGTAAAATGAGGGATCTGGCCATTGTTAGCCTGCGCTGGGAAATTATAGTGGTCGTGACTGTCGTAATGATTCACCGTACTGTAGCGACTGACGTTATTGTACTCATTGACGTTCACCACCGTGGCTGGGTGGGAAAAATAAGGCTGATTGTTATACATCACCGGTTGATGCCTGCCATCGTAATGCCCGTCCCAGTGAACATCCCAGTCGTTCCAACCGTGATGGTGGTCGTTGATTATCGCCCCTAGCGCAACGCCGGCACCAAAGCTGATAATACCGGTAGTCAGCATTTCGCCACCGCTGAAGCCTGAAGGGGCGGCGTAATGGTAGCCGGGGTAAGCCGCTATTGGCCCACCGTAGGCCACCCAAGGATCGTAATAAGGCACATACAGCACGTCCGGCTGGCTGGGTTCAATCACAATAGTCTGTGGTGGGGCCATGACCAGGCTCTGGGGAGCGATATAATCAGGGGGCGCAGCAGAGACGACAACCCGCTGCTGCGGCGTATTTTTCAGCGTACCTTTATGTGCGGCGCGTTGGCGCATGACCTGAATAGCGTTCATCACATCGGTGGGATCGTTGAGATAAGCGTTGCCCAGTTGCGTCGTCCAGGCGATATTTTTTGCCATCTGATCGATAATATCAGGGAACAGTACCAGACTGCGGACGCTGTTGTCCCAAGGTTGAGTATTGGCCGCGTTGCTCAACGCTGCGGGTTGTCGACCTGGGTTTTGCGTCAGCCAGTTATCGGCAGCGGTGATCTGATCGGGATACCCCGCACCTGCTAATACCTGCGCCAGCAATTTATCTGGGAATAGCGCGATTGGGCTGACCAACTGATACAGTTGATCGGCGCTCAGTGGCGTGTAAGCCTGAAGCACCGGCTGCGTTGGTGCCTGAGAGGGGATTATTGGTGTTGCTGCGGTAGTGTTTTTTTGATCGCAACCACTAAGTGGCAGCAGGGCAATAGCTACCAGGCAGGCTAAAACGCTGGGCTTGAACATGATTGACTCCGCTTCTTGGTATACCGGCGATACTTTGAGGCTAACACGCAGACTGCAACTCGCTGGCTGGGTTAACACTCCCTTGCAAATCAGAGAGGAGTTTCATGGTTTGTTGATTAACTGGGTGATTAGATACAGCTTAATCCATGTCGGTAACACATTGTCGGGCTGACCGGCGGATGATAAATACAGGAAGGAACAGGTGAAAATCAGAGCAGGGATAGTAGCTTTCATGCTGCTGGTGGGGTGCCAAAACGTTCAGCATGATACCGTCGTCGATCACGGTAGCTATCAATTGGAAATCCTGCATCAGGCACCGGGTGCCGATCAACGTATTCGTTTCCTGGTGATGCATTACACCGCAGAAAACTTTCATTCCTCGCTGAAGACGCTGACGGATGAACACGTCAGCGCGCACTATTTGTTGCCCGCCCATCCGCCATTGCAGGGCGGCAAGCCGGTGGCTTATCAACTGGTGCCGGAAGCTATGCGCGCTTGGCATGCCGGGGCCAGCAACTGGCGTGGGCGGACCAATCTGAACGATACCTCGATCGGCATTGAGATCGTCAACCAAGGCTATAGCCGTAAGTTGCTGGAGACTGACTGGCAGCCTTATACACCAGAGCAAATTGCGTTACTGATCCAGCTTAGCCGCGATATCGTACAGCGTTACGCGCTGCAGCCGACAGATGTGGTAGGGCACAGTGATATTGCTCCGCAGCGCAAACAGGATCCCGGTCCACTTTTCCCTTGGCAGCAGCTGGCGCAGGCAGGTATTGGCGCCTGGCCGGATGAACGGGAGGTGGCGCGCTATCTGGCGGGTCGTGACAAGCATGCGCCGGTGGCAATGGCATCACTGTTGGAAAAGCTGGCGCGCTATGGTTATGGTGTCGATCCCGCGTGGGATGCCAAGCAGCAACGGAACCTGATAGCGGCGTTTCAGATGCATTTCCGGCCCAGCGATTATCGCGGTGAGCCGGATGCAGAAAGTGAGGCGATTATTGAGGCGTTACTGAGTAAATACGGGGCTTCATAGTCCGTGCAGATTACCGTGCTCTTTCAACCAGCGGGCGGTACGGCTGATGCCTTCTTCCAACGACACCTGCGGCTGATAACCCAGCTCCTGCTGCGCCCGCGTGGTGTTCAGCGTCAGATCGAAGTTGAGTTTAGCTACGCCATAATGGGTCAAGACCGGCTCTTTTTCGCTTTTACTGCCCAGCTTTTCCATGCCACGTGCCATCATATCCAGCATCGGGTAGGGCACCGAGCGGATGCGGCACTTCATTCCCAGTTCGTCGATCAGCTGTTGCAGCACCGTGCGCAGCGTGCAGGCTTGCAGGTTGGAGATATTATAAGCCCGTCCTGAAGGGGTATCTTCCTTCATGGTGGCTAACCACATGGCGTGCACCGCATTATCCAGATAGGTCATATCGACCAGCGCATCGCCACCACGCGGCAACAGCAGGCTGCCGTAATGTTTGATCATGTGCAGCAGGCGCGGCAGCATGATCTTGTCATGCGGGCCAAATAGCCCCTGTGGACGCAGGATGGTGAAGTGGGTTTGCGGGTTGGACAGCGCCAGCTGTTGTACCACCAGTTCCCCAGCGGCCTTACTGCGGGCAAACTCGTTGGCGTAACGGGCCGGACGGAAGTCTTCATCCACATTGCGGTGATGGTGATAATCGAAGTAAATGGCTGGCGATGAAATATGAATAAACTGCTCTACGCCGTAGGCCGCAGCCCACTCGCCTAAACGCCGGGTTGCACGGACGTTGGCCAGTTCGAAGGCTTCTTCTGTGCCCCATGGGGAAGTGAAACCGGAGCAGTGCCACAGCACGTCCACATCCGCCAGCATGGCTTTGGCCTGGGAAGAGATCAGGTTGGTGAGATCGCAATGGATGAATTCGGCACCCAGTTTTTCCAGCAGGCAGCCCATGGCCTGATTACGCCCGGTGGCACGCACTTTTACGCCTTGGCGGCGGAGATATTCAACGGCGTTTCGGCCTAACCCACTGGTTGCACCGGTGACCAATACCTTCATAACGAACTCTATTCTCACCAAAAATCAGGATGCGGGGGGCGTTGTAGCGCGCCCCAGCAAATAAGATGCCATTCTTTCGTGATTTCGTGCGCTATGCAATCGGAAAGGACCCAACCGCAGCAGCAAACTGTGCGGTTGATCGAGAATTGGTCTATTGAGGACGCTGGTTATCGTACTCTTCGGCCAACTGGGCAATACGTTTGGCCATGCCACGGAAAATAAACAGGTGAGCGGGCATCATGACAAACCAGTACAGCAGTCCGCTGAAACCGGCAGGATGCCACCAGGCGCGCACATCGAGCTGACGGCGATCGCCCAGGTCCTTGATGCTGAAAGTCAGGCGACCCAGCCCCGGCGCTTTCATCCCGAACATCAACGCCAACTGGCGTAATGGCTTCTTGGTGATCACCTTCCAGCCATCGACCAAATCGCCAACTTCCAGAGTGTCACGTTGCGGTCGGCCATAAACGATGCCGTTGCCGATCATATCGTCCATACGGGCGCGGATCTGCCAAAGAATATTGCCGTAGAAATATCCCTCTTTGCCGCCCAACTGCTGCACGACATGCCATAGCGCCTCACTGGAAGCCTGCGTTTCCACCTCACAACCTGCATGTTTGGGATAGAAGCCATAGCCGGGGCGCCAGCGGGCCCGGGCTTCAGGATCGTAACCCCAGTCGGCAGAGTCGACCACCTCATCTTCGCGGCGTAGCGTTTCCTTCACGGCATCATCAAAGGTTTGTAGCGGCTGTGGGATCAAGGTTTGCAGCGGTTTGCCATCGGCAGGCAAGTCATGATTCAACCCCTGGATGAGCGCGCTGGCAATTGAAGTTGGCACCGAGGTGATCATGCTGATAAACCAGACCGAGATAAAGCGTGTCGGCAGGGGAACCGGGATCAGCCAGCGCTTTTTGCCGCTGATCTTGATAAAACGCTCGAACATCGTTTGGTAACTGATGTACTCCGGCCCGGCGACGTCAAAAATCCGGTTTTCATGCGCTGGATGTTGCAGCAGCTCGGTCAGGTAGGTGAGCAGGTTATCCAGGGCGACCGGGGAGGATTTTGAACGTACCCAGCGCGGTGGCGTCAGGATTGGCAGGTTGTAGACCATATCGCGCATGATCTCGAACGCGGCAGAGCCAGGGCCAACCACGATACTGGCGCGTAGTTCGGTGACCGGGATACCGCTTTGGCGCAGGATCTCACCGGTCAGTTTACGGGCGATGAGGTGAGGGGAACTGTCGCCCTCGGGTTGCAGCGCGCCAAGGAAAATGACCTGTTTGACGGTAGATCCTCGCAGGGCATCGCGCAGATTCTCTGCTGCCTGACGTTCCTTTTCGATAAAGTCATCGCCATCGCCCATCCCGTGGATCAGGTAGTAAACGGCATCGATCTGCCAGAGCGCTGCCGTGAGCGTTTCCGGACGATAGACATCCACGTAACGGCAGTTCACGTGCGGCCAATTTTGCTCTTCCAACCATTCAATACGGCGCGCTGCGGCGGTGATCTCGTGGCCCTGCTCGGTCAGGCGAGGGATCAGGTGCTGGCCGATATAACCGCTGGCGCCAAGAACCAGAATACGTTGGGAAGTCATTGCGCTGCCTTATTTTAATGATGTTGGTGTGAGCGTAAATTATAGGATGCCAAATTAGCAGGGTAATTGCACTTTTTGCATGGATATCAGGAGTTGCATCTGCACGGTGGGCAGTTCACACTACGCAGCGTTCAAGCAACGAGCCATGTCCGATGAAACTCAATTCCCTGTGTTACTTCCTGCTGCTAATTGCCCTGGCTGGCAGCCTGTGTTTTCCCGCTCCGCTGTGGACCTGGTTACTGCTGGTAAACCTGCTGACCCTGCTGATCTACGGCGTAGATAAATTGGCTGCCTGCAAAAGTTGGCAACGGGTGCCGGAAATCACTCTGTTGCTGTTCGGCGTGCTGGGCGGTTGGATCGGCGCGATTGTGGCGCAACGGCTATTTCGCCATAAAACGCAGAAACAACCGTTCAAAACCTATTTTATTCTTAGTGTCGTGCTGAATTTGCTGTTGGTACTGGCTGTAGGCTACTGGCTCTATGGCCGGATGGTGGTTTGATTTATCAACGGGGTGCCGCATGCTGCGCCCCGATATCAATAATCTACGTTAAGGTTTCTTCTCGCCTTTGACTACCGGGGCATACTCAACCGGTACCCACGCATAGCCTTTACCTTCGACACGCACGTGGCCCAGACCAGGGAACGGTAAATGCGCTCCGCCAACCCACAGCTTGTTTTTAGCCGCATCGGCAAACACCTTTTGCCGGGTAGCGATCGCCTGTTTGGAATCTGTGTCAAAGTCTACCGCGACTTCAGGCTCGGCAAATTGCAAAGAGTGACTGTGAACGATATCCCCCCACAGCAGCAGTTTCTGCCCGCCAGAGCTAAACAGGTAAGAGGTATGCCCAGGCGTATGGCCCGGCGTCGCGATCACTTCCAGGCCAGGGAGTAACTGCTCCCCAGGGCTGTATAGCTTCAACTTGCCCTGTTCAGCATAAGGGGCAACGGCGTCTTGCACCATTTTGAACATCGGTTGCGCGTCCTTGGGAGCTTTGAGAGCCACCTCCTTACTCAACCAGTAGTCACCATCGGCCTTGGAGGCATAGACGGTGGCGTTAGGAAAGGCGGCTTTACCCTGATCGCTGACGCCACAGGCGTGATCGGGGTGCAGATGCGTCAGCAATATCGTGTCAACCTGCTCTGGCTGATACCCTGCCGCGCGCAGGTTGCTCTTGATGGCCCCCAACGTCGGGCACAAAACACTGTGCAGTACCGGCATCAACCAGGACCAGATGCGTTCCGGTGTTCACCAGAAATGCGTTTACTGCCGTCTGTATGCCTGACTTGCTGTCGGTAAACATGCGGGCGAACAGCTTTTGCATATCCGGCTCGCTGATGCCGTGGAACAGTTTGCTGTCCAGATTGACGTAACCATCGTACAGCGCCGTCACTTCCAGGTTACCCAGCATCATGCGATAAAAGCCGGGAGCCTGCGTTTGCTGTTGGGCTGGGGCCGTGGCGGCGCTGGCTGGCAAGGTAAACATCATTCCACTGCTAGCAAGGGTAAGAGCTAATAACGTCTGGCAAAATTTATGACTCATAGAGGATATCCCTTCAGGTATTGGAACCAGGCTGAGATTGCTGGCTAGGCGAGAGCCGGGATGCGGGGGCATCCCGGTTTTACTGCAAAAAACTTACGCGTGTTGCTGCAGGAAATCCTGCCACAGATCGACCACTTTTTGCAGATCCTGGCGGCTAACGTTGAGGTGCGTCAGGATACGGGTCAACGGCCCGGCACTGATTAACACGCCGCGTTCACGCATCCAGGGGCCGAGCTTGGCCGCCAGTTCCGGAGATTGACGCAGGTATAGCACGTTGGTTTGTGCGCCCGGTTCGGCGATGTCTACGCCAATATCACGCAACTGCTGTTCGAGCCATTTGGCGTTGTCATGATCCTCTTTCAGCCGCTCGACGTTGTGCTCCAACGCATACAGCCCGGCAGCCGCCAGAATACCGGCCTGACGCATACCGCCACCGGTCATCTTGCGCCAGCGATTGGCACGCTGAATAAACTCTTCGCTACCGCATAGCAGCGAGCCGACCGGTGCACCCAAGCCTTTCGACAGGCAAATGGTGAAGGTATCGCAGTACTGGGCAATGTCTTTCAGCGGTACGTTCAGCGCTACCGCGGCGTTGAAAATGCGCGCGCCGTCAATATGCAGGGCCAGCTTGTGTTCACGGGTGAACTGCCAGGCCTGTTGTAGATATTCCAGCGGCAGCACTCGGCCACTGATGGTGTTTTCCAGGCTCAGCAAACGCGTCTTGGCGAAGTGAATATCATCGGGCTTGATGGCGGCGGCAACCTTGTCTAACGGCAGTGTGCCATCGGGGTTGGCTTCAATCGGTTGGGGCTGAATACTGCCCAGCACGGCTGCGCCACCGGCTTCATATTTGTAGTTATGCGCCTGCTGGCCAACGATATATTCCTCACCGCGCTGGCAATGGCTCAGCAAGGCTACCAGATTAGCCTAGGTACCGGTGGGCAAGAATAATGCCGCTGGTTTGCCAGAGAGTCTGACCGCTTCGGCCTGGAGGGCGTTAACGGTGGGATCGTCGCCATACACGTCGTCGCCGACGTCTGCCTGTGCCATGGCGGTGCGCATCTCTGCGCTCGGTTGGGTAACGGTGTCACTGCGTAAATCGATAAGCATACGGGTCCTTGGTAGCCGATGAGGAAGTGGCTTTTATCATAACCGGATTAGCGCGTGGCAAAAGCGGAAAATGCAGGGACAACCCACTTGATTGTCCCCGCTAGGAATTATCGTAACCAATTGGTTTTAGCCAGCTCGACGACTTCATCACCCCGGCCATTGATGATCGCGCGCAGCATATACAGGCTGAAGCCTTTAGCCTGCTCGAATTTGATCTGCGGCGGCATTGCCAGTTCCTGTTTGGCGGTAACCACGTCGAGCAACGCCGGGCCTGGATGGGCCAACAGTTCCTGTAATGCGCCATCCAGTTCGGAGGCTTTTTCGACCCGTATGCCTTTGATGCCTGCGGCGTTGGCAATGGCGGCAAAGTCCGGGTTATGCAGATCGGTGCCGTCGGTAAGGTAACCACCGGCTTTCATCTCCATCGCCACAAAACCCAGCACGCTGTTGTTGAACACCACCACCTTGACCGGTAGCTTCAACTGGGCCAGCGATAGAAAGTCCCCCATCAACATGGTAAAACCACCATCGCCGCACAGGGCGATCACCTGTTTATCCGGTTCGGTGGCCTGAGCCCCAATCGCTTGTGGCATGGCGTTAGCCATTGACCCATGGTTGAACGAACCGAGCAGTCGGCGTTGACCATTCATTTTCAGATAACGTGCGGCCCACACCGTTGGCGTGCCGACATCGCAGGTGAAGATCGCGTCCTCAGTGGCGTAATGGCTGATTTGCTGCGCCAGGTATTGTGGATGGATCGGTTGGTTGTCATTGGCGGTTGCCAATCCGTCGAGATCTTTACGCGCTTCCCGGTAATGTTCCAACGCCTTATCCAGAAACTTGCGATCGCTTTTGGCTTGCAGCTGTGGCAGCAAGGCGCTGAGCGTCGTTTTGATATCCCCCATCAGCGCCATATTCACCGGGCAATGAGCGCCGATGCTACCGGGGTTGATATCGATTTGAATAATATTGGCATTGGTCGGATAAAACGCCCGGTACGGAAACTGGGTACCGAGCAGCACCAGCGTATCCGCATTCATCATGGCGTGGTAGCCGGAGGAGAAACCGATCAGTCCGGTCATGCCGACGCTGTAGGGGTTATCCCATTCAATATGCTCTTTACCACGCAGGGCATGGACAATTGGGGCCTGCAGCAGCTCGGCTAGCTTGACGACTTCATCATGGGATCCGGCACAGCCGCTGCCACACATCAGGGTGATATTTTTGGCGTTGTTCAGCGTTTCGGCCAGTTTTTGCAACTCGCTCATCGGTGGCTGCATCAATGGATGCGCAGGCGTATGCCACACCATGCTGGCATCTTCCGGGGCCATTTGCAGGGCAACGTCGCCCGGCAGCACAATCACCGAGACGCCGCGGTTGAGGATCGCTTTACGCATGGCGATCTCAAGCACGCGGGGCAGTTGTTCTGGATTGGAGACCAACTCGCAGTAGTGACTGCATTCGCGGAACAGCTCTTGCGGATGGGTTTCCTGGAAATAGCCGCTGCCGATCTCGCTGGAAGGAATATGGGCGGCGATAGCCAGCACCGGGACGTGATTACGGTGGCAATCGAACAGGCCGTTGATCAGATGCAGGTTGCCGGGGCCGCAGGAACCTGCGCAGACCGCCAGTTGGCCGGTAAGCTGTGCTTCGGCACCGGCGGCAAAGGCGGCGACCTCCTCATGACGGGTGCCCATCCAGGCAATGGTGCCCATCCGGTGCAGGCTGTCGCTCAGGCCGTTGAGTGAATCGCCGGTGACGCCCCAGATGCGTTTTACACCGGCCTGTTCCAGCGTTTTGGCGATCAGCGTGGCTACTGTTTGCTTCATCGTTCCTCCAGTCATTATGCAAAATGAGGGGTACTCGCCCGGTTAGAGGCAAACAGAAAGTGTAGAAGGGCATTAGGGGTTACGCTTACCGATATGTGCCCCATCGGGTGATGGGGCGCTAGGCTGTGTCCCTCAATTGACCGTGGTGCCGTCGCAGACACAAAAGCCCGTAATCAAGGCGGAGGGTGCAGGGCCTAGTGGGTCTAAGTTCAAGCCCGACAACGCTGAGTACGGGCTTTTGGGGCGCGACCCTTCGGGCTGGGGCCATTTGAACGCGTAGCTGGGTTACTCCCTGCTTATTTGGGACCACCAAGCCTTACAGTTTGTACCTTGCAACGCGTCCAAATGACCCCCAGCGGCGCTCACGTGCAATTGGGGGACACAGCCTAAACTCAGGCGAGGGTGACATCGCTGTGGAGTTGGCAGCTACAGGCCAGCACGTAGCCTTGCTCGATTTCCGCCGGGGTTAACGTCATGGTGCTGCTGGTGGTGTATTGGCCATCGATAATGCGGGTCTTGCATGAGCCGCAGACGCCAGCCCGGCAGGCGGCATTGACCGGTAACTTGTGGGATTCCAACGCCGCAAGCAGGGTGCTGCCGACCAGCACACGGAACTCACGCAGCGGCTGACCAATGCGCAGCGTCAATTGTTCACCTTGCCCATCATCAACTTCTGCTGAGGTGTGAAACTGTTCCTGGTGGAAATTGGCTGCCGGTACGCCGAGCCGTAGGCAAAGCTGTTCAACCTGCTGCATGTAAGGGGCAGGGCCGCAGGTCATCACGGTGCGCGAGGCGATATCCGGCACGACCTGTTGCAACACCTGCTCGTTGATGCGGCCAGACAGGAAACCGGGCTGTGCATCCTGTTCTGCCATCAACGTCAACTGGAGTTGCGGATGAGCGGCGGAGAGTTGCTGCCACTGTTCGGCAAAAATCACATCCGCAGGCGTGCGAACGTTGAAGATCACCTTGATGTCACATTGCGGGCGGTTGACTACCAGCCAACGACACATGGAAATTATTGGTGTGACGCCACAGCCCGCGGCCAGCATCAGGTAGCGATCGCTTGGGTATTGAACGCAGCTAAACTCCCCTTGGGCATCTGACAGCCACAGTGTCTGGCCAGGTTTGACCTCTTGCGTCAGCCAGCGCGAGCCGAGGCCATCAGGTAAGCAACGCACGCTGATGCTGATAAAAGGACTCAGGCCGGGCGAAGAGGAGAGGGTATAGGCACGCAGCGTGTCTTCACTGTCGCGAATACTGACCAACGCAAACTGACCGGGCTGATACGGGTAAAAGTCGTTGTTGATCAGATTCAGCGTCCAGACGTCGGCAGTTTCCTGGTGCAGGGAATGTACCTGCATCGGGTTGGGGCAAAGTGGGCTGGGTTGGCTCATGGGGCACCTCAAAACAAACGGGGCCGCCGCGATGGGCAGCCCCGGAAAATCGGCCTTAGCCGAGAAGGGATTGCATGTCCTGCTCTACGGTGGTGACCGAGCGCAGGCCGAATTTCTCATTCAGCACCGCTAACAGATTGTCGGTCAGGAAGGCTGGAGCGCTTGGGCCGGTAACGATATTTTTCACCCCCAGCGACAGCAGCGTCAGTAGAATGACGATCGCTTTCTGCTCGAACCATGACAACACCAGGCTGAGCGGCAGGTCATTGACCGTTCCGCCCACTTTCTCGGCGAGTTTGACCGCCAGCATCACGGCAGAATAGGCGTCGTTACATTGGCCCACGTCCAATAGGCGCGGCAGACCTTCCAGCGTACCGAAGTCCAGCTTGTTGAAGCGATATTTACCGCAGCCCAGCGTCATGATCAGGCAATCTTGCGGCACGTTGCGGGCAAAGTCGGTGAAGTAGCTGCGTTCATCACGGCTGCCATCACAACCGCCAACCAGGAAGACGTGGCGCAGTTTTTTCTGCACGACCAGATCGACGACGGTATCCGCGGCGCTGAGCAATACCTGGCGGCCAAAACCGACGGTGATCAGGTGTTCAATCTCGCTGTAAGGGAAGCCAGCCAGCTGCTGCGCCTGAGCGATCACGGTGCTGAAATCATCACCTTCCAGATGGTTAACACCTGGCCAGCCAACGATGCTGCGAGTCCAGATGCGATCGCCATAATTACCGACGTTCGGATCGATAATGCAGTTGGAGGTCATGACGATCGAACCCGGGAATTTGGCGAATTCGGTCTGCTGATTCTGCCAGCCGCTGCCGTAGTTACCCACCAGATGCGGGAATTTTTTCAGCTCGGGGTAGCCATGGGCTGGCAACATTTCACCGTGGGTATACACGTTGATACCGGTGCCTGCGGTCTGTTCCAGCAGCAAGCGCAGATCTTTCAGATCGTGGCCGGAAATCAGGATCGCCTTGCCCGCGACTGGGCGCACATTGACCGTAGTCGGCTGTGGATCGCCAAAGGCGCTGGTTTCACCGCGATCCAGAATGGCCATCACGCTGAAGTTCATTTTACCGATGGCCATCGAGTTGTTAAGCAGGGTGTCCAGATCGCTCGGTTGAGTGCCCAGCCAGGCCATAAAGGCGTGGTAATCGGCATAGATCTGATTGTCGAACTGGCCCAGCACATGGGCATGTTCCATGTAGGCGGCGGCCCCTTTCAGGCCATACAGGCACAACATGCGCAGGCCGTGGATATCGTCGCCTACTGCGGCTTTATCGTTATTGAGGGCAAATTGCGCGGCCTGTTGCAACAGGGCAGGCATATCGTCACCGGCCAGTTGCAGCTGAGCCAGAGGGTGATCGACCCGTACGCTGGCATCGAGCAGACGGCAGCGAACCGCCAGCGAATCACGCAGGGCTATGGTGTCACGCGCATAGCCGATAATGCGTGCGGAATCGAAGTTGACGTTGGTCAGCGTAGAGAAGAAGGCGCGTGGGGAAAAACTGTCGACATCATGGTCGATAATCCCCAACGCACGCGCCTGCAAGGCCCAGGCAGACAGTCCTTGCAGCGCCGCTATCAACAGATCCTGCAGGTCTGAAGTTTCTGCCGTTTTCCCGCACATCCCTTGAGCGTAGGAGCAGCCGTTGCCTGCCGGTGTCCGGATGGTTTGTTCACATTGCACACAGAACATAATCGCTTCCTTTTTTAAAGTTGCATTTATAATGCTTGTTTTGAAGCATAGATCGATGGCGCAACCTTAAAAAGGCTTTTGTGACACAACTTTAACAAAGATTGATTTAGAACAAATTGGCGTGCGGATGGGAATTATTACGATTTTGAATATCGGGCGCAGCGAACCGCGCCCGATATTATCAGGAGAACAGAGCTATCAACACCGGGGCCAACAGGCTCAGCAGGAATCCGTGCACGATGGCCGGAGGCACCATTTCCATCCCACCGCTGCGTTGCAATACAGGCAGCGTGAAGTCCATTGAGGTGGCACCGCATAAACCTAATGCCGAGGAGCGACTGCGGCGCACCAGCGTAGGTAGCAACATAATGGCCACCAGCTCACGGGCCAGATCGTTGAAGAAGGCGGCGCTGCCCATCACCGGGCCATAGGCGTCGGTGATCAGAATGCCGGAAAGGGAATACCAGCCAAAACCTGAAGCCATAGCCAAACCGGCTTTCAGCGGCAATCCCAGCAGCAGTGCGGCGACGGCTCCACCGACCAGCGAACTGACAGCCACCACCACGGCGACCATCATGCCACGGCGATTGAGAGCGATCTGGCGCAGCGTCATCCCGCTGTTGCGTAACTGCGCCCCCACCAATAACAGCAGAAACAGCAGGGCGTATTCACTGCCCTGGCCAGCAAATTGCAGCCAGTGCCATTGGGTAAGACCCAGGGCAAAACCACCCACCACTACCCCGCAGAGTTTCAGGGATTCCAATGCCATATGCAGACGCGAGGGTAACGTTTCTTGCTTGTGAGCACTGCGCCAAGGGCGACGGCGTTCAAACACTGCCAGCCACAGGAGATTGGCGCAGAAAATGCACAGGAAAAACACCAGGGTATACTGAAAGATCAACAGCAGATTGCTGCTGAGGTTTTCCAGGAATGCCAGGCTGATCCCCATAAAGAACAGGATCACATACACCATCCAGCTCAGCAGGCGGTTAATGGCCCGGATCAGGGTGACGCTACGCAAGGGGACAAGATAACCGACGATCAGCGGTATCAGTATAATCAGCAGTCCTGAATACATGTGAAGCAAGCGTCCTTTTGATTTTAAGGGAACGGCAAACCCAACACGCTAACCAAAATAATCTTCTGAGTAAAGTGGCTGATTTGCGGTGTTTACCGCACGTGCAGGAATGTCTGCTTGACCTGCAATGGCTTTATTGCTCATCCTCAAGGTATCAGGCGAATAAAGGAGTCAGCAGATGTACCTGGAGCGCATTGAGATTGTAGGATTCCGCGAAATTAACCGGCTTTCACTGACGCTGGATGATAACACCGTATTACTCGGGGAAAATGCCTGGGGTAAATCCAGCCTGCTGGATGCCATGACCTTTTTGCTGGCGCCGGAACAGACGCTGTATCGCTTCGAAGCCAAAGACTTCTACTTCCCACCGGGTGAGGAGGCGGCCAAAGAGCGCCATTTGCAGATTATCTTCACCTTCTGCGAGAAAGATCTTGGCCATGCGCACCTACCGCGCTATCGCCATCTTTCACCGCTGTGGTCGAAGGGGGAAGATAACCTGAGCCGTATTCATTACTGCTGCGAAGGGGAGTTGGCCGATGACGGCACGGTATGTACCTGGCGGCGTTTCCTTGATGCCGATGGCAACGCTTTACACCTGCACCATATCGATCAACTGGTACATGCCCTGATCCGCATCCATCCGGTGCTGCGGCTGCGTGATGCGCGCTTTATTCGCCGCCTGCGGCCCAGCTCGCTCAGCGATCGCCTCCCCGCCGATAATGAAGCTCTGGCACAGCAGTTGGATCAACTGACACGTGAACTGGTGCGTAATCCGCAGAAACTGACCAATTCCGAACTACTGCAGGGGCTGGCGGCGATGCAGCAACTGCTCGAACACTATTTTGCCGAGCAAGGCTCACAGGTTGCCGGGCCTCGCCATCGTCGCCAGCCGGAACAACAGGCGTGGCGATCGTTGGACAGCATCAACCGTATGATTGCCGAACCGAACAGCCGCAGCATGCGTCTGATCCTGTTGGGGATGTTTTCCACGCTGTTACAGGCCAAAGGCAACGTAAAGCTCGATCCCCATGCCCGGCCATTATTGCTGGTAGAGGACCCAGAAACACGCCTGCATCCTATCATGCTGTCGGTGGCCTGGGGGTTGCTCAATCAGATGCCGCTACAGCGCATTACCACCACCAATTCCAGCGAACTGGTATCGCTGGTGCCGGTGGAGCATATTTGCCGCCTGGTGCGCGAATCGGCCCGAGTGGCCACCTATCGCCTTGGGCCAAAGGGGTTAAGTGCAGAGGATGGGCGGCGCATTGCGTTCCACATCCGCTTTAACCGGCCAGCCTCGTTGTTTGCCCGTTGCTGGCTGCTGGTGGAAGGAGAGACCGAGGTGTGGTTGCTCAATGAACTGGCGCGCCAGTGCGGCTATCGTTTTGAATCCGAAGGCGTGCGGGTGATTGAGTTCGCCCAGTGCGGGCTGAAGCCATTGCTGAAGTTTGCCCGCCGCATGGGCATTGAATGGCATGTGCTGGTGGATGGTGATGAAGCTGGCAAGAAATACGCCAACACCGTGCGCAGCATGCTGGATAACCACGAAGATAACGAACGCGATCGCCTGACCGCGCTACCCGCTCCGGACATGGAACACTTCATGTATCGCGAGGGATTCAGTTCGGTCTATCATCGGGTGGCCTCAATACCGTTAAAGGTACAGATGCCGGTGCGCAAGGTGATCCTCAAGGCGGTGCATCACACTTCCAAACCCGATCTGGCGATTGAAGTGGCCATGCAGGCTGGTGCGTGGGGCACCGATTCTGTACCACCATTGCTGAAGAAGATGTTTTCCCGCGTGATGTGGCTGGCGCGGGGCCGAGCGGATTAGGGGAAGTGTGAGCCGATCCCTCGCTGCAATTCATCCAGTAGCTGATAACGGCGGCGATATTCGGCGCGTTTTTTACTGGCGATCTCTGCCATCGGTTTGCGGGCGATACACTCGGGTAACAGAAAATAACCGTTATCGAGCTTCCTGCCTCCCAGGGAAAGCCAAAAGAGATCGTAATCGGCATGCAGCAGGCCTTTCTTTTTGTTGTGGTAGCGCCAGTTTTGATAGATATGGCTGGTGTTGCCTACCGCGATTATCTGGCGGATACCCAATTGCTGTGCCAGATGGCATATCCCCTCCAGCACCAGGCGTTTGGGAAACAGGCCGTGACAGGCCTTGGTCATGTGCTGGATCTCCGCATGGGGCACTCCACAATTGGCGCCTTGCAGACCGCCGATAAACAGCGTGGGTTGCTGCTGGTAATTCATCAGGGTGAAGGTCATTTCTGCCAGCATAATTCCTTGGCTATTGCGTAGCAGCAGGGTGGCTTCGCCTTCTTTGTTCAGATGGTCGAGAGACGCCAGTTGCAGGCAGATCTGCTCGCCATTCTTATCCTGCACCTTGCTTAAGGTAAAAGGTTGGCTGCCAAGGTGGCCGAGGCGCATTCTCAACGGCATGCACTGGGCGATCAGATTGTAGTGATCGCGCAGGGCTAACAGGCGGTCGAGGCGGCTCATGTTGGCAGCCAGATAGGGGCGATGCAGTTTGCATGGCAGGTTGGGCTGCGCATGTAAAATTTCATCCAGCAGAGGGTTGGCAGCCAGCGTATTGAGCAGACAACGGGTCGTTGGCCAACTGAGTAGCGAACGGCTGAGAAATTTGAGGCGAAATGAGGTTTTTGCCCAGGCTTTGCTGGGCATCTTTTCACCGTTGAGCAGCGCCATCATCAGTCGACTGGCCGGTTTGGCCGATATCAGTGGATAGCTGAGCTGAGACATGATGAAATCCTTCTCTGTGTAAAAACACCACTTCATCAAGGCTGCACTAAACGGTGGGTCAATACGGCATGACAAAACCGGCTTGTCAGTAACTTGTTGAGCCTGGGTTTAGTGATTGGCCACGCAACATGCTAATTTACTTCGGTTACCGATATGGGTAGCTAAAGCACGCTAGGAAATAGGTAGGAACAGACATTGACGTGGTTATTAAAACGTAAAAAACGCGGGTTGGTGGTATGCGCCGTTCTGGTGGTGCTCGCCATTTTGGCTTATTGGCGTTTCAGCCATCCGGCCCCGGTAGAGTTTAAAACGGTCAAGGTGGCTAAACGCGATCTGGAGCAAAGCGTACTGGCGACCGGCCAACTGGATGCGGTGCGCAAGGTTGACGTGGGGGCCCAGGTCAGCGGACAGTTGGAGAGCCTGAAGGTCGAGATTGGCGATAAGGTACAAAAAGGCCAACTGCTCGGCATTATCGATCCCCAGCAGGCGCAAAACAGCATTCGCGAAGGCGAGGCCACGCTACAGCAACTGCAAGCCCAACTGCAACAGGCGCAGGCGGAGCAGCAACTGGCCGAGGTTACCTTGCAGCGTAACCGTGAACTGGCCAAGGTGCAGGCAGTGTCACGCCAGGATCTGGATCAGTTCGCCACCAATCTGGCGGTGAAAAAGGCACAGGTTGCCACCACCCGGGCAGAGATCGCCAAAAATCAGGCCAGCCTGGACACCGCCAAGATCAATCTGGCCTATACCCGCATCGAAGCACCGATGGACGGTGACGTGGTGCAGATCACCACCTTGCAAGGCCAAACGGTGATCGCTGCGCAACAAGCGCCCAATATCCTGACGTTGGCCGATATGAGCACCATGCTGGTGAAGGCACAGGTTTCCGAGGCGGATGTGATCCATCTCCAGCCGGGGCTGAAAGCCTGGTTTACCGTGCTGGGAGATCCGAGCAAACGCTTTGACGGCGTGCTGAAAGACATTCAGCCCACGCCAGAAAAGGTCAACAACGCCATTTTCTATTACGCACGCTTCGAAGTGCCAAACCCACAGGGTTTGCTGCGTTTGCAAATGACCGCGCAGGTGCATATTCAACTGGCTGGCGTCAGCGATGCGCTAGTGATCCCGCTGGTGGCATTAGGGGATCAGATCGCCGATAACCGTTACCACATTTCGGTGCTGCAACAGGGTAAGGAAGAGAAGCGGGAAGTCACGATCGGCATTCGCAACAACGTGGATGTGCAGATTATCAGCGGGTTGCAGGCCGGTGAAGAGGTGATAGTCAGCCGCGGCGGCGCGGAGGCCAGCTGATGACCGCACTGTTGGAACTGAGTGATATCCGGCGTAGCTATCTCTCCGGCGATCAGACCGTGGACGTGCTGAAAAACGTCAGTCTGCGTATTGACGCCGGTGAGATGGTGGCGATTATGGGGGCTTCTGGCTCTGGTAAATCGACGCTGATGAACATTCTTGGCTGCCTGGACAAACCCAGCGCCGGGACCTACCGCGTCGCCGGGCAGGACGTGGCGACGCTCGATGGTGATGCGCTTGCCCAGCTACGGCGCGAACATTTTGGTTTTATCTTCCAGCGTTATCATCTGCTGCCTCACCTGAGTGCGGCACATAACGTGGAAGTGCCTGCGGTGTATGCCGGGCTGAGCAAGACTGCACGGCGCGCAAGAGCGGCAGCCTTGTTGCAACGCCTGGGGTTGGGGGAACGTATCTCCTATCGGCCAAGCCAGCTTTCCGGTGGGCAGCAGCAGCGCGTCAGTATTGCGCGGGCCTTGATGAATGGCGGCCAGGTCATTCTGGCGGATGAGCCGACCGGTGCGCTCGACAGCCATTCCGGCGAAGAGGTGATGACGATCCTCAAGCAACTGCGCGAGCAGGGGCACACGGTGATTATCGTCACGCACGATCCGGCGGTAGCCCAGCAGGCGGAGCGGATTATCGAGATCCGCGACGGAGAAATCATCGCCGACTCCCGGCCACAGGCGCAGGGCAACCCGCAGGCCAAGATGCTGGAACTGGCCACGCCAGCGCCTTCCTGGCAGCAGATGGCTGGCCGTTTCCGTGAGGCATTGGTGATGGCTTGTCGCGCCATGGCGGCCAACAAGATGCGCACGGCATTAACCATGCTGGGGATCATCATCGGCATTGCCTCGGTGGTGTCGATCCTGGTGATTGGCGACGCGGCCAAGCAGATGATCCTGGCAGACATCAAATCCATCGGCACCAACACCGTGGACGTTTATCCCGGCAAAGACTTTGGTGATGACGATCCCACCCTCCGTCAGGCGTTGAAGTATGGCGATCTGAGCGCGTTGCGTGAGCAGCCCTATGTCAGTGCGCTGTCGCCGAATATCAGCAGCAGCATGCGGCTGCGGTTTGGTAATATCGATGTTGCTGCCAATGTCGCGGGCGTCGGTGAGCAGTATTTTCGGGTTTATGGCATGACGTTTTCACAAGGGGTCGGCATTGACGCCATGCAGGTGCAGTCTCAGGCGCAGGTGGTGGTGATCGACGCCAACACCCAGCGCCGCCTGTTCCCGTATCAAAAGAACGTCGTGGGTGAGGTGATCCTGGTTGGCAATATGCCCGCTACGATAGTGGGTGTCGCGCAGGAAAAGCAGTCGATGTTCGGCAGCAGCAAAACGCTGAGCGTATGGGTGCCCTACAGCACCATGGCCAACCGGTTGATGGGGAACGACTACTTTGATTCGATCACCGTGCGTATCCGTGATGGCTACAACAGCCAGGAGGCGGAGCAGCAGTTGACGCGGTTGCTGACGTTACGCCACGGCAAGAAAGACTTCTTCACCTACAACATGGACAGCCTGGTGCAAACCGCGGAGAAAACCACCCGCACGCTGCAACTGTTCCTGACGCTGGTGGCGGTGATCTCGCTGGTGGTCGGGGGGATTGGGGTGATGAATATCATGCTGGTCTCGGTTACGGAAAGGACGCGTGAAATCGGCATTCGTATGGCGGTCGGGGCGCGCTCCGGCGATGTCCTGCAACAGTTCCTGATCGAGGCTGTGCTGGTTTGCCTGGTGGGGGGCGCGTTGGGGATCGCTCTGTCGTTCGCCATTGGTCTGCTGGTGCAGTTGGCGATGCCGGGGTGGCAGGTCAGCTTCCCGCCGCTGGCCCTGCTGAGTGCGTTCCTGTGTTCCACCGGGATTGGTGTAGTGTTCGGTTATCTACCGGCACGCAGTGCTGCGCGATTGAACCCGATTGATGCGTTGGCGCGAGAATAACCGCAAAAATAAAAATGCCAGTCATACGGCGGCTGGCATTTTAACTTGGCTATGCAGAAGGGGGCTGGTGGGAGCGTTTAGGCCATGGCCTCGCTTTCCAGCGGCATAATCAGGCTCGCGTGGTTCCCTTTCGGCCCTTGATGCACGTCGAACCTGACCTGTTGGCCTGCTTTCAACGTTCGGTAGCCATCCATTTTAATTGTTGAATAATGCGCGAAGATATCTTCACCGCCGCCTTCCGGGCAGATAAAACCGAACCCTTTGGCGTTATTGAACCATTTAACAGTACCCGTCTCCATGCTTCTACATCCCTCGCAACGCTATTTTTAGATGAGATGAATAACTGATTCTGGTGAGTCCCTGCTGGTCAAAAGACCAGCAACCCACGAATTTACACTCTAGAGCAAATGATCATCACGTCAAGGGATCGGCCAATGAGCGCTTCGAGCAGTTCGCCAAAGTTTGAACTAGTTAACGCTATTGACATGCTTTGGTAACAATTTATCGCCGCGATTATTCGCTTTGTGCTGCGGCACGTTACCCGCGAAGATGGTAAAATGATCTCGATAACCCAGTTTGAATAACCCGAACATGGCCCCATATACTGAGGCATGGCAGAGAAGATGAGCAGCGATGGGCAATAGCAACGATTGGCTAAATATTGAGCACTTGGCCGAAGAAAAACAAATCGATGCGGTAAAACCGCCGTCAATGTATAAAGTTATACTTAACAACGACGATTACACACCGATGGAATTTGTGATTGACGTTCTGCAAAAGTTCTTTTCTTATGATATTGAACGTGCAACGCAACTGATGCTCACGGTCCACTATCAAGGCAAGGCGATCTGCGGTGTTTTCACCGCCGAGGTCGCGGAAACCAAGGTGGCCCATGTGAACCGTTACGCAAGGGAGAACGAGCATCCGTTGCTCTGTACGCTGGAAAAAGCCTGAAAAGGCAATCTATTGGGGAGGTGCCTATGCTCAATCAAGAATTGGAACTCAGTCTCAACATGGCTTTCGCCAGAGCGCGCGAGCACAGACATGAGTTTATGACCGTGGAGCACCTGTTGCTGGCGTTACTCAGCAACCCTGCCGCGCGCGAAGCGCTCGAGGCTTGTACGGTGGATCTGGCCGCGTTACGCCAGGAGCTGGAAGCCTTTATCGAACAAACCACACCGACGCTGCCTACCAGCGAAGAGGAGCGCGACACCCAGCCGACGCTCAGCTTCCAGCGTGTGTTGCAGCGTGCGGTATTCCACGTGCAGTCCTCCGGCCGGAGCGAAGTGAGCGGTGCCAACGTGTTGGTGGCGATCTTCAGCGAACAGGAGTCCCAGGCGGCATACCTGCTGCGTAAACACGACGTCAGCCGTCTCGACGTGGTGAACTTCATTTCACATGGTACACGTAAAGATGAGCCGGGCCAGGCACCTAATGCGGAAAACCCGGTAAACGAAGAGCAGCCTGGAGGGGAAGACCGTATGGAAAACTTCACCACCAACCTCAACCAACTGGCCCGAGTGGGCGGTATCGATCCGCTGATTGGCCGTGACCGTGAACTGGAGCGTGCCATTCAGGTGCTGTGCCGCCGCCGTAAAAACAACCCGCTGCTGGTGGGGGAATCCGGCGTAGGTAAAACCGCGATTGCCGAAGGTCTGGCCTGGAGGATCGTGCAGGGCGACGTGCCGGAGGTTATGGCTGACTGCACGCTGTACTCGCTGGATATCGGCTCATTGCTGGCGGGCACCAAATACCGTGGCGACTTTGAGAAGCGCTTCAAGGCGCTGCTCAAGCAACTGGAACAGGATAAGAACAGCATCCTGTTTATCGACGAAATTCACACCATCATCGGTGCCGGTGCGGCTTCTGGTGGGCAAGTGGATGCCGCCAACCTGATCAAACCGCTGCTGTCGAGCGGCAAGATCCGGGTGATCGGCTCGACCACCTATCAGGAATTCAGCAATATTTTCGAAAAAGACCGTGCGCTGGCGCGTCGCTTCCAGAAAATAGATATCACCGAACCGACGCCGGAAGAGACCATTCAGATCATCAACGGTCTGAAAACCAAGTACGAAGCGCACCATGACGTGCGTTACACCGCCAAAGCGGTACGTGCGGCGGTGGAGCTGTCGGTGAAATACATCAACGACCGTCATCTGCCGGACAAAGCGATCGACGTGATTGATGAAGCCGGTGCGCGTAGCCGCTTGCTGCCGGTTAACAAGCGTAAGAAAACGGTCAACGTGGCGGATATCGAATCGGTGGTGGCGCGCATTGCGCGTATCCCGGAAAAAACCGTCTCGGCCAGCGATCGCGACGTGCTGAGAAGCCTGAGCGACCGTCTGAAAATGCTGGTGTTCGGCCAGGATCCGGCTATCGAAGCGCTGACCGAAGCGATCAAGATGAGCCGTGCCGGTCTGGGCCAGGATCGTAAACCTGTCGGTTCCTTCCTGTTCGCCGGGCCGACCGGAGTGGGGAAAACCGAAGTTACGGTACAGTTGGCCAAGGCTCTGGATATCGAGCTGCTGCGCTTTGATATGTCCGAATATATGGAACGTCATACCGTCAGCCGTTTGATTGGTGCACCTCCGGGCTACGTCGGTTACGATCAGGGCGGCCTGTTGACCGATGCGGTGATCAAACATCCGCATGCGGTAGTGCTGCTTGATGAAATCGAGAAGGCGCACCCGGACGTGTTCAACCTGCTGCTGCAGGTAATGGATAACGGGACGCTGACCGATAACAACGGTCGTAAGGCAGACTTCCGTAACGTGATCCTGGTGATGACCACCAACGCCGGGGTACGCGAAACGGAACGCAAATCGATTGGCCTGATCGAGCAGGACAACAGCATCGACGCGATGGAAGAGATCAAGAAGGTGTTTACGCCAGAATTCCGTAACCGTCTGGACAACGTCATCTGGTTCAACCATCTGTCTCCGGCGGTGATCCAGCAGGTGGTCGACAAGTTTATCGTTGAACTGCAAGCACAGCTGGATGCCAAGGGCGTGTCGATGGAAGTGAGCGACGAAGCGCGTGATTGGCTGTCAGTGAAAGGCTATGACCGTGCGATGGGCGCTCGCCCAATGGCGCGTGTGATGCAGGAAAGCCTGAAAAAACCGCTGGCCAACGAGCTGCTGTTTGGTTCACTGGTTGACGGTGGTTCGGTGAAAGTCGAACTGGATAAAGAGAAGAAACAGCTGACTTACCACTTCCTCAGCGCCCAGAAGCGTAAAGCGGATGAAGGTGCAGTGCACTAAGCGGTAAGGAGTTAACAAAAAAGCGATGCCAAGGCATCGCTTTTTTTATACGTGAAATTCACGGAGTATTTCATTTGTAGGATCGCCGCATGCTACGCCCGATCAGCTGCATGGTGCACCTGTTAAGCTGCATACCGCGTCTGTTCAAAATGAGTGAGCCCTCTCAGTTTACCTGCGCCAAGACAACTCGGTGGAGAACGTTGCTGCGGCGGTAAACGGAAAGGGCTCTTTTTGAGGGATCACATCCTCGGTGTCGCCAGTGGTTGGCGACGGGTGAGCCGATTAACGGCTACGGAAGACAATGCGGCCTTTGCTCAGGTCGTACGGGGTCAGCTCTACAGTGACTTTGTCACCCGTCAGGATGCGGATATAGTTTTTGCGCATTTTACCGGAGATATGAGCGGTTACCACGTGCCCGTTTTCCAATTCAACACGGAACATGGTGTTTGGCAGCGTATCAAGAACGGTGCCCTGCATTTCAATATTGTCTTCTTTGGCCATCGAATCCTCTAGGTCTAACTACCATAGTTTTTAACCGGCAAGATAATGCCGAAAAACCCACATTATGTAAAGGAGTGTCGGTGAACAATGCACCGATCCCACAAAATTAGTCAGTCTGGGTGGGTAGTACAACCAGCTGTAGGGGTATGACTTGCGCTGTCCAGCACTCCGGCGCTAAGGTCCTGCGCTGAAGGTTGCTCAACTGCTGTAAAAATAGGCGGCGGGGGATTTCCCTCGCTCCAAGCCGGGCAGTGTGAGCGTTAAGCACCTGACAGTCAACCAATTCCCCACCATAAGCGGCAAAATGGCGGCAAAACGCAAATAAAGCACACTTTGAGGCATTGGTCGTGCGGCTGAACATCGATTCCCCGCAAAACAGCGCCCCTTGAGCCACGCCGTACAGGCCGCCAACCAACGTTTCCCCCTGCCACACTTCAATGGAATGGGCATGTCCCAGATGATGCAACTGTAGATAGGCTTGCTGCACTTCCTCGCCGATCCAGGTGCCTTCGTCGGGACGGTATGAGCAGGCGGCGATCACGGCGGCAAAATCATGGTTAAGGGTAATACGGAACGGATCGCTGCGTAGGAAGCGCTTGAGGCTGCGGCTGACGTGATATTCCGCAGGGAACAGCACCGCCCGCGGGTCCGGTGACCACCAGAGGATGGCTTCCCCTGGCGAATACCAGGGAAAGATACCGCGCTCATAGGCCGCCAGCAGTCGCGCAGGCGCAAGATCGCCACCAATGGCCAGCAGACCATTAGGATCGTGCAGAGCGCCCTCTGGTGAAGGAAACGCGACGGACTGCGATGACAGCTTAACAATGCGCATAAAACCTCTTAGCGTTGCCTACAGGCCGTTTTACAGCGATACATGGCTGATACGTTGATGGAACTGGGCATAACGGCCAGGCTGGCGCATCAGCGCGGCATGGCTGCCTTGTTCGACGATACTGCCGCCATCCATCACGCAGATGCGATCGAAATGTTCCAGCCCATATAATCGATGAGTGACCAGGATTAACGTCTTGCCTTGGCAATGCTGGCGGAGCAGGGCCAGGATCTGTTGCTCGGTTTCGGCATCCAATCCTTCGGTAGGTTCATCCAGCAACAACAGCGGTGCCTGATGCAGCAGGGCACGGGCAATGCCTAAACGGCGTTGTTCACCCCCGGAAAGCTGACGGCCACCTTCACCCAGCCAGGCATTCAGTCCTTCGTTTTCCAGCAACTTATCCAGCCCAACCTGTTGCAGGACGAGGTTTAACGCCTCATCGTTGGCGGCAGGGGCGGCGATACGCAGATTTTCACGCAGCGTAGAGCTGAAGATATGCACCCGTTGGCTCACCACCGTGGTCATGGCGCGCAGCGTTGCTTCATCATAGCTAGTCAGCGGCTGGCCGTTGAGCTGGATTTGGCCGCTGTCAACATTCCAGGCTCGGGTCAGCAATTGCAGCAGGGTCGATTTACCGCAGCCGGTACGACCCAACAGCGCGATGTGCTCGCCAGCGGCAATGGACAACGTCACGTTGTTCAACACCGGTAGCGGCTGGTCGGGATAGGTGAAGGACACCTCACTCAGTTGCAGCGCCGCGCCCGGTTGTGAAGCTGGGCCGCTGGCAGGGAAGGTGACTTCCGGTTGTTGATCGATGATTTGTTTGACGCGGGTGGCTGAAGCGATCACCTGGCCCAGATGTTGGAACGCGGCGGCAACGGGCATCATGGCTTCAAAAGAGGCCAGGGCGGCAAAGGCAAACAGGGCAATCAACGCTCCGGGTTGGGTGTCGCCACCGATCCCCGCAGCAGCAAGCCACATCAGCAGTGTGACGGTGAGGCCGCTGGCCAGGATCATCAATGCCTGAGTGATCCCCCCAAGCGAAGCCTGTTGCCACTGACGGCGCTGCCAACGCTGTTCGGTCGCGTTGAGTTTTTGGCGGAAAGTGTCTAGCGCACCGAACACCACCAGCTCGGCCTGCCCCTGTAGCCAGGCGGTCAGGTCTGTGCGGTATTGACTGCGTAACAGGGTCAACTCTTCCCCGATGGGCTTACCTGCGCGATAGAAAATCGGCGGTACGGCCAGCAGCAGCAATAACAAAATTCCGCCCAACGTCAGAGCCAGTGGAACATCCAGCCAGCTAAGGCCGAAAGTGACCACCACAATCACCACCGCAGCGCTGACCATCGGCGAAATAACGCGTAGGTAGAGGTGATCGAGCGTATCGACATCGGCCACCAGGCGGTTGAGCAGCTCAGCCTGACGGAAACGGGCAATACCACCCGGTGACAGCGGCAGGATCTTGCGGAAGGTGAATACCCGCAGATGGGACAATACGCGGAAAGTGGCATCATGGCTGACGACCCGTTCTGCATAACGGCCGGCGGTACGGAAGATTGCCGCGCCCCGTACGCCAGCGGCCGGTAGCATGTAGTTGAAGGTCGTCAACCCCGCCAGTCCGGCCAGCGAGGAGGCGGCCAGGAACCATCCGGACAAGGCCAGCAAGCCGATACTGGCCAGCAAGGTGACGATGGACAGGACGATGCCCAGCAAAATCAGGAACGTGTGGCGGCGATACAACGCCAGGAATGGCAGCAAAACGCGCATGATTAAAGCTCCCCGCTGCGGTGTGCAATCAGTTTGGCAAACAGACCGGGCTGGGCGCTGAGCGTGGCGTAGTTGCCCTGCTGCACGATCTTCCCGCTGTCCATCACCCAAATCTGGTCGTAATCTTCGGTATCTTCCAACTGGTGCGTGACCAGCAGGGTAGTTTGCTGATGGGAAGCCGCATTGAGCGCCTGCATCACCAGGCGTTCGCTGTGGGCGTCCAGACTGGCCGCAGGTTCATCCAGTAACAGCAAGCGGCGAGGGCTGAGCAGCGCCCGCGCTACGGCTACACGCTGAGCTTGCCCAACGGAAAGACGAGCCGCGCCATCACCCAGGTCAGTTTCCAGCCCCTTTGGCAGATGCGGCAGGAACTCGCTGACGTATGCCTGCTCGACGGCCTGTTGCAGCTGAGCCTCGCTGGCCTGAGGGTAACCGAGCAGAATATTTTCCCGCAGGGTTTGTGCTGGCAGATGGGGGTTTTGACCCACCCAGCCCAGTTGCTGACGCCAGTTAACCGCAGCCAGCTCGCGCAGCTCGATGCCGTTGATCTGCAATGAACCGCGATAGGGCAGAAAACCGAGTAGCAGATTCAACAGCGAGCTCTTCCCGGCACCGCTAAGCCCGACCAAGGCGATACGCTGATTGGGGAGTAGGGTAAAATCAAGCGGTCCGGCTAGCAGTACGCCATTGGGGGAGAGAATTTCCAGCTCCCGGGCCTGAACCGTCAGCGGCTCTTCGCTATTTAGCGTTTGCGCGCCATTCCCAACCTGCTCGCCTTCGGCTGCCAGGAAAGTTTCCAGTGCTTCAGCTGCGCCCACGGCCTGTGCTTTGGCGTGGTAAAACGCCCCCAGATCGCGCAACGGTTGGAAAAACTCCGGCGCCAGGATCAGCACCAGGAAACCGGCAAACAGCGTAACGCCTGTGCCGTAACTGCCAAAGTCCAGCTCACCGAGGTAGGAGAAGCCAAAATAGACCGCAACCATGGCGATGGAAAGCGAGGCGAAGAATTCCAGCACCGCAGAGGAGAGGAAGGCCAGGCGCAGTACTTCCATGGTGCGCTGGCGGAAATCTTCTGACGATTTGGCAATGTGGTCGGTTTCTGCCTGGCCGCGATTAAACAAACGCAACGTATCCAGGCCGCGCAGGCGATCGAGGAAGTTGCCGCTAAGCCGGGCCAATGCAACAAAGTTACGGCGGTTGGCATCGGCGGCCCCCATCCCGACCAGAGCCATAAACAGCGGGATCAGCGGGGCGGTCGCCAGCAGGATAAACCCGGCGGCCCAGTTGATAGGGAAGACGGTGATCAGGATCAGCAGCGGAATAAACACGGCCAGATACATTTGCGGCAGATAGCGGGAATAGTAATCCTGCATGTCTTCGATTTGCTCAACGATGATGCTGGCCCAACTACCGGCAGGTTTGCCCTGGATCCAGGCGGGGCCAAGCTGTTGCAGCTTATCCAATACCTGAGAGCGCATACGTTGGCGGATAACCTGCCCGCAGATAAAGCCAACCCGTTCACGCAGCCAGCTCAGGAAGGCCCGCAGGGCAAAGGTGGCTGCCAGCCAGATAAACGATGAGACAAGCTCAGCGCGAGGCTGGTGCTCAATAATCAGGGCATGGAGCAGGGAGGCCAACAGCCAGGCCTGGGCGACAATCAAAATGCCGCTTGCCAGACCTAACAGCATGGATAAACGCAGCCAACGCTGCGCCAACGTACTCTGTGTTTTGAGCCAACGGGTTAACTGGTGCTGTCTGGTTTTTTTCATCAGGTAGTCTGCGTCGCCGATGCCTGTTGTAGCAGGCTTGGTTAACGTACTGTTAAAAAAGTGTTTGTCTCAGCCGGAAATAAGACAAGTGAACGCTAATGTTACCTCGTCACTCGTTAGACGTGAAATAAATATCCCTTTCATAACTTGGGCAGCAGTCACGTTTTTAACGTGGATAGGGTTGTTTTGAACGTTTAACTGCGGGGGGATAAAAATAAGGCGGCCAATTGGCCGCCTTACTACTGCTGAAGCTTTATCAGCAGGTTCGCTACGTAGCGAACCTGCATGCTGCGCCCGTTTGCAGTTAAGTTATTTGCATTCTGCCTGCGCGATGCCGTCGAGATAGCGCTCGGCATCCAGTGCGGCCATACAGCCCGTTCCGGCGGAGGTGATCGCCTGGCGGTAAATATGATCCATCACGTCGCCTGCGGCAAATACACCCGGAATGGAGGTCTGGGTCGCGTTACCGTGAATACCGGACTGCACCTTGATATAGCCGTTTTCCAGCTCAAGCTGGCCACCGAAGATTGCGGTGTTCGGGCTGTGGCCGATGGCGATAAACACGCCAGCAAGCTCTAGCTCTTTGGTCTGCTCAGCGTCTTTGGTGCTGCGCAAGCGCATCCCGGTGACGCCCATCTGATCGCCCAACACTTCGTCCAGCGTGCAGTCGGTGTGCAGAACGATGTTGCCGTTCTTCACTTTTTCCATCAGGCGATTGATCAGGATCTTCTCGCTGCGGAAGCTGTCACGGCGGTGCACCAGATGAACTTCGGAGGCGATGTTTGACAGATATAGCGCTTCTTCCACGGCGGTGTTACCCCCACCCACCACGGCGACCTTCTGGTTGCGATAGAAGAAACCATCACAGGTGGCGCAGGCGGAAACCCCTTTGCCTTTGAACGCTTCTTCCGATGGCAGGCCTAAATAGCGAGCTGATGCGCCGGTAGCGATGATCAAAGCGTCACAGGTATATTCGCCGCTGTCACCGATCAGGCGGAAAGGGCGGTTCTGTAGGTCGACGCTGTTGATATGGTCAAACACGATCTGGGTGTCGAACTTTTCCGCGTGCTCGCGCATGCGTTCCATCAGTGCCGGGCCGGTCAAGCCTTCGGCATCGCCTGGCCAGTTCTCGACTTCGGTAGTGGTGGTCAACTGACCGCCTTGCTCCATGCCGGTGATCAATACCGGGTTCAGGTTGGCGCGTGCGGCATAAACCGCTGCGGTGTAGCCAGCCGGGCCAGAGCCCAGGATCAATAATTTGCTATGTTTAGCCGTGCCCATGAATAACCTCGTTTCCCACAATGGCGGACAATGGACCCGATTGTAGGGAAAATGCGGCAGTAAAAAAAGCGCCAGCGGATGTTGTTACCGATTTGTTTGATAACCTGGACCTATGAGCCGAGCTTTTATCGCCTGCCAGGGTGGGGCTCCGGCAGCGAAAATTTTGTACAGCAATAGGTTAAAAATGCGTTTTTTGTTGGGTTTATGTGGGTAACTGCGCGGTTTTGAATGGGGTAAATTCCTAACAAAAAATCAGGTGCCCAGTTTTGCTGGCGGTACGTTCTACTGATTTTACTTCTTTTACTTTGACAATCCGCTGCGCATTTGCGAAAACATCATAGGAAGAAGAAATTAACCCCGTGCCAGCAGCAAATCGTAGGCATTTTCGTCACCGAGGCAGAACATTGCCGGGTGGCGATGGGTGAGGGTGCGTTTGCCCTGGCGCAGGTTGATGGCTATCTCAACGTAAATCATTTGAATTCGTGGCCCGGAGGTGACAGACAGGCTGGGCAACGGCGGAAGATGGTAGTGACGAAGCACAAGGGCGGTTGGTAATACGCATCTTGTTCCCCGCAGGGGAATGAACCGCTAAACACAGGCATCGGGTCTTCGCTTGGAACAAATCCTTGCACATTGACGTTGGCTAGGGTGTGGCAAGTGCAGGGAAGAACATAAGAGAGACAATAATAATGGTAGATACTAAAAAACGCCCGGGTAAAGATCTCGACCGTATCGATCGCAACATCCTCAATGAGTTGCAGAAGGATGGGCGCATTTCGAACGTCGAACTTTCGAAGCGCGTGGGGTTATCCCCAACCCCTTGTTTGGAGCGTGTGCGCCGTCTTGAGCGTCAAGGCTTTATTCATGGGTATACCGCATTGCTTAACCCGCATTATCTGGATGCATCCTTGCTGGTCTTCGTGGAAATCACGCTGAACCGCGGTGCGCCAGACGTGTTTGAGCAATTCAACTCAGCGGTGCAAAAACTTGAAGAAATCCAGGAGTGTCATCTGGTTTCCGGTGATTTCGACTATCTGTTGAAAACCCGTGTGCCAGATATGTCAGCTTACCGTAAGCTGTTAGGCGAAACTCTGTTGCGTTTACCGGGGGTTAATGACACCCGTACTTACGTCGTGATGGAAGAAGTGAAACAGAGTAACCGTCTGGTTATCAAAACACGGTAAGGTGCAGGTGCAAAACCTGATTAAATTCGTTACACTCCTGTTTATTCATACAGTTTTGGCGCCGGGGAAGATTCCCGGCGCTGTTACTCTATCCGTCAACAGGAACCTGGAGTGCCTTTCTTGAGCCAGGAATACACAGAAGATAAAGAAGTTACCCTGAAAAAACTCAGCAGTGGGCGGCGTTTGCTCGAGGCTGTGTTGATCGTGGTGGCCATTTTTGCCGTTTACCTCATGGCTGCGTTGGTCAGTTTCAATCCTTCCGATCCCAGTTGGTCGCAAACTGCCTGGCATGAGCCGATCCACAATCTGGGCGGCGGCGTAGGCGCATGGTTGGCCGACACGTTGTTCTTCACCTTTGGGGTCCTTGCCTATGCGATCCCGCCGATTATGCTGGTGTTGTGCTTGTCGGGTTACCGTCGGCGCGATAACGGCGAGTACGTCGATTTCTTCGGACTTTCGTTGCGTTTGATCGGTACGTTGGCGCTGGTGCTTACCTCGTGTGGCCTGGCCGCGTTGAACGTTGACGATCTCTATTACTTCGCTTCCGGCGGGGTGATTGGCAGCCTGTTGAGCAATGCCATGTTGCCGTGGTTTAACGGTATTGGCGCCACGTTGGCGCTGCTTGGCATTTGGGCCGTGGGGTTGACCCTGTTCACCGGCTGGTCGTGGCTGGTGATTGCGGAAAAAATTGGTGGCGTGGTACTGGGAGTCGCTACCTTTATGACCAACCGTTCACGCCGTGAAGACCGCTATCACGACGATGATGACATCGTGCTCGATGATCGTGAGGAAAGCGGCCAACAACAGACAACCGCTGCTTTGGCCGAAGAAGAGAACGACGTGTTGTTCTCTGCGCCTTCCGTGACCGAAACCGCCGAGGAAGCCGCACAAGATGCCGCCGATCCTTTATTGAGCGGTTTGCGTGCCAGCGATGATGAAATCCCGCTAGCCGAATCCACTCCGGTCGTTAGCGATATCCCGGTGATGCCGAAAGCGGCCGTTCAGGCTCCTGTCACCGTGGCCCCGGTAGCGCCTGCTTCCATCAATCAACATTCATTAACCCCTGCGCAGCCACAAGACACACCGCCGCTGTATTCGTTTGAAGTGCCAGAAGAAACGCCGGCACCGAGAACGACACGCGTGGTGGAGCCTTATCGTGAAGAACGTGAGCCGCGCCTGGGTGATTGGCAGACCCCCGTTGCAGCAAAACCGGAGCCGTCACCGTTTGATTTCTCTGCGGCTCAGCGGGATAGCGACGATGTCATGGGTTCTACCGGCTTCAGCGCCACAGAAGCTGTGAAGCCAGCGGCAATTGCCGCAGCTACCGCAACCGCTGGCGCGGTAAACAACACCTTCATGCCGGCGTTTACTGCCACCAGCGATGCGGGTTCGCAGGTTAAGCAGGGCATCGGTCCAGAACTGCCACGGCCAAATCCGGTACGCATTCCTACCCGGCGCGAACTGGCCTCCTACGGCATCAAGCTGCCTTCACAGCGGATCGCGAAGCAGGAGCAGCGTAACCGTGGCGATGAGCCTTTGCCAGAGCCAGTCAGCCATCCGCAGGAAGAAGATGAAGCCTTGCAGGAAGCCGCGTTGCGCCAGGCCTTTGCCGAACAGCAAAGCCAACGCTACGGCGAAGAGTTCCCGCAAGACGAATCTCCACTGGATGACGAAGATGCGTTGCGTGAGGCCGAACTTGGCCAGGCATTTGCCGCGCAACAGCAGGCACGCTATGGCGTAGAAACACCGCAGCCTGAGCCAGAACCAGTCCCGGTGACGCATTCGGTGGATACCCGTCAGGCCTACAGCTTCTCGCCGATGGCAGATCTGGTGGATGACGGCCCAACCGAGCCGCTGTTTACCCTGTCGCCACAGCTTGAAGACAGCATTGAGCAGGAAAGCGAGCTGGAAGATGACGTGCCTTTCGGGCAGTTTGAGCCTGAGGTGCCCGCCTATCAGGCTCCGCGTCCGCCGACTCCGCCTACCTACCAGCCGCAACAGGCTTATCAGCCACCGGCTCAGCAGCAACCGCCAGCGCCGGCGATGGACAGCCTGATCCATCCGTTCCTGATGCGTAATGACATGCCGTTGCAGAAGCCGACAACGCCACTGCCAACGCTGGATCTGTTGACCGAGGCCCCGAAAGAGGTCGAACCGGTCGATACCTTTGCGCTGGAGCAGAAAGCACGGCTGGTGGAAGCCAGCCTGGCGGATTACCGCGTCAAGGCTGATGTGGTCGATATTCTGCCTGGCCCGGTCATTACTCGCTTTGAACTGGACTTGGCTCCTGGCGTCAAGGCTGCGCGTATCTCGAACCTGTCGCGCGATCTGGCCCGTTCCTTATCAACTTCCGCCGTGCGTGTGGTAGAGGTGATCCCTGGTAAGCCTTACGTCGGTCTGGAATTGCCGAACGTCAAGCGCCAAACCGTGTATCTGCGCGAAGTGCTGGATTGCCCGGCCTTCCGCGACAATCCATCGCCTTTGGCGATCGTATTGGGTAAAGATATCGCGGGCCAACCTGTGGTCGCCGATCTGGGTAAAATGCCGCATCTGCTGGTGGCCGGTACCACCGGTTCCGGTAAGTCGGTCGGGGTCAATGCCATGATCCTCAGCATCCTGTATAAAGCCACGCCAAAAGAAGTGCGCTTTATCATGATCGACCCGAAAATGCTGGAACTGTCGGTCTATGAAGGCATTCCACACCTATTGACCGATGTGGTTACCGATATGAAAGACGCCGCCAATGCATTGCGTTGGTGCGTGGCCGAAATGGAACGCCGCTATAAGCTGATGTCTGCTTTGGGGGTGCGTAACCTGGCGGGCTACAACGAGCGTGTCGATCAGGCCGAGGCCATGGGGCGGCCGATCCCGGATCCGTTCTGGAAGCCAAGCGACAGCATGGATATCACGCCGCCGGTATTGGAAAAAGAACCATACATCGTGGTGATGGTGGATGAGTTTGCCGATCTGATCATGACGGTGGGTAAAAAAGTTGAAGAACTGATTGCCCGTCTGGCACAGAAAGCGCGTGCTGCCGGTATCCACCTGGTGCTGGCAACGCAGCGTCCTTCGGTGGACGTGATCACCGGTTTGATCAAGGCCAACATCCCGACGCGCATCGCTTTTACCGTCTCGAGCAAGATCGACTCCCGTACCATTCTCGATCAGGGCGGTGCAGAATCCCTGCTGGGAATGGGGGACATGCTGTATCTGGCGCCGAACTCTTCGATACCGGTGCGTGTACACGGGGCGTTTGTGCGCGATCAGGAAGTTCATGCCGTAGTCAAAGACTGGAAAGCGCGTGAGCGGCCGCAGTACAAAGAGGGCATTCTCAGCGCCGGTGAAGACGGTGAGGGTGGCGCAAGCGGTGGTCTGGATGGCGATGAAGAGCTGGATCCGCTGTTTGATCAGGCGGTCGAGTTTGTGGTGGATAAACGCCGCGCCTCGATTTCCGGCGTACAGCGTCAGTTCCGCATTGGCTACAACCGTGCCGCGCGTATCATCGAGCAGATGGAAGCGCAGGGCATTGTCAGTGAGCAGGGGCATAACGGTAACCGTGAGGTTCTGGCCCCGCCACGGCACGATTGATCGCCATGGCAGTGTAAAATAATAAAAGGGCCGCTTAGCGGCCCTTGTGCAAAGAAGCGTAAACCCCTGCTTTATCGGAATTGTGCTCTGGTTGTCGGCCAAGTGCTTCGGGTAGAGTGGAGGTGTTCAGGGTTATATTGACCCAGCTTGCGGTAACCGCATTTCATAAGGTATCTGGAATAATGAAAAAACTGTTGATTGCCTGTTGTCTGCTTTCGGGATTCGCGTCTACTTCCGTGTTGGCGGATGCCGCGCAAGATTTGCAAGGTCGTCTGGCGAAAGTAAACAGTTTCCATGCCAGCTTCTCCCAATCGGTCACTAGTAGCGACGGTGCTACGGTGCAGCAAGGGGAAGGCGAATTATGGGTAAAACGCCCGAACCTGTTTAACTGGCATATGACCTCACCCGATGAGAGCGTGCTGGTTTCGGACGGTGAAACCCTGTGGTTCTACAACCCGTTCGTTGAGCAGGTGACGGCCACCTGGCTGAAAAATGCCACCGGCAATACGCCGTTTATGCTGATCACCCGTAACGATGCTAACGACTGGAAACAGTACAACGTGAAGCAGAAAGGGGATGACTTCGAACTGACACCCAAGGCCAGCAGCGGCAATCTGAAGCAGTTTGCCATTAGCGTAACCAATAGCGGCACCATCAAGAGCTTTACCGCGGTTGAGCAGGATGGCCAGCGCAGCGCCTATCAGTTGAAGAGCCAGCAGAGCAGCAGCGTTGATGCTGCCAAATTCAAATTTACCCCACCGAAGGGGGTGACGCTGGACGACCAGCGCCAGTGAGGTCTACGTGAGTAACATGTCACTCGATTTTTCCCACAATGAGTTCCAGCCCCTGGCCGCGCGTATGCGGCCAACCACGCTGGCGCAATACATTGGCCAGCAGCATTTGCTGGCCCCGGGCAAGCCGTTGCCACGCGCCATCGAGGCTGGGCAACTGCACTCGATGATCCTGTGGGGGCCACCGGGAACCGGGAAAACGACGCTGGCAGAGTTGATTGGTCGCTATGGCCGGGCCGATGTTGAGCGTATCTCGGCGGTAACTTCCGGCATCAAGGAGATCCGCGAAGCTATCGAGCGCGCCCGGCAAAACCGCGATGCTGGTCGCCGTACCATCCTGTTTGTTGACGAAGTCCACCGTTTCAACAAAAGCCAGCAGGATGCCTTCCTACCGCATATCGAAGACGGCACCATTACCTTTATCGGTGCCACGACGGAAAACCCATCTTTTGAGCTGAACTCGGCGTTGCTGTCCCGGGCGCGAGTGTATCTGCTCAAAGCGCTGACGGCGGATGACATCGGTCAGGTGCTGGATCAGGCGATGGAAGACAAGGCACGTGGTTTTGGCGATCAAAACATCGAGTTGCCAGCAGAAACCAGGCGCATGTTGTCGGAACTGGTGGGTGGCGATGCCCGCCGCGCCTTGAACAGCCTGGAGATGATGGCCGATATGGCTGAAATCGACGGCAAGGGCATGCGGGTATTAACCCCGGAGTTGCTTAAAGAGGTCTCTGGCGAACGCAGCGCGCGCTTCGATAACAAAGGCGATCGCTATTACGATCTGATTTCGGCGCTGCATAAATCGGTACGTGGTTCGGCACCGGATGCGGCTTTGTACTGGTATGCGCGTATTATTACCGCTGGTGGCGATCCGCTGTACGTGGCGCGCCGCTTGCTGGCAATTGCTTCCGAAGACGTCGGCAACGCCGATCCGCGCGGCATGCAAGTAGCGATAGCCGCTTGGGATTGCTTCACCCGCGTTGGCCCTGCGGAAGGTGAACGCGCCATCGCACAAGCGATCGTCTACCTGGCCTGTGCGCCAAAAAGCAACGCCGTCTATACCGCCTTTAAGGCCGCAATGCGCGATGCTAAAGAAATGGCGGACTATGACGTACCGGAACATCTGCGTAATGCCCCGACCAAGCTGATGAAAGAAATGGGGCTGGGCGCGGAATACCGCTATGCCCATGACGAACCCAACGCCTACGCGGCCGGAGAGAGCTATTTTCCGGCAGAAATGGCCACCACACGCTACTATCATCCAACCTCGCGCGGGCTGGAAGGCAAAATCGGTGAAAAGTTGGCATGGCTGGCTGAGCAGGATCAAAATAGCCAGACAAAACGCTACCGCTAGCGTTGCCGTTGCGGTAAGGTTAGCAGGTATCACACTTCTTTTATGCGGCTATACCGTTACCGTGTAAAACCTAATTTCTCTTTCAATAACAACAAGCACAGGATTAGCATGCTCGATCCCAATCTGCTGCGTAATGAGCTAGACGCAGTCGCCGTAAAACTGGCTCGTAGAGGCTTTAAACTCGATCTGGATCTGCTGCGTTCGCAAGAAGAGCGCCGTAAGGTTCTGCAAGTAGAAACTGAGACACTGCAGGCAGAACGTAACTCCCGATCGAAATCCATCGGCGCGGCCAAAGCGCGTGGTGAAGATATCGAGCCGCTGCGTAGCGAAGTGAACGAACTGGGTGACAAGCTGGATGCTGCCAAGGCTGCACTGGATAAGCTACAGAACGAGATCCGTGATTACGTGCTGCAAATGCCAAACGTGCCAGACGACGCGGTGCCAGATGGCAAAGACGATAGCGAAAACCTGGAAATCTGCCGCTGGGGCGAGCCACGTCAGTACGATTTCCCGGTACGCGATCACGTTGAGCTGGGCGAAATGGCCGGTGGATTGGATTTTGCCGCTGCGGTGAAACTGACCGGTGCACGTTTTGTGGTGATGAAAGGTCAAATGGCTCGCATGCACCGTGCGCTGGCCCAGTTTATGCTGGATCTGCACACGGAAAAGCACGGCTATCTGGAAACCTACGTGCCATATCTGGTGAACCATGCCACGTTGTACGGTACCGGCCAGTTGCCGAAGTTTGGTGAAGATCTGTTCCACACCAAACCGCTGGAAGAAGAATCAGAAACCAGCACCTATGCGCTGATCCCAACGGCGGAAGTGCCAGTGACCAACCTGGTACGTGACGAGATCCTCGATGAAGAAGATCTGCCGTTGAAGATGACCGCGCATACGCCATGCTTCCGTTCGGAAGCCGGTTCTTACGGCCGCGATACGCGTGGTCTGATCCGTATGCACCAGTTCGACAAGGTCGAAATGGTCCAGATCGTGCGTCCGGAAGATTCGATGAATGCGCTGGAAGAGTTGACCGGCCATGCAGAGAAAGTGTTGCAGCTGTTGAATCTGCCCTACCGCAAAGTGCTGCTGTGCACCGGCGATATCGGGTTTGGCTCCTGCAAAACCTACGATCTGGAAGTGTGGCTGCCTGCGCAGAATACCTACCGTGAGATCTCTTCCTGTTCCAACATGGGGGATTTCCAGGCTCGTCGTATGCAGGCGCGTTGCCGCAGCAAGACAGAGAAGAAACCGCGTCTGGTTCACACTCTGAACGGATCTGGATTGGCTGTGGGCCGTACCCTGGTTGCGGTGCTGGAAAACTACCAACAGGCGGATGGCCGTATTCAAGTTCCAGAGGTATTGCGTCCTTATATGGGCGGCCTGGAATATATCGGGTAATCAGCCTCACGTTCTATCGAAAGCGCCTACGGGCGCTTTTTTTTCGTTTGAATAATTTTCATTTACGAATGAAAGCGCTGTTTATTGACAGCAGACAAAGTTTCCTACTCCCTTTTGAGTAATATCCTCACCCATGGAGGGGATATTCCTACGCTAATTCAGCTTCCTCCTGTCTCTGCCTGCTAGCCAAGGCATGACTTTTCCCGTGATTAGGGCAAAACCTGGAGTGAGCTATGTCGAAGCCAACACCTGCAACACCATTATCCACCGGTATCAGCCGCCGCACACTGATGAAATCCGGCACGGTAGCTGGGCTGACGCTGGCCGCTGGCGGTTTGTCGTTGCCTTTCAGCCGTCATGCAGTAGCTGAGACTGTCGGAGCCGCCGTGCAACCCGCGCCGCAGGATAAAGTGGTGTGGGGGGCCTGCTCGGTCAACTGCGGCAGCCGCTGTGCGTTGCGGCTACACGTGCGTGATGACGAAGTTTACTGGGTAGAGACGGACAATACGGGTGATGATGTCTACGGCAATCATCAGGTACGTGCCTGTTTGCGTGGCCGTTCCATGCGTCGGCGCATGAATCATCCGGAACGTTTGAATTACCCAATGAAACGCGTCGGTAAACGTGGCGAAGGCAAATTCAAGCGCATCAGCTGGGAAGAGGCTTACAGCGAAATTGCCGGCAGTTTGCAACGTATCGTCGCCAAATACGGCAATGAAGCGGTTTATATCAACTACACCTCCGGTATTGTCGGTGGCAATATTACCCGCTCCTCACCTTATGCCTCGTTGGTTGCTCGCCTGATGAACTGTTATGGCGGTTTTCTCAGCCACTATGGCACCTACAGCACCGCCCAGATTTCCTGCGCGATGCCTTATACCTACGGCAGCAACGACGGCAACAGTACCTCGGATATCGAGAACAGCAAGCTGGTCGTCCTGTTCGGCAACAACCCGGCAGAAACCCGCATGAGCGGTGGTGGCATCACCTACTTCCTGGAGCAGGCTCGGGAACGTTCAAACGCGCGCATGATCGTCATCGATCCGCGCTATACGGATACGGCAGCCGGGCGGGAAGATGAGTGGATCCCTATCCGGCCTGGCACCGATGCGGCACTGGTCGCCGGATTGGCGCACGTGCTGATCAGCGAGGATCTCGTAGACCAACCGTTCCTGGATAAATATTGCGTGGGTTACGATGAGAAAACCATGCCCGCCGGAGCTCCTGCCAATGGCCACTACAAGGCTTACATCCTGGGCCAAGGCCAGGATGGTGTAGAGAAAACCCCACAGTGGGCATCCCAGATCACTGGCATTCCGGTCGATCGTATCATCAAGCTGGCGCGTGAGATTGGCAGTACCAAACCGGCCTATATCTCGCAAGGTTGGGGGCCACAGCGCCAGGCTAACGGTGAACTGACGTCACGTGCCATTGCCATGCTACCAATCCTGACGGGAAACGTGGGGATCAGCGGCGGTAACAGCGGTGCGCGTGAGTCCACCTACACCATTACCATCGAACGCATGCCAGTGCTGGAAAACCCGGTAAAAACGCAGATTTCCTGCTTCAGCTGGACCGATGCCATCGCTCGTGGCCCGGAAATGACCGCCAAGCGCGATGGGGTGCGCGGCAAAGACAAGCTGGATGTGCCGATCAAGTTCATCTGGAACTATGCCGGTAACACCATCACCAACCAGCACTCCGATATCAATAAAACCCACGATATTCTGCAGGATGACTCCCAGTGCGAAATGATCGTGGTGCTGGAAAACTTTATGACCTCCTCGGCGAAATACGCCGATATTCTGCTGCCGGATCTGATGACGGTTGAGCAGGAAGACATTATTCCAAACGACTACGCTGGCAATATGGGCTACCTGATCTTTATCCAGCCAGCCACCTCTGCCAAGTTTGAACGTAAACCCATCTATGAAGTGATGAGCGAGGTGGCGCGCCGCCTGGGGCCAGAGGTACACCAGAAATTCACCGAGGGGCGTACCCAGGAGCAGTGGCTGCAATACCTTTATGCCAAGATGCTGGAGAAGGATCCTCAGTTACCGTCGTACGAAGCCTTGCGCAGCATCGGGATCTACAAGCGCAAAGATCCCAATGGGCACTTTGTGGCTTATAAGAAATTCCGTGACGATCCCACCAGCAACCCGCTGAAAACACCTTCAGGCAAGATCGAAATCTATTCTGCCAAGTTGGCTGAAATTGCCAGCAGCTGGGAGTTGGAGAAAGACGAAACCATCAGCCCGCTGCCGGTTTATGCCTCAACCTTTGAAGGTTGGGATGATCCGTTGCGTAACACCTATCCGTTGCAAATGTTCGGTTTCCACTACAAGGCTCGGACTCACTCCAGCTACGGCAATATCGACGTCTTGCAGGCTGCCTGCCCGCAGGAAGTGTGGATCAACCCACTGGATGCCAGCCAGCGCGGCATTGCCAGTGGTGAAGCGGTGCGAGTCTTTAATGGCCGTGGTGAAGTGCGTGTGGCCGCGAAGGTGACGCCACGCATCATGCCGGGCGTAGTAGCAATGGGGCAGGGTGCCTGGCATCAGGCCAATATGAACGGCGATCGTATCGATCACGGTGCCTGCATGAATACGCTGACTACCCATCGGCCATCGCCGCTGGCGAAAGGCAATCCGCAACATACCAATCTGATCGAGATCGAAAAGGTGTGAAATAACAATCATTATCAATAAAGGCTGTTATATCAACTATTTATTGATTGTGAACAAAGCGGAACTACCTCTTTTGGAGGATAGTTCCGCTTAGAGCAGGTCACAATAAAAATTCGATTACCTGCTGTATAAAACCGATCTGCAGAGGTGATTGCAGATTTTTTAAGCCATACCCCTGGCTGATTGAAGCAACCCAGAGCGAAATATTATGAGCGAGTCCCCCAAAAAACCTCTAACCGGCTTTCAGTGCTCCAGGCGAAAGCTGGTTAAAAACAGCGCCATTGGCGGGCTTGCCCTTGCCGTTGGCGGAGTATCCCTGCCTTTCAGCCGTCGTGCCAGTGCCGAAAGCTCACCAGCGCCAACCCTTGCCAAACCCGCAGAAAAAGTGGTGTGGAGTGCCTGTACCGTAAACTGCGGCAGCCGTTGCCCACTGCGGATGCACGTGGTTGACGGCGAGATCAAGTATGTCGAAACCGATAATACCGGTAACGATGTTTATGAAGAGCTACATCAGGTCCGTGCCTGCCTGCGTGGGCGCTCTATGCGCCGTCGCGTGTATAACCCAGACCGTCTGAAATATCCGATGTTGCGCGTCGGCAAACGGGGCGAAGGCAAATTCAAGCGCATCAGTTGGGATGAGGCCTACACGCTCATCGCCGATAACATGAAGCGCATCATCAAAGACTATGGCAATGAAGCCATCTATTTGAACTACGGCACCGGCACCTTAGGTGGCACGATCACCCGTTCATGGCCGCCAGGTTCTACGTTGATTGCTCGTCTGATGAACTGCTGCGGCGGTTATCTGAACCACTATGGTGACTACAGTACCGCGCAGATCGCCATGGGGTTGAATTACACCTACGGCGGTTGGGCAGACGGTAACAGCCCGACAGATATCGAAAACAGCAAGCTGGTGGTGTTGTTTGGCAATAACCCAGGCGAAACCCGCATGAGCGGCGGTGGGGTCACTTATCTGCTGGAGCAGGCGCGTGAGCGTTCGAATGCCCGCATGATTGTGATCGACCCGCGCTACACCGATACCGCAGCGGGCAGGGAGGACGAGTGGATCCCAATTCGTCCAGGCACCGATGCGGCACTGGTTGCCGGGTTGGCGCATGTACTGATCAACGAGAATTTGGTCGATCAGCCGTTCCTGGATAAATACTGCGTCGGTTACGACGAAAAGACGTTGCCTGCTGGGGCTCCGGCCAATGGCCACTATAAAGCCTATATTCTGGGCCAGGGTGACGATGGCATTGAGAAAACGCCTGCCTGGGCGTCGAAGATTACCGGTATTCCGGTTGACCGTATCATCAAACTGGCGCGCGAAATTGGCAGCACCAAGCCGGCATTTATTTCTCAGGGCTGGGGGCCGCAGCGTCATGCCAACGGCGAGTTGACCTCTCGCGCCATTGCCATGTTGCCGATCCTTACTGGTAACGTCGGGGTTCATGGTGGTAACTCCGGTGCGCGTGAAGGCTCTTACGATCTACCGTTTGTCCGCATGCCGACGCTGGAAAATCCGGTGAAAACCAGTATCTCCATGTTCCTGTGGACCGATGCCATTCTGCGTGGGCCGGAAATGACCGCCAAGCGCGACGGCGTACAGGGCAAGGACAAACTGGATGTGCCGATCAAATTTATCTGGAACTACGCCAGTAACTGCCTGATCAACCAACATTCGGAAATCAACCGCACCCACGACATTCTGCAAGATGACAAGAAGTGCGAGATGATCGTGGTGATCGATAACCACATGACCTCATCGGCGAAGTATGCCGATCTGGTATTGCCGGACTGCACGGCCTCCGAGCAGATGGATTTCTGCCTGGATGCCTCAAGCGGCAATATGGGCTACGTTATCTTTGCCGACCAGGCCATCAAGCCGAAGTTTGAATGCAAAAACATCTATGAGATGACCAGCGAGCTCGCTCGTCGTATGGGCGTCGAGCAGGAGTTTACCGAAGGACGTACCCAGGAAGAATGGCTGCGTCATCTTTACCAGCAATCTCGTGAGGCTATTCCGGCACTGCTGGAGTTTGAGCAGTTCCTTAAGCAAGGGATCTTCAAACAGCGCGATCCGGATGGCCATTACGTGGCCTACAAAGGTTTCCGCGATAATCCTCAGGCCAACCCGCTGAGCACGCCTTCCGGCAAGATCGAGATTTATTCCGCTCAACTTGCGGAGCTGGCGGCTACCTGGGAACTGGAAAAGGACGATGTGATCCATCCGCTACCGGTGTATGCGGCCGGTTTTGAAAGTCTTGACGATCCGTTAAGCGGGAAATATCCGTTGATGATGACCGGTTTCCACTACAAGGCCAGAACTCACTCCACCTACGGCAACGTTGACGTGCTGAAAGCCGCCTGCCGCCAGGAAATGTGGATCAACCCGATCGATGCGCAATCCCGCGGGATCGCCAATGGCGACCTTATCCGCATCTACAACGATCGGGGTGAGGTACGTATCAATGCCAAGGTGACGCCGCGCATGTTGCCGGGCGTGGTCGCTATGGGCGAAGGAGCCTGGTATGCGCCGGACGGTAGCCGTATCGATCACGCAGGCAGTATCAACGTGCTGACCACCCAGCGCCCATCGCCACTGGCCAAGGGTAACCCTTCTCACACCAATCTGGTCCAGGTCGCCAAACTTTAAGGAGTAGCTGATGACTACGCAATATGGATTCTACATTGATTCAAGTCGTTGCACCGGCTGCAAAACCTGCGAGCTGGCCTGCAAAGACTATAAAAACCTGACCCCAGACGTCAGTTTCCGCCGTATCTATGAGTATGCCGGGGGGGATTGGCAGCAGGACGGCGATAGCTGGCACCAGAATGTGTTTGCCTATTATCTGTCGATCGCCTGTAACCACTGCGAAGACCCGGCTTGTACCAAGGTGTGTCCGAGCGGTGCCATGCACAAGCGTGAAGACGGCTTTGTGGTGGTGAACGAAGAGGTATGCATCGGCTGTCGCTACTGCCATATGGCCTGCCCATACGGCGCACCGCAGTACAACGAAGCGAAAGGGCACATGACCAAGTGCGACGGCTGTTATGAGCGTGTCGCCGTTGGCCACAAGCCGATTTGTGTCGAGTCTTGCCCGCTGCGTGCCTTGGACTTTGGCCCGATCGACGAACTGCGTAAACAATATGGCACCCTGGCGCAAGTGGCACCGTTACCGGCCGCGCATTTCACCAAACCGTGCATCGTACTGAAACCTAACGCCAACAGCCGCCCGAGTGGTGACACTACCGGCCATCTGGCTAATCCGAAGGAGGTTTAAAATGGGAACGGGATGGCATGAATGGCCGCTGATGGTGTTCACCGTATTAGGTCAGTTTGTGGTGGGCGGCATTATTGTTATGGGGCTGGCGTTGATCGCCGGTAATCTGACCGATCGCCAGAGCAAGGCGGTACACGGTTCTATGTTTTTCCTGTGGTTGCTGATGGGGATCGCCTTTATCGCTTCCGTGCTGCACCTAGGGACGCCGATCAGGGCATTCAACTCGTTAAACCGCATTGGTGAATCGGCGCTGAGTAATGAAATTGCCAGCGGTTCGGTATTTTTTGCGGTTGGCGGCCTCTATTGGCTGCTGGCAGTGCTGAAAAAAATGCCACCGGCGTTGGGCAAAGTCTGGCTGGTGGTCACCATGGTGCTGGGCCTGCTGTTTGTCTACGCCATGACGCGCGTTTATCAGATCGATACCGTACCAACTTGGCATAACGGCTATACGACGCTGAACTTCTTCCTGTCGGTGTTGATCGGTGGCCCGCTGTTGGGCGTGTTGCTGTTGCGTGCGGTTGGCCTGGAAGTGGCTGGCCGTGGCCAACTGATGATGCTCAGCGTGTTGGCATTGTTGCTTAGCCTATGCTCGGCGCTGTTGCAAGGCAGTGAGCTGGCCACCATCAGCAGCTCGGTACAGCAGGCATCTGCACTGATCCCGGAATATGGTCAGTTGATGGTTTGGCGACTGGTATTGCTGGTTGTCGGCCTGGGTTGCTGGATTTGCCCGCAGTTACGCCGTGGTAACGCCAGTGTAATGGGGTTGACCTTGGGCTTTGTGTTAGTCTTTGCCGGTGAGTTGATTGGCCGTGGCGTGTTCTACGGCCTGCATATGACCGTTGGCATGGCCGTGGCTGGCTAACGTTAATCTGGGCGCGGCCTGGCTGCGCCCCTGGAGAAGCCCCAAGTTATGATGCTTGAAAAAATTGCCCTGACTGGCCGTGTGCTAGGTGTTTTATTGTACGCTCCACCGGAGAGCAAAGAGTGCCAGCCATTACTGGACTCTTTGGCCGATCCACAGTGGTTGACCGAATGGCCCTATGAAGGCGCTCAAGAGGCTGCGGCCCTGATTGCCGAAGGTCTGACGGGCAACCAATCAGAGACGCTGTCAGAGGCTTATCAACGCTTGTTTGTTGGCCCACATACGCTGGCGGCACCTCCTTGGGGTTCAGTCTATCTGGATAGAGAGAGCGTGCTGTTTGGCGATTCGACGCTGCGTCTGCGCCAATGGCTGCGGGTGAACGGTATCGAAGCCCAGCGCGACCAGAATGAACCGGAGGACCATATTGGTACTTTGCTGATGATGGCGGCGTGGTTGGCCGAAGAGAAGCAGCACAAAATGATTTCCGGGCTGATTGCGCTGCACCTGTTGCCTTGGGCTCCGCGTTATCTGGAACTGTTGCAGCAACATGCTGGGCATCCGTTCTATCAAGGGGTGGCGCAGCTGGCACAAATCACGCTTGCGGCCTGGGCGGAAGAGTGCCCATCACCGGTGCCGAGCCTGGAGCTGTATTTCTGATGAACAACGACCAGCAGTTGTCTGCGCAAGGCAATAGCCGACGCCGGTTGCTGACTGGTTGGTTGGATCGTAATAAAGCCTTGCCGGAGCGGGAAACGCCATCTGTGACATTGCCTGCGGTGGCTCGTCCACCTCAGGCTTTGCCGGAGGCGTTGTTCAGCGCGTTGTGCAACGGCTGTGGCGGCTGCGTGAGCAGCTGCCCGTACGGTTTATTGAGCCTCGATCAAGGCAAGGCGGTATTGAGCATTGATTTCACCGAGTGTTATGCCTGCCGTAAATGTACCACCGCCTGCCAAACCGGAGCGCTGCGTGACAAAATGCCCTGTGATACGCTGCTGCGCCCGCAAATCAGCCACAGTTGTCTGGGCCGGCAAGACAGTTGCCGGATGTGTACCATCAACTGCCCACAACAGGCCTTGACCTTCCACCTTTCAGTCAGCGGCACCCGCCAATTACAATGTGACGATACACTGTGCAATGGTTGTGGGCTGTGCAAACTATCTTGCTTCCATGGGCATATTTCTCTGGCTGCCTCAGGTGAAAAATCGTTGCCGGAACAGCTATAAAGTCGGTTTTTCCCCGCTGTTAAACATATTGTGCGATCGCCCATTAAGCGCCGATTGACTTTTTTATCGCCAGTGGCATGATGCGCGCACTCTACTTCGTTTGTTCGGTTTCAATTTCACTATGTCCGCATATTCTCGCCCAGTGCTCATGTTGCTCTGCGGCCTATTGCTGCTTACGGTTTCCATCGCCGTTTTGAATACCTTGGTTCCCCTCTGGTTAACGCATGCCCAATTGCCGACCTGGCAAGTGGGGGTTGTCAGCTCGTCTTATTTTACCGGTAACCTGTTGGGAACGCTGGTGGCGGGCAAACTGATCAAACGCATTGGCTTTACTCGCAGCTATCATCTTGCCTGCCTGGTCTTCGCCTTGGCGACCGTGGGGATGGTGCTGTCGCTGGACTTCTGGAGCTGGATCGGCTGGCGCTTTTTTGCCGGGGTAGGGTGCGCCTGGATCTGGGTGATTGTTGAGAGTGCGCTGTTGCGCAGCGGTAATTTGAGTAACCGTGGACAACTGCTGGCGGCGTATATGATGGTTTACTATCTTGGCACCGTTGCCGGGCAGTTGCTGCTAAGCCGCGTTTCAACCCAACTGTTGGATGTCGTGCCTTGGGTGACCGCCATTGTGATGGCCGCCATGTTGCCGATGCTGTTTGCACGGGTGAATCATCAGGATGAAGAACCGCAACAGGCCTCTATTTGGCCGATGTTCAAGCGCCGTGACGCTCGGCTGGGCATCAATGGCTGCATTATCTCGGGCATTGTGCTGGGCTCGCTGTACGGCCTGATGCCGCTGTATTTGAACCATCAGGGGATGAGCGATGCCAACGTGGGTTACTGGATGGCGCTGCTGGTGAGTTCCGGCATCATTGGCCAGTGGCCTATCGGACGCTTGGCCGATCGCTATGGTCGCTTACTGGTGCTGCGTATCCAGGTGTTCGTGGTGATCCTTGCCAGTATCGCGATGCTGGGTAACTATGCGATGGCCCCGGCGTTATTTATTCTGGGTTGTGCTGGTTTTACTCTGTATCCGGTGGCCATGTCCTGGGCCTGCGAAAAGGTATTGCCGCATCAGTTGGTGGCGATGAACCAGGCATTGTTGATGAGCTATACCGTCGGCAGCCTGCTAGGCCCATCGATGACGTCGATGTTGATGCAAAGCTACTCCGACAGGTTGTTGTTTGTGATGATTGCGGTGGTGGCGCTGGTTTATCTGGTGATGCTGCTAAAGAAACCGGATCATCATCACACCCCTTTGGCTGCGGCCTGAATATAAAAAAACCGGCGGATGCGCCGGTTTTTTTGAATGAAATAACTTAATAGATCACTTTGTGGCCGTAACTTTCCAGGATCCCTTTCACGCGATCCATGGTGTCGGCCTTTGGTGGATGAACGCCGTCCAGCTTGTACTCTTCACCCATCGCTATCCACTTGTGCTTGCCAAGCTCATGGTAAGGCAGCAGCTCAATCTTCTCGATATTGGTCATATCCTTGGTGAACTCACCGAGCAGATGCGTCGATTTGTCATCATCAGACCAGCCCGGAACGACCACGTAGCGGATCCAGGTACGTTGATTACGTTTGGCCAGATAACGGGCAAATTCCAGCGTGCGATGGTTGGAAACCCCCACCAGGTTCTGGTGAATATCGTCATTCATCTGTTTCAGATCGAGCATCACCAGGTCGGTGGTATCCAGCAGTTCGTCGATCACCGGGTCGTAGCGGCGGACAAAACCGTTAGTGTCCAGACAAGTGCTGATCCCTTCCTTGTGGCAGGCGCGGAACCAGTCGCGGACAAATTCGGCCTGGAGGATCGCTTCGCCACCGGATGCCGTCACGCCGCCACCAGAAGCGTTCATAAAGTGACGGTAGGCCACGGTATCGGTCATCAACTCTTCAACCGTGACCTCTTTGCCACCATGGGTGTCCCAGGTATCGCGGTTATGGCAGTACAAGCAGCGCATCAGGCAACCCTGGAAGAACACGATAAAGCGGATACCTGGGCCATCAACGGTGCCACAGGATTCGAAAGAGTGGATGCGGCCTTTCAAGGACATTGCGGGTTTCTCCAAAATTGACTGTCAAACGCAGTCTAAATAGGCAGGTAGCTGTCGGGCAGGGATCGGCGATGTGACCAGTGGCCAAGTGAAAAAGATCCCTGTTACCGGATTACGTGCCGGATAACTGTTTTGCCGGATATCCATGCAGTATATACCCTTCACAAGGTAAGCAGCAGCGTAGATGCCTGGCAAAACAGACTCTACTTCAGAGTCAGGTGTTGCTTAGTAAAAAGGCCGGAATATCCGGCCTTGGTAAGACTTGTTCAGCGGGGCAGAGCGATCCGCCCCGGCGAAACCCTGATTAGATCGACTGGGTGAAAGTACGAGTAATCACGTCTTGTTGCTGTTCTTTGGTCAACGAGTTGAAACGCACTGCGTAGCCAGATACGCGGATGGTCAGCTGAGGATATCTCTCAGGGTTTTCCATCGCGTCCAGCAGCATTTCACGGTTCATCACGTTCACGTTCAGATGCTGACCGCCTTCGATTGACGCTTCGTGGTGGAAGTAACCATCCATCAGACCCGCCAGGTTGGCTTTACGCACGTCGTCATCTTTACCCAACGCGTTAGGTACGATGGAGAAGGTGTAAGAGATACCATCTTTCGCATAGGCAAACGGCAGTTTGGCTACGGAGGTCAGGGAGGCTACAGCACCTTTCTGATCGCGGCCGTGCATTGGGTTGGCACCTGGACCGAATGGAGCGCCAGCGCGACGACCATCTGGAGTGTTACCGGTTTTCTTACCATAAACCACGTTAGAGGTGATGGTCAGCACGGACTGAGTTGGTACCGCATTACGGTAGGTACGCAGTTTCTGAATTTTCTTCATGAAACGTTCTACCAGGTCACAAGCGATGTCATCTACGCGAGAATCGTTGTTACCGAACTGCGGATATTCACCTTCGATTTTGAAGTCGACAGCCAGGCCGTCTTCGTCACGGATGGTGGATACTTTGGCATATTTGATAGCAGACAGGGAGTCAGCTGCTACAGACAGACCTGCGATACCACAAGCCATGGTGCGATAAACATCACGGTCATGCAGAGCCATCAGCGCAGCTTCATAGCTGTACTTGTCGTGCATGTAGTGAATGATATTCAACGAGGTCACATACTGCTTGGCCAGCCAGTCCATGAAGTGGTCCATACGTTCCATGACTTTGTCATAGTCCAGCACGGTGTCCATCATTGGCGCTTCTTTCGGGCCAACCTGCATTTTCAGTTTTTCATCAACGCCGCCGTTGATTGCGTACAACATGGTTTTCGCCAGGTTGGCACGCGCACCGAAGAACTGCATTTGCTTACCGACAATCATCGGGCTGACGCAACAGGCGATGGCATAGTCATCGTTGTTGAAGTCTGGGCGCATCAGGTCGTCGTTTTCATACTGTACGGAGGAGGTGTCGATAGACACTTTCGCAGCGTATTTCTTGAAGTTCAACGGCAGTTTTTCAGACCACAGGATGGTCATGTTTGGCTCTGGAGATGGCCCCATGGTGTACAGCGTGTTCAGGAAGCGGAAGCTGTTTTTGGTAACCAGCGTACGACCATCAACACCCATACCTGCCAGGGATTCAGTTGCCCAGATTGGGTCACCAGAGAACAGCTCATCATATTCAGGAGTACGCAGGAAGCGAACCATACGCAGTTTCATGACCAGATGGTCGATCAGTTCCTGAGCTTGCAGTTCGTCCAGTTTACCGGCCTTGATATCGCGTTCGATGAACACGTCCAGGAAGGTAGACACGCGGCCGAAGGACATGGCTGCACCGTTCTGGGATTTTACTGCGGCCAGGTAGCCGAAGTAGGTCCACTGTACGGCTTCTTGAGCGGTGGAAGCTGGGCCAGAAATGTCGTAGCCGTATTTGGCTGCCATTTCTTTAATCTGAGCCAGGGCGCGATGCTGTTCAGCAATTTCTTCACGCAGCTGGATGGTCATTTCCAGATCTTCACCATTTTCCAGGCGGCTCTGCAGAGACTTGAACTGGTTCAGTTTGTCGGCCATCAGGAAGTCGATGCCGTACAGTGCAACGCGACGGTAGTCACCGATGATACGGCCACGGCCATACGCATCTGGCAGACCGGTCAGCACGCCTGACTTACGGCAGTTCAGGATGTCTTTGGTGTAAACATCGAATACGCCCTGGTTGTGGGTCTTGCGGTATTCGGTGAACACTTTCTTAACCTGTGGATCCAGTTCACGGCCATAAACCTTGCATGAACCTTCAACCATCTTGATGCCGCCGAATGGGATCAGCGCGCGCTTCAGAGGAGCATCGGTCTGCAAACCAACAATGGTTTCCAGATCTTTGTTGATATAGCCCGCATCATGAGAAGTCACAGTGGAGACGACGTTAGTATCGAAATCAACTGGCGCATGGGTGCGGTTTTCCAGTTTGATCCCTTCCATAACCTTGTCCCACAGGGTGGTAGTGGCTTGACTTGCGCCAGCCAGGAAGGATTCATCACCCTCGTAAGGAGTGTAGTTTTTCTGGATGAAGTCACGCACGTTGACTTCTTTCTGCCAGTCACCTTCGCTGAAACCTTGCCAAGCGGTCGCTAACTTCTCGTTAAGTTCGGTCATTATACACCTACCTTCTAATGTGGATTTCTTGTAAACCCGGCGCCGTGCCGGCCAACAGATTAATGCTTCTGTTCGCCACCACGCAGATAAATTACCCAGTAAGTCAACCCAACCAGCAGACCACCGCCAATGATGTTACCAATGGTGACGGGGATCAGGTTGTCGATGATAAAGTTGCTTACGGTCAGATGAGCGAATTGCTCGGGTGTTGCTCCTACGGCTTGCCAAAACTCTGGCGTGGCGAAGTGTTTAACCACTATACCCATAGGGATCATAAACATGTTGGCGATACTGTGCTCAAAGCCACTGGCAACAAACATGGCTACCGGCAGGATCATGGCGAACATCTTGTCCATCAGGCTGCGGCCGGAGTAGCTCATCCAGACGGCCAGACAAACCATCAGGTTAGCCAGGATGCCGAGACAGACGGCTTCGATAAAGGTGTGATGCAGTTTATGGTCGGCGGTTTGCAGTACGTTCAAACCCCACAGGCCATTGGCCGCCATATACTCGCCAGAGAACCAGATCAGAGCTACAAAGAACAGCGCACCAATCAGGTTACCAATATAGACGTTCAGCCAGTTAAGAGCCAGTTGCCCCCAGGTAATACGCCCGCTGGCTTTGGCAATCACGGTCAGTACGGTGGAGGTAAACAGGTCAGCCCCACAGACGACGACCAGCATCAAACCCATAGAAAAGCAGATACCACCCACCAGCTTGGCGAGGCCGAAAGGAATGGCGGCGGTGCCGGTGGTCGCAGTGATATAGAAAACGAACGCGATAGAAATGAACACACCTGCGGTGATCGCTAAATAAAAAGTCGTTAGCGGACGCTTGGTGGCTTTATAAACCCCTGCATCTTCGGCAACTTTCGCCATCGCGGCAGGTAACAGCATATCGAAGGGGTTGTCAGCTCTCACACTAACTCTCGCTCTTAAGGGTTATTACAATACATTGAGATACTAGCAAAGCAGTATAGGGTAAAAATTGACTTGGATCATATCGCGCAGAAGTAAAAGGCCTGAAAACCGCAAAATGTGTAAGGGTTATTGGCTTAATGTATTGATTTTTAATTAAAAAATATTTTTTAATGTTTATAAAAAATTTTGAATTTGACGTCGGATTTGACTGGGAAGGGTTAAATCTTTGTACTTATTATCGCTTTTTGATCAATATTGATTAATTGATCGCTCATTAATATTTTACGCTGCCGTAACAATTGGCGATTTAATTTGCCGGTTGGCCGATAAGTGCGCTTTTTATGAAAATATTCATCGCCTGGATTAGCCGTTTTTTTGATCGGCGACGAACCAGGACTGCTTCTTTGGGAGTAACGCCGGTAAAATTTTACCGGCGTTTCAAGCTAGCTTACGCCTGTGCCCAATGACGGCGTTTGGCGGTTTGTAGCTTTTCGTAAGCCGCCAACAGCGCCTGATGGGCCGGTAGGGCCTTCAATTCACTGTCGATGGCAAACAGGCCGTTGAAGCGTTCTTCGCCGCTCATGGCTGCAGAGGCCGCATCAACCGCGTCCTGACCATACATCTTCACGAAGGCCGTGTGATACTGGGCAGGTTCACGCTCTGGCTCCAGTGCCAACAGCAGCAGCGTTTGCAGACAGCGGTAATAGTTGCTGCGCTCTGGGGTAAACAGCGATGCGTTGAACTCCTGCGTCCACTCGGCCCAGATCAGCGCCTGCTCCAGATCGCCACCGGCCAGTGCCAGCATGGATTTCAGTTCGCCGACGCGCAGCGTGTACCAGGCGTTGTCTTTACCTGAGGCAATGCCCAGCAATTCACGTACGCGGGTGAAATCGTCCAGCCCTTCATCATCCAATTGCTGGATCAGCGCCAGGTATTTTTCAGGCTCCAACTCGCTGCCCGGTAGTTGCAGCAGGGTTTCGCGCAGGTGTGCGCCCATGCTGTTGTTCGCCAGCAACAGATCTTCTGCCGGATAGATATCAGACATCCCCGGAACGATGATGCGGCAGGCGTAAACATCCAGGTGCTCGTAATCGGCGATGTACACTTCGGCGTCTTCTTTATTGAAGATGCTCATCAGGGTGGCGAACTCTTCCTGCGTGCTGCCGCTGAAACTCCAGTCGACAAACGGGTAGTCGGCATCCTGCTTGAACATATCCCAGGAAATCAAACCGCTGGAATCGATAAAGTGGGTTTCCAGATTGGCGTGCTCGGCCACTTCTTCGTCATCGAAGGTTGGCGCGGTAAACACATCCAGATCTTTCAAGCCGCGGCCTTGCAGCAGTTCGGTAACGGTACGCTCCAGCGCGACCCCAAAATCAGGGTGGGCACCAAAGGACGCAAAGCAGGTGCCGTTGGCAGGGTTAAACAACACCACGCAGATCACCGGATAGTTGCCGCCTAGCGAGGCATCATAGGACAGGATCGGGAAGCCTTCTGCTTCCAACGTGGCGATAGCCTCAACCACGCCAGGGTAGCGGTTCAGCACTTCGCTCGGGATTTCCGGCAGGCTGATAGATTCGGCGATGATGCGATTCTTCACATAACGCTCGAACACCTCGGAAAGGCCCTGCACCCGCGCTTCGTTGGCGGTGTTGCCTGCGGACATGCCGTTGGACACGTACAGGTTGCCGATAATATTCATCGGGATATACACGGTCTGCTGATCCGACTGGCGGGAGAATGGCAGGGCACAGATACCACGATCGCTATTGCCCGATTGCAGATCGATCAGATCGCTGGCAGTCAGTTCCTGCTCCGGATCGTAGAAGGCGTGCGTGCGCTCATCCAGAATGCCCTGCGGCAGCGTATTGTCCGCCGGGATTGGGAACCATTTTTCATTAGGGTAATGAACGAAATCGCCTTCGGCAATCTGTTGGCCCAAATAGAAATCGGCAAAGAAATAGTTGGTCGACAGGCGTTCGAAATATTCGCCCAGCGCGGAAGCCAGCGCGGCCTTCTTGCTGGCACCCTTACCGTTGGTGAAGCACAGTGGGCAATCGCGATCGCGGATATGCACTGACCAGACGTGTGGCACCGGATTCAGCCAGGAGGCTTCTTCGATATTGAAACCCAGATCGGTTAATTTCTGCTGAAAACGGGCGATGGAGTCTTCCAGCGCAGCGTCTTTGCCAGGAATAAAAGTTTGCGTCATTGTCTTCACTTATTTGGCGTACTAAAAACGCGCAATGATACGGGGTTTTGCTCTCAAGCTCCACGTATTCCGAAAGCCGATCAGATGTCACAGTTTTTATGGGGATAAAGACGATAATTCAGCGGGTTAACCATAATGGAGAAACGTAATGAAATCAGTGAAACTCAGCGTGTTGGCAATCTTGTTGGCCGGGGCTTGTGGCTCGGCATTGGCGTTACCGAATATCACCTTGCTGGCAACGGGTGGCACTATTGCTGGTGGTGGCGACTCGGCAACCAAGTCCAACTATACAGCGGGTAAACTGGGCGTTGAGGCATTGGTAGATGCCGTACCTGAGTTGAAAAAGGTGGCCAACGTGCAGGGTGAACAGGTCGTTAATATCGGTTCGCAGGATATGAATGACGAAGTGTGGCTCAAACTGGTCAAAAAAATTAACGCTGATTGTGCCAAAACCGATGGGTTTGTGATCACTCACGGAACCGACACGCTGGAGGAGACCGCGTATTTCCTGGATCTCACCGTCAAGTGCGATAAACCGGTAGTGATTGTTGGGGCGATGCGCCCGGCAACCGCCATGAGCGCCGATGGTCCGTTCAACCTGTATAACGCCGTGGTCACGGCTGCCGATCCACAGTCAGCCAAGCGGGGCGTGCTGGTGGTGATGAATGATACGGTGCTTGATGGTCGCGACGTGACGAAAACCAATACCACAGGCGTACAGACTTTCCAGTCACCTAACTATGGTCCGCTGGGGTTCATCCATAACGGCAAAATCGATTACCAACGTACTCCACAACGTAAACACACCACTGAAACCCCGTTTAACGTGGACCAGATGAACACGCTGCCACAGGTTGGCATTATCTATAACTATGCCAATGCGTCGGATGCACCGGCCAAGGCGCTGATTGCCGAAGGCTATCAGGGGATCGTCAGCGCAGGTGTAGGCAATGGCAACCTGTATAAAACCGTGTTTGATACGCTGGCGACGGCGGCGCATAACGGCGTGGCGGTAGTGCGTTCCTCCCGCGTGCCTACCGGTTCCACTACCGAAGATGCGGAAGTGGATGATACCAAGCTCGGTTTTGTGGCTGCGGGTACCTTGAATCCGCAAAAAGCGCGCATTCTATTACAGTTGGCATTAACCCAGACCAAGGATGCTAAACAGATCCAGGCGATGTTTAATCAGTATTGATCTCCGAACTTGTGGGGGCGTAATGCCCCCATTTTTCCCACCCAGACTATGCTGTATGAAATCCCCCTTACGCAGGACCGATTTCATGCAGGCATTTGATATCCAAAGAATGGCATTTGATGAAACCACGCCGGAGTTCCTGGCCGAAGTGGCGCTACGCTGCCTGTTTACCTTTTTGCTGGTGTTTATCTTTTTAAAAATGACCGGGCGGCGTGGCGTACGTCAAATGTCGCTATTTGAGGTGCTGATTATTCTGACGCTGGGATCGGCAGCCGGTGACGTGGCGTTTTATCATAATGTCCCTCTGTTGCCCGTGCTGATGGTGTTCGTATGCATGATGGTGATGTACCGCTTTTCCACCTGGCTGATGGATCGCTTCCAGAGGCTCCAGATCTGGATGGAGGGTGAGCCACTGATCCTGGTCAGCGAGGGGCTGTTCGATTGGGACATCCTGTGCCGGGAAAATATCACCCACGATGAGTTCTTTATGGAACTCCGCCAAGCCGGGGTTGAACACCTCGGGCAGGTCAGGTTGGCCATACTGGAGGTGAATGGCACCATATCGGTGTATTTCTATCCGGATGATCAGGTTCGGCCCGGATTACCAGTATTACCGGCAAAATGCGTCAAGAGCCTGACCCAGATCGAGACCAAGGGAGACTATGCCTGCGGCATGTGTAGCCTGATTTCAACTTTGACGCCATCGCCTGACAACCTCTGCCCACGCTGTGGCAACCGTAAATGGATAGCGGCAATGACCCATAGCCGGGTTAGCTGAATACAGCACAAAAAACCGCGTTAACCCGCTGAATACGCCAGTGTCACAGCGTTTTATGGCACAAATAAACCCTGAGGCCGCACAGCCTGTTATTTGCGGTCTTGTCAGTTTCCCACCCTTGGAACAATAAGCATTGCAGCCGGGTTACGTGAGTGATAAAACCGATAGCGTTGGTTAACATCAGCGTTAACTTCGGGCATATGTCGAAAGCCGTTTGTTACGGCGCACAGTGAATGTGGTGAGGGGAAATGACTCAGGTTTATAATTTTAGCTCTGGTCCGGCGATGCTGCCGGTGGAAGTGTTGCGTCGTGCTGAACAAGAGCTGTGCAACTGGCACGGTCTTGGCACTTCGGTAATGGAAATCAGCCATCGCAGTAAAGAATTCATCGCCGTCGCCGAACAGTCCGAACAGGATCTGCGCGATCTGCTGAAAGTCCCCGCCAACTATAAAGTGTTGTTCTGCCACGGTGGTGCCCGCGCGCAATTCGCCGCGTTGCCGCTGAACCTGTTGGGTGATAACACCACTGCCGACTATATCGATGGCGGCTACTGGGCGCACAGCGCGATCACCGAAGCGGAAAAATACTGCCAGCCGAAGGTGATTGACGTTAAAACCACTGTTGACGGTCTAAGCGGCATCAAGCCGATGAAAGAGTGGCAACTGAGCGATAACGCGGCTTACGTGCACTACTGCCCGAACGAAACCATCGATGGTGTTGCCATTGATGAAACGCCAGACTTTGGCGATAAAGTGGTGATCGGCGATTACTCTTCGACCATCCTTTCCCGTCCGTTAGACGTCAGCCGTTTCGGCGTGATCTATGCGGGCGCACAGAAAAACATTGGCCCGGCAGGTCTGACGCTGGTGATCGTTCGTGACGACCTGTTGGGTAAAGCGCGCCGTGAAGTCCCTTCGATCCTGGATTACACCGTGCTGGCCGAAAATGACTCGATGTTCAACACGCCGCCAACTTTCGCCTGGTATCTGTCTGGCCTGGTGTTCAAATGGCTGAAAGAGCAGGGCGGCCTGGTGGAGATGCAAAAACGTAACCAGGCCAAGGCCGAGTTGCTGTATAGCACCATCGATCAGTCCGATTTCTACCGTAGCCGCGTGGCCATTGCTAACCGCTCCTGGATGAACGTGCCGTTCCAGCTTGCAGACGCCGCACTGGATAAAGTGTTCCTGAGCGAAGCAGAGGCCATTGGCCTGCAAGCGCTGAAGGGTCACCGCGTAGTAGGCGGCATGCGTGCTTCCATCTATAATGCGATGCCGCTAGCGGGCGTGAAGACCCTGACCGACTTTATGGTCGACTTTGAACGTCGCCATGGTTGATTGCCACCGCCCGCACTGAGCGAGCGGTCGTACCGCTGTTGTCCTTTTGCATTAAAGCGGCTCCGGCATTATTCCGGGGCCGTTTCGTTTATCAGATTCTGGAGAGTTTTGTTCACATGGTGGATTCCCTGACGTTACAACCGGTTGCTTTGGTCGATGGCACCGTTAACTTACCCGGCTCCAAGAGCGTATCCAATCGGGCCTTGCTTTTGGCTGCACTGGCGCGGGGAACGACCCGGCTTACCAACCTGCTGGACAGCGACGACGTGCGTCATATGCTGAATGCCTTGCAGGCGCTGGGAGTGAATTACCAACTCTCCGACGATCGCACCACCTGTTCCGTTGAGGGCAACGCGGGTCCATTGGTTGCCAAGCAACCGTTGGAACTGTTCCTCGGTAATGCCGGTACGGCAATGCGCCCTTTGGCAGCAGCATTGTGCCTGGGAGAGGGCGATGTCGTGTTGACCGGCGAGCCACGCATGAAGGAGCGGCCGATCGGCCATCTGGTGGATGCCTTACGCCAGGGCGGAGCGCAAATCGATTATCTTGAGCAAACAGACTACCCACCGGTGCGTTTACGTGGCGGTTTCCGCGGCGGCGACGTCAGCGTTGACGGCAGCGTTTCCAGCCAGTTCCTGACCGCCTTGTTGATGATGGCACCGTTAGCGGCCCAAGACACCGCGATCCATATCAAGGGTGAGCTGGTTTCCAAGCCGTATATCGATATTACTCTGCACCTGATGAACACTTTCGGTGTTGAGGTCACGCACGACAACTATCGCGTGTTCCATATTCGTGGTCAGCAGACTTACCGCTCTCCAGGCGACTATCTGGTAGAAGGCGATGCCTCTTCTGCTTCCTATTTCCTGGCCGCTGCGGCAATTAAAGGCGGCACCGTGCGCGTTACTGGTATCGGTAAAAAAAGCGTGCAGGGCGATACCAAATTTGCCGACGTGCTGGAAAAGATGGGCGCGCGTATCACCTGGGGCGATGATTTTATCGAATGCAGCCGCGGCGAGTTGAAAGGCATCGATATGGATATGAACCATATCCCGGATGCGGCGATGACGATTGCCACCACCGCGCTGTTCGCGACCGGGCCGACTACTATTCGCAATATTTATAACTGGCGGGTGAAGGAAACCGACCGTCTGGCGGCGATGGCGACAGAACTGCGTAAAGTTGGCGCAGAGGTGGATGAAGGTGAGGATTACATCCACGTCGTGCCGCCAAGCAAGCTGCAGTTTGCCGAGATTGGCACCTACAACGATCACCGTATGGCGATGTGTTTCTCGCTGGTGGCGCTGTCCGATACGCCGGTGACCATTCTTGACCCGAAATGTACCGCCAAGACCTTCCCGGACTATTTTGAGCAGTTGGCGCGTATCAGCCAGTTGGCATAATCCTCCGTTTTTCTTATCAAAGGCCTCATTCGAGGCCTTTTTGTTCCTCCCTCCCGCATACCCGCTATACTTTTTTGCGTATTAGTGCCCATATTTTCGACAACCAGACAGTTCTAGGTAACAGTAAACCCCACAGGCGCGTATAATACGCCCCCGAATCTGCTCCTACCGGGGCAGAGAGCAGGTGTGTTCCTGTGAGGTTTCTACCTGAAGGAGAGAGAAATGACGGCTACATTTCCGGTGATAACCGTTGATGGACCAAGTGGTGCGGGCAAAGGCACGTTGTGCAAAGCGCTGGCAGAATCCCTTGGTTGGCGTTTGCTGGATTCCGGCGCGATTTATCGCGTACTGGCTCTGGCAGCGTTGCACCATCAGGTGGATATCACCTCTGAAGAGGCGTTAGTCCCCTTGGCCGCCCATCTCGACGTCCGATTTATTGCTCAGGACGGCAAGCTGCAGGTGATTTTGGAAGGTGAGGACGTCAGTAATGAGATCCGCACCGAGACCGTTGGCAATACGGCTTCGCAAACGGCGGCATTCCCACGCGTTCGCGAGGCGCTGTTACGCCGTCAACGTGCATTTCGCGAGACACCGGGCCTGATCGCCGATGGCCGTGATATGGGTACCGTGGTGTTCCCGGATGCACCGGTTAAAATTTTCCTCGACGCTTCTTCGGAAGAGCGAGCGCATCGTCGCATGCTACAGTTGCAGGAAAAAGGCTTTAATGTTAACTTTGAACGTCTTTTAGCCGAGATAAAGGAACGGGATGACCGTGACCGTAATCGGGCTATTGCGCCACTGGTACCGGCTCTCGATGCGCTCGTGTTGGATTCTACCAGCATGTCAATCGAGGAAGTGATCCAGCGGGCGTTGGCATATGCACACGAAGTTTTGGCGTTGCCGCAGCAATAAGCGCGGCGGCGTGATTATCTTTTTGTATATTTGTCATCGTATTGCATGGCAGTAACTGAATATATCGGGTAAAATTTTACCCCTGTAACCTAAACCCTGTCGGCATGGAGCCAATGGCGGGGTATGTCAAACAACCCCATTCGGCGGGATGCTAAATGGACGTTAAACTATAGAACCCTGAAGATTAAACATGACTGAATCTTTCGCTCAACTCTTTGAAGAATCCCTGAAAACAATCGAAACCCGTCCGGGTTCCATCGTTCGTGGTGTTGTTGTTGCTATCGATAAAGATATCGTACTGGTTGACGCCGGTCTGAAATCTGAGTCTGCCATCCCGGCTGAGCAATTCAAAAACGCCCAGGGCGAGCTGGAAATCCAGGTTGGTGACGAAGTTGACGTTGCGCTGGACGCTGTTGAAGATGGCTTCGGTGAAACTCTGCTGTCCCGTGAGAAAGCTAAGCGTCACGAAGCTTGGATCACGCTGGAAAAAGCTTACGAAGAAGCTGAAACTGTCGTCGGTGTTATCAACGGCAAAGTTAAGGGTGGCTTCACTGTAGAGCTGAACGGTATTCGTGCGTTCCTGCCAGGTTCTCTGGTTGACGTGCGTCCAGTTCGCGACACTCTGCACCTGGAAGGCAAAGAGCTTGAGTTTAAAGTCATCAAGCTGGACCAGAAGCGCAACAACGTTGTTGTTTCTCGTCGTGCAGTAATCGAATCCGAGAACAGCGCAGAGCGCGATCAACTGCTGGAAAACCTGCAGGAAGGCATGGAAGTTAAAGGTATCGTTAAGAACCTCACTGACTACGGTGCATTCGTGGATCTGGGTGGTGTTGACGGCCTGCTGCACATCACTGACATGGCTTGGAAACGCGTTAAGCACCCAAGCGAAATTGTCAACGTGGGCGACGAAATCACTGTCAAGGTGCTGAAGTTCGACCGCGAGCGTACTCGTGTATCTCTGGGCCTGAAGCAACTGGGCGAAGATCCATGGGTTGCTATCGCTAAACGTTACCCAGAAGGCACCAAGCTGACTGGTCGTGTTACCAACCTGACTGATTACGGCTGCTTCGTGGAAATCGAAGAAGGCGTTGAAGGTCTGGTACACGTTTCTGAAATGGATTGGACCAACAAAAACATCCATCCGTCCAAAGTTGTTAACGTGGGCGATGTAGTGGAAGTGATGGTTCTGGACATCGATGAAGAGCGTCGTCGTATCTCCCTGGGCCTGAAGCAGTGCAAAAATAACCCATGGCAGCAATTCGCAGAAACCCACAACAAGGGCGACCGCGTTGAAGGTAAAATCAAGTCTATCACTGACTTCGGTATCTTCATCGGCCTGGACGGCGGTATCGACGGCCTGGTTCACCTGTCTGACATCTCCTGGAACGTTGCAGGCGAAGAAGCAGTTCGTGAATACAAGAAAGGCGACGAAATCGCAGCTGTGGTTCTGCAAGTTGACGCAGAGCGCGAGCGCATCTCCCTGGGCGTGAAGCAACTGGCTGAAGATCCGTTCAATAACTACCTGTCTATGAACAAGAAAGGTACTATTGTTACTGGTAAAGTCACTGCAGTTGACGCCAAAGGTGCTACAGTTGAATTGGCAGGCGGCGTAGAAGGTTACCTGCGTGCTTCTGAAGCCTCTCGCGACCGTATTGAAGACGCAACTCTGGTTCTGAACGTTGGTGACGAAGTTGAAGCTAAATTCACTGGCGTTGACCGTAAGAACCGCGTTGTAAGCCTCTCCGTCCGTGCTAAGGACGAAGCAGACGAGAAAGATGCAATCGCTACGGTTAACAGCAGTAAGCCGGAAGAAAGCAACTTCTCCAACGCTATGGCTGAAGCCTTCAAAGCGGCTAAAGGCGAGTAATGACGGGGGGCGGTTTGTTAACCGCCCCGATACGGTAGTTTAGCTGCAAAGCTTGGAGGTACTATGACCAAGTCTGAACTTATTGAAAGACTTGCTGGCCAGCAATCTCATATTCCGGCGAAGGCCGTTGAGGATGCAGTGAAAGAGATGCTCGAACACATGGCAGCTACGCTTGCCGAGGGTGAGCGCATCGAGATCCGCGGATTCGGCAGTTTTTCGCTTCACTACCGTGCTCCGCGCGTCGGCCGTAACCCTAAAACGGGTGATAAAGTTGAGTTGGACGGCAAGTACGTCCCTCACTTCAAGCCAGGTAAAGAGTTACGTGACCGTGCCAATATCTATGGCTAGTCGCTGACCACCCATAGTGTTGTTGCTTGTAAAGAATATAAACGGTGCCTTAGGGTGCCGTTTTTTTTCGCCTGTAAAATCTTCCTCCATTGTTATTCCTACCAAGTCTTGTGTTTCTTCACGCAATCGTCCCTGCAAATGATCGATAACCCACGGATTGTTTGCGTCCCACTTTCCTGAACAAAATTCCGCAACTGGCGCTTAGACGGTTGAGAAGTAACCTCTGTTGCAGAGGCTATTTCCCCGCGACCCAATCCTAGGTGCTGAGGTCAGGCACGGGAGCTAATTTGTAGCACGCTCAGTCCCCTAGCCCTTTGGGAGAGGGCTAGGGTGAGGGGCGTTTAACTGAGTGTCATCACTGCAAGGAGCGCGAAAATCAGGATCTCACTGGACATGGCCGCCATCGCTTTGGTGATAGGGATGCTGCCAATACTGTGGTTACCCCAATTGCCGTCGTTACCTGTATTGCTAGGGTTGGCGGTTGTGGCGTTGTGGCTATGGCGTCATAAACCGAACCCATGGGGCCGGGCACTGTGCTGCTGCCTGCTGGGTTTTATCTACGCCACCGGCAGCGCCAACCTGCTGATGCAACAGGTAGCAACATTAACGACTAGCGGCGATAAAGTCGTGATAGCCTCCGTGCAAAGCATTTGGCTGGATGGGGCTGAGATGCCACAGGTTCAACTGCGTATAGAGCAGGTCAGTGGGCATTGGTTGGTTCCCGCGCTGTTCTTTAAGGCTAACTGGCGCGGTGAAAAGCCCTGTGCGGGTCAACGTTGGGAACTGAAGGTTCGTTTCCGTCCGGTGCACAGCAGCCTGAATGAAGGGGGATTTAACGGGCAACGCTGGGCGATTGCCAATCGGCAACCGTTGCAGGGTTTTATACGAACCGCAACTATGTTGAATGAGGGCTGCTACTGGCGGCAGCACATCGTTAAGCAGACGGATCAAGCGCTCATGCCGCTGGCGCAACGCTCGGTGTTGCTAGCGCTAGCCTTTGGTGAGCGGGCACTGATGGGTAATGAGCTGCGTGGGCAACTGATGAAAACCGGTGTGGCTCACCTGATGGCTATTTCTGGTCTACATATTTCCCTTGCCGGAGCCTTTGCCTGGGGGCTGGCGCGTGGCGTACAGTATTTATTGCCTGCGCGTTATATCGGCTACCGCTTCCCGTTGATCGTTGGCTGGCTGATGGCGCTGTGCTATGTCTGGTTAGCAGGGGGACAACCTCCGGCGATGCGTGCCTTTATCGCCTTGTCCCTATGGTTCTGGCTTCGTCTCAACGGCGTTATCTGTACTTCCTGGCAAATCTGGCTGTGGTGTATCAGCCTATTGTTGCTGTGTGATCCGATGTCCGTGCTCTCGGACAGTCTCTGGCTTTCCGCCTTGGCGGTTGCGGCTTTAATCTTCTGGTTTGAATGGGCAGCGCTGCCAAGGCGTTTCAGCGCATTTTGGGGCTGGGCACCTTTGCGTTGGCTGCACATCCAACTGGGGATGACGCTGTTGCTGATGCCATTACAGTTTGGCTTGTTTCATGGCTTGAGCTGGACATCGTTGCCCGCCAACCTGTGGGCGGTACCGATTGTTTCCCTGCTATCGGTGCCGTTGATCTTGCTGGCATTGATGCTGTTCTTTATTCCGCCGCTAAGTCGCTGGTGTTGGCAACTGGCCGATCTTACCGTTGGTTGGGCCCTATGGCCGCTACCTTGGCTCGAACAGGGGTGGCTACAGGTAGGCGCTGCCCTGCTGCATTTTAGCGTCTTTGGCTGGTTGGCGGTGGTTTGCTGGCGCTTTCGCTGGTGGTTTTACTTTCCTGTCGGTTGTGCCGTCGTTGTGCTGGGGGGCTTACTCTGGCGGGAAAGGGCACCAGATTATCGCTGGAGGGTCGATATGATCGACGTGGGCCACGGCCTGGCCGTGGTGATCGAAAAGCAGGGCAAAGCGGTTATCTATGATACGGGAAACCGTTGGCAGACCTCCAGCGCGGCAGAACGCATGATCTTGCCATTATTGCGTTGGCGGCAGATAGCGCTGGAGCAAATCATTATCAGCCATAGTCATCTGGATCATATTGGTGGTTTGCCGGTATTGGCAGCGGCGTTCCCGCAGGCCAGTGTACGTACGCCGATAATCAACGTTGGCCCACTGCCTTGCGTACAAGGGCAGCGTTGGGTGTGGCGCGGGCTAAACTTTCAGGTACTGTGGCCGCCAGAGCGAAAAGAGCAGGCAGGTAATGATGATTCCTGCGTCGTACGTGTCGATGATGGGAAGTTCAGCCTGTTGTTGACTGGCGATATTGAAAGCCGGGCCGAGCAGGCGTTGCTGAAGCAACGTGCGAATTTACCCAGCACGTTCCTCCAGGTACCACATCACGGCAGCAAGACATCTTCAACGCCGCCATTCTTGCGGGCTGTTGCCCCTGAGTTGGCTTTAGCCTCGGCTTCTCGTTACAACGTCTGGCGCTTACCCGCAGAGAAAATCGTCAAACGCTACCGGGAAAATCACATTTCCTGGCGTGATACGGCCCGCTCAGGGCAGTTGAGCCTGCTGTTTTATGATAACTATTGGCAGGTTAAAGGCTTTCGCGAACAACTAAATCCGCGTTGGTACCATCAGCGGTTTGGCGTCGAGGGTGATAATGAGTAGAATAGGCCGCTATTTCTTCCGATGCTGGTATTTGCATGATGAATGATAAAGATCTTTCCACCTGGCAGACATTTCGTCGCCTCTGGCCGATGATAAAACCCTACCGTACCGGGTTGACTGTCGCAGCCGTTGCGTTAGTGTTCAACGCAGGCGGGGATGCGCTGATGCTGTCCCTGCTCAAGCCGCTATTGGATGGATTTGGCAAAACCGACAGCCGCGTGTTGCTCTGGATGCCTCTGGTAGTTATTGGCCTGATGATCATGCGTGGTATCACCAGCTATATCTCCACCTACTGTATTTCCTGGGTGTCTGGCATGGTGGTGATGCAAATGCGTCGCCGTCTGTTCGGCCATATGATGAGAATGCCGGTCGCCTTTTTTGACCAGCAGTCCACCGGGACGCTGCTTTCACGTATCACCTATGACTCCGAGCAGGTAGCTTCCTCCTCTTCTGGTGCACTGGTTACCGTAGTGCGTGAAGGGGCCTCGATCATCGGCCTGTTTATCGTGATGTTTTATAACAGCTGGCAGCTTTCGCTGATCTTGATCGTGCTGGCACCTATCGTTGCTTTTACTATCCGCATGGTCTCCAAGCGTTTTCGTAACATCAGCAAAAACATGCAGAACACCATGGGGCAGGTAACCACCAGTGCCGAGCAGATGCTGAAAGGGCATAAAGAGGTGCTGATCTTCGGTGGCCAACAGGTGGAAACCGAACGTTTCAATACGGTCAGCAACCGCATGCGTCAGCAGGGTATGAAGCTGGTTTCTGCGTCTTCTATCTCCGACCCTATCATTCAGTTGATCGCTTCGCTGGCATTGGCGTTTGTGTTGTTCGCCGCTAGCTTCCCTAGCGTGATGGAAACATTGACCGCCGGCACCATTACCGTTGTGTTCTCCTCCATGATTGCCTTGATGCGTCCGCTGAAATCACTGACTAACGTGAATGCCCAGTTCCAACGTGGGATGGCAGCCTGCCAGACGCTGTTCTCCATCCTGGATATGGAACAGGAAAAAGACTCAGGGACTCGCCAGATCGAACGCGCCAAAGGGGACATCGAATTCCGCAACGTGACCTTCTACTACCCAGGGCGTGATACCCCGGCGCTGCGTGATATCAATCTGAGCATTTCAGAAGGTAAAACGGTGGCGTTGGTTGGTCGTTCCGGTTCAGGTAAATCGACGATTGCCAACCTGCTGACGCGCTTCTACGACATCCAGGAAGGGCAGATCCTGATGGATGGTCATGACCTGCGGGAATACACCTTGGCCTCGCTACGCGATCAGGTTGCGCTGGTATCGCAGAACGTTCACTTGTTCAATGACACTATCGCCAACAATATTGCCTATGCTCGTGAAGAACGCTACAGCCGCGAAGAGATTGAGAAAGCGGCGCGCATGGCCTATGCCACCGACTTTATTGATAAAATGGAGAAAGGTCTGGATACGGTGATTGGTGAGAACGGCGTGATGCTTTCCGGTGGGCAGCGTCAACGTATTGCCATCGCTCGTGCCTTGCTGCGCGATTGTCCGATCCTGATCCTGGATGAAGCGACCTCCGCGCTGGATACCGAATCCGAACGTGCGATCCAGTCGGCGTTGGACGAGCTACAGAAAAACCGTACCTCGCTGGTGATTGCCCACCGCCTGTCAACCATCGAGAAAGCCGATGAGATCCTGGTGGTTGAAGACGGGCGTATTGTTGAACGTGGCCAGCATGCCGAGTTAATCGAGCAGAAAGGGGCTTACGCACAACTTCACCGTATGCAGTTTGGTCAGTAATGATCGAGCGCATCTGGTCCGGTAGTTCACTGATATACCTGCTGCTGTTGCCGTTTTCCTGGCTGTATGGCCTGGTGAGCGGTCTGATCCGCCTTAGCTACCGCTGCGGTTTACGCAAAAGTTGGCGCGCGCCGGTGCCTGTCGTTATTGTGGGCAACCTCACTGCGGGGGGGAACGGTAAAACGCCGATGGTGATCTGGCTGGTGGAGCAGTTACAGCAGCGTGGCTACCGGGTCGGCGTGGTTTCCAGAGGCTATGGCGGCAAATCGGCTGTCTATCCGTTGGTGCTGAACGAGCAAACCACCACCCGACAGGCCGGCGATGAGCCGGTGCTGATCTATCAGCGTACCGGGGCACCGGTGGCTATTTCGCCGAAGCGTGCCGAAGCGGTGCAAGCCTTGCTAAACCAGGGTGAACTGGATTTGATCATCACCGACGACGGCCTCCAGCACTATGCCTTGCAGCGTGATTTTGAGCTGGTGGTCATCGATGGCGTGCGTCGTTTTGGTAATGGCTGGTGGTTACCCGCAGGCCCAATGCGTGAACGTGTTGCCCGCTTAAAAACGGTGAATGCCTGCGTGGCAAATGGGGGGATCGCCCAACCCGGAGAGATCGCCATGAAGCTCCGGGCGCAGGATGCGGTGAATATCGCCAGCGGTGAACGCCGTCCGGCGATCGAACTGCCCCACGTGGTGGCTATGGCTGGGATCGGCCATCCACCACGCTTTTTCGCCACGTTGGAAAAGTTGGGGGTTGAGGTCGATCGCGAAGTGGCCTTTGCCGATCATCAGGAATACCATCACGGGCAGTTAGCCGCACTGGTGAGCCAGGGCCAAACGCTGCTGATGACCGAGAAGGATGCGGTGAAATGCCGTGCCTTTGCCCAGCCTGACTGGTGGTATCTGCCGGTTGAGGCGGTGCTTCCCACCGAACAGGCCGAGCAACTGCTGCAAGACATCCAAAAGTTGGTCAAATAATTCAAGCTTCCAATGCGCGCAGTCCCAGGGCTTGCGCGCAAGCTTGCAGTGAGCGCTGTTGTGTTTGCTGGTAGAGTTCCATTTCATCAATCACGCTAACCCCTAATGCCTGTTCAAACGCCGTACGGCTTGATGCCGCCGCATACTGCGTATGGCGGCTATCCCCCAGATTCGACTGAAAAATCCCGGCGGCACTGACCGGCAGGAAATCTTCATACACCAGCGGCTGGAAGCGGATGTAGTCCAGAGCGATGAGTTGTTCGAGCGTGCTGTGCTGCTCTATGGTGTCTTTTGCCGCCAGCCCGCACTCGGTAGGGAAATAGCGGAACCAGGCTAATTGTTGCAGTCGTAGTGTATTGTAATCATCTGGGAAAGCCCGGAAATGTTCAGCCAGCAGTTGGTAATAGCGTGGCGCGTTATCTTCCGTGGCCGGGACTTGTAATTCATCCTGGGTGGCCTGTAGCAGGCGATCGTAAAGCGCTCGCCCTTTGGCGGTCAGGGCCACGCCCCGTTGTTCAATCTCACCGAAACGCGCGGTGTGATGCCCTCGCACCTGTTGACCATCCGCTTCGATAAACAGCACTTCTTCCTCTAACGCTTTGAAACTGGTCTGGCGTAACAGGATAGGGCAGTGGCGCGTCGGCGGGCCTTCGATCACCGCTTTAGGCGGAATACCGCGTTCCGGCATTGCCGCTTGTACCCGATCGATATCCAGCGTTCTTGGCGTCAGATGATTGATATGGGGCCCTTTGAAGGCGACGATATCGGCGATCAGGCGATGTTGCTGGTGCAATTGTTGATACTCGCTGGCGCTGACGGTGGCCAAACGGTGCCAACGGAAAGTTTCTAGCGCTTGGGCAACGAATTCCTGTGCCTGCTCGGCATCTAGTCCGCCCTGAACCTCGTGTAACGCCATCAACTCCAAGGCACGCTCGGTAAAAATGCGGCGACGATCCAGCAGCCGTTGTGCCAGTTCGCGTAGCGCCACATTCTCGATCAACTCGAGTCGTAACAGCGAGGTGAAGATGCGGAACGGGCTGGCTTGTAGATCGGCTTCATGCACGGCGCGAAAGGCGGTGGAGTGGACGGGGACACCGGCAACGGTCAGATCGTAATAACCCACTGCCGACATCCCCATCACGGCAAACAACCGCCGTAAGATCTGCAACTCGGCAGCGGTACCAACGCGAATAGCGCCGTGGCGCTCCATAGATAATCGACCGATTTCACCGGTAATCTGTAACCCGTGGGCCAAGGCGGAGTCTTCACTCAGCACCTGCCGGTTGGTTTCTGCGACCAGTTCGATCAAGTCTCCGTACAGTGGCACCTCTTGTTGATACATGGCCGACATCGCCAGGGAAAATTTGGCGCGAATTTCATTCGGCGAGACGAAGTGCAGGTCGATCATGCTGCTAGCTCCTTAGCTCAATAAAATCTGAAAAATGCGGTTTAGGCCGCCAATAGTGCTGGCTGGATGCGCACTTACCGTGTTTTTGACTCAAGTCTAGTCAGTTGGTTCGTGATTTGTTATCGATTGGCTAACGATATTAGTGTTTTATGCGTTAGCTCTCATTTGCAGCGATCGCCGCTAAGGATGAGTAAGGGGAGGAATGTTCCCGGAGTGGGGTTAAAATTGCAGTAATTAAATTTATTAAAATCAGAGTCATAAGAATTTTCTTTGCCAGCATAGCTAAAAAGTGTGATAAACCTCTTGTCTTGATGATGAGTTTATGAGTAAATGCATACCGGCCTGTGATGCAGCGCTATTTATGTACGAGTATAGAGTCAAGTAGTTCCTCCCAAGACGTTATCATCTGATTCCGCTTCAAAGACGAACCTTCTAAGTACCTGCCATAAGTAATGATTCTGACAAACGGCCAAATTGCCATAGGGCAGGTTTTGTAAATATTTAAAAGGTAATAGTAATGTCTAAGAAGACTGGTCAGGTTAAGTGGTTCAATGAAAGTAAAGGTTTTGGTTTTATTGAACAGCAAGATGGCGGCAAGGATGTATTCGTACACTTCTCTGCAATCATGACCGACGGTTTCAAGACTCTGGCAGAAGGCCAGCGTGTTGAGTATACCATTCAGGACAGCCCGCGCGGGCCGGCTGCCGCCAACGTTGTTGCTCTGTAAGTTTACAGGTCACCGCGTTACGAGAGCTTAATACAACCATAATGATGCCTTGGCGCTGATTTATGCGGAAGATATTAGGTTCAACAAGCCCGCTTTTTGGCGGGTTTTTTAATTTTTGCTCACGAGAGGTTTGTTACGAAAAACTTTAGGATGGGCTGGTAGCATCCAAACAATAATAACAAGAACGTTGTTAGGGATGCTCAAGTGAAAGGATATAAATATGTTTAAGAATACTGTATTAAAAATGGGCCACGTGAAATGGTTTGATCAGGCTCAAGGCTATGGTTTTATTTCACCGGTCGATGGTAGTGACGAAATTTATGTTAGCCGCCGTGCTATCGCCAATACCAAGAACAAGTCATTAAACGAAGGTCAGAACGTCGAGTTCTCGATCTATCGTAGCTCTCACGGGCTGTCAGCGGCAGACGTTATCGCGTTCTGATCCGCACTTTCCTCGCCAGTGCCGGTGCCGCCACCCCAAGCACTGGCGAAGAAAATTTCCCCAAAATCCTCTATCATCAGGCCATTGCTCAAATGACCTTGGATATCAGGATGCCAATCCCAGTTATTTCGCTTTCTTCTGCCCGCGCGCTTCATCTTGCCGCTCAAGGGCTGCTATCCCCGATCAAACGCCAGGCTCGCCCCGATGATGTCGTTACCGCCATTGAACGTATGGGCTTGTTGCAAATTGACACCATCAGCGTGGTGGCCCGTAGCCCTTACCTGGTGCTGTTCAGCCGCCTGGGCGACTATCGGCCAGAGTGGCTGGAGCAAGCCTTGGCTAGCCGCAAGCTGTTTGAGTATTGGGCGCACGAAGCCTGTTTTCTCCCTATCGATGATTTTGGTCTGTTACGCCACCGTATGTTGCAACCGCAGGGGATGGGGTGGAAATACTCGCAAGAGTGGATGCAGCAACATCAGCAGGCTATCGACGAACTGCTTCAACATATCGCGGTTCAGGGGCCGGTGCGCTCGGCCGATTTCAGCGCTGAGAAAAAAGGTGCTAATGGCTGGTGGGATTGGAAGCCGGAAAAACGCCATCTGGAAATTCTGTTTACCTCCGGCAAGCTGATGGTGGCGGAACGGCGTAATTTCCATCGTGTCTACGATCTCACCGAACGATTATTGCCGCAGTGGGATGACAGCGTGCACGCTCTCCCATCAGAGGTGGCACACCAACAGATGCTCAGCCGTAGCTGCCGTTATCTGGGCGTGTTTAAAGCCGAATGGCTGGCAGATTATTACCGTTTAAAACGTGTCGCACCTAAACCGTTGTTGGCAACGTTAGTGGAGCAAGGGGAGATCTCAAAGGTTGCGATTGAAGGGATGGAAGGGGAGTTTTATGTCCATCAGTCGCTCGTAGCCGAGCTGGCGTTGGCAGAGCAGGGGAAGTTGAAATCCACGGTGACCTGTTTGTTATCTCCGTTTGATCCTGTGGTGTGGGATCGTCGGCGTGCGCTGGAACTGTTCAACTTTGATTATCGGCTGGAATGCTACACGCCAAAAGAAAAGCGCCAGTATGGTTATTTCACGCTGCCGCTGTTGCAGCGCGGCGAGTTGATTGGCCGGGTGGATGCGAAGATGCACCGTAAGCAGGGTATTTTTGAGGTGATCAGTTGCCATCTGCAACCCGGGGTCAAGCTGGGCAAGCAACGCTGTCAGGATGTTCGTCAAGCTATTACCCGCACGGCAAAATGGCACGGGGCGCAGCGGGTCTCGTTAGGGGACGTGCCAGCAATTCTGGCTGCGGAGTGGGGACAAGGCTGGGAAGTAGAATAACGAACAACGTTGTCAACGAGGGTAAAACGAATTCCAACGTTGCCCGCTATGTTTTTTAATTGCTGTAGTTGGCAAACAGCGCGATGATTTTATGAATACGTTTGATCATTTGCAGGTTCTCATTTTTTTGTGATGTATATCACAAAAAATTCTACGCCTGCCGATTGTCCGATTCAACCCCCGCAGAAAAATTTCCCGTTCGGCAACCGTCTGAGCAAATCAGGCGGTGATTAACCGGCCCCATGGCGTTATGCTATCCTCACGCACTTTCCCTGTTAGCATATCTTCCCCCTGGAGGAAGCATGGATCACCGTTTACTCGAAATCGTTGCCTGCCCGGTCTGCAACGGCAAGCTCTATTTCAACAAAGAACATCAGGAACTGGTCTGCAAACTGGACGGCCTAGCCTACCCATTGCGTGATGGTATTCCGGTATTGCTGGAAAACGAAGCGCGTACCATTCCACTGGACGAGAAGCACGCATGAGTTTTATCGCTATCATCCCGGCGCGTTATGCGTCCACCCGCTTGCCGGGTAAACCGTTGGCGGATATCCACGGCAAGCCGATGGTGGTGCATGTGATGGAACGTGCCCGTGAATCAGGGGCTTCCCGCGTGATCGTTGCCACCGATCATCCTGAAGTAGCCAAAGCGGTCGAGGCTGCTGGCGGTGAGGTCTGCATGACCAGCCCGGATCACCATTCCGGTACTGAGCGCCTGGCGGAAGTGATCGAAAAATGTGGCTTTGCCGATGACGAGATCATCGTCAATGTGCAAGGCGATGAGCCGATGATCCCACCGGTTATCGTACGTCAGGTGGCAGAAAACCTGGCGGCCAGTAGCGCAGGGATGGCCACGCTAGCGGTGCCGATCGAAACCGCAGAAGAAGCCTTCAACCCGAATGCGGTCAAGGTGGTAATGGATGCCCAAGGCTATGCGCTCTATTTCTCACGCGCCACCATTCCTTGGGATCGTGAACGCTTTGCTCAGTCTAAAGAGACTATCGGCAACAGCCTGCTGCGGCATATCGGGATTTACTCTTACCGTGCCGGCTTTGTCCGCCGCTACGTCAGTTGGCAGCCAAGCCAGCTGGAACAGATTGAACTGCTGGAGCAACTGCGGGTGCTGTGGTACGGCGAAAAGATCCACGTTGCGGTGGCGCAGGTCATTCCGAGCGTTGGCGTCGATACGCCAGAAGACTTGCAACGGGTGCGGGACTGCATCAAGCGTTAAGCCGTCTATTGGCCGGGGATCCCGGCCATCTCAATTCCCTGATTTATCCCTTTTATTGATCTACGTTGAAGAATTTCTCCGCTCGCCGTTCAATGATGTCAGATGCTTGTCCTTAATCTGGAGGGTTTCGCCCCATGGAGCAGCTGCGTGCCGAATTGAGTATTGTGCTGGGGGAGTCCGTCGGTCGTCTGGAACGCGTCAGCGAACAGCCCTATGCCCATCTGTATTCGCTGTACGATCGCCAGGATAATGCGATCCCGTTGATGGCAAAAAGCTTTGTCTGCGAGGGCATTGCCCAGCAGGAGGCGTATAAGCTCTCCATGCTGGCGCGTGAAGGGGATATTCGCCTGCCCACGGTGTTTGGCGTGGTCTACACCCGGCAAGCCCCCTACAAAGAGATTTTGCTGATTGAACGCCTGCGTGGCGTATCGGTCGAGGCTCCAACCCGTACCTTGGCCCGCTGGGAAGCGTTGATGGATCAAATTGTTGACGGCATGCTGGCTTGGCACCGCATCGATAGCCATGGCTGCGTCGGCACGGTAGACAGTACGCAGGAAAATGACTGGTTCAGTTGGTATCAGCAGCGTATCGAGGTGCTTTGGTCAACGCTGAGTAACCTGAATTCCCCGCTGTTAAGCATGGAAGATCGCCGCCTGTTGTACCGCACGCGCGAAATGTTGACTGAATTTTTTGCCGGTTTTGACGATCCTTGCGTGCTGGTGCACGGTAATCTGGGGTTACGTAGCATGTTGAAAGATGTCAAAACCGACCAACTGCTGGCGATGCTCAACCCAGGCATGATGCTGTGGGCACCACGGGAATATGAGCTGTTCAGGCTCTGCGAAGCGGGGATGCCGGATCGTTTGATGTTCCACTATCTACAACGTGCGCCGGTGGCGGAGTCTTTCCTGTCTCGTCGCTGGCTCTACGTGGTGTGGGAAGCGGTGGCCAGGATGATCCATACCGGCAAGCTGGATCGTCCGGCGTTCGATCAGGCCGCGCAACAGCTACGGCCTTGGCTGGCAAATTAATCGCTGCTGGCCTCGTCGTCTCCTTTTAGCCGTTGCCACAGGCTGCCCAGCGTTTCGTATGCCGCCCGCTCGCTGTGTCCAAGGAACATGGCAGAAGGCATCACCCGATCCCAGATATTCAACGGTGAGGTAATGGCCAGCTGATTGGCCGGAGCCGGGATAGGATGCAGGCCTTGGGCCTCGAAGAAGCGCATGGCACGCGGCAGGTGATTAGCGGATGTCACCAGCAAAAACGGCTGTTGTCCCACCAATTTAGCGACCTCTGCCGCTTCTTGCTCGGTATCTCGCGGGCGATCTACCAGTACGATGTCGCTGGCTGGCACGCCCAGGCTTTCAGCCACCAGCGCTGCGGTAGCCGCGCTGCTTCGCGTTTTCGCGCCTTTTCCACCGGTGAAGACCAGCTTGCTACCTGGGTGTGACAGGTATAGCCTGACGCCTTCCGTCACCCGTGGCAGGCTGTTGTTGAGCAGGTTGGAACTGGGTGCCCAGTCTGGGTTATAGGTGTAACCACCGCCCAGCACCACGATATAGTCAACCGGGCCGTTGCCCCGATAGGTTGGGTAGCTGGCTTCCAGTGGCCGCAACAGGCGGTCGGCGACCGGTTGCAGGCTGAGCAGCAGCAACAGCAGCCAGCTCAGGCTTAACATGACTTTGCCGCTTTTCTGCCAGCGGGTAAACCACAGCAGCAATAGTGCCAGCCCCATGATCAACAGCAGCGCGGGTAGCGGCATCATCAGGTTGCCAATAAATTTTTTCAGGTGAAATAACATCAAAAATCAGGTCCTTTTGGGCGAAAAAGCGACATCTGGCCGCATTCATGCTGCAAGAAGATTTATTCTAAGCCAGTCTGTGCCAAAATAGCAGGTTTGAATGGGCAGGCGTTTTGCCGCAGGCCAAGATTTAATCAGCGGAGCCGTAGTCCATGCAGGATCGCAATTTTGACGATATTGCCGAGAAGTTTGCGCGTAATATTTACGGCACCACCAAGGGAAAAATCCGTCAGGCGGTGGTCTGGCAGGATCTGACCACGCTGCTGGCCCAGTTGCCGCAGCGGCCACTGCGCATTCTGGATGCCGGTGGGGGCGAAGGCCATATGGCCTGCCAACTGGCAGAATTAGGACATCAGGTCTTGTTGTGCGATCTTTCTGGTGAGATGATCCAACGCGCCGCGTTGCTTGCCGAGCAGAAAGGTGTGAGCCACAACATGCAATTCATACAAAGTTCGGCACAAGAGATCGGTCAGCATTTGGCACAGCCGGTTGATCTGATATTGTTCCATGCCGTGTTGGAGTGGATCGCCGAACCGCAGGTGGCATTACAGGCGTTGTTTGACTGCCTGGTGCCCGGCGGCGCGCTATCATTGATGTTCTTTAATGCCAACGGTCTGTTGATGCGTAACGTGGTGTTGGGGAATTTCCAACTGGTGGATCCCGAGGTCAGACGGCGTCGCAAGCGCTCGCTGTCGCCGCAGTATCCACACAGCCCACCGCTGGTCTACGGCTGGCTGGAGCAGATGGGCATGCAGATTTCAGGGAAAACCGGCGTGAGGGTTTTCCATGATTATCTGCAAAGCAGGCAGTTGCAGACACAAAAATTTGAAGAACTGCTGGCGCTTGAACAGCACTATTGTCGGCAAGAGCCGTACGTGAGTTTGGGGCGCTATATTCACGTCATGGCGCATAAACCGAACCTGAAGGACGAACTATGAGTGAATTTTCCCAGACAGTACCCGAACTGGTCGCCTGGGCACGGAAAAATGATTTCTCTATTTCGCTCCCCACTGAGCGTCTTGCGTTTTTGCTGGCTATCGCCACGTTAAATGGTGAGCGGCTGGACGGCGAGATGAGCGAAGGTGAGCTGGTTGATGCATTTCGCCATGTCAGCAAAGGGTTTGAACAGACGCATGAAACGGTGGCGATCCGCGCCAACAATGCGATTAACGACATGGTGCGCCAGCGCCTGTTGAACCGCTTTACCAGCGAGTTGGCGGATGGCAATGCCATCTATCGTCTGACGCCGCTGGGCATTGGTATTACCGATTACTATATCCGCCAGCGTGAGTTTTCGACCCTGCGTCTTTCCATGCAGTTGTCGATCGTGGCGGAGGAGCTGAAGCGTGCCGCAGACGCTGCCGAAGAGGGTGGCGATGATTTCCATTGGCACCGTAACGTCTTTGCCCCACTGAAATATTCGGTGGCGGAGATCTTCGACAGTATCGACCTGACCCAGCGCCTGATGGATGAACAGCAGCAGAGCGTGAAAACCGATATCGCGGCGCTGCTCAACCAGGATTGGCGTGCGGCGATCTCCAGCTGTGAGATGCTGCTGTCGGAAACCTCCGGCACCCTGCGTGAACTACAGGATACGCTGGAGGCCGCAGGTGATAAACTCCAGGCCAACCTGCTGCGTATTCAGGACGCCACGCTGGGAGAGATGGAGCTGGGCTTTGTCGACAAGCTGGTGTTTGATTTGCAAAGCAAGCTGGATCGCATCATCAGTTGGGGCCAACAGGCGATTGACCTGTGGATCGGCTATGACCGCCACGTGCACAAGTTTATCCGTACCGCGATCGATATGGATAAAAACCGCGTGTTCGCCCAGCGCCTGCGCCAATCGGTACAAAACTACTTCGATAATCCTTGGACATTGACCCATGCCAGCGCCGATCGTCTGCTCGATATGCGTGACGAAGAGTTGGCGTTGCGCAGTGAAGAGGTCACCGGGGAGTTGCCGTCAGATCTGGAATATGAAGAGTTCAGCGAAATTCGCGAACAGCTGGCCGCGATGATCGAACAGGCACTGAAGGTGTATCAAGAACAAAAAATACCGCTCAATTTAGGAGAGGTAATGCGCGATTATCTGGCGCAATATCCGCGAGTACGTCACTTTGACGTTGCCCGCATAGTGGTCGACCAGGCAGTGCGCCTTGGTGTGGCTGAAGCTGATTTTTCAGGGTTGTCCGCGCAGTGGCAGGCAATCAATGATTACGGAGCCAAGGTACAGGCCCATGTCATCGACAAATATTGAACAAGTAATGCCAGTCAAGCTGGCCAAGGCATTGTCTAACACGCTGTTTCCGGCATTAGATAGCCAATTGCGCGCAGGTCGTCACATCGGTATCGATGAGTTGGACAACCACGCATTCCTCATGGATTTTCAAGACGAGCTGGAAGAGTTTTATACCCGTTACAGCGTCGAGCTGATCCGGGCGCCGGAAGGGTTCTTCTATTTGCGCCCGCGCTCCACCACGCTGATTCCACGTTCGGTGCTTTCCGAGCTGGACATGATGGTCGGCAAGATCCTGTGCTATCTCTACCTGAGCCCGGAACGCCTGGCGCATGAAGGGATCTTCAGCCAGCAGGAGCTGTACGATGAGCTGCTGAGCCTGGCGGATGAGAACAAGCTGCTGAAGTTCGTCAACCAGCGCTCCACCGGTTCGGATCTCGATCGTCAGAAGCTGCACGAAAAAGTGCGCTCTTCGCTCAATCGCCTGCGCCGCTTGGGCATGGTGTATTTCATGGGCACTGACAACAGCAAATTCCGTATTACCGAGGCGGTATTCCGCTTCGGTGCCGATGTGCGCAGCGGTGACGATCCGCGTGAAGCCCAGTTGCGGATGATCCGCGACGGTGAGGCCATGCCGGTTGAAAACAGCCTGTCACTGAACGATGAGAGCGATGCGGAAGATGCGCAGGCAGAGACCACCCCGGACAGTGCAGAGGATGAACAGGAATGATTGAACGCGGTAAATTTCGCTCATTGACGCTGGTTAACTGGAACGGTTTCTTTGCCCGCACCTTTGATCTGGATGAGTTGGTCACCACGCTTTCGGGCGGTAACGGGGCGGGTAAGTCCACCACCATGGCGGCTTTCGTCACGGCGCTGATCCCGGATCTGACGTTGCTGCACTTTCGTAACACCACCGAAGCCGGTGCCACCAGCGGCTCACGCGACAAAGGCCTGCACGGTAAATTGCGCGCCGGTGTCTGCTACTCCACGTTGGACGTGGTCAACTCGCGCCACCAGCGTGTGGTGGTGGGGGTTCGTCTACAACAGGTAGCGGGGCGCGATCGCAAGGTTGATATCAAACCCTTCACCATTCAGGGGCTGCCAACGGCGGTACAACCGACCGAGCTGCTGACCCAGACCGTGGGCGAACGTCAGGCCCGTGTCCTGTCGTTGCAGGAGCTGAAAGAACGTGTTGAAGAGATGGAAGGGGTGCAGTTCAAGCAGTTCAACTCCATCACCGATTATCACGCCCTGATGTTTGATCTGGGGGTGCTGCCTAAGCGCCTGCGTACTTCTGCCGACCGCAGCAAGTTCTATCGCCTGATCGAAGCCTCGCTGTACGGCGGGATTTCCAGTGCCATCACGCGCTCGCTGCGTGATTACCTGCTGCCGGAAAACGGCGGTGTGCGTAAAGCGTTCCAGGATATGGAAGCCGCACTGCGCGAGAACCGCATGACGCTGGAAGCGATCCGCGTCACCCAGTCGGATCGCGATCTGTTCAAACATCTGATCTCCGAAGCGACCTCCTATGTGGCTGCTGACTACATGCGCCACGCCAATGAACGGCGTATCCATCTCGATGGGGCGTTGGTCTTGCGCAACGAGTTGCTGAGCAGCCGTAAACAGCTGGCTGCCGAGCAGTTCCGCCATGTCGAAATGTCGCGTGAACTGCATGAGCAAAGTGGTGCCGAATCCGATCTGGAAACCGATTATCAAGCCGCTAGCGACCACTTGAATCTGGTACAGACGGCGATGCGCCAGCAGGAAAAGATCGAGCGTTATGAAGGCGATCTGGAAGAGCTGACCTACCGTCTGGAAGAACAGAACGAAGTCGTCGCAGAAGCAGGTGAACAGCAGGCCGAAAACGAAGCGCGTGCCGAAGCGGCGGAGCTGGAAGTTGATGAGCTGAAAAGCCAGCTCGCCGATTACCAGCAGGCGCTGGACGTGCAGCAAACCCGTGCCATTCAATATCAGCAGGCACTGCAGGCTCTTGAGCGTGCTCGTGCGCTGTGCCAGGTGCCGGATCTCACCGCCGAAAATGCCGAAGAGTGGCTGGATACATTCCAGGCGCGTGAGCAGGAAGCGACCGAGTCCCTGTTGCAACTGGAGCAGAAACTCAGTGTGGCGGACGCGGCACACAGCCAGTTCGAACAGGCTTATCAGCTGGTGGGCAAAATTGCAGGTGAAGTCAGCCGCAGTGAAGCCTGGCAGACTGCGCGTGAACTGTTGCGTGACTGGCCTTCGCAGCAGCATCAGGCGGAGCGTGTACAGCCGTTGCGGATGCGTTTAAGCGAGTTGGAACAGCGTCTGCGCTCGCAGCAGGATGCCGAACGTCTGTTGCAGGAATTCTGTAAACGCCATGGGCAGAGCTATCAACCGGATGAGCTGGATGCCTTGCAGCAAGAGCTGGAAGAACGTTTAGAGTCGCTGTCGCAAAGCGTCAGCGATGCCGGTGAGCGCCGGATGGAAATGCGCCAAGAGCTGGAGCAAATCCAACAACGCATCAAAGAGCTGACCGCCAGGGCACCGATTTGGCTGGCCGCGCAGGATTCACTGACTCAGCTCAGCGAGCAAAGCGGTGAGGCCTTCGAAGATAGCCAGCAAGTTACCGAATACATGCAGCAACTGCTGGAGCGCGAACGCGAAACCACCGTTGAGCGTGATGAAGTGGCCAGCCGCAAGCGTGAAATAGAAGCGCAGGTCGAACGCCTCAGCCAGCCGAGTGGGGCTGAAGATCAGCGTCTGGTGACGTTGGCCGAGCGCTTTGGCGGCGTGCTGCTGTCGGAAATCTATGACGATGTCACAATTGACGACGCCCCGTACTTCTCGGCGCTGTACGGCCCGTCGCGCCACGCCATTGTGGTGCCGGATCTATCGCTGGTGCGTGATCAACTGCAAGGTCTGGAAGACTGTCCGGAAGATCTCTACCTGATCGAAGGGGATCCGCAGTCGTTCGATGACAGCGTGTTTGCCGTTGAAGAGCAAGACAAAGCGGTGGTGGTGAAAATCGCCGATCGCCAGTGGCGTTACTCTCGTTATCCGGAAGTGCCGTTGTTTGGCCGTGCTGCCCGCGAAAATCGTTTGGAAGTGCTGTACGCAGAGCGTGATTCGTTGGCCGAACGCTATGCCACCTTGTCATTTGACGTACAGAAAACCCAGCGTTCTCACCAGGCGTTCAGCCGCTTTATCGGTTCTCACCTTGCCGTGGCGTTTGACGCCGATCCCGAAGCGGATATCCGTGCTCTGAACAGTCGCCGTGGTGAAATCGAGCGTGCGCTCAATAACCACGAAGCGCAGAACCAGCAGCAGCGCCAGCAATATGAGCAGGCCAAAGAGGGCATTTCCGCGCTCAACCGCCTGATACCGCTGGTGTCACTGTTAAATGATGAAACCTTGCAGGATCGTGTCGAAGAGATCCGCGAGGAAATGGAAGAAGCGCAGGATGCTGCGCGTTATATCCAACAGCACGGTGTTGCTTTAGCCAAGCTGGAGCCAGTGTTGCCGGTACTGCAAAGCGATCCGGAACAGCACGAACAGTTGCAACAGGACTATGTACAGGCTCAGGCTACCCAGCGCCAGGCCAAGCAGCAGGCCTTTGCCCTGACGGAAGTGGTGCAGCGCCGCGCGCACTTCAGCTATACCGATTCTGCCGGTATGCAGAATGCTGATAACGATCTCAACGATAAGCTGCGTCAGCGCTTGGAACATGCAGAGGCCGAACGTACTCGCGCGCGTGAGCAATTGCGCCAGTACCAGGCGCAGTTTACGCAATACAGCCAGGTGTTGGCCTCGCTGAAAAGCTCTTATGACGCCAAGCGCGACATGCTTAAAGAGCTGAGCCAGGAGCTGGTGGACATTGGCGTGCAGGCCGATGCCAATGCCGAAGCCCGTGCGCGCCAGCGTCGGGATGAATTACATGCGTCGTTGAGTAATAACCGTAATCGCCGTAATCAGTTGGAGAAGCAACTGACCTTCTGCGAAGCGGAAATGGACAGCCTGCAAAAGAGACTGCGCAAGCTGGAGCGTGATTATTACCAACTGCGTGAGCAGGTGGTGACCGCCAAAGCGGGCTGGTGTGCCGTGATGCGTATGGTGAAAGACAACGGAGTTGAACGCCGTCTGCACCGTCGTGAACTGGCCTATATGGACGGTGACGAGCTGCGTTCAATGTCGGATAAGGCGTTGGGTGCGCTGCGTCTGGCGGTGGCGGATAACGAACATCTGCGCGACGTACTGCGCCTGTCGGAAGATCCCAAACGGCCTGAGCGCAAGATCCAGTTCTTCATCGCGGTTTATCAGCATCTGCGCGAGCGTATCCGTCAGGATATTATCCGTACCGACGATCCGGTTGAAGCCATCGAACAGATGGAGATCGAACTGGGTCGTCTGACCGAAGAGTTGACCGCGCGTGAGCAAAAACTGGCGATCAGTTCGAAGAGCGTGGCGAACATTATCCGCAAGACCATCCAGCGCGAGCAGAACCGTATCCGGATGCTCAACCAGGGGTTGCAAGCGGTGTCCTTCGGCCAGGTGAAGAGTGTGCGGTTGAACGTCAACGTACGCGAAGCGCATGCCACCTTGCTGGACGTGCTCTCCGAACAGCAGGAACAGCACCAGGATCTGTTCAACAGCAACCGCCTGACCTTCTCGGAGGCCTTGGCCAAACTGTATCAGCGTCTGAATCCGCAGATCGACATGGGCCAGCGCACGCCGCAAACCATCGGTGAAGAGCTGCTTGATTACCGTAACTACCTGGAGCTGGAAGTGGAAGTTTTCCGTGGTTCCGACGGTTGGCTACGTGCAGAAAGTGGTGCGCTGTCCACCGGGGAAGCGATCGGTACAGGCATGTCGATTCTGGTCATGGTGGTACAGAGCTGGGAAGAGGAATCACGCCGCCTGCGGGGTAAAGATATTTCGCCTTGCCGTTTGCTGTTCCTTGATGAAGCCGCGCGCCTGGATGCCAAATCCATCGCCACGCTGTTTGAGCTGTGCGATCGTCTGGAGATGCAGCTGATTATCGCCGCGCCAGAAAACATCAGCCCGGAAAAAGGCACTACCTATAAACTGGTGCGTAAGGTGTTCCAGAATCACGAGCATGTGCACGTGGTGGGCCTGCGCGGATTTGCCAGTGAACAACCGGCTTTGGGCGCAGTAGCGACAGAAACGTCGCAAAGCTAAAAAAACGCCCTATAAATCTGAAAATAGCCACCTTTTGGTGGCTATTTTTTTGCGCTACGAGGATGATAGGCCTGTTTTTTTTCCGGTGGTATGCCGGGATGACGGAGTTATTTACGGTGCTCAGAGCAAAAGCGCCGTTCTGTTTGTATACTGAAACTAATAATAGTCTGTGCGGTATTTTTGTGAGCCTACAGGGGGCAAGGGATGTTGCTTAAAAATGGAAACTCAGTACGACGTCTGGCATTGAGTTGCGCAATCGCGTGTGGTTTTGCCGTGTCGTTTTCCGCATGGGCAACTGTACCGGCGTTGCCGGTGGTGTCATCATCATCGGGGATGTCCGTGGCACAAAGTCGTGCCGAACTGCTTGCGGCGTTGCCGAAAAGCGTAGTGCCGTATTATCTCTCTACCTTGGCACCGCTGTATGCCGCCAACCAGATGCAGCCTATGTGGCAGGATCGGGAAGCGGTGCTGCAATTTCAGCAGCAACTGGCCGAGCTGGCGATTTCTGGTGTACAACCACAATTTACCCAGTGGGTAAAACTGCTGACCGATCCGGCTATCACCGATATGGCGCGTGATATTGTGCTGTCGGATGCCATGCTGGGTTATTTGCAGTTTGTGTCCTCGATCGGGGCCAACGGCAATAACTGGCTGTACAGCAATATTCCTTACAAGCTGAGCGTGCCAGCGAATACGGTGATTAACCAGTGGCAGCTCTCGATGCATCAGGGAAAAACGCTGGCTTATGTCAACTCGTTGGCTCCGCAACATCCTCAGTACGCCAAAATGCATCAGGCACTGCGTGAGATGCTGGCCGATGGTCGTCCGTGGCCGCAAATGGCCAATGGGGCAAGCCTGCGCCCTGGGCAACTCAGCGACGATATTCCCGCGCTGCGTGATATTCTGGCACGTACCGGTATGCTAAGCGCCAGCCCGGCGAAGAGCGCTTCACCAGAGCCTGAAGTGACCAATGCAAGTGCCGCGACCCCGGCAGCGGATGACGATCTCTCGGTGGATGAAGAGAAGACCCGCGATACCGCAGGGAGCGTCGTCAGCCCGGCAGCGGCACCAATCAAAGATCTTGCTCCATCTCCAGAGGCGACCGCACAGGTACAACCTGCCAGCCCGGTTTCGGTAACGGATAATCGTTACACGGATGATCTGGTGGAAGGGGTGAAACGCTTCCAGACCTGGCAAGGGCTGACGCCTGATGGCGTCATCGGTACCCGGACGCGTGAATGGCTGAACGTTTCGCCACAAACGCGGGCTTCACTGCTGGCGTTGAACATCCAGCGCCTGCGCATTCTGCCAGGGCATGTGGATACCGGCATTATGGTCAACATCCCTAACTACTCGCTCACCTATTATCTCAATGGTAACGAAGTATTGTCTTCGCGAGTGATTGTTGGCCGCCCAAGCCGCAAAACACCGCTGATGAGCAGCGCGCTGAATAACGTGGTGGTCAACCCGCCATGGAATGTGCCGACCAAACTGATCCGTGAAGATATCGTGCCCAAGGCAATGCGTGATGCCAGCTATTTCCAGAAACACGGCTACCGGGTGTTCTCTGGCTGGAGCAATGATGCAGAAGCTATCGATCCGGCCATGATTGACTGGGCGGTGGTTTCACCGCGTAATTTCCCTTACCGTATCCAGCAGGCTCCAGGGGCCACCAACTCATTGGGGCGCTTCAAGTTTAACATGCCAAGCTCGGATGCCATCTACCTGCACGACACGCCGAACCATGGCCTGTTCCAGAAAGATATCCGCGCGTTAAGCTCTGGCTGCGTACGCGTCAACAAGGCCTCCGATCTGGCCAATATGCTGTTGCAGGATGCTGGTTGGAATAACACGCGTGTCTCTTCCACACTGAAAGGCGGTAACACGACGTACGTGAACATCCGTCAGCGTATTCCGGTTCAGCTGTATTACCTGACCGCCTGGATTTCGGAAGACGGCAAACCGCAGTTCCGCACAGATATTTACAATTATGATGCGACAGTGAGATCCGGTGCACAAATTTTGGCTCAGGCCGAAAAATTGATGCAATAAATGCAGTAATTCTAGATAAATAACGGTCTGAATGTCTGGCTAGTTACCAGCACTCTTTTTGTGAGTGCTGGTAAACCACGGCGTATCGCGGGTTGACTCCGCATACGCTGGCGGTTATGGTTCGGGCAGTGCGCAGTTTTGTGCATATATTTTGACATTCTTGCCGGGTTTAAGTCATGGACAAAATTGATCATCATCGCCGTAAATGGCTGGCGTTAGGTAGCGCCGCCGTGGGTATCGCGCTGCTCCCAGGGCAGGCGTTGGCCAGTATTTCTACCTCTCGTCCACGTATTCTATTGTTGAACAACCTCAATACCGGCGAATCCATCAAGGCCGAGTTCTTCAACGGAAAAGGTTACAATAAAGAAGAATTGGCGCGCTTGAACCATATCTTCCGTGACTATCGGGCCAACAAGGTCAAGAGCATCGACCCGGCTCTGTTTGACCATCTCTATCGCCTAAAGGTGATGCTGGGTACCAGTAAACCGGTACAACTGATTTCCGGCTACCGCTCTATGGCGACCAATACCGAAATGCGTGAGCACAGCCGTGGCGTGGCCAAACAGAGCTACCACACCAAAGGCCAGGCGATGGATTTCCATATCGAAGGGATCCAACTGAGCAATATCCGCAAGGCCGCGTTAAAAATGCGTGCTGGCGGGGTAGGCTATTATCCACGTAGTAACTTTGTGCACATCGATACCGGCCCGGTGCGGACCTGGTAATCATTGTGCATCATGATCGGTGAATGGCACCCGTCCTTTGGACGCGGTGCCGTTGTCGTTGGAGTTTTATGAAATACCATATTATCCCCGTAACGGCGTTCAGCCAGAACTGTACGCTTATCTGGTGTGACGTGACCAAACAGGCGGCACTGGTCGATCCTGGTGGTGACCCGGAAAAAATAAAGGCTGCCGTTGCCGAAAAGGGCGTGCAGGTCAGCCAGGTCCTGTTGACGCACGGCCATCTTGATCATGTAGGTGCAGCGGCAGAAATGGCCGAGTATTATCAGGTGCCCATCTATGGGCCGGATAAAGAAGACGCCTTCTGGCTTGAAGGCTTGCCAGCGCAGAGCCGTATGTTTGGCCTTGATGAGTGCGCCGCTCTCACACCGACCCAGTGGTTGGAAGAGGGGGATAAAGTGCAGGTGGGCGAGATGTTGCTGAACGTGCTGCATTGCCCTGGTCATACGCCTGGCCATATTGTTTTTATCAACGAACAGTCACGCCTGGCGTTAGTGGGCGATGTATTGTTTAACGGTGGCGTTGGTCGCAGTGATTTCCCACGTGGTGACCATCAGGCGCTGATCGCTTCGATCCGCAACAAATTGCTGCCTCAGGGCGACGACATGGCGTTTATTCCAGGACATGGCCCGATGTCTACCTTTGGCCAAGAACGTCAAACCAATCCCTTCCTGCGCGAAGAACCGGCTATCTGGTAACGGAGTTTGGCTGTCAAAATAACAAAGGGGCGCTAATGCGCCCCTTTTCAATGCTAAATCCGCTTACAGCACGGCAACGATGGCTTCGCACAGCGGCGCCATATTGTCCGGCGTCATCCCGGCGACGTTAACGCGGCCGGAGTTAACGGCATACACGCCAAATTCATCACGGAGGCGCAGCACCTGCTCTTTGGTCAGGCCGCTGAAGGAGAACATGCCGTTCTGGTTGATGATAAAGCTGAAGTCCTGTTCTGCCCCTTTCTCTTGCAGGGTATTGACGAACAGCTGACGCATGCGGTGAATACGCTGGCGCATATCGGTCAGCTCTTGTTCCCAAATGGCGCGCAGCGCTGGGTTACCCAGGATGGTGGCAACGACTGCCGCACCGTGTGAAGGTGGGTTCGAGTAGTTGGCACGGATTGCGGCTTTCACCTGGCTGAAGGCACGATCGGCGGTTTCTGCATCGGCAGCCACCACGGTGCAGGCACCCACACGTTCGTTATACAGGCCAAAGTTCTTCGAGTAGGAGCTGGCAACAATCAGTTCCTGATGTTTGGCCGCAAAGATGCGCAGACCCTGTGCATCTTCTTCCAGGCCCTTGGCAAAGCCCTGGTAGGCGAAGTCGAACAGCGGCAACCAGCCCTTGGCAACGGACAGTTCAGCCAGTTGAGCCCATTGGGCTTCGGTTGGATCGATGCCGGTCGGGTTATGGCAGCAGCCGTGGAACAGCACCACGTCGCCGGCCTGAGCCTGGCTTAGGCTGGTGAGCAGACCATCGAAGTCCAGTGCATGGTTGGCCGCGTCGTAATAGTTGTATTCCAACACTTCCAGGCCAACGGCACCAAACACGTTCTTATGGTTCGGCCAGCTTGGGTTGCTCACCCAGATACGCTTGGCGCTGGTCTGGTTGGCAATAAAATCGGCCGCGACACGCAGGGCACCGGTACCACCAGGGGTTTGCGCCGTGCGGGCACGTTTGTCAGTGATGATCGGGCTCTGTTTGCCGAACAGCAGTTCTTGCGTGCAGCTGGCAAATTCAGGAATACCTTCAATGCCCAGGTAGTTTTTGGTGGTCTCATTTTCCAGCAGATACTGTTCAGCTTTCTTAACGCTGGTCAGCACCGGGGTTTTGCCGGTTTCGTCTTTATAGACGCCAATGCCTAAGTTGATTTTATTCTCACGCTTGTCCGCGCGGAAAATGTCGGTCAGACCCAGAATTGGATCGGCTGGTGCAGCGGTGATTTTTTCAAACATGTCAGATGCTTCCATGGCCTAGAGTTAAGCAGACAGAAACATCAGGGTAACGCCAGTTATCGCCTTTGCCAACCGTTTGCGAGAAAAACACCTCGATCTTGTGATGGCGGCAGATTCAGCACAAAAAATGACGGGGAAGGGCGGATTGGCAGAATAAAAAATGGTGGGAAGCGCTAAAAACAAAAACAGGGCCGAAGCCCTGTTTTTTTAACTTAGCTGACGGCGAACCGTCATCAAGTGCAACAACTTAGAACTGGTAAACCAGACCGGTAGCTACGATGTTGTCAGTAGCGATGCCGTTAGCACGAGTGAAGTCGTTGTCGTCCAGCAGGTTGATTTTGTAGTCAACGTAGGTAGACATGTTTTTGTTGAAGTAGTAGGTTGCGCCAACATCAACATATTTAACCAGGTCGTTATCGGTGCCGTTAGGGCCAGCCAAATCCTTACCCTTAGACTGCAGGTAAGCGATAGATGGACGCAGACCGAAATCGAACTGGTACTGAGCTACCACTTCGAAGTTCTGAGTTTTGTTAGCGATACCGTTAGGTGCTTTAGATGCGCTACCGTATGGAGTCATGTTGCGGGTTTCTGCATACATGGTAGCCAGGTAGACGTTGTTCGCATCGTATTTAGCACCCACGGTCCATGCATCAGCTACGTTACCGCCAGCAGTGCTGTTGTCTTTCTGGTCAATAGTACGGTTAGATGAAGAATAAGCCGCACCTAAGCTGACGCCACTGTCCAGAATTGCATAGGTGGTAGAAACACCAACGCCGTCACCGTTTTGTTTCTTGATGTCACGGTCATCGTTTTCGTTCTTGCCTTGGTATTGCAGAGCGAAGTTCCAGCCATCAACCAGACCGAAGAAGTTGTTGTTACGGTAAGTAGCAACGCCGTTAGCACGGCCAGTCATGAAGTTGTCGGTAGTGGTGTAAGTATCGCCACCGAATTCTGGCAGCATGTCTGTCCAGCCTTCAACGTCATACACAACGCCGTAGTTACGGCCGTAGTCGAATGAACCGTAGTCAGCAAATTTCAGACCTGCGAAGCCCAGACGAGTTTTAGTACCTTCGGTACCTTGTGACTCGGCGTGGTTAGCTTGCACGTTGTATTCCCACTGGCCGTAACCGGTCAGTTGGTCAGTAATCTGGGTTTCACCTTTGAAGCCAAAACGCACGTATGACTGGTCGCCATCGTTGCCTTTGTCGTTAGAGAAGTAGTGCAGGCCGTCAACTTTACCGTACAGATCCAGTTTGTTACCGTCTTTGTTGTAGATCTCAGCTGCGTTGGCTGCACCAGCTGCTAACAGAGCTGGGATCACTACTGCAAGAATGTTGCGCTTCATCATCATTATTACCCTCATTGGTTTTATTCGGACACCTTGCCACTGCCGCCAATAATTCTTTTGGAACTATTGTTGATAGATTGGTGTCGTCCTGTGTCTGCACGCAGTGTTCCATTCACGGGCAGGTTTATCTAGAACGAAAATGCTACCAATGTCGCAATCTGGTTTCAGAAAGCAACGATGTGTAACATTTTGTGTATTTTAGGGAACTTTGTGATGCAGGTCAATATTCAAAAATGCGAAAGGCCAGCTAAGCTGGCCTTGATTATGTAAAAAACAGGTTTAAATTATGTTTACTTTGATGCTTAGAAACTGGCGTTACGTGGTGTTCTTGGGAATGGGATCACGTCACGGACGTTTTGTACTCCGGTCACATAGGCGATTAAACGCTCAAAACCTAAGCCAAAACCAGAATGTGGCACGGTGCCATAGCGGCGCAGATCGCGATACCACCAATAATCTTCCTTATTGAGGCCCATCTCTGCCAGACGTTGATCCAACACATCGAGACGCTCTTCACGCTGTGAACCACCGATGATTTCACCGATGCCCGGCGCTAACACATCCATCGCCGCGACGGTTTTGCCATCTTCGTTCATGCGCATATAGAAGGCTTTGATGTCTTTCGGGTAGTTTTTCACGACTACCGGAGCCTTGAAGTGTTGCTCGGCCAGAAAGCGCTCGTGTTCAGACGACAGATCGATACCCCAGGAAACCGGGTTCTCGAAGGTCTGACCGGAAGCGATCAGGATCTCAACGGCTTCGGTGTAATCCACCTGGGCGAAATCAGAAGAGACAAAGCGCTTCAGACGGTCGATGGCGTCTTTATCTACCCGCTCGGCGAAGAATTGCAGATCGTCGGCACGTTCATCCAGAACCGCCTGGAAGACATACTTCAGCATGCTCTCGGCCAGCCCGGCAACGTCGTCCAGGGTGGCAAAGGCCACTTCCGGTTCGATCATCCAGAATTCCGCCAGGTGACGGCTGGTGTTCGAGTTTTCGGCACGGAAGGTTGGGCCAAAGGTATACACTTTTGACAGCGCACAGGCGTAGGTTTCGCCGTTCAACTGGCCGGAAACCGTCAGGAAGGCTTCTTTACCGAAGAAATCCTGGCTGAAATCGACGGCACCTTTATCGGTGCGTGGCAGGTTTTCCATATCCAGCGTAGAAACGCGGAACATTTCACCGGCACCTTCGGTATCTGATGCGGTGATCAGCGGGGTGGAAACCCAGAAATAACCGTTCTCATGGAAGTAGCGGTGGATCGCCTGTGCCAAAGTGTGACGCACGCGGGCAACCGCGCCAATCAGGTTGGTGCGCGGGCGCAGGTGAGCGACTTCACGCAGGTATTCGATGCTGTGGCGTTTGGCCGCCATTGGATAGGTATCCGGATCGTCAACCCAACCCACGACTTTGATTGCCGTGGCTTGCAGTTCGAAACTCTGGCCTTCACCCGGTGATGGCACCACGGTCCCGGTGACTTCAATCGAACAACCGGTCGTCAGGCGTAACACTTCGTCCTGATAATTCGACAGAGAATCATTAACAACGGCCTGTAACGGATTAAAGCAGGAGCCGTCATAAACGGCGAGGAAGGAGATACCAGCTTTAGAATCTCTCCGGGTACGTACCCAACCGCGCACGGTGACTTCACTGTCAACCGCAGCACGACCTTGCAGTACGTCGACTACAGGCACTACGCTCATAGATTTCTCTCTTATAAGTTTTGATTCAGAAATAGGCTAACAACCCAAGAATTTGGGGATATTGCTATGTTACTTGCCGCGTTGCAGAGCACAAGCAGAAATCATCAGAATGGGACAACATTTATTGCGGTGAGGTAAAAAGAGTCGCTATATAAAGGAAGAGATGAGCGTTAGGGGACCGATCTAGCTACAATTTGGCTCCCGCATCTGGCTTTAACACGGGCGCAGCATGAAGCGCCACTACGTAGCGTCACATTAGCAGCCAACGACGCTGAACGGGCTCCCTCTCCCAGTGGGAGAGGGTTGGGGTGAGGGGGACCTTAACTGGCTTTCTTGACCAGTGGCAGATCGAAGGCTTTGCGCAACGCCTTAACAAACGCGGGATCCTGGCAGATGGTTTTGCCTGGGCTATCGGACAGTTTGGCAACCGGCTTGCCTTTGCATTCGACCAGCTTGATCACAATATTCAACGGCTTGACGCCGGGGATATTGCAGGTCAGGCGTGTGCCGATGCCAAAGACCAGGTTGATGCGCCGATCAAAGTGGCGATACAGCGCCAGCGCCTTGTCCAGATCCAGATTGTCTGAAAACACCAGCGTCTTGCTCATGGGATCGATACCCAATTGCTGGTAATGGGCAATAGCTTTTTCACCCCATTCGATCGGATCGCCAGAATCGTGGCGCAGGCCTTGATAACGTTGGGCAAACTGCTGGCCGAAATCACGCAGGAACGCATCCATGGTGATGCAGTCGGTCAGCGCAATGCCGAGCTGATCGGGGTATTCATCCAGCCAGGCTTGCAAGGCGGCGCGCTGGCTGTTGGCCAGCACCGGGCTAATCTGTTGATGAGCCTGGAACCATTCATGAGCCTGGGTACCTACCGGGGTCAGATCCAGCCGATGTGCCAGATCGTAGTTACTGGTGCCGACCAGATACGGGAATTCGTCTTGCAACGTGCTGACGATGGCCTGTTGCACATCGCGCGAGAAGCGGCGGCGGCTGCCGAAGTCCATCAGCTTGAAGCGTGAGATATCAATATCCCCGCTCAGTTGCTTGAACTGCGCCAGGTTCTGGCGCAACTGGCGAATGGCCATCTCTGGTGTAGCCTGCGGCGAACGATGGCGATGCACCACTTCACTGATCACCGCCAACAACGGCACTTCCCACATAATCACTTCGCGCCAAGGGCCAGCGATGCGGATATGCAGTTTGCCACTGTCATTGACAATGGTGACCTGCTGCGGATCGTAACGGAACTCGCGCAGCCAGCTCAGGTAATCCTGATGGAAGAAAGGCAGGCTGGAGAGATAGCGGTATTCGGCTTCGGTCAGCGCCAACTCGCTCATCATGGCAACCTGCGCGCGGATCTCGTCGGCGTATTCGCCCAGCAGTTCGTCGCCACGGCAACGGAACTCCGCCGCAACGGTAATTGCGGGGTAGCGATGGAACACTGCTTGCTGCATATGAAGCTTGTAGGCATCAGTATCGAGCAGTGAAGTCAAAATCGGGGAAGCGTATAGAGTCATATCGCGTTACAGCATCCTCGTCAGGCGCGTGTCCAAATCCGGATAATCATAAAAGTGAGGGGAGTATACCCGGATTATCCTGTTATTGAAGCCACATCACACCACAAATGGCCGGAAGGGGTCGAGGATTAAACGTGCCTTTATGGTGTCAGAGGCGCGATGTCAGGCGGGAAATGCCAGATAATCCAATAAACTGAACAACTTAGTCTATTTACTCATAAAAATTATGAGGTTAATTATTTTAAACACAGTTTCAGATAAAGCCGGTTGGCGTATAGATGCTGACCCGGTTACGGCCGCTCTTTTTACAAAAATACAGTGCTTCGTCGGCCTGCTTGATGGCAGGGTGCAGCTCTGCCTGACTGCTCACGGCGGCAATGCCACAGCTGATGGTAAAGCGCACCCGTTTCCCGTTGAGCAACTCCAGGCACATCTGTTGGGTTTGCTCACGCAGTGCTTCCATCATGCTGCGGGCATTATCCAGTGAACAGTGGCCGAGCAGCAGGGCAAATTCCTCGCCGCCGTAGCGGCAAAAGATATCGCTGGAACGGAAGGTGTCAGTGAGCGACTGGGCGAACATCACCAGCACCCGATCGCCGATATCGTGGCCATAGGTATCGTTGAGACGCTTGAAGTTATCGATATCGATCAGGCAGAACGCCTGCGGGTAGCTACTCTGCGCAAGCATCTCGCACTCGAGGAAAAATTTACGGCGGTTATAAATGTTGGTCAGCGGGTCGAAGAACGACGAGACCTCCAGCTCTTTGATCAACTGCTGCTTTTCATTTTCCAGTGCAATCTTGACCTGATTGTAGTGTTTGAGTTGGGTGATGGCATCGCTGATGGCGATCAGCTCTTTACTATAAAACGGTTCATTTTCATCAATATCCATATCGCCTTTTGACAGGCGGAGAATATTTTTATGCGTTTTGGTCAGCCAGCGGGTGATGTTGGAACAGAAGATCATGGAAGGTAACAGGATAAACAGGGCAATCAGCCCACTCAGAGAGATCATGCCGTAGATGGCCGTCTGGCTGTCATACATTTTGGCCTGGGAGGCGGCCATCTCCAGCTCAAAGCTGCGCTCGTAAAGCCGTTGGGACAGCCGATCCATCTCTTCAATGTAGCCCGCGATCAAATTGATGTTATAGACGCTATTGTGGTTAATGGCCTGATATAACCCGTCTGAAATGCCGCTGATCCGCTCACTGGAGATGCTACGTAACATTTCTTCGACCAGCTCGGAGATCTGCGGGTCGTTATAGGCCAGTTTCAAAAAGGCCAAGCGGGTGCCGAGCGGGTTGAGCACCCCTGTCAACTGGATGGCTTTCAGGTAAGAATCCTTGCGTTCCTCACTGTTGAGGTTGACGTCGATAATCTGATCGATCAGCTCGGTCAGCGACATATTCAGCCGGTTATTGAGGCGAATAGCCTCCAAAAACAGGAAGGAGTCGGCATTGATCAACCGGGTATCGTAGGTGTAGCGGTAGAAGGCTTTGGTGGTCTGAACGATATAATAGGCGCTGTTGATATTGAACAGGTTGCTGCTGGTGCCATTCACTTGGGAAACCTGGAGCGAATCGTTATCCAGCAGCCTCTCCATCCAGTCGATCATGGACAGGATCGCAATCTTTTGCCGAATACCCAACTGCTGGGCGAGACCATTGTTGATATGGGATTTTACCTGCGCAATTTTATCCCGCGCCTGTTGGTCGGCGCTTTGCCATTCGGCCTCGGTGACGGATTTATCAACCAGCCCCAATCTTTTTAGCCGGTGAGCCAGCAGCGTGGCCTGAAAGGCTTCGGCGATCTCCTTGGTCCGACCGACCTTATACAGATTTTCCAGACTTTGCGCATAGCTGGCCTGCGCCTTGAACAGCCCATTGGCAATAAAAACGGCAAAGGAAAGCATGATGGCAAAGGTGAAGAAATAGATCAGGTATTTTACTTTCATGCTAATCCGTTTCTCCTACTGGCTCTAGCGCAATTATATCATCGGCTCTGTGGGTTTTCCTCAGGAATCATGCTGTCGAGCAGGCTGGGTCCGCGCTCAATTAAGCATAAAATGCTGAGTCTGACGTTCAGCAAAGCGCCATGCTGGCAACGGCAGCGTTAACCGCAGCGCATGTCTGCGCCTGATGTGTGATTTTATGGTGTGACTTGCTGCCATCTCTGGGTTTTTTTTATAGCTGTGATACAGTTTATTCACAATCGGGCCCTTGAGGTGCCGCGCCTTCCTTTACTGCGGTATGCTCCGAGCCCGGAACCTGTAACTCACTGAGACGTCAAAGGGTTTTTATGACACAACTGCCACAGGCGAAGTATCGCCACGATTATCGCGCCCCGGATTATACCATCACCGATATCGACCTGAATTTCGAACTGGATGCAGACACCACGCGCGTGACTGCCGTCAGCCAGATCAAACGGCAGGGTGCTGCCGATGCTTCGCTAACGCTGAATGGCGAAGACCTGACGCTGGTGAGTATTCAGGTGGATGGTCAGCCGTGGAGCGCTTATCACCAGCAGGAAAACCAACTGGTGATTGAACAGCTACCGGCTCAGTTTACCCTGACGATCGTTAACGACATCCATCCGGCCAAAAATAGCGCGCTGGAAGGGCTGTACCTGTCTGGCGAAGCGCTGTGCACCCAATGTGAAGCCGAAGGCTTCCGCCATATTACTTTCTATCTGGATCGCCCAGACGTACTGGCTCGCTTCACTACCCGCATCGTCGCTGACAAAGCGCGCTATCCGTTCCTGCTGTCGAACGGTAACCGGGTGGCTGAAGGGGATCTGGAGGATGGGCGTCACTGGGTACAATGGCAGGATCCGTTCCCGAAACCGAGCTATCTGTTTGCGCTGGTAGCGGGGGATTTCGACGTCCTGCGTGATAGCTTTACCACCCGTTCTGGCCGCAAAGTGGCGTTAGAGCTGTTTGTCGATCGTGGCAATCTGGATCGCGCCGATTGGGCCATGACCTCGTTGAAAAACTCAATGAAGTGGGACGAGACCCGCTTTGGCCTGGAATACGATCTGGATATCTACATGATCGTCGCCGTGGATTTCTTCAACATGGGGGCGATGGAGAACAAAGGGTTAAATATCTTTAACTCCAAGTACGTGTTGGCCAAAGCGGAAACTGCCACGGACAAGGATTACCTGAATATTGAAGCGGTGATCGGCCACGAATATTTCCATAACTGGACCGGTAACCGTGTCACCTGCCGCGACTGGTTCCAGCTCAGCCTGAAAGAAGGGCTGACGGTGTTCCGCGATCAGGAGTTCAGCTCAGACCTGGGTTCCCGTTCGGTCAACCGTATTGATAATGTGCGGGTGATGCGTGGTGCGCAGTTTGCCGAAGACGCCAGCCCGATGGCACACGCCATCCGGCCGGACAAAGTGATCGAGATGAACAACTTCTATACCTTGACGGTGTATGAGAAGGGTTCCGAAGTGATCCGCATGTTGCACACGCTGCTGGGGGAACAACAGTTCCAGGCGGGGATGCAGCTCTATTTCGAACGTCACGACGGCAGTGCGGCCACCTGCGATGATTTTGTGCAGGCGATGGAAGATGCTTCCAACGTCGATCTGTCGCTGTTCCGTCGTTGGTACAGCCAGTCTGGTACGCCGTTGCTGACGGTGCGTGATGACTATAGCGCCGAGCATCAGCAGTATCGTTTGCACGTTAGCCAGAAAACCGCACCGACGGCCGATCAGCCAGAAAAGCTGCCGTTGCATATTCCGCTGGATATAGAGCTTTACGACAGCGAAGGCAACGTAATTCCTTTGCAGAAAGATGGCTCACCGGTCAATAACGTATTGAACGTCACTGCCGCCGAGCAGACCTTTGTTTTTGATGGTGTCGCCCATAAGCCAGTTCCTTCACTGCTGCGTGAGTTCTCTGCGCCGGTCAAGCTGGATTACCCGTACAGCGATCAGCAACTGACCTTCCTGATGCAGCATGCACGCAATGAGTTTGCTCGCTGGGATGCCGCGCAGAGTCTGCTGGCCATTTACATCAAACTGAACGTCGCCAAGTATCAGCAGAAGCAGCCACTATCGCTGCCGCTGCATGTGGCAGATGCCTTCCGTGCGGTGCTGCTGGATGAGCAGTTGGATCCTGCTTTAGCGGCGCAGATCCTCACGCTGCCGTCGGAAAATGAAATTGCCGAGTTGTTCACCACCATCGATCCGGAAGCGATCTCTGCGGTACACGAAGCGATCACCCGTTGTCTGGCCAAAGAGTTGGCCGATGAGTGGCTGGCGGTGTATCACGCCAATAAAACGGAAGGTTACCGGGTTGAACACGGTGATATCGCCAAGCGTGCGCTGCGTAATACCTGCCTGCATTATCTGGCTTTCGGCGATGCAGAGCTGGCCGACAAGCTGGTGGTGCAACAGTTCCAGCAGGCCGACAACATGACCGATTCGCTGGCTGCATTGGCTGCGGCGATGGGGGCACAACTGCCTTGTCGCGATGCCTTGATGGCCGAGTTCGATGAACGCTGGCATCAGGATGGTCTGGTGATGGACAAATGGTTCATTCTCCAGGCCACCAGCCCGGCGGCAGACGTGCTCAGCAAGGTGCGTTCGTTGCTGCAACACCGCTCATTCAGCCTGAGTAATCCAAACCGTACCCGCTCGCTGATTGGTGGCTTCGCCTCGGCCAACCCGGCGGCGTTCCATGCGGCTGACGGCAGCGGCTATCAGTTCCTGGTGGAGATCCTCAGCGATCTGAACAAGCGTAACCCACAGGTTGCTGCGCGTTTGATTGAACCGCTGATCCGCCTGAAGCGTTACGATGCTTCTCGTCAGGCGTTGATGCGTAAGGCGCTGGAGCAGTTGAAAGGGTTGGAGAACCTGTCTGGCGATCTGTTTGAGAAGATCACCAAGGCATTAGACGCGTAAACTATTTAGCGGGACGGCATTTGCCGTCCCCTGATTAATTCGCCACCCGCCGGGATGTCTCAGCGGCCTGCGGTGGCGACAACACTCTTGTCAGCACTTCTGCTTCCAGCTCAGCCAGTTTTGCCGAACCTTTGCGGCGTGGCCGTGGCAAATCAATGGTCAGATCCAGTCCGATACGTCCCTCTTCGATTAACAGCACCCGATCGGCCAGCGCGATCGCCTCGCTGACGTCGTGAGTCACCAGCAGTACGGTGAAACCATGCTGTTGCCAAAGCGTTTCGATCAGTCCCTGCATTTCGATACGGGTTAACGCATCCAGTGCCCCCAATGGTTCATCCAACAGCAATAGTCTTGGGCGGTGGATCAATGCGCGAGCCAGTGCAACCCGCTGTTTCTGCCCGCCAGACAGGGCGGCTGGCCATTCATTGGCGCGATCGGCCAGCCCGACGGTGGCTAGCGCTTGCAATGCATCCTCACGCCAGTTACCGCGCAGCCCAAGCCCCACGTTGTCGATCACTTTTTTCCAGGGCAACAAGCGGGCATCCTGAAACATCAGCCGCGTATCGTCTTTGGCTTGGCTGAGTAGCGCATTACCGCTGAGCAGTGTTCCGCTGTTGGCCGTTTCCAACCCGGCAAGCAAACGTAGCAGGGTGCTTTTGCCACAACCGCTGCGGCCAACCACGGCTACAAACTGGCCTGCGGTGATGCGTAGATGCAGATTGTCCAACACGGTGCGGCTGCCATAACCTTTGCTGATGGCTTCCAGTGTGATGGGGGTGCCTTGTGGAATGCGAGTTGGCGTCGTCATTATGCTTCTCCTGATTTCAGTTGATAGGCCGGATGCCAACGTAGCCAGACGCGTTCGAGCAACTGTGCGCTGGCATCGGCCAGTTTGCCGAGCAGGGCATACAAAATAATGGCGACAACCACCACGTCGGTTTGCAGGAATTCACGGGCGTTCATCGCCAGATAACCGATACCCGAGTTGGCGGAGATGGTTTCGGCGACGATCAGCGTCAGCCACATAAAACCGAGGGCAAAACGCACGCCGACCATGATCGAAGGTAATGCACCGGGCAACACCACCTGCGTAAACAGACGAAAGCCGCCCAGGCCGTAGCTGCGCGCCATTTCCAGCAGGCCACGATCGATATTCTTGATGCCGTGATAGGTATTCAGGTAGATCGGGAACAGCGTACCCAGCGCCACCAGGAAGATTTTGGCGGACTCGTCGATGCCGAACCACAGGATCACCAGCGGGATCAGCGCCAGATGTGGCACGTTACGGATCATCTGCACCGAGCTGTCGAGCAGACGCTCCCCCCAACGGGACAGGCCGGTAATAAACCCCAGCACCAGGCCAATGCTGCCGCCAATACTGAAGCCAATCAGCGCCCGCCAACTGCTGATGGTCAGGTGTTGCCATAGTTCGCCGCTCTTGGTCAACGCCCAAAAGGCGGCCACCACGGCGCTCGGCGCTGGCAAGATACGGTTAGATAACCAGCCAGCCTCAACGGCGGTCTGCCAGCCAATCACCAGCGCTACCGGCAAAGCCCAGGGGGCCAGGCGGTGCAGAATTTGTTGTGCCCCGATCGCCATCCTCGTGCTCCTCAGCTTTGTGATACTTTTTGTGGAACATAGATATTGGCGACCACCTCGCCCTGAGGCTTGATCGCACGCAGTTGGGCCGGGAGTTCGCTGGTAGCCAGATCGAGATGCGGAAACAGCAGTTCACCGACGCGATAAGCCTCTTCCAGATGTGGGTAGCCGGAAAGGATAAAGGTATCGATGCCCAGATCGGCGTATTCCTGGATGCGTTGCGCAACGGTTGGGCCATCGCCCACCAAGGCCGTACCTGCGCCGCCACGCACTAGCCCGACGCCAGCCCACAGGTTAGGGCTGATTTCCAGATGGTCTTTCTTGCCACCGTGCAGGGCTGCCATACGCTGCTGGCCTACAGAGTCGAAGCGGGCGAAGGCTTTTTGGGCATCGGCAATGGTTTGCTCATCCAGATTGGCGATCAAACGGTCGGCTGCCCGCCAGGCTTCTTCGGTGGTTTCACGCACGATGACATGCAGGCGGATACCGAAGCGGACTTTACGGCCCAGGGCTGCCGCTTTGGCTCGCACCTCTTCTATTTTCTCTTTCACCTGAGCAGGGGGTTCTCCCCAGGTCAGATACAATTCGACCTGCTCGGCCGCCAAATCCTGAGCCGCCTCGGAGGAGCCGCCAAAATACAGCGGTGGGCGGGGTTGTTGCACTGGCGGGAACAACAGTTTGGCGCCTTTCACCTGAATATGCTTACCGGCGAAATCGACGGTTTCCCCTTCCAACACTTTGCGCCACACGTGAGTAAACTCGGCAGAGGCTTCATAACGCTCGGTATGATTAAGATGTAATCCTTCCGCTGCCAGTTCTTCCGGATCGCCACCGGTCACCAGATTGAACAGGGCGCGGCCATTGGAAAGTCGATCCAGCGTGGCGGCCTGTCTGGCTGCCAGCGTCGGGGAGATGATGCCAGGGCGCAGAGCCACCAGGAATTTCAACCGCTGGGTGACCGGAATTAATGACGCGGCAACCAGCCAAGAGTCCTCGCAAGAGCGCCCCGTTGGGATCAGCACGCCGCCGAAGCCAAGCCGGTCAGCGGCCTGGGCGATCTGCTGAAGGTAACCGTAATCGACTGCGCGTGCCCCCTCTGAGCTTCCCAGATAGTGGCCATCTCCGTGAGTAGGTAAAAACCAGAATACGTTAATGCTCATAGCGTGCTCTCCTGACTATTGTGCGGCTGGGTGCCAGATGCGTTGAGAAATATCGACCTGTACCGGAACCAACCGGTTGGCGAAAAAGAGATCGGCGGTTTTCTGCTGGGCGGCAATGGTGGTTTCGCCCAATGGCTTGATGGCCGTTGGTGGGCGATGATCCAGATAGCTGGCAATGACCGCTTCCGGTAAGCCCATCGCTTTGGCCAGCAGGGTGATGCTTTGTGCGCGATCGCTATGCGTCAGCGCATCGGCCTGGGTCAGCACCGCTAGCACCTGCTGGATGAACGGGCCGTTGGATTCGGTATAAGGGCGAGCGGCCAGATAGAAGGAGCCGGTCTGGTTCAATTGACTACCGTCGGTTAATACCCGCACTCCGCCTTGCAGCAACGCCGCAGAATAGTAGGGATCCCAAATGACCCAGGCATCGACGTTACCCTGTTGGAAGGCCGCTCTGGCATCGGCAGGCGTCAGATAAACCGGCTGAATATCGGTGAACTTCAGGCCATCTCTTTGCAGTGCGCGCAGCAGCAAGTTATGTGAGCTGGAGCCTTTCTGAAAAGCCACCTTACGGCCTTTCAGTTCGGAGACGCTGTGGATCGGACTGTTTTCCGGCACCAGGATCACTTCTGCCTTCGGTTTTGGTGGCTCGACACCGACGTACAACAGATCGGCGCCAGCGGCTTGGGCAAAGATCGGTGGGATATCGCCGGTGCTACCCAGATCGATGCTGCCGACGTTGAGGGCTTCGAGCATCTGCGGGCCTGCCGGGAATTCGATCCAGCTGATCTTGGTGGCGGGGAAGCGCTGTTCCAGAAGTTGATGGGTTTTGGCCAACACCAGGCTCACCGAGCCTTTTTGGTAGCCGATACGAAACTGAGCGGGCGCGTTATCTTGTGCGACGGCGGTATTGGTCAGTGCTAGCGCCATGATGGCGGCCAGCGCTCCGGTATTAAGCCAACGGCGAAAAGATAGTGGCATGGTGATTTCCTTATGGCATTTTCAGGCGGTTTGCCGGATTAACAGGGAGGCGGCGGTGGTGAGTACCGGCGGTTTACGGCGGCTGAGCGCCAGATAAAAACTGTCCAGTGCTTCGGTCAGGCGTTCAGCCACTCCACCAGATAACTGAGCCTGTTCACCGTTGAGCACTATCTGGCTGTCATCGGCAAACACGCCGTGCAGCACTTCCTGGGCCTTCAGCGCTGCCAGTACCGGTTTCAGCGCATAGTCCACTGCCAGCATGTGGCCGATGGAACCGCCGGTGGCTAGTGGTAACACCACTTTGTGTTCCAGCGCCCGTTCGGGAAGCAGATCGAGCAAGGTTTTCAACGCGCCGGAAAACGACGCCTTGTAAACCGGCGTGGCGATCAATAGGCCATCAGCGGCGGCCAGTTGCGCGGCGAACGCCTTGATGTCTGGGCTATTGAAATTGGCGCGCAGCAGATCGTCTGCCTGGAAATCGTGCAGGGTATAAGGGATCACCTCCACCTGCTGTTGTTGTAGCCAGCGTTGGCTCAGTTGTAACAGCGCCGCCGAGCGTGAGGGGGTTCTTGGACTGCCAGCCAGAGAGATAACGCGCATCGCCACTCCTTATATCAAAAAGTTATCAATGTTAATGTAATGTTCGTAAAGTGTTTTAAAGCTACCAGTAAAAAGGGGTGTTGGTTAAATCTCATTTTTTGATTTTGATATGCGTAAATGGGCAAAGGAGGGGAAATAACGGCATAGGAGGGAAACGATTGCGTTAAACGCGCTTTTTTTGCCTTTAATCAATTCCAATTGCTGAGGGGATACCGGATAATACGCCCCCGGTCGACAGGCCTATCCAAATTCATTGAAGTTGCTGCTGGTAATGCTGCTACAGGTGGGCATTATGCAGAACACCGACACGCCGTAAACCCGTCCCTGGGGGCTCGCAATCGCGCATCCATGCGCTCAACGGTCGGTTAACCTGCATAATGCCCACCCGCCTTAGGCTTCAGAGGTGCGGTATGAAAGGGCAATTAGCATCGTAGCGGCTTCATGTCAGCAGGATATCACCGGGAAATCAGGAGAGTACATGTACTACCCCATCGTCAGGAAAGCCTTGTTCCAGCTCGATCCCGAGCGCGCACACGAATTGACCTTCAGTCAACTGCGCCGAATTACCGGCACCCCATTAGAGTTTCTTATCCGTCAGTCGGTGCCGAGCAAGCCGGTGAGCTGCATGGGCCTCTCTTTTAACAACCCGTTAGGTTTGGCTGCCGGTCTGGATAAAGACGGCGAGTGTATCGATGCCTTTGGCGCGATGGGTTTTGGCTTTGTTGAGGTAGGAACCGTTACACCACGTCCGCAAGCGGGCAATGACAAACCGCGCCTGTTCCGTCTGGTCCCGGCCGAAGGGCTGATCAACCGCATGGGGTTCAATAACCATGGCGTAGACAATCTGGTTGAAAACGTTAAGAAATCCCATTTTGGCGGCGTGTTGGGGATCAATATCGGCAAGAATAAAGACACGCCGGTCGAGCAGGGTAAAGACGATTATCTGATCTGTATGGATAAAGTTTATCCGTATGCTGGCTATATCGCGATTAATATCTCCTCGCCCAATACCCCGGGATTACGATCCCTACAGTATGGTGAAGCGCTGGACGATCTGCTGGCGGCGATTAAAAATAAGCAGGCCGAACTGCACGCCCGCCATCATAAATATGTGCCGGTGGCGGTAAAGATCGCGCCGGATCTTTCAGAAGAAGAACTGATCCAAATAGCGGACAGTTTAGTGCGCCATAATATAGATGGCGTCATCGCCACGAATACCACGCTCGATCGTAAACTGGTTCAGGGGTTGAATTACTGCGATCAGGCGGGGGGATTAAGTGGCCGTCCGGTACAGTTACGCAGCACCGAAGTGATCCGTCGTCTGTCGCAAGAGCTGCAAGGACGCTTGCCGATTATCGGCGTGGGCGGAATTGACTCTCTGACGGCGGCACGGGAGAAAATGGAGGCTGGGGCATCTCTGGTGCAAATTTATTCCGGTTTTATCTTCCACGGACCACGTTTGATTAAAGATATCGTTACCCATATCTAATATTTTGCCTTTCATTTTCGACCGGGGGTTTATTTCTGCCCCCGGCTCGTCTATATTTTGTTCGGTAGCGGAATTATCCGATGTTTAAGCAACTTTTCTGGTGATAAAATCGCCTTTTGCGTAATAGCGTGTTGGCATGTGGTGAGAAGGATAAGCAATGAAGATAAAACCTGACGACAATTGGCGTTGGTATTTTGACGCTGAGCACGATCGACTGATGCTCGATTTAGCCAATGGTATGATCTTTCGTTCACGCTTTCCGGCAAAAATGCTCACCCCGGATGCCTTCGATGAATGCGCGTTCTGCGTCGATGATGCGGCGCTGTATTTTGATTATGAAGAGCAGTGCAAACAGATAAAGCTCAGCCATGAACAACGTGCCGAGCTGGTATTAAATGCGCTGGTCGCCTTTCGCTTTCTTAAACCCCTGATGCCCAAGAGCTGGCATTTTGCTCAGCAGCACTACCCGCTGCGCCCTAAAAATGGCGAGTTGGCGGCGGTGAAGGTGATGGATAGCGGTGTCGAGGCGCGTTTGCTGGTGGTTGAAGCCGGGGATAATGCCAGCCTGTGCCTGCTGGCACAAAATCAGCTGGCGGTGGCTGGGCGCACCATGGTGCTGGGGGATGCAATCAAAGTGATGCACGATCGCCTGAAGCCTTGCGCTACGGATGAACAGTCTGCCCCGGCCTACGACAGGGCAGTCTAGGCTACGCCAGCTTCAAATTACTTTTCGGGATGCAGCTGCAAGCAAGGATGGCGCCGTTGGCGGCCACCGCACTTTTCTTCAGCGGCGCGACCTCGCCCTCGACCAGGGTCATCTTGCAACTGCCGCACAGGCCAGCCCGGCAGGAGTAAGGAATGCGAATGCCTTGCTGCTCCAACTGTTCCAACAAGATCTGCTGGTTATTGCCGGCAAACACCTTCCCGTCATACTCGATGGTTACGCTGGTCGTGCTGTCCTGCGGTGCCTGCACGCTTTCGACCACTTTGCCAGCCCCATAAGGCCGTGGCGGTTTGGTTGACAACACTTCAACGCTGTCGCCGACGCGGATAATACCGCTGTTGCGGGCAATCATGTTTTGACCAAAGTCGACGTCGCCATTATCGGCAGTGCGGAACTGTTGCAGCGTGCTTAATGGCTCACCGTTCGGGTGTTTGCGGCCACGTTCGATGCTGACCGTGGTTAATACGCAACGGCTGCAAGGTTTGACTAAATCGAACATCACGTTGCCTACACGGATAACCTGCCAGCTATCTTCTGCCCAGGCCGGGCTGCCGGTCACCACCAGGTTCGGGCGGAACTGCTCCAGCCTGATGCTGCTTGGGCAACGCTGTTGCAGATCCTGGAATGAGGCTTCATTAATCAGCAGATAAGGGTAACCGTCGGCAAAGGAGAGGGGAATTTCCGGGTGTTTTTTTACCCTGCGGGTTAATTCTGGCCCCAGCCAGCGCAGCTGTACCTCGCGTTGGAAATATCCGCTCAGCCAACTATTGATTTCCGCTGGCGCGATCAGCGCGGTGAAATGGTTGCCCCACACTTCGGTCGGCTGTGCCTGCGGCGCAAAATCAATGAAACGGACCGCCGCGCTGTCACCGTCCGGCGCGGTCAGGAACAGGCCATCGGCTAACAACGCCGGGGTAAACAGCACCATCTGCGGATATTGGCGGGCGGTGATGAAGGTACCATCCGGCTCGGTGATCATAAAACTGCGGTCAAAAGCCAGGCCATGGCTGGCAACCTGGGCGTGAGAAAGCTGCAAACCCCGTAGTGATTTGACCGGATGAACGTAAAGTCGGGAAAGCGTGATCACCCTGCCTCCGTGCGATTAGAAAAATAGAAGGGAGCAACTTTATGACAAGCGGTCCGGATTAGCTATAATGCGCAACAATTTTCTTTTTGGTGATAAGCACGATATGAACACTCTGTTTGCCAGCACGGCGCGTGGATTGGAAGAACTGTTAAAAAGCGAACTGGAGCGGCTTGGCGCTCACTCCTGCAAAGTGGTGCAGGGTGGGGTACATTTTCAGGGTGACGATCGTCTTCTGTACCAAAGCCTGCTCTGGAGCCGTTTGGCTTCGCGTATTCTGCTGCCGCTGAATGAATTCCGCGTGCACAGCGATCTGGATCTGTACCTTGGTGTGCAGTCCATTGATTGGCCATCGATCTTTGGCCTGGATAAAACCTTTGCCGTGCACTTCAGCGGCCTCAATGAAGAGATCCGCAATAGCCAATATGGCGCATTGAAGGTTAAAGACGCCATTGTGGACAGCTTTACCCGCAAGCTTAACGATCGGCCAACGGTAGAGAAACAGCAGCCAGACATCCGCGTGAACGTCTTCCTGCAGCGTGATATGGCCAGCGTAGCGCTCGATCTGAGCGGCGAAGGTTTGCACCAGCGCGGCTACCGCGATCTTACCGGCCAGGCTCCGCTGAAGGAAAACCTGGCGGCGGCGATCGTCCAACGTTCTGGTTGGCAGCCAGGCACGCCGATGCTGGACCCAATGTGTGGTTCCGGCACGCTGTTGATCGAAGCGGCGATGATCGCTTCCGATCGTGCGCCTGGCCTGCATCGCCAGCATTGGGGCTTCACCGCCTGGAACGGCCATAATGCCGACCTGTGGCGTGAAGTGATCGCCGAAGCGCAAGTGCGAGCAAGCCGTGGTCTGCAAGAAACACCGTCACGTTTCTTCGGCTCGGATATCGATCGTCGCGTTATCGAAATGGCGAAGGGTAACGCCCGCCGCGCTGGCGTGGCCGAATTGATCACCTTCAACGTGAGTGACGTCAGCAAGCTGACCAACCCGCTGCCGGAAGGTCCGGTAGGCACAGTAGTCAGTAACCCGCCATACGGTGAACGTCTTGAGAGCGAACCGGCACTGATTGCGCTGCACAATATGTTAGGGCGCATCATGAAGAGCAACTTTGGCGGTTGGCAGCTTTCATTGTTCAGCGCCTCCCCGGAATTGCTCAGTTGCCTGCAACTGCGTGCCGAGCGTCAGTTCAAGGCGAAAAACGGCCCGCTGGACTGTGTGCAGAAAAACTACCAGTTGGCAGAAAACCCGCAGGGTGCTGGCGGCGTGCAGGTGGCGGAAGATTTTGCCAACCGCCTGCGCAAGAATCTGAAGAAGCTGGACAAGTGGGCGAAACAGCAGGGGATCGAATGCTACCGCCTGTATGATGCCGATCTGCCAGACTATAACGTGGCAGTCGACCGCTACGGCAGTAAAGTCGTGGTACAGGAATATGCGCCGCCGAAAACCATCGACGCACAGAAAGCCCGCCAGCGCCTGTTTGACGTGATTAACGCCACGTTGGCGGTGTTGGAGCTGCCTTCGAATCAGCTGATACTGAAAACCCGCGAACGTCAAAAGGGGAAGAATCAGTATGAGAAACTGGCGCAGAAGGGTGAGTTCCTGCTGGTGGAAGAGTTCAATGCCAAACTGTGGGTCAACCTGACGGATTATCTGGATACCGGCTTGTTCCTCGATCACCGCATCGCGCGTCGTATGCTGGGTGAGATGAGCAAAGGTAAAGACTTCCTTAACCTGTTTGCCTATACCGGCACCGCCAGCGTACACGCCGGGTTGGGGGGCGCACGTAGCACCACCACGGTGGATATGTCGCGTACCTATCTGGAATGGGCAGAGAAGAACCTGCGGGTTAATGGCCTGACCGGCAGACAGCATCGCCTGATCCAGGCAGATTGCCTGTCCTGGTTGCATAATGCCGACGAACAGTTTGACGTGATCTTTATCGATCCGCCGACGTTCTCCAACTCCAAGCGGATGGAGAACACCTTTGACGTACAGCGCGATCATCTGGCGCTGATGAAAGATTTACAACGGATACTGCGCCGTAATGGGACCATCATGTTCTCCAACAACAAACGCGGTTTCCAGATGGATCTGGCTGGTCTGAGTGAACTGGGTCTGGAGGCGAAAGAAATTACCGCCAAGACGCAGTCAGAAGACTTTGCCCGTAACCGTCAGATACACAACTGCTGGCTGGTCACCCACGCCGGCGAAGGAAAATAATTACTATGTCGTTAATCAGCATGTCCGGTGCCTGGCTCTCTTTCAGCGATGCACCTTTGTTAGACAACACCGAAATTCATATTGAAGATAATGAACGCGTCTGCCTGGTTGGGCGCAATGGGGCCGGTAAATCGACCCTGCTGAAGATCCTCGGCAAAGAGATCCCGTTGGACGATGGGCGCATCATTTACGAGCAGGATCTGATTGTGGCGCGTTTGCAGCAGGATCCTCCGCGCAATATCGGCGGCACGGTGTTCGACTTTGTGGCCGAAGGCGTGGCCGAGCAGGCGGAACACCTGAAGGCGTATCACGCCATCTCGCACCTGGTAGAGCTGGATCCGAGTGAAAAAAACCTGACGCGCATGGCGCAGGTTATGGAGATCCTCGATCACCAGGGTCTGTGGCAGTTGGATAGCCGCATCAGTGAAGTCTTGTTGCAGCTTGGTCTGGACGGTGATGCGGAACTTTCCTCACTCTCAGGCGGTTGGCTGCGTAAAGCGGCGCTGGGCCGGGCGTTGGTCAGTTCACCGCGCGTCTTGCTGCTGGATGAACCGACCAACCACCTGGATATCACCACCATCGACTGGTTGGAAGGGTTCCTGAAAGAGTTCCAGGGCAGCATCGTGTTCATCTCGCACGACCGTTCGTTTATCCGCAATATGGCCACGCGCATTGTCGATCTCGATCGTGGCAAGCTGGTGTCATGGCCGGGTAATTACGAGCTGTACCTGGAAAGCAAAGAAGAAGCGCTGCGGGTTGAAGAGCTGCAAAACGCCGAATTTGACCGCAAACTGGCGCAGGAAGAGGTTTGGATCCGCCAGGGCATCAAGGCTCGTCGTACACGTAACGAAGGCCGCGTGCGTGCCTTGAAGGCGTTGCGTAACGAACGTTCAGAACGCCGCGAAGTGATGGGCACCGCCAAGATGCAGGTAGAAGAGGCGGTCCGTTCGGGCAAGATCGTGTTCGAAATGGAAGACGTCAATTACCAGGTTGCCGACAAAGTGCTGGTCCGGGGCTTCAGCGCCCAGGTACAACGCGGTGACAAAATCGCGTTGGTGGGGCCAAACGGGTGTGGTAAAACCACCTTGCTGAAATTGATGCTCGGTCAACTGAAAGCCGACAGCGGGCGAGTGCACTGTGGCACCAAGCTGGAAGTGGCCTACTTTGACCAGCACCGCGCCGAGTTGGATCCGGAACGTACGGTGATGGACAACCTGGCAGAGGGCAAGCAGGAAGTGATGGTCAATGGCCGTTCGCGTCATGTGCTGGGCTATCTGCAGGACTTCCTGTTCCACCCTAAACGTGCGATGACGCCGGTCAAAGCGCTGTCGGGTGGGGAGCGTAACCGCTTGCTGCTGGCGAAATTATTCCTCAAGCCAAGCAATTTGCTGATCCTCGATGAACCGACCAACGATCTGGACGTCGAAACGCTGGAACTGCTGGAAGAGATGATCGATAGCTACCAGGGCACCGTACTGCTGGTGAGCCACGATCGTCAGTTTGTTGATAACTCAGTGACCGAATGCTGGATTTTCGAAGGCAATGGTGTGATCGACACTTACGTTGGGGGTTATTACGATGCCCATCATCAACGAGCCACCGCCAAGCCGATCCGCACGGTAGCCACCAGCCAGACCAAAACGGCAGTGGAGAAAAAAACCGAGCAGCCGAAGAAATCAGCGGCCAAACTGAGTTATAACCTGTTGCGTGAATTGGAGCAGTTGCCACAGCGCCTGGAACAGCTGGAAGTGGACATTGAAGCCTTGCAGGCCCAGGTAAGCGATGCAGGCTTCTTCTCCCGCCCGCATAGCGAAACCCAGCAGGTGCTGGCCGATCTTGCCACTGCGGAACAGGCGTTGGAACAAGCCTTTGCCCGTTGGGAAGAGCTGGAAGCAATGAAAAACGGCTGATAGGTAACACATTGCCCGCACGCTGCTGCTGCGGGCAATCCAGGCAGTTCCGATCGGCCATGCGGTTAAGGAGGAAAATGGTGTGTTCCCACGAAAGTCATAAGCAGCAGAGTCATGCGATGCATGGCGAACGTCAGCAGGATAACCGGATACTGTGCCCACAATGTGACATGCTGGTGGCGCTGCCGCCATTGCTATCGGGCTCCAAGGCCGTTTGTCCCCGTTGTAAAACCACGCTCAGCGCCCGCTGGGCAGAACCGCGTAAACAACCTATTGGCTTTGCCCTCAGCGCGCTGTTCATGCTGGTACTGGCCAATATCTTCCCGTTTATCAATATGCGCGTTGCCGGTCTTGGCAATGAAATCAATCTGATCCAGATCCCTCAGGTGATGGTGGCGGAAGACTATGCCAGCATGGCCACGCTGTTTATGGTGTTTGTGCAACTGATCCCGGCGTTTTGCATGGTGGCGATCATTTTGTTGTGCGCCAGGGTGCGGTTGCCGCGAGAATGGAAGGTCTGGATGGCCAAGGTGCTGTTCCAGTTAAAGACCTGGTGCATGGTCGAGATCTTCTTGGCTGGTGTGTTGGTTAGCTTCGTCAAGCTGATGGCTTATGGCGATATCGGCATTGGTGCCAGCTTTATTCCTTACTGCCTGTTTTGCCTGTTGCAGGTGCGAGCCTTCCAGTGTATCGATCGTCGCTGGCTGTGGCAGGATATCGAACCGGCTCCACCGATTGACCGCCCATTGCAGGTTGGCCGTACCGGCCTGCGCCAAGGCGTACGCTCTTGCTCCTGCTGCACGGCCATTTTGCCGGCAGAGCAGGCCAAATGCCCGCGTTGTCATACGGTGGGCTATGTCCGCCGTCGCCACAGCCTGCAATGGACCATGGCGTTATTGGTCACCTCGATCATATTGTATATTCCGGCGATGCTGATGCCGATTATGATCACCGAGGCGTTGGGCAACAAGATGCCTTCCACGGTCATGGCCGGGGTCGTGCTGCTTTGGGGCGAGGGGTCTTACCCGGTGGCGATGGTGATTTTCATTGCCAGTATTATGGTGCCCTCGCTCAAGATGTTGGCGATCGGCTGGCTCTGCCTGGATGCCAATGGCAAAGGCAAGGCCAATGCCGACAGTGAACGCATGCACCTGATTTATGAAGTGGTAGAGTTTGTTGGCCGTTGGTCAATGATCGACGTGTTTGTGATCGCCGTGCTTTCGGCGTTGGTACGTATGGGACAGCTGATGAGTATTTATCCAGACATTGGTGCGCTACTGTTCGCCATGGTGGTCATTCTCACCATGTTTGCTGCTATGACGTTTGATCCCCGTCTAACCTGGGATCGCGCAAATGAAACAATGAAGAAGGAGCCGCAAGGTGACGGAAAGTAATCATGGCGTCGCGGAAATTGAGAAGATCAAGCGCTGGTCACCAGTGTGGATCATTCCTATTGTCACCGCGTTGATCGGTGCGTGGATCCTGTTTTATCACTTCAGCCATCAGGGGCCGCAGGTGACGTTGGTCACGACTTCCGCCGAAGGGCTGGAAGCAGGAAAAACCAAAATCAAAAGCCGCAGTGTGGATGTCGGGACGGTGGAAACCGTCACTTTGAGCGACGATTTAAGTAAAGTGCTGGTGCAGGCTCGCCTGAATTCCGGCATGGAGAAACTGCTGCGTGATGATTCTGCCTTCTGGGTGGTGAAGCCACAGATTGGCCGTGAAGGCGTCTCCGGGTTGGGAACCTTGTTCTCCGGTGCCTATATAGAATTACAGCCGGGCAGCAAGGGCAAGACTGGCAAAGAGAATTATCAGCTGCTTGATGCCCCTCCACTGGCCTCACCTGACGCTAAAGGGCTACGTCTCGTCCTGGACAGTGACAAGTCTGGTCAGCTGAATGCTGGCGATCCCGTCCTGTTCCGTGGCTACCGCGTCGGTTCGGTGGAAACCAGCTATTTCGATCCCAAACTACGCTCCATGCGCTATCAGCTGTTTATTTCCGCACCTTACGATCAGTTGATCACCACCAACGTCCGTTTCTGGAAAGACAGCGGCGTGGCCTTTGATATGTCGGCGCAGGGTATGCGAGTGGAAATGGGCTCCTTGGCAACGCTGTTTGGCGGTGGCGTGAGCTTTGATGTGCCGGAAGGTTGGGAGCGTGGCGAACGGGTGAAAGAAAAAGCCGAGTTTGCCCTGTTCGATAGCCAGCGCAATATTCAGGACTCGCTGTACACCGAGCATATCGATTATCTGGTGTTCTTCTCCGAGTCGATCCGTGGCTTACAAGCGGGAGCCCCGGTTGAATTCCGTGGTATTCGCCTTGGGACCGTGGGCCAGGCGCCGTTCTATAAAGAAGGGATGCTGCAGCAGTTGGATAATGACTTCCGTATTCCTGTGCTGATCCGGATCGAACCTGAACGCTTTAGCAAAGAGATCGGTAATGGTTTCGATGTCGTGCAGCATTTGAAAGACGCACAGTCACGGGGAATCAGAGCCTCGTTGAAGTCCGCCAACTTGCTGACGGGTGCGTTGTATGTCGACCTGGACTTCTATCCTAATGAGAAGCCGTGGAAAGGGCCGCGCGAGTTGTTCGGTTATCCGCTGTTGCCAACCACCAACGGTGGCCTGGCGCAGATCCAGCAGAAACTGATGCAGACGCTGGACAAGATCAATTCGATACCGATCAATCCGATGATCAACGAAGCGACCAAAACGCTGGCCGAAAGCCAGAAAACCATGCGTGATACGCAGAAAACCATGCAGTCGCTCAATGACATCATCGGCAGTAAAGAGATGAAGGCATTGCCTGATGATATGCAGAAAACCCTGCAAGAACTCAATCGCAGTATGAAAGGGTTCCAACCAGGCTCGCCAGCCTACAACAAGATGGTGGGCGATATGCAACGTCTCGATCAGGTGCTGCGTGAGCTGCAACCGGTACTGCGTACCCTGAACGATAAGAGTAACGCCCTGGTATTTGAAGCCGCGGGCAGTAACGATCCCCAGCCCAAGAAGGCCAAAAAATGAATAAATGGATCCCGCTAGTCCTGGCGCTGTTGTTGAGTGCCTGTAGCAGTACGCCAAGCAAGACCTACTATCAGTTGCCGGCGTTGGGTACGCCGGCTCAGGTGAGCGGCAGCTCGGCATCGCGTCAACTGTGGCTGGAGCATGTCAACGTGGCGGATTTCCTGGCGCAGACTGGGGTGGTGTATCAGACCAACGATGTGCAGTTCGTCATTGGGCAAAACAACCTGTGGGCCAGCCCGTTGGATCAGCAACTGCAACAGACGCTGGTAACTAACCTGGGCAGCGCCTTGCCGGGTTGGGTGGTGTCATCACAACCGATGAGCAGCGATCAGGACGTGCTTAACGTCACCATCAGCGGTTTCCATGGCCGCTACGATGGCAAAGCGATCATTCGTGGCGAATGGGTACTGAACCATCAGGGGAAACTGATCAAGCGGCCATTCAACCTGGAATTGAAACAGGGCGAAGATGGCTATGATGCGTTAGTGCGTATCTTGGCCCAGGGCTGGTTGCAGGAAGCGCAAGAGATTGCGGCACAGGCGACTCGTCTTTAGTCATAACCTGTAATAAAACAATCTAACCCGATCCCGGCAAGGCAAATCATCAGCCTTGCCGGGATTTTTTTTCGTTTATTATCATAAAATTATAACCAATCCAGTCATATCAGCCAGTTAGCTTTTTTGCCGTGCATAGCTCACAAATATGACAACGGTATGAAATTTGAACATTGATCTTCCCGCCATTTAGGGCTATCTCTTAAAGGTGGCTGTATTCCATGCGGCCATTGTTTTCTTTCCACAGAGTCACAACGAGGGAAACGAGGCATGAAGAGACAGAAAAGAGATCGTCTGGAGCGGGCTGAATCACGTGGTTACCAAGCGGGTATTGCAGGGCGTTCAAGGGAACTTTGTCCCTACCAATCTTTAGACGCCCGGGCTAACTGGCTGGGAGGTTGGCGACAAGCCATGGAAGACAGGGCTGTGACCGCTTAAGCGGCTCTCTGTCATTGAATTAAGGAACGACCTCCGCCAAACAAGCGGAGGTTTTCGTTTTAAGCGTTAAATTATCCTTCCCAGCGTTTTAGCAAAATACTCGCGTTGACTCCCCCAAAACCAAATCCGTTCGACAGGGCATAGGTGATTGCCATCGGTTCCGCTTTGTTGGCCACCAGATGCAAACCGGCGGCGGCAGGATCTGGATTTTCCAGATTCAGGGTGGCCGGAGCGATTTGGTCGCGCAGCGCCAGAGCGGTAAAAATGGTTTCCAGGCCGCCTGCGGCACCCAACAGATGGCCGGTGGCCGATTTGGTGGAGGTGATGGCGATGTTGCCATCGGTGCCAAACAGGTGTTTGATGGCGTTGATTTCACCCAGATCGCCAACCGGGGTTGAAGTAGCGTGCGCGTTCAGATGCTGAACCTGATCGGGGGTGACTCCGGCCTGTTTCAGCGCAATCTTCATCGCACGATAGGCACCGTCGCCATCTTCGGCCCCCGACGTCATATGGTAGGCATCCGCACTGGTGCCGTAACCGACAATCTCCGCTAGTGGCTTGGCACCGCGCGCCAACGCATGCTCCAACGTCTCGATCACCAGCATCCCGGCACCTTCACCCATCACAAAACCGTCGCGGGCACTGTCGAATGGACGTGATGCTTTGGTTGCGCTATCCGCGGGGGCGGTAGACATGGCCCGGGCAGCGGCAAAGCCCCCCAGACTCACGGTATCGATCGCCGCTTCCGTTCCGCCGCACAAGGCAATATCGGCCTCATCGTTGCGGATCATGCGCACCGCATCGCCGATGGCCTGCACGCCTGCCGCACAGGCGGTGACCGGCGCACCGATCGGCCCTTTAAACTGATGCTTGATGGAGACATGACCGGCGGCCAGGTTAACCAAAAAGGAGGGAATGGTGAAAGGAGAGAGGCGTTTCGGGCCGCGGCTATCCGTGGTGCGCACTGCATGAGCGATAGCAGGGAAACCACCAATGCCGGATGCAATAACGGTGGCCGTCCGCTCCTGTTTCTCTTCGCTATCGGCGCTCCAGCCAGCCTGCTTGATGGCTTCGTCGGCTGCGGCCATCGCCAACAGGATAAAGCGATCCATTTTTTTCTGGTCTTTCGGGGCAACGCTAAGGTCTGGATTAAAACCGGCAACGGCATCCTGTTCCAGCGTGGGTACCTGGCCACCGATTTTGACCTGTAACTCTGCCACCATTGGCTCTGGCAGCGGGCTGATACCTGACTGGCCAGCCAGCAAACGTTGCCAGATCGGCTCTACGCCGCAACCCAAAGGAGAGACGGCCCCCATACCGGTGATAACTATACGACGACTGCTCATAGTGACTCCTTGGATGATTCATTATGTAAGGCGTAGCGATGCTGCATCAGAGAAGCTCGTTGTGACATGGCCTCTCCGGCCGTAGGACCTGCCGCTAAAGTGATGTGCTGTAGAGCGATAGGCTGCTGGGTTAATGCATCGATGAGTTGCGGCTGTATCGGTTGACCGCTGCGTCGATCGACCAGTTCCGCAGCGTTGTCCCCCTCAACCAGATGAGTATTTCCCCACTGGAACAGGGTGACCAGTACCGGGAAAAAATCCTTGCCGCGCTCGGTTAACAGATATTGATAGCGTACTGGGCGGGTTTGATAGCGTTGCTTATACAAAATGCCACTTTCCACCAGAAATTTCAGCCTGCGCGTCAGCAGCGTGGGGGACAGCCCCAGGCTTTGCTGAAACTCATCAAATTTGCTCAGGCCATGAAAGGCATCGCGCAGGATCAAGATGCTCCACCATTCCCCAACCTGGCCCAAGGAGCGGGCGATCGGGCAGGGAGTGGTTGCGAAACTGGTCTTTTTCATCACGACTCCTTTGTTGGTACATTTATTGTAGTTACTGGTTGGTAAGAGAGCGTTCGACTCAGTCATGATACAAAGGAAATTAACGGCGACCGGGGAAGGCCGCCATAGGGAGTTAGAACGCTGCGGCGTCCTTGAACAAGCCCACTTTCAGATCGCTGGCGGTATAGATCACTTTGCCATCGCAAAGTACTTCGCCGTCAGCCACGCCCATAATCAGCTTGCGGATGATCACGCGTTTGAAGTTGATGCGGTAGGTGACCTTCTTGGCGGTTGGCAGCACCTGGCCGGTGAACTTCACTTCGCCCACACCCAGCGCACGGCCTTTGCCTTCGCCACCCATCCAACCGAGGTAGAAACCGACTAACTGCCACATGGCATCCAGACCCAGGCAGCCAGGCATGACCGGATCGCCAATAAAGTGGCAATCGAAGAACCACAGATCCGGATTGATATCGAGCTCTGCTTCTACGTAGCCTTTATTGTGGCTACCACCGTCTTCGGTCATCTTGACCACGCGGTCCATCATTAACATGTTACCTGATGGCAACGGTGGGCCACCGGCACCAAACAGTTCGCCACGGCCAGATGCTTCGAGGTCTTCTTTCGTATAGGATTCGCGTTTATCTACCATGTTCTCAGTAAACCTTATTTTGATGAAGGACGCAGCTTAACTTACACGTGTACGCTGAACAAGTCCGATCAGCCACGGCCGAACCAATTAAGCCAGCGCAATGGCCATGGCAACGGACGCCGTTCTGGCAACATGGCCTGTGTAATCCGCTCCTGGATGGCGGCCAGCAGGCTTGGCTGTTGCTCATCGGCATACGGATAGCCGGTCAATAATGGCAAGGCCTCCGCAACGCTATCTACCGCCCACAGATGGAATTGTCCTTCGCGTACCGCTTCGACGACGTCTGGGCGCAGACAAAGGTGTCGCACGTTGCTGGCAGGCAGGATCACGCCCTGTTTGCCCGTCAGACCACGGCGTAAACAGACCTCGAAGAAACCCTCGATCTTTTCGTTTGCGCCGCCGATCGGTTGCACGTTACCAAATTGGTCAACGGAGCCGGTCACAGCGATCTGCTGGGTGATTGGCTGCTGTGACAATGCGCTGATCAGAGCACAGAGTTCGGCCAACGAGGCGCTGTCACCGTCAACTTCGCCATAGGATTGTTCGAAAACGATCGAGGCGGAGAAGGGCAGTTGCTGATCGAGATCCAGTTCGGAGATCAGGAACGCCTGCATGATCATCATACCCTTGGCATGGAGATTCCCGCCTAGCTCAGCCTTGCGCTCCACATCGGTGAATTCGCCATCGCCCAGGTGAACCACACAGCTGATGCGTGAAGGTTCCCCAAAGCTGCGTGGATGCCCTGGATAATCCAGTACCGACAGACCGTTAATCTGACCGATAACCTCACCTTCGGTTTCGATCATGATCTGGCCTAGCTCAATCTCGTCTTGCATACGTTCGGCAAGGTAGCTTTCACGCCATTCACGGGCATTGAGCGCTGCTTCTAACGCTTTGGCGGTGATCTGCTCATCTTCGGCATACAGAGCGGCCTCAGAAAGCTGCTGGCTGACCCACAGTGGCGATAATGGTAGGTTACCCTGGTCACCGGTATGGCGTACCGCCTGAACCATCAGAGGCTCCCAGACATCGGCTGCCAACGGGGGCAATTGCTGCTCGGCGACCACGCTGTTGATATAGCCACACCACTGTGCCATGTCATCAGGCTCGGTGAGTTGCAAATCGTCTTCATATTCACCGTAGACGGCCTGCGCACAGACTTCTGGTTCCATATCGTGGAAATCAGCCAGGCCATGGCGATCGCCTACCACTATCAGGCGTAACTCCAGCGGCATTGGGGGGATGGAAATTGGCAGCGGCCGGGTTTCATCTGGCGTCAGCCACTGGAATTGGCGCTGGGTAATCATCTGCTTGAGGCGCAGCCACAATAGCGGCTGTGCCAATAGGGCCCGCGCCGACAGGATCAGCACGCCGCCGTTCGCCTGATGGACCAGACCCGGTTGTAAGGTGATGGCACCGTTGTGCATTCTGACGCAGCCAAATAACTGTTCTGGCTCAACCCATTCCTGGTAAACGCAAGCACCGGCGGCGGCGAAAGGTTCATCGCCGCGCACAGCATTGTTAACGCTGACGGTGTTGCCATCAATCACATAGTGACTGCCTTTAACGGTATTCTGCGGTTGCAACTCTTCTGCCGCTCGGGCGATCAACGCCAGATACTCACGTGTTTCCTGTGCTTTCAACAGCATAAAACGTGGCAGCGACAGCGGATGCAAAAACAGCGTCAGCGCATTCTCCAAACGGGGCTGGATTGCAGAAAAGGCCACGGGTGCCAATTGCGCAGCGGAATCGAAAATCGCCTGATAAGGCGTAGCAGCAGGCAACAGAGATTGCCATTCAAGTCGGTTATTGGTCAAAGTGTTAGATGCAATCGTCAAAAAGGGAAAGCGCGATTATACAAGAATAACGCCAGCTTGATACCTCCAGAGTCATTGTTGATCATCGGAGTTTGACATTGCACGATAACTGTGCAAAAAACGGTCAAAAACAGCGGGTAATTGCCGAGGAAAAACTGGCTAAAGCTGTTATGCTTATTGAAGTTACACGGTCACAGCAGAGTTCAAGATGAAATATCAGCAACTGGAAAATCTGGAGAGCGGTTGGAAATGGAAGTACCTGGTGAAAAAGCATCGGGAAGGTGAAGCGATCACCCGCTACATTGAAAACAGCCTGGCTCAGGAGGTCGTTGACCAACTACTGAAGCTGGAAAATGAACCGGTAAAAGTGCTGGCGTGGATCGATGAGCATATGAACCCGACGCTGGATAACCGGATGAAGCAAACCATCCGTGCCCGGCGTAAGCGTCACTTTAACTCAGAACATCAGCATACGCGCAAGAAATCGATCGATCTGGAGTTTCTGGTCTGGCAACGTTTGGCGGCGCTGGCACATCGCCGTGGCGTTACCCTGTCGGAAACCGTCGTACAACTGATTGAAGATGCCGAACGCAAAGAGAAGTATGCCTCCCAGATGTCATCGCTGAAACAGGATCTGCAGGCGATCCTGGGTAAAGATGATAAATAATATTCCTGTCGTTCAGATCAAAAAAAACCCCGCATTGCGGGGTTTTTTACTAAGAAGGGGATGACTTAGCCCTGAGGCTGAGCAACAACTTCTTTGATACCTTTAACTTCGATCTCTACGCGACGATCTGGAGCCAGACATGCGATCTGAGCTGCAGTTGCGCGGCCTGAACGGTAGCCACAGGTATCGCCAGTGATTGGGTTAGCTTTGCCCATACCACGTGCAGAAATCTTGTCTGAAGGGATACCTTTAGACACGAGGTAATCTACAACGCTTTGTGCACGTTGCTCAGACAGGCGCAGGTTGTATTCTGCTGAACCTACTGCATCAGTGAAGCCCAGAACTACAACAGAACCGTCTTTCGGATCCAGTGAGCTCAGTTGGGTATACAGCTGATCCAGAGCCTGTTGGCCTTCTGGCTTCAGAGTTGCTTTGTTGAAAGCAAACAGAACGTCAGAAGTCAGAGTGAACTTCTTGGTTTCAACAACTGGAGCTGGAGCCGGAGCTGGAGCGATTACTGGAGCCGCTTCTTCCTGGCCAAAGCGGTAGGAAACACCTACGCTCAGCATGCCGTTGTCTGGACGAGCACCAACGGTACCTGCGTCACCGATGTTGTTAACCCACTGGTAGTCCAGGCGGGTAGCCCAGTCACGAGTCAGTGCGTATTCAACACCCACTGCTGCCAATGGAGAAACGCCAGTGTCGTGGTTGCTCAGACGCTGATCGGTTGCACCGTAATGAGCGCTAGAGTCTGCACGCCAAACCATACCACCCAGACGGGTGTAGATGTCCAGATCGTCCATAATTGGGTAGCTCAGTTTAGCTGCCAATTGAACGCCCTGCGCTTTGAAAGCACCGTTGTTTACGCTGCCTTTGTAAGGCATACGACCAAGCCAGTCGTAACCCATTTCAAAGCCCAGGTATTGGTTAGCTTGGTAACCCAGGAACGCACCAGCACCGAGCTGGCTGTCATGAGTAGGACCATTGCCGATACCGTGTTCGTAACCATTACCGTAGAAACCGGTGTCATGATACTGGGACCAACCCAGTTTAGCACCAGTGTACCAAGTGTCGTCTTTTGGTGCGGCTTGCGCTACTGTAGCGAAACCAACCAGTGCCACTGCTAATGCGATAGCTGTCTTTTTCATTTTGCGCCTCGTTATCATCCAAATAGGCAATGAGCTTTAAAGCTGCTTTAAGCCCTTGGTTTAAATTCCTTCGCCAAGGTTTGAGCCCTCGTTTGTTACTCTGCCAGTTTTTCTGGCGTTATAGAGCAACCTTGGCGATGTAAAGTCTACAACGTGGCGCGAAAGTTACAAGTGTGATGTGATAAAGCTCTAAAAAAAAACATGGAATTAGACATATCCTCTAACATATCGCAGCAGTAAATGGCGTATTTTTTAACCTGAGATATGGCGGCGAGCCGCGTCAAACCTAGCTTTCTGCCTGATCCCTCTGGTGTTGTTGACCCAGAGAAGAAAATTGATGGGAAAACTCCTAAATTTACTTAATGATACAAAGAAGAGTGAATTTTTAGGGTGGAACAGTGTCTGCCGGCTGCCACGATGTCACGTTGCGGTCGCATAATGAACCCGTAGGCATTGCCCAATTCGGCCGCTCGGCTTAGCCGTAAACGATCCTCTTGCGTCAATTCTGGTAACCAGCCTAGCACTACACTGTAATTTCCAGTCAATAACGCCTTCTCCATGGCGTCTACGGTAGCCAACGGGCTGATCTGATTAAGCTGCACGACCTTATCGACCGGTAAGCTGGCCTGTTGCAGCCAGGCTTTGCTCAATTTTTGCTGTGGGGTCAACCACAATAACCAGCGTGACTGCCTGCCCAACTGCTGCAGTAGCGGCACCAATAGCTGGACTACGGCGGGTTGCCGCTCATTGTATACCAGCTCACTGATCAGGCCGTTTTCGTTGCCCTCTGGCGCAGAGATCGCCGTTTGGTCCGTTGGCAATGAGGATTGGCTAAACTGAGGTTGATAAAGTGATTGAGTACGCATGTCGTCTCCCGCCCGTAGTGTTACTGTATGTATATACAGTATAGCCATCGAAACAGAAGATCAACCCAAATTTTCGTAACGCTTCGCATAATTGAGATTAATTTTTGTACGTCTTGAATTTATCATTGGCAGGGCTGGGGATAATGCGTATTTTTCATAATTAGTTGTTCCGGTTACGTTTATTCCAACTACAAACTGCCCGCTGGCGGTGGCTTATATAAGGAGATGTCAATGAATGGAGGATCGATAAGGCGGATCGAGCAAGCAAAGGCCTGTTTTGCTGCTCTGGGAAATATTGCCATACGTTCGCAGTTTGGGGGTTACGGTTTGCTGGCAGACGGCACCATGTTCGCCGTCGTTGCCGAAGGTGAACTGTATTTACGCGCAACAGAAAGTCTGGAACCCACATTCCGCGAGCGTGGCATGGTGAATATGACCTATTTAAAACGGGGGGTTCCCATGGTCATGCGCTATTACTGGGTGAATGATGGGTTGTGGCGGCGGCGTCGCGAGCTGTTTGCACTTGCCTGGCAGGCGCTATCTGAAACGCGCAAAGAGCTGATGGTGAAAAAACGCTGCAATGGCAGATTGAAAGATTTACCGAACATCGACGCCACGTTAGAGCGGCAACTGTGGCGAGCGGGTATCTGTAATAGTTATGATTTTCGCCTGCTGGGAGCCAGAGATAGCTATCTTCAACTGCTGCAACAGCAAAAAAATCTGGGCCTGAAAGTGTTGATGTCTCTGGCTGGTGCCATGGCGGGTTACCACCATGCTGCGTTGCCCAACTTACAGAGGGAGGCGTTGATCGAATGGTTCGAAAAAATCGCGCTCCCTCCCTGCTTTGAGGTGCGGCCAGAAGGCCGCGCCTGTAGCCCACATCCTTGAACCATCAGCCTGCTTTGGCAATTTGCGTATTCAGTGCCGTCAGCTCTGGCAGCAATTCGAGCACCAGACCAATTTGCTGCAACACCAGCTGTTCTTTACTTTCCGGCTCCGGAACCAGCGCAGTGATTCGCTCGGAGAGGGCTCCCAGTGCTTGCGTGATACGCTGATGATCGTCAGCTTCGTGATGTAATGCGCCGTCAACATAGCAAACTGCATCGTTGAGCAAGTCCAGCACGGCGGCATTTTCCAGACGCTCACGGTGGGCACCAAGGGCGGAAATGTAGCTCAGCAAAGTATGGTTGAGACACAGCAGGCGGAAGGCCGCTTCCTGAATGATTTTGTCGGCCTTGGGGTCGGCAGACATGTTGGAGATCACCGACGCCAGCTCAGCATCGCTATTATGGGCATCGCGGCGGGCAATACGGTACGGCAGGCCGTTATCCTTGCCCTGATGGTACTGCACCAGAATGGCATCCAGGTAGCGGCAGTCGGCATTCAGCGTCTTACGCACCATGGCCGGTAACTGGCGGAACTTCCAGTCTGGCCAGATAAAGCTCACCGCAGCCCAGGCGATGGCACAACCCAGCAGGGTATCGTAGACGCGCGGTGCAGCCACTTCGAACCCTTCACCCAGCAGGTTAAAGCAGAGCAGGACCAGCAGAGTGATAAACATCGTCGCGTGAGCATATTGCACGGTACGGAAGGCGAAGAACAATACGCCAGAGATCACGATCAGGATGAGCTGCCCTTCCATCGAGGGGACAAAGTACAGGATCGGCAGGCCGACCAGAATGCCCGCCAGAGTGCCGATAATACGTAACGCCAGCCGTCTGCGGGTGGCGTTGTAATTGGGCTGGCAGACAAACAGGCTGGTCAGCAGGATCCAGTAACCGTGTTGCATCCCGGTCAGTTGGATAAACGCATAGCCCACGCACAACACCACTGACATACGGATGGCGTGGCGGAATAGGGCGGATTGCGGCGTCAGGTGGCGGCTGATGCGCAGCCGTATATCGCTCCAGCCGGTGAGCCGGTCATCTGCCAGGCTATTTTCCTCGGTCTGGCCACTTGCCAAGGACTGCTCGGACTCGATATTGGCCAATTGGGCATCAATAGCCCGTAAATTTTTCAGCAGATGGGTGAGCGCTCTGGTCAGTTCGCGATTTTCCGGAGTCACGGCAACATGGGTCAGCGCCTCCTCCAGCCGCGAAAATGCGGGCTCAAAACGTGGGCTATGCAGGTATTTCTGCCGCAGTAGTATCGACTGTGCCAGTTGCTGGCAGGCGCGAGCCTGCTTGGCCAGCAACCGCTGGAAGCGGAACAGAATATCGCTGTGGCGAAACTGTTGGCTTAACGCCTGATACTGGACGTGAGAAGAACTGGCGCGTTCATGGATATCCTGCGCAACAAAATAGTAATGTAGCGTCCTGCGGGTGCCGCGCTGGCCCCGATCGCCTTTCAGGCGGGTCAGCAGTGAAGCCTTGGTCAGGTTAAGCGTGCTGACCAGCGTACTGTTGGCCATCGCCACGTCCACCCAGGGCAGATCGGCGTCCGTTTCAGCATCTGGATCGAACAGGTTGGCCTTGGCATCCAGGTAATTGGCCAACTGTTCATAACAACGGGCCAGGTTCTCCTGCAGGGGTTTGATAGGGAACACTAGGTGGCCGATCAGCGTCAGCAGGTTATACCAGACGGCACCGATAATCAGCAGTGTAGGCTGCTGGTACCAGGCGTCGTACATGGATGTGCCAAGCATAGTGTAAACGGCGATCAGCAAGGCACCGAAAGCGATGGTGGCGTAACGCTGGCCTAAGGCCCCCAGCAGGATAAAGCCGCAGGTTGAGGTGGTCAGCCCAAGAGCAAACAGCCAGGGGTAAGGAAACAGCAGTTCAATAGATGCCGAGGCAACAAAGAAACACACCAGCGTAATGACCAGGTTACGCAATCTTCCCGCTAGCCGGTCATCCAGATCCGTCAGCGCGGCAGCAACAACACCCAGCGTTAATGGAATGGTCAGTTTAGGGACACCCAACCACCACGGCACCGCGGTGGCTCCGGCCAAAGCGATAAAAATACGCTGGTTATAAAGCAGGTTACTGTTATAGGTATAACGCCGAATTTTGGGTGCAAAAGAGAGCACAACAAGCTCCTGAACGGGAGAAAAAATAAATACTAGCGAGAACGGCGCCTGGCGTTCTCGATCCGCGCCTGCTGTGCCACTTCAACGGAAACGACGCGGCGGCCAACCGGCCACAGGGCGATCGCGGCGATCTTGAAATTGGCGATGCCGACTGGAATGCCAATAATGGTGATGCACTGCGCGATACCCGCAAAGATATGTGACAGACACAGCCACCAGCCGAACAGCACCAGCCAGACGATATTCAGCAAAGAGCCGCCGGTAGCCAGCAGGACATTGCTTTTTTCTGGGTATAGTTCATCGACAGAGATCGCTTCGTTGCCAAATGGCAACAAGGAAAGCTTGGTAATTTCCCAGCAGGACCGGGTCAGTGGCAGGGTGAAGATCAGCACGACGCTGAAGAAGGTGGCAATCAGCCAGCCGAGAGTGGTGAAAAAACCACCCAACACAAAATTAAGAACGTTCAATACAGTACGCATAGTCGTCATTCTGCTCTAATGATGGCCAAACGGCACAGGGAAGGTATTCATCAGCATAACGCAAAAACTATTCTACCCTTTTGTTAACGCTAGAGTGCCATTGCTTAACGCGGGTAAACTGGTGACATCGTTTTCATTATGATTATGGCGTGGGCATATGGAACTTAAAGCGACATCGCTGGGCAAACACCTGGCACAGCATCCCTACAACCGCGTACGGTTGTTGCATGCCGGCGTTGAGGTGAGCGGCGAGAAGCATGAATACCTTATTCCTTTCAACCAGTTGATCCAGGTACGTTGTAAACGAGGGATCGTCTGGGGGGAACTCGAGTTCGAATTGCCGGATGAGAAGGTCGTCCGCCTGCACGGCACCGAATGGCAAGAGACGCAGCGCTTCTACCACTATTTGCAACAGTCCTGGCAGCAGTGGAGCAGCGAGATGAGTGAAGTGAGCGCGGAGGTGTTGCAACAGCAGGTCGATCATATCCAGCAAATCGAGCAGCAGGACAAGTGGTTCAAGCGTGGCGAATTGAGCAACTTGCAACAGCAGATCCGCCAGTCGTTTGGCGCGTTGCCAATGCCGGTGGCTCGGCTTGAGGAGTTTGAAAACTGCCGTGAAAGCTATCACTTATGCCTGCAATGGCTCAAATCTGGCCAGCGCAGCGTGGCGCAACGCAATCAACGCTGGTGCGACCGCATGTTGGAAATGCATCAGGACTTCTTCCAGACGGTCGAAACCTCACCGCTGAATGAATCGCAAAGCCGGGCGGTGGTTAATGGTGAAGATGCTGTGCTGGTGCTCGCGGGGGCGGGCAGTGGCAAAACCTCGGTGCTGGTGGCGCGGGCGGGCTGGTTACTGTTGCGCCAAGAGGCGGAACCGGAGCAGATCCTGTTACTGGCATTTGGGCGCAAAGCCGCCGAAGAGATGAATGAACGCATTCAGGAGCGTTTGGGCAGCGTGGCGATCCAGGCAAAAACGTTCCATGCGCTGGCGTTGCAGATTATCCAGCAGGGTAGTCGCAAAGCGCCGACCATCAGCAAGCTGGAAAGCGACAGCAAAGCGCGCCGGGCGTTGCTGATCACTCACTGGCAACAGCAGTGTAGCGAGAAGAAAGCGCAGGCCAAAGGTTGGCGGCAATGGCTGACGGAAGAGCTGGAATGGGAACTGCCCGAGGGCGACTTCTGGCATGACAAACGACTAGCAGAGCGCCTGAGCGGGCGTCTGGAACGCTGGCTCGGCCTGATGCGCACCCACGGCGGCAGCCAGGCAGAAATGATTGAGCAGGCCGATGAAGAGATCCGCGACCTGTTCAGCAAACGCATTCGGCTGATGGCTCCGTTGCTGAAAGCGTGGAAAACTGCGCTGAAGGATGAAGGGGCGGTCGATTTTGCCGGGTTGATCCATCAAGCCGTCAATCTGCTGGAAAAAGGGCGTTTTATCAGCCCGTGGAAGCATATTCTGGTGGATGAATTCCAGGATATCTCACCACAGCGGGCGCAACTGTTGGCGGCACTGCGTAAGCAAAACAAGCAGACCAGCCTGTTTGCCGTCGGTGATGATTGGCAGGCGATTTACCGTTTCAGCGGGGCGGAACTGTCGCTGACCACCGCTTTTGCCGAGAATTTTGGCGCAGGCGATCAGTGTGCCTTGGATACTACCTACCGCTTTAACGATCGAATCGGTGAAGTGGCTAACGGGTTTATACAGCAGAACCCACACCAGTTGAAAAAGCCGCTCAACAGCCTGACCAAGGGCAACAAGAAATCGGTGGTGATCCTGCCGCAGGAGCAGTTGGAAGCATTACTGGACAAGCTGAGTGGTTATGCAAAGCCGCAAGAACGTATCCTGGTGTTGGCGCGTTACCATCACCTCAAGCCGGAGGTGCTGCAGAAGGCGGCGACGCGTTGGCCGAAGCTGAATATCGAGTTTATGACGATCCATGCCAGCAAAGGTCAACAGGCAGACTACGTGATTATTGCCGGGCTATATGAGGGCAAGGATGGATTCCCGGCGGTAGTGCGTGAATCCGTATTGGAAGAGGTGCTGTTGCCTCAGCCGGAAGATTTCCCTGATGCGGAAGAGCGGCGCTTGCTCTACGTTGCCCTCACGCGGGCCAGGCATCAGGTTTGGTTATTGCAGGATCGCGAACGCCCATCGATATTTATCGAGCAGTTGCAGGATATTGGCGTGCCGTCGCAGAGAAAGCCGTAAACCACAGGCCTGGCACTACGCCAGGCCTTGGGCATTACTTCAGACGTTCGGCGAGATACTTTTCGTAATCAGGGATGGTGATCACCACTTCACTCTTGAACAGCGAGGAGTCGATCAGGAAATCGGCGGTGGAGCGGTTGGTCGCCACCGGGATGTTCCAGACCGTTGCCAGGCGCAGCAAGGCTTTGACATCGGGATCGTGGGGTACGGCGTTGAGCGGATCCCAGAAGAAAATCAGCATATCAATCTTGCCTTCGGATATCAGTGCACCCACTTGCTGATCGCCGCCCATCGGGCCACTCAGCATGCTTTGTACCGGAATACCGCTGGCGCGTTGGATCAAATTGCCGGTGGTACCGGTGGCATAGAGCTGATGTTGGGCAAGGACTTGTTTATTGTCTTCAACCCATTTCAGCAACGCTTGCTTGCGGTGGTCGTGGGCAACGAGCGCAATATGTTTGCGCGCTGCGATTGTACGTGTGGTTTGTTCCATGTCGCTATCCTTGGAAAATCGAATGATTCGCCACAGATTACTGAAACTGAATTTCACTGCCTAGTGCTAACGCAGGGAAATGCGAACAAAACACGCCTTTACGGGATAAAGGCGTGATTGGCAGCATTTATGGGTGGTGCTGAAGGTTGGCCCAGGCGACAAAACGTTTTTGCGTATCTGCATCGGCACGCAGGAACCAGTATTGCAGCATCTCCTCGGCAACGTTGTCACCGATCAGGGGAGTAACCGCAGGGTTGCCCGGTGTCGCGGCGATCACACTGGCGCGCAGATGGGCTAACGCTGGAACGGAAGCCTGGCGATTTTGCGCATTATAGTCGGCGACGATCTTTTCCAGGTCATTATCATTGGCCGCGGTTTTTAGCGGTAAAACATCATGCCTGGTCGCCAACGGCTTGCCGTGGTTACCCAGAATGCGATAGCTCGGCGTTTTATCAAAGCGCTGGGCATCTTGTTCACTCTCAATACGCGGTAACTCAATAGTGACGGCGCTGACGTTTTGGCTGTTGAACACCACAATCTGTGCGGGTGAAGTGTAGAGCACCTGAGAGCGTGGTTCTTTACGTACGGACTTGGTGACTTTGAACAACAACTGATGCTGCCCGTCATTCAATTCCAGGCTATCGGCCCCTTTTAACAACGAGCCCGTCATTTGCTTACCGTCGACCACCATCAGCTCGATGTCCGGGGAAAGCTTCAGGGTCGTAGCTGCGGCCGAAACGCTCAGCGATATTCCAAGCAGCCCCGCAACCACCAGACCAAATTTCATGTTACTTCCTTTTCGTGGAACAGGATGACTAGTGTTGGATACGCCACTAGTTATGTCAAATCTTTTCAGAATGCCGTTTAATTTACATTTATACACATTTAGACGGCATTTGAAATGTCAGTGTGGCTAAAACCCACTGGCGAAAAGTATAGCCGCTGGCTGACAACAAATTTTAACCGATATTGGCGTTTCAGTTACACTGGTGAAAGGGCATTTCCGGCAAAATATCAGGAGCGAAGAATGCAAGACCAAGCAATGGCAGAAGTATTGAAACAGGTCAAAACCATCGCGCTGGTGGGCGCCAGTGAAAAAGCGAACCGGCCAAGCTATGGCGTGATGGCTTATCTATTGGCGCAGGGCTATCAGGTGACTCCGGTCAGCCCGAAGCTGGCTGGGCAGACACTGCTTGGGCAGGTGGTTTATGCCAAACTGGCGGATATTCCTCATGCTGTCGATATGGTGGATGTATTCCGTAACGCCGAGGCGGCTTACGAGGTGGCGCAGGAGGCCATTGCGATAGGTGCCAAGGTGCTATGGCTACAAATCGGGGTGATCAACGAACCGGCGGAGGCATTAGCCAAACAGGCAGGGTTAACGGTAGTGATGGATCGCTGTCCGAAGATTGAGATCCCGCGCCTGGGGTTGGAACGCTGAAAAAGAAAACGCCGAGGATCATCCCCGGCGTTGGTTTCTCAGTCTTTGGCGTTTAGTTACGCAAGCGGGGGGCCTGTAACTGGCGGCGAATAGATTCCGCCAGCTCATCCAGCGAAGGTTGCTCAGGATGTGCATCCTGTGCTTCACCTGCTAATTGGGCCTCGGCCAGATAGGTGTGAACCGGCTGGCCTTCATCGTCTTCCATCACCACGTGATACCAAGGGGCGAGACGCAACTCGTCGTTGGCGGCGATTTCATCTGCCTTTGGATGTTCCAGAGAGTATTCAGGATCGATATCAATCACCACTCCCAAATACCCCAGCAGCCGGTGACGAACCTGCTGACCGATACCGAATTTGCTGGCTATCATATGACCTCCTGAGAAACAGTGCATTGAACTCTATATGAGGACAAAAACAGCGCATTTCAAGTTACATCACCCGACACGCAAACCCTTTCAGATACAAGCCTTCAGGATAAGTCGCAATCACCGGGTGATCCGCAGCCTGGCGGAACTGCTCTACAAATTGTACATCACGCCCGGCATCTACAGCGGCATCGGCCAAAATTTTCTGGAACAAATCGGTTGGCATCAGGCCCGAGCAGGAGAAGCTGAGCAGAATGCCGCCTGGATTCAGCAACTGGAAGGCTAACATGTTGATGTCTTTATATCCGCGACAGGCGCTGGCCAACTGATTTTTGTTTTCGACAAACTTCGGTGGGTCCATGATGATCAGGTCGAATTTCTCACCCTGCGTGCGATAGGCGCGCAGCAGCTGGAACACGTCATCACGCACAAACTCGGCCTTGCTCAAATCCAACTGGTTGAGTTCGACGTTTTGCTTGGCGATGTCCAGCGCGGCCTGAGAAGTATCTACGCTAATCACTTGTTCACAGCCGCCCATCAACGCAGACACGGCAAAAGCGCCGGTGTACGAGAAGCAGTTGAGCACACGACGGCCTGCGGAATAGTTGCGCGCCGCCAGGCGGCTGTCACGCTGGTCGAGATAAAAACCGGTCTTGTGGCCTTGTTGAATGTCCACCAGCAGTTTCATACCATGCTCGGTGATCGGCAGCAGTGCCGGGGGCAGATCGCCCAGTACCGGGCCTTGGGTGAGCGGCAAGCCTTCTTTCTTACGTACCGCAACGTCTGAACGATCGTAGATCGCGCAGTCTGGGTAGCAGTGCTGGAGAGCAGAAAGCAGCGGGGCGCGCTGATATTCGGCACCGGCGGACAATAACTGCAAAACCAGGAAGTTCTGGAAACGATCGATGGTGATCCCCGGCATACCGTCGGATTCACCGGCTATCAGACGATACCCGTCCAATCCGTCACGCTTGGCGACCCAATCGCGCCAGCTTTGTGCCTGCTGCAAACGACTGACAAAGAACGCGATATCGATCTCTTCGTCTTGCTTGAAGGTCCAGACGCGTGCGCGGATTTGTGATTCTGGTGAGTAGGCCCCGCGTGCCAGCCATTTACCTTGGCTGTCATGGATATCGATGGTTTCGCCCGACTGGGCTTTACCTTCAACGCGGAGAACAGCGCCAGAGAAAATCCACGGATGGCGACGGAGTAAGGACTTTTCACGTCCTTTGGCAAGGATCAAGCGTGCGGTCATAATTAAGTATGCTGCCAGATAGAGAAAAAGAGTGACACACTCTGGGCATCAGCGCAGAGAATGCCTGTAATGAAATCGATTAGGAGCCGATTATGACACAAGTTTGTATTGCCGCGTATGTCTATGGTGTGGTGCAGGGCGTGGGATTTCGCTATAGCACCCAACATCAGGCCACCGCTTTGGGGCTGACCGGTTTTGCACGTAATCTGGATGACGGCAGCGTGGAAGTGCTGGCCTGCGGGGATCAACAGGCGGTTGATCAACTAATGGCGTGGCTGAAAAACGGCGGCCCACGCAGCGCCCGCGTTGATCGCGTGCTGGTGGAACCGCGTGGCGTCGCCGAGTATAAGGGCTTCAGTATTCGCTACTAAACCGCAGCTAGATACACTTCACCGGCTTTGGCAACCCGGCGATCTTGGTTGCCTGTTTGGCCGGGCCTTTAGGGAACAGACGATACAGGTAACGGCTGCTGCCTTTCTCTTCGCCATACTTTTGCGCCATTGCCTTTACCAGCATGCGAATGGCTGGCGAGGTATTAAATTCCTGATAGAAGCTACGCACAAAGCGAACAACTTCCCAGTGCGCTTCGCTCAGTTCAATCTCTTCCTGTGCCGCTAACAGGGGGGCAAGCCCTTCGTGCCAGTCGGCGCTGTTTTTCAGGTAGCCCTGGGCGTCAGTTTCAATCGTCTGACCTTCAAACTCCAACATACAGCCTCGGTGATCGGTGATTCATTGCGGGCCACAGTCTAGCAAACTTTTGCGCTGGCAAAAATAAAGCCCCGCATTGCGGGGCTCAGGTCAATACCAAACGCGATGTATCAGTTGCTGCGGGCGAAGCCCAGAATGCTCAGCAGGCTGATAAACATGTTGTACAGCGAGACATACAGGCTGACGGTAGCACGGATATAGTTGGTCTCACCGCCATGAATGATGTTGCTGGTTTCCCACAGCATGGCACCGGCAGAGAACAGAATAAACAGTGCGCTAATGGCCAGGTGCAGCGCAGGGATCTGCAGGAACAGGTTAGCGATAACCGCCACCAGCAGCACCACGAAGCCCGCCATCATCATGCCAGACAGGAACGACATGTCTTTACGGGTAGTCAGCACATAAGCCGAACAGCAGAAGAACACCACTGCGGTACCGCCCAACGCCAGCATGATCAGGTCACCCGCGCCAGCATTCAGGAACGAGCTCAGGATCGGGCCAAGGGCATAACCCATAAAACCGGTGAAGGCGAAGGCCGCCAGAATACCGGCAGGGCTATTAGCCAACTTATGGGTCAGGAACATCAAGCCATAAAAACCGACCAGCATTAACAGCAGCCCAGGCGCCGGTAAGCCCAGCATGGTGCTGGCGGTTGCGGTCAGCGCTGAAAAGGCCAGCGTTAACGACAGCAGGAAATAGGTGTTACGCAAGACTTTATGCGTGCTTAGCAACGAGTCGCGCGAGGAGGATGAGACGACAATGCGGTCCATATGATCTCTCTTATCAGGTCATCACAAAATTGATCACGATCATAATCTAATGCAAGCCATTGATTAAAGATTGTTTACCATTCTTTACCCTACGTGATTATTGGGATATTGGTGAAGCTGGATTGCCGATTTCTTCAGCGGTCAGCGCGCAGATGCCGTTTTTTCGTTCGGTTGAACGGTTTCAGGCTTTACAACCGGATCGGCTGTGTTTATAGTTCGCTGCATTACGGAGGGGTGGCCGAGTGGCTGAAGGCAACGGTCTTGAAAACCGTCGACGGGAAACCGTTCCAGAGTTCGAATCTCTGCTCCTCCGCCATATTAAGAATGACCCCAAGCTCACAAGGCTTGGGGTTTTTCGTTTTGTGGCTGCCTGAAACGGTTTGCACGACACTCCACGGTACCGTTACTCCACCAACTGATGATTGCAGACACATCGTTTTCCCTCCCTACGACCCCTTATCCTTCGCTTGGCCAGTGCCATGCGGGGCTATCCAATAGACCTTGTCCCTTAATCCTGGTTTGTCCCAACTCTTTTTGCAGCTCTAGGGATTGACACTCTGGATGATCTACAAGCGCGTTAACCAGCCGGTTAGCATGCGAGATAACCCAAATTTGCGAATGTTGTGATGCCTGTAAAATTAACCTTGCCAAGGCAGGCAACAGATCGGGATGCAGGCTGGTTTCTGGCTCATTGAGTACCATGAGTTCGGGAGGACGTGGTGTCAGTAGCGCGGCGACCCAGAGAATGAACCGTAGCGTACCGTCGGACAACTCAGCACCGGATAAGGGGCGGAGCAAACCTTTCTGGTGAAACGCCAGCGAAAAGCGGCCGTCGTTATGGGCGATGACTTCCAACTGGCAGCCGGGAAAGGCGTCGTCAATGGCGGCAGCGAGCGCGTGAGGATCGCCTATTTCGATAATGGTTTGTATCGCGGCGGCAAGATCCCGCCCGTCATGGTGAAGTATGGGCGATCGTGTACCCAGTTGGATTTGGCGGGCAGGGGCTTCCCTATCGGTGCGGAAATGATCGTAGAAACGCCAGTTGCGGATCATTTCGCGAACATGGAACACCTCCGGGGCCGAGATGGGGTCGGCCAACTGGTCAAACATACTGCCATAAACGGGGACATGCTGAGAGGCAACCTGCCATTGCCTACCTGACCGTACTTTAATGGCATTGCCTTTACGTTCAACGAGAGAGGAGGCAGGGCGATAATAGGCACCATTAAAAATGGCTTCGCATTTGATCTCGGGGTCACGAGAAAATGCAGAATGGGAAGGCGTAGGTAGCCCCAAGGTAATGGCGTAGCCAAAACTTTCGCTGGCGAACCCCAGCTTGAGCCGTAAGGTGTGATTGCGTTGTTGCCCTTCTATGGGTGTATCGCCGCGGCGCATGCCCGAAGTGATGCTTTCCGGGCCCGCCCAGTACGTTGACCCCAGTCCACCTTCCTCTGCCAATGAGTTGATGACACCGCCTTTTGCCGTTTCTGCCAACAAACGCAAGGCTTTGTATAGATTCGATTTCCCGCTGCCATTTTCACCCGTGATAACATTCAGACGGCCCAATGGAATGGTGAGGTCACGAATAGAGCGATAGTTGGCAATCGAAAGGGAAGTCAGCATGGTGTTTTTTCTCCGGCGGGTAAAACGCAAGTTCCTGGGTTACAGGGCCTGCATCGGGTGTGCTGCACGATCGGTATGATAGCCCGGCAGACAGACGGGATATTACCAGTTGTCCAATCCAACCTAAAAACGGTTTTCTGACCTATAGTTTGAGCGAGCACTGGCAAGCAGTATTGAACCTGTTGGTCAGGCGTTGCTCTGTTAGGGAATGGAATAATCAGCAACTTGAGTTAACCACGGCCCGAGCCTACTGGCGGGGAAGATTGATACAATAGTCGAGGTTTAAGATGGAAGAAAAAACGGAAATAACGACTCCTCAGCGTGATGGCTTCCTGGATGAGAGAACCTTCAAATCGCGCACTATCCTGCTGTTTGGGCAAATCAACGATACGTTGGCCTACAACGTCGTCAAACAACTTGTCGCGCTGTCCGACGAGTCTTCCGCGCCGATCAATTTCCTGATTTGTTCACCGGGCGGCCATGTGGAGTCGGGCGACGTGATCCACGATGTCATCCGCTTTATTAGCGCCCCGGTCAATATGATTGGTAGCGGCTGGGTAGGCAGTGCTGCGGTTAATGTGTTCTTATCCGTGCCAAAGGAACGTCGCTTCTGCCTGACCAATACGCGTTTTCTGATCCATCAACCGAGTGGCGGCATTGGCGGCCAGGCCACCGATGTGGCGTTGCAGGCAAAAGAAATTATTCGTATCCGGGAGAGGATTGCTAAGTTGATCGCCAAGGAAACCGGGCAGAAGCTGGAAAAAGTCCTGAACGATATCGATCGCGATTTTTGGATGCCGGTGGCTGAGGCGATCGACTATGGTCTGGTATCAAAAGTCATTGTCAGCGAGAAAGAAATAGCCTAATCACCGTGTAATCACCCGCCAAACCGCCCGCAGGCTGTTTTACCGCACATTTTCATACATCGACCTCCAACCCCGTTGCTTCGCAGCGGGGGTATGGCTCAAGGCTGCGCATCGAACAATGAGAGGTAAAAGGTGACGGTTTGTGACCCGAATCACTGGCCAGTGTAAGCGCTGACAGCGTTTTCTTTCGATTCTGCATGTTAATCATATGATAACAGAACGTTAATGCATAGATGGCGGTAAAACACTGTGCTAGGATGACTGACCAGTATCTCTGGCACCGCCTCCAACCTGAAAGGATATAGCTATGTATTTGAATAATAAAAATATTGTTGTAGCCCTTGCCGCCGCCTTATTTGCAGTTAGCAGTTACGCAGCAACGCCGAAATCGGTGGCGATCCTCTCTATTGTTGACCACCCGGCACTGGATGCCACCCGTGATGGGGTGATTGATGAGCTAAAGGCTGCGGGTTATGACCAGGATAAGGTCAAGATCCAATTCCAAAGCGCCCAGGGAAATACGGCCACCGCCGGGCAGATTGCGCGTAAATTTATCGGTGATAAACCTGATGCGATAGTGGCGATTTCAACGCCTGCTGCCCAGTCAGTGGTGGCGGCAACCAAGACCATCCCGGTGGTGTTTACTACCGTTACCGATCCGGTGGCGGCCAAACTGGTTAGCAGTTGGCAGCCGAGTGGGACCAACGTTACCGGCGTCTCAGACAGCGTTGCCATCGGCCCGCAGGTTGATCTGATCTTGCAGGTTAAGCCCGATGCCAAACGCGTGGGCATGGTCTTCAGCCCAGGGGAAATCAACTCGACGGTGGTGGTCAAGGAACTGAAAGAGGAATTGACCAAACGCGGGATGACACTGGTTGAAGCTCCTGCTGCACGTACCATCGACGTGGCCCCGGCCGCCAAAAGTCTGGTGGGTAAAGTCGATGTGATCTACACCAATACCGATAACAACGTGATCTCTACCTACGAGTCACTGGTCGGCATTGCCAATCAGGCTAAAATCCCGTTGATCGCTGGTGACAACAGCGTTGCCAAACGCGGTGCGGCAGCGGCATTGGGGATGAGCTATTACGATCTGGGCCGCCAGACCGGGAAGATTGTCGTCCGTCTGTTGGATGGTGAAAAGCCTGGTACTATCGCACCTGAAGTCGGCAGCAAGCTCAGCCTGAGCGTGAACCCTGCCGCTGCCCAGAAACAGGGCGTGACTCTGCCAGCGGAACTGGTGCAATCGGCACAGGAAGTCATTAAGTAACGATCTGCGTCGAATGATGGTTTACACCGGGTGTGAATGGCCTGCCGTATGTGGCAGGCCAGAATGTTTATGAGGTCCGCATGTCGTTAATTTCCCTGATGGGAGCTTTGGAGATTGGCCTGATCTTTGCGCTGGTAGCGCTGGGCGTGTTGATCTCTTTTCGCTTGCTCAATTTCCCCGATCTGACGGCCGATGGCAGTTTCCCTTTAGGGGGCGCGGTTGCTGCCGTCATGATTGTCAGCGGTTATAACCCCTGGCTCGCCTGTTTGCTGGCGGCTATCGCCGGTGCTGGTGCGGGCTGTTTAACGGCCTGGCTGCACGTGCGGCTCGGTATTTTGCAGCTGTTAGCCAGTATCTTGGTGATGATAGCCCTGTATTCCATCAACTTGCGGATTATGGGCGCACCCAACCTGGCTCTGATTGGCTTACCCAGCGTTTTCACACCTTTCATCAGTCAGGTTGAGGACAATGCCTGGCTGATCCAACCGCTATTACTGCTGGTGGTGGTCGTTGTCGTCAAACTGGCGCTCGACGCATTTCTGACGTCCGAAGTGGGACTTGCGCTGCGGGCAACCGGAGCGAATCCGCGCATGGCACGTGCTCAAGGGATTGCGACCAGTCGGCTGACGGTGATCGGCATGGCCGTGTCCAACGCGCTGATTGCATTGGCGGGGGCGCTGTATGTGCAGACGCAGGGGGGGGCGGATATCTCGATGGGGATCGGCACCATCGTCGTTGGGCTGGCGGCGGTAATCATCGGTGAAACGCTGTTGCCTGCCCGTAGTCTGTACCTGATCACCTTGGCGACCCTGCTAGGGGCATTACTGTATCGCCTGATGATTGCTCTGGCCCTGAACGCCGACTTCATTGGCCTGCAAGCGCAGGACCTGAATCTGATCACCGCGCTGCTGGTCACGCTGGCGCTGATCCTGCCGAAGTTGAAACAAAAACTGAAAAACAGGCGAAGGAGGCAGCCATCATGATGCGCGCCGAGCAACTGTTTAAAACCTTCAACCCCGGTACTCCGCTGGAGAATCCGGTATTACGTGGCTTATCGCTCGATATCGAGGCCGGGCAGTTTGTGACGGTTATCGGCAGCAATGGGGCAGGGAAGTCTACGCTGCTCAATGCGGTCAGCGGTGATATTACGCCCGATCGCGGCCGGCTGTTTATCGGCGATCAGGACGTAACCCTGATGCCCGCCTGGCGCCGTGCCGGTATGGTCGCACGAGTTTTTCAGGATCCGCTGGCAGGCACCTGTGAGGGGCTAAGCATTGAAGAGAATCTGGCCTTGGCGCTCCAGCGTGGTCAATCCCGGGGATTTCAGCGCGCCGTCAAGAGCAAACAGCGGCAGCTGTTCCGCGACAAGTTGGCTACGTTGGAACTGGGGCTGGAGAATCGCTTAGGGGATCACATGGGGCTGCTTTCTGGCGGGCAGCGTCAGGCGGTCAGCCTGCTGATGGCCTCGCTGCAACCTTCTCGTTTGTTGTTACTGGATGAACATACCGCCGCGCTCGATCCTAAAACGGCGGCCTTTGTCTTGGCGCTGACCGACCGTATTGTCGCCGAGCAGCAATTGACCGTGCTGATGGTCACGCACTCTATGCGTCAAGCTCTGGATCACGGTCATCGAACCGTGATGCTGCACCAGGGCCGGGTGGTGCTGGATGTGGTGGGTGAGCAGCGGGCGAATATGCAGGTCACCGATCTGCTGGCGATGTTTGAAAAAACACGCGGCGAAAAGCTGGATGATGATGGGTTGCTGCTGAGCTGAGACGCACAACATGGGGGCTCCGTCATTGCCCCCACCATTGCTGAATAAAACCGCAAAAACAACGGTTTTGGCATAACCTGAGAGCAATTGGTTATTTGCCTGGCTTCTCCGTCCGTGCTGAGATCGCTGCCTGATAAAAAGTCAAACAAGGCTACTTTCATGTCTACAGGGAAAACGCTGCTCGCGCTGGTGCTGAGCACATTATTACCGGCAGGCGCTGCTATGGCGGCGGCCAACGACACACTGATTTACTGCTCCGAGGCGTCACCGGAGTCGTTCAACCCACAGATTGCAAGCTCTGGCCCAACGTTCGTGGCCAGTTCGCAGGTGCTGTACAACCGGTTAATCAACTTCGATCCGGTAAAAAACACGCCAACGCCTTCACTGGCAACCGAATGGAAAATCTCCCCGGACGGTAAAACCTACACCTTTACCCTGCGCCAAGGCGTGAAATTCAACAGCAATAAAAACTTCAAGCCGACCCGCGATTTTAATGCGGATGATGTGGTGTTCTCGGTGTTACGCCAGAAAGACGCCAATCATCCCTATCACAAGGTTTCGCAGGGTAATTACGAATATTTTCACGACGTAGGTCTGGATACGCTGATCAAGGAAGTGAAAAAGCTGGATGATTACCACGTTCAGTTTGTGCTGAGCGAACCGAACGCCGCGTTTCTGGCCGACTGGGGGATGGACTTTGCATCGATTCTCTCTGCCGAATATGCCGATGCAATGCTGAAAAAAGGCACGCCAGAATACGTAGACACCTGGCCAATCGGCACCGGCCCTTACGTTTTACAGCAATATAAGGTTGATTCACTGATCCGCTATGTGGCCAACCCCAATTACTGGGATGGCGAGGTGCCAACCAAACATCTGATCTTCTCCATTACGCCGAACGTGCAGACGCGTCTGGCGAAGCTGCAGACCAACGAGTGCCAGATTATCCCGGCTCCGGCGCCGGTACAGTTTGATGAAATCAACAAAAATAAAGATCTGACCTTGCATAAGGTCGATGCATTGAACGTCGGCTATCTGGCGTTTAACACCGAGAAAAAACCGCTGGATAACGTGCTGGTTCGCCAGGCGCTAAACTATGCCACCGACAAAAAGGCCATTGTGAACGCGGTATTTTTAGGTTCTGCCACGATAGCCAAATCGCCGTTGCCGCCAAATATGCTGGGTTTTGATAAAGATTTGCAGGATTACGGCTACGATCCGCAAAAGGCCAAGGCGCTGTTGAAACAGGCCGGGTTGGAAAAAGGTTTTGAGATAACGCTGTGGTCGATGCCGGTTCAGCGCCCGTATAACCCGAACTCCAAGCGTATTGCAGAAATGCTGCAAAGCGACTGGGAAAAGGTTGGCGTGAAGGCGAAAATCGTCTCTTACGAGTGGGGTGAATATCTCGCCGGGATGCGTAAGGGCGAGCATGACACCGCGCTGTTTGGCTGGATGTCCGATAATGGCGATCCGGATAACTTTGCCGAAGTGCTGCTGGGTTGTAACAGCATCAAAACCGGCTCGAATGCCGCACGCTGGTGCGATAAAACCTATGATGGGCTGGTGCAACAGGCCAGACTGACCAGCGTTCCTGCAGAACGAGCAAAACTCTACGGCCAGGCGCAGGAGATCTTCTACCAGCAGGCACCGTGGATTGCGCTAGCGAACGGCAAAACCTTCTATGCCACGCGCAGCAACGTCAGTGGTTATAGCGTCAGCCTGATGGGCAGTGATTTTTCCAAAGCCAAACTGAATTAACTTAAGAGCAATATACCTGACGACAAGTGCAGGGGCGCTGCATGCAGCGCCCCTGCAACTCAACGAAACGGCGTAAGTTATATTGGCCGCTGGGTAACGCGGTAACCTGCCAGTAGGGCCGCCAGCACGATAAACAGATGCCCCTCGGCGGAGTCCAGCAAGAACGAGTTGAACAGGTGGCAAGCCATGTAGCTGCCGATCACGGCAAGCAGCAGATTGCGGCAAGCCACTGGCTGACGCCAGGCCACTCGGCAGCAGCACCACATCCATCCCAGAAAAAGCGCCAGCCCCAGTAAACCGTTTTGTACCGTTTCCAGCAGATACTCATTATGCGGGTTATGCACACCGTAACCGGTCTGGGCATTACCGTACCAGAAGCTTCCGGCTCCATTGCCCAACAGCGGAGCCTGTTTTATCAAGCGTAGTGACTCGCGGGCAAAGGCAGTGCGCTGTCCCATCGAGTTATCGCAAGCCTGATAAGCCGAATCTGCTGGGGCCAACACGCAGTGGCGAACCTCGGCAAGGCCCAGAGTCAGGCGTTCGGTCGCTCTATTCGGTATAAAGACCAACATAATGGCCAGCAGCAAGCCACCGGCAAGCACGCTAACCTGCTGCCAGCGCGGCAACGTCAACAACAACCAAAGCCCCACGCCGACCAATAGCGCCACATAACCGGTACGCCCCTGTACCATCAACAGTACGTTCGCCGTTGCCAGTAGAGCCAACGCTACATAGCACCAACGCCGCCTGCCTGATTGCACATAAGCACGGGCTAGCCATAGCAGCGCAGCAAATGCCATAAACACGTTCTGGGTTATTTGTAGCTTGAAAACCGTTGGATTCAGCGGATTAAGACCACCCAACGTCACATTCCCGATACCCGACGTCACGCTGATTGCCAATATCAGCGCGTTGGCAAGCAGAAAACCGCTGATAAAGCGGGTAATAAGTCGAGAGTCCGCGAGAAAGAACAGAGCCAGGGGTAATACATACAACAGTTTTTGATATTTACCGACCATCTTCGGGCCGTATTCGTGGTGCTCAGTCAGCAACGAGATAGCTAGCAGTACAAACATCAACGCAGGCAACCACACCAACGGTTGCTTGAGCAAAGGCGCCACCTGACGAAAGTCACGTTGCCACAGCAGACATATCGCCGCCAACACCAGCGAGGCATTCATCAGTGCATTTGACGTCGGAAGGGACGCGCCCAGCAAAAACGCCGTGAAGCCAAACAGCCGCAAGCGGGCAGAGGTAGACAGGTTGGTTGATGACATGGGATGGCTCATAGCAGGGTTAATTACATACGGTGTCAGCCACCGCGTGAGAGGCCGAGATTTGCAGGCGATTAAGCTGACGGTTGATTGCCCGGATAACATCACCGCTGGGAATGGCGTCCAGATAACGTTCCGGGGTGGCGGTATCCACCGCGTCGGTTTTTGGTAATGGGCGGTAGTCGCCCGCCCATAACAGGGTGTGCGGAGCTTGCCAGGGTGACCACTGTTGCAGATTACTGGGCCCAAACAGTACGACGGAAGGCGTTTGCAAGGCGGCTGCCATATGCATTGGCACTGAATCCACGCCGATAAACAACTTTGTCCGATCGATCAGTACGGCCAGTTCCGGCAGTTCCAACCGCCCGGCCAAATTGACCACCCGTTGCGGCAGGGAGCAGCGGGCCATGATGTCGGCTATCATGGCGGCTTCGTCGGCAGAGCGCCCGCCGGTGAGCACCACGGTTTCTCCGTTGGCGGTAAGGTAGTCGATAACCTGAGTGAACCCCGCCGTCGACCAGGTCTTGAACGCCCAGCGCGCAGTCGGTTGGATCAGTACGAAGTCTGTCAGGTGATGGCGCAGGCTGAGGCGATCAATCTCATCGATATCACACTGGCGATAAGCCTGAGTCACTTTGGTGATCAAGGTCGGTAAGGCCAACGGGGCCAAAATATCGAGATTATTGAGTACGGTGTGCTGCTGGTCATGTCCATCCACCGGCACCAGCAACGAATGGCAGGTCCGCCATAGCCGGTTATTACGTTTGGGGTAAGCAAATCCCAGGCTAAAAGTTGGTTTGAGGAAGCGGCAATACAGCGCCGCCCGCCACTGATCGGACAGATTGATGACCAGATCGTAGTGGCCGGTGCTCAGGCTGTTCCACAGAGCTTGTTCACCGCGATACTGTGCCTTGTAGCCCTGGCGTTTTAGGCTGCGATCGACGGTATAGGCCAGATAGACATCCCGATTACCCGCTAGCATAGCCTCGGTGCCGTTATACACCAGTACATCAATCAGGGCGGTGGGGTAATTGGCGTGCAGCGTACTGAGCAGCGGGGTGGTTAACAGCACATCACCAAAGTGGCGCAACTTGATAACCAGAATGCGCTGCACCCGCTCGCGGTGCAGTAGTTTGTTAGGCAAACGGCGGTCGGGTAGCCCGACCTTGCCAGCATTCGTCGCGAACGTCATATTTTAATGATGCATCCCAGCGGTCGATAATCTGCCGTGCGGCGGTTTTCATCTGTCATCTTCACCTTTCCTACCCTTTGAAAACGCGTGATCTCGGCGCTGGTGGCCGATGTGCTAGAACACGGGTTCAGAACGCAGAAATTTCCACGACACCCAAGGCGATCTTATAGGTGCAGGCAGGACAAAGATAATTGGTTGTGCAGATCAATAAGATCAGACCGATCGTTGAAAACGATCAATCCGTTACAAAGTAAAGGGACATTAAGTGGGCTTGTTCGCCACGGGGAAAATCATTTTTAAGAATTTTAGTATAGGCGTTGTTGCTGGAAGTGGGGGGATAGAAAGCGGGTGGTGAAGGGGGCTGAGAAAAGCCGAACCTCATCCTTGAGGTTCGGCCTTACTGATTAACCCGCAGCGGCCTCGCGCAGGCGCTGTTTGATCTTGCTGTACTCCTGCTGGACATAATGCTCTGCCTGCTGTTGATCCTTAATCGGTTCAAGTTGCACGGCACAGTATTTATATTCCGGCGTTTTGGTAATCGGGCTGAGGTTTTCCGCCACCAGCTCGTTACAGGCGCCGATCCACCATTGGTAGGTCATGTAGATCGCACCCCGGTTAGGGCGTTCGCTGACGTTGGCGCGGGTAATTACCTTGCCCTGACGGGAGCGTACCCAGACCAATGCCTGATCTTCAATCCCCAACCGTGCGGCATCTGCCGAGTTGACCTGCACATAACCCGGTTCATCGGCCAGCGCGACCAACGCCTTACAGTTGCCGGTCATTGAACGGCAGGAGTAATGGCCTACTTCACGCACCGTCGATAGTACAAACGGGTACTCATCGCTGAGCTGATCGATCGGTGGTGCCCATTCACAGGTAAAGAACTCCGCTTTACCTCCGGGCCGAGAGAACTCACCTCCCTCATACAGATAGGAGGTCCCCGGGTGATCCAACGTTGGGCATGGCCATTGAATGTAGGCCAGATCTGCCATCTTCTCGTAGGTTGCGCCGTAGTAGATCGGGCACAGTTCGCGCAGTTCGTCCCAGATTTCCTGCGTATTGTTGTAGTGCATTGGGTAGCCCATGGCCGTCGACATCAGGCTGATAATCTGCCAGTCCGTCTTCACATCGCCCACCGGTTCCACCGCTTTATAGAAGCGTTGGAAGCCACGGTCTGCTGCGGTATACACCCCTTCGTGCTCGCCCCATGAGGTGGCCGGGAAAATCACGTCGGCAATCGCGGCGGTTTTGGTCATGAAGATATCCTGCACGATCAGCAGATCCAATTTCTCAAAGGTTCTGCGGATGGTCGCCAGGTCTGGTTCCGTCTGTAGCGGATCCTCCCCCATGATGTAGTGCGCTTTGAGTTTGCCATGGTCAATATTGTGCGGCACCTCGCTCAAGGCATAGCCGATCTCCGCCGGCATGGCGTCGATCCCCCAGGCGCTGGCAAACCTCTCCCGCGCTTCGGCATCCGTTACCTGGAAATAGCCGGGCAGGGTGTTAGGCAACGCGCCCATATCACAGGCACCCTGAACGTTATTTTGCCCTCGCACCGGGTTAACCCCAACGTTGGGTTTACCCAGGTTACCGGTCAGCATCGCCAGGCTGGTCAGTGCACGCACGGTTTCCACCCCTTGATAGAACTGGGTGACACCCATCCCCCACAGGATGGTGGCCGTTGGCGCAGTGGCATACATCCGTGCCGTTTCACGGATTTGTTGGGCGGTGAGGCCCGTAGTCTTTTCAACCGATTCCGGTGGGTAGCTCGCCACGATGGCGCGATACTCCTCGAACTGCTCGGTATGATGTTCAACAAACGGCTGATCGTACAGGTTCTCCTCAATGATCACATGGGCGAGAGCATTGATCAGCGCGATGTTGGAACCGTTTTTCAACGGCAAATGGATATCTGCAATACGCGCCGTTTCGATATAGCGGGGATCGCAAACAATAACCTTGGCTCCTTTCTCCTTCGCCTTGAGAATGCGGCGGGCGACAATAGGATGCGAGTCTGCGGCGTTATAACCGAAGACAAAAATACACTGGGTATCCTCAATCTCGCAGATTGAGTTACTCATGGCGCCGTTACCGACCGATCGCTGCAGACCTGCAACCGAGGGGCCGTGTCAGACGCGTGCGCAACAGTCGATATTGTTGGTACCGACGGTGGCGCGAGCAAATTTTTGCATCACATAGTTGGCTTCGTTACCTGGCCCGCGTGAGGAGCCGGTTGTCATAATCGCATTCGGACCGTATTGCTCTTTAACGGCCAGCAGGCGAGAACTGGCGAATTCGATGGCCTCTTCCCAGGACACCGATTCCAGCTTGCCGCCACGCACCCGGCGGATCATCGGCGTTTTCAGCCGTGGGGTCAGGATCTTGGTATCGTGAACGAAATCCCAGCCGTAATACCCTTTCAGGCACAGGTCGCCCTGATTGGTCACGCCATTCGCGCCTTCGGCCTTAACGATCCTGCCGTTGTCGACTATCAGGTTGATTTTGCAACCTGAAGCGCAATAAGGGCAGACCGTGATGACAGTTTTCATCTCCAGCACTCCTTGTTAAATCTTTTCGACATTGCTCACCTCGCCACCAGACTCCGATGACGAAAAATGGGTCTCACTCATTTGAAGCATAAAATGTGCCACGCTGACTTGATGTGGATTAATGGCACGTGCGTATTGCGATATTTTCCCCCTCACCCCAACCCTCTCCCTTTGGGAGAGGGTTGGGGTGAGGGGCTTACAACAGCTCAAAACCTTCCCCCGAGTCCCATTTTGATAATCGTTGATAAATCACGTGCACGGCCTGTGTCACTTTCTCCGTCATCGGGAAATAAAACATCACCACGTCCGGCTGAACGCCGAGAAAAATCACCTCATCAATATCTTCGCGTAACTGGTCGATCAGGAAATTGAGCGGCATATTGTGGGTGCTCATAAAGAACATCTCGGCAATATCGTCAGGATTGACGATACGGATCTCACCGGGTGCCAATTCCATATCGGTGGCATCGACAATCACCAGTCGCTGCGGCTCAAGCGCACGGATCTGATGCGTCACGTTTTCCGGGGCCGAGCCTCCGTTGACGATGGTCCAACCCTCGATAGGGGTCTCGGTCATTAGCTCCGCCAATAGTGGCCCGGCACCATCGTCGCCCATCATGCTGTTGCCTACGGTGAGTACGACATTCATGAGTGAGTCACCTTTTTTACGATCAGATAGATGGCAGGCTCCCGCTCAATTTCGGCGAGCAAACTGAGCAATTTGGCACTCCACTCGCTAAAGGGGGCCGGTTGGCTCTCAATTAACGGGGCCAGGGCATTGGCCAGCAGGTTGGTGTGGGTGGAGTCGATGGTGATTTCGCCGAAGGTCAGCAGGCCACGCATTTTGCGCTGGGCCTCTCCCTCGGGGAACTGCTCAATCCAGCTTTGATATTGCGCTAATGGGCAGCTCAACTCGGTATTCAGGCAATCAATCACCCCAACGTGATGGCCAATTGCCAGCGAGTAATACATCACCTGCTGCGCCTGGGCGGGCATGTCGTCATCACTATCAAGAAATTTCTGGCGTAGCGACCAGAAGACCGCCTTGGCTTCATTTGGCATGGGTAGACTCCCGCTGTAAGCAGTCTGCCAGACAGCTGACAATCTCGCGCAGACGGGGATCATTGTCCTGCTTAAGCCACTCCTCCATGCGCAGCAAGACCGAATCCGCGCTGGCTCCAACTAGCAGAGATAAAAAGCGATCGCTGATGGCTCGCCCTTGGTGATATCCCGCTAAGCGGCGCGCTTCTCGTTCAATCACTATGCGCGTAGATAAAGGAATGTTGGGTAACGTTAAGGCGGCGTGTTCACCAGCTTGCTCAAGGTGATTCTCTCCCTTCAGCTTTTGTTCCAGCAGGCCCAGCGCTACGGCAAAGCCATAGATGGTGGCGGCAGGTGTCGGCGGGCAACCGGGTATCCACACGTCAATCGGCACGATAGATTCACTGCCGCCCCAGACGCAGTACAGATCGTGGAAAATCCCGCCGCCACAGCCGCAGGCACCATAGGAGATACAGATTTTCGGATCGGGAGCCGATTCGTAAGCTCTGAGCGCGGGGACGCGCATGGCACGGGTAACCGCACCGGTAAACAACAAGATATCGGCATGGCGCGGTGAAGGTACCACCTTGATACCAAAACGCTCGGCATCAAACACCGGCGTGATGGCGGAGAAAATCTCGATCTCACAGCCATTGCAACCGCCGCAGTCCACGCGATACACGTAGGCCGAACGTTTGATATCCTTCAGCAGCTTGCTCTTGAGCTTGGCGGTCTGTTCATCAATGGCGATCGGCGTCGTGCGGTGATGATTGATATTGATATCAGGCATCGTCATGTTATTTCGCTCCCGCTGGCTGGCTCAGTTTCATCGGCCGATGCTGGCTTAGGGTCTGTTTACGCTTGCAGGCTGGGCAGGTTTCGAACTGCGGCCGCATCGCGGCGATGCTGTCGGCCCCCATACCTGCGTGGGCCAGCAGCGCCATGGCGTAGTCCACCGACTTGGTTGGCGTAAAGGGCTGTTGGCAACAGCGGCAGTTGAGCAGGGTAAAGGTAGCGCGGATATACAGATCGGCCTTTTGCATTACCGCCATTTCAAACTCTTCTGAAAGCCGGATCGCCCGCGTTGGGCAGACTTCTTCACAGCGTGCGCAAAAGATGCAGCGGCCAATAAACAATTGCCAGACGCGCTCGCCGCTGGCCTCATGGGTTTCCATGGTTAACGCATTGGCCGGGCAGGCCACGGTGCAGGCTCCGCAGGCGATACACTGCTCGGGATCGTACTCTGGCTTGCCACGAAAGCCCGGGCAAACCTCCAGCGGCTTGAACGGGTATTTCACCGTCACTTCACCGGCTTTCAGGATGGTTTTAAACAGTTTCAGCATGCTGCCTCCCTCACTTGCACGGTGAATTGGTGCGTTCAATCCCGTAGCGCTCAATCTCTTTGTACGGCACGGTCTTGGCTTTTCGCTTGTTAATGTCGATCAGCGTGACGCGGTCGGTGCAGGAGTAGCAGGGATCGAGGCTGCCGATAATCAGTGGGGCATCGGAAACCGTATTGCCGCGCAGCATATAGCGCAACACCGGCCAGTTGGCGTAGGTAGCTGCCCGGCAGCGCCAGCGGAACAGCTTCTGGTTATCCCCCAGCATGCTCCAGTGGATATCTTCACCCCGTGGGGCTTCGGCATAGCCCAACGCAAATTTGTGTGGCTGGTAGCGGAAGCCTTCGGTGAGCAGCGGGCCACCCGGCAGGTTATCCAGGCCGTATTCGATCATCGCCAGCGAATCCAGCACTTCCTGTACGCGTACCATCACACGCGAGTACACGTCACAGCCGTCGAAGGTGAATAGCGTTTTGGGTAGGGAGCCGTAATTGGCATAGGGATGGTCAAAGCGCATATCACGCTTGAAGCCGCTGGCGCGGATCATCGGCCCCACCGGGCTATAGTCGCGGGCGATTTGCCGATCCAGCAGGCCAATGCCTTTGGTGCGCTGCTCGATATTCGGTGTGCCGAGCAGCATCTCCACCAGTTGCGTCACGTCGGCACGCATCTCATGGATCAGTTTGATGGTTTTGACCCGTTGCTCTTTCAGGATGTCCCGGCGTACGCCGCCAATCAAATTCAAGCCATAGGTTTTACGCGACCCGGTCAACAGCTCCGCCATGGTCATCGATTTTTCACGTACGCGGAAGAACTGCATAAAGCCGGTATCAAAACCGACAAAGTGGCTGGATAAGCCGATATTCAGCAGATGGCTGTGCAGGCGTTCAACCTCCAGCAGGATGCTGCGGATGGCATGGGCGCGGGGGGGCACATAGATCCCCAGCGCATTTTCCACCGAGGTGGTGTAGGCCACGCTGTGGGTAAAGCCGCAGATCCCGCAAACCCGGTCGGACAGGAAGGTGACTTCCTGATAGCCCATGCGGGTTTCGGCCAATTTCTCCATACCACGATGCACGTAGAACAACCGGTAGTCGGCATCGACAATGCGCTCGCCGTCAACGAACAGACGAAAATGCCCCGGTTCGTCAGAAGTGATGTGCATCGGCCCAATGGGGACTACGCGTGATTCACCCGTGGCAGCATTTTCAAACGGATAGGTTTCCACGTTGGTGGTCGGTTCCGGGCGCTGGCGGTAATCCATGGTGTCTTTACGCAGCGGGTAAAGATCGTCTGGCCAGTCGTCCGGCAGCACCAGGCGGCGCTCGTCCGGTAGACCTACCGGGATCAATCCGTACATATCGCGGATTTCACGCTCGCCCCACACGGCGGCAGGAACGCGCGGGGTGACCGACGGAAACTCTAGCGTGATGGCGCTAACGTGGGCCTTCACGGTGATAAAACACTTTTCCCCTTCCTCCATCGACAGTACGTAGTAGACGGCGAAATCCCCGGTCAAGGTACGCTCATCGTTGCCAAACAGCACCGGCAGCCAGCCGCCCAGTTGGTAGTAAAGGTATTCAACGATCTCGGGTAACGAGTTCAGTTTTACCGTGATGGTGACCTGATTGGCGGTTTGCCATTCGGCCTCTAACAACGCATTGGGGAATTTCTCTCGTACTTTGGCCAGATAGCCTTTGCCGAGCTTTTCGTCGTTGTTGAGGGTCAACACATGGGTTTCGTAGCTCACTTTACTTCTCCTGCCTGAGGTTCGGCCGCAGAGGAATGATTCTGAACGGCCCACGGCCAGCTAAAGGGCTGAGCGTGAGTGCCAGGCTTATTGTTCATCACGATGGTGACCGCGTTTTCCAGCAGTCGGCTGACCGGCTGTGGGATATGGGTGCCCATCACCAGCATCAGCACCAACAGGATCAGCATCGGGAGGGTGGTCAGGATCCCCAGTTCACCTTTGTTGACTTCGTCTGGTTTGGGGCCGAACGAGATGTGGGCCACCATGCGTACCAAACCAGCCAACACCACCGTCAACAGCAACAGCAACACGATGGTTAAGGTGATATGGCCCGCCGCCAGCCCCGCGGTTACCGTCATAAACTCGCTGAGGAAAATGTTGAATGGCGGCATACCGCCCAGCGCCAATGCGCCCCCGGCCAGCATCACGGCGGTGAGCGGCATCGATTTAAGCATCCCTTTCACCACGGTGATATCGCGGGTGCCATACTTCAGCAGCACGTTACCGGAGCCGCAAAACAGCAGGGTTTTTGCCAGGCTGTGGTTCAGGGTATGCAGCAGCGCCGCCAGTATGCCCAACGGGCCGCCAATGCCGATCGCCACGGCGATCAACCCCATATTCTCCACGCTGGAGTAGGCCAGCAGTCGTTTGATATCGCGCTGCACCAGAATAAAGAAGGCCGCCACCGCTACCGAGAGCAGGCCAAACACCATCAACAGCCTGCCGGTAAACTCACTGCCCAGCGTGGTGCTGATAATGATGTAGTAGCGGATGATGATCAGCAGCGCGCAGTTAAGCAGCACGGCAGAGAGCAGGGCGCTGGTGGGGCTTGGCGCTTCGCTGTGGGCGTCCGGCAGCCAGGCGTGCATGGGGAACAGCCCGGTTTTGGTGCCAAAGCCAATCAGCACGAACACAAAGGCCAGATGCATCAGTATCGGATCCAGCTGCGTGGCGTGCTTGAGCACTTCCGTCCAGAAGATGGCGTCATTGGGATCGGGCATAAAGCTGGCCGCGTTGGCGTAAACCAGAATGGTGCCGAACAGACCGAAGGCCACGCCGACGGTACAGATAATGATGTATTTCCAGGCAGCCTCCAGCGAGGAACTCTGCCCGTAGAGTCCGACCAGAAACGCCGAGCTTAGCGTGGTGGCCTCGATGGCGGCCCACATCAGGATCAGGTTATTACTGGTGATCACCAACAGCATGGTGAACAGGAAAAGATGGAAGAAGCCGTAGTAATGGCACAGGGTCGCCACCGAAATCTCGCCCTCATCGACTTCATGGCGCATATAGCCGATGGAGTACAACCCGGTTAGGCAGCCGATAATGCCGAGGATCGCCAGGAACAGTGCACTCAGGCTGTCCAGATGCAGCCAGCGCTCGGCGACCAGAATATCGCCTCCTTGCTGGTAAACCTGCATTACCGCCCACAGTGAAATCACCAACAGCAGCATAATGCCGATCAAGTGCAGCAGCGTGACGCAAACCCGTGCCGCATTGCCCAGCAACCGGCAGGCAAAGGTCAGCAGCGAGAAGGCCAGCGGCGTCAACAGTAATAGAAACAGCATGGTGGTATTACTCATCGTCTCACCCCTTCAGCGCCGTCAGTTGTTCAACATTCAGCGTGTTGAGCGTGCGATAGATTTTGCGCGCCAGCACGGCCATCACGATCACCGCAAAAATCGCATCGGTGGCGATGCCAATCTCCACCAGCTCCGGCGCACGATTGGCCAGCAGTGCCAGCGTCAGGTGTGAGCCGTTTTCCATCAGGCAATAACCGAATACCTGCTTGAGGATGTTGCGTTGGGTGACGATACACAGCAGGCCAAGCATGAAATGCCCCAGCGAAACCGCCAGCGCCGGTTTTAGCGAGGCCAGCAGCGGCACCTGCACCGGCTCCACCACAAACCAGCACAGCAGCACAATCAGCGCCGCAGCCAGTATCAGCATCACCGGGCCGATCAGGCTGCCGTTGGCCGAAGGATCATCCATTTTGCGAAAGGCATAGGCCATAATCACTGGCACCAGCACCACCTTGGTGATAAAGGCGCTAATTGCCCACAGCGTGAGCTGGTGGGCCCCCAGGGTTTGCCCCAGCGTAAAGAAGATCAGCACCAATAGCAGCGACTGCAAGGCATAGAGCCAGCACGAGGCCACGGGCCGTTTTGCGCCAATTACCAGCAGCGAGGTGACCATCATCAGCCCCGCGAGGTTATTGACGATAAGTGAACCGGTCATAATCAACTCCCTTATCCAAGCCAGGCGACGGCAATCACGCTGGAACCCACCGACATTGCGATCAGAATCACTAACACCGCGCTCATCACCCACGGCAGCGGGGAGGCTTGTGCCACCTCGGCGCTAGGTTTGCCGGGAATAACGCGCCCAAACCAATAGATAAACCAGGCAAAGCTGGCCACCGATTCGATCAGTACCAACACCATCAGCGGCGTCATCAGCCAGAACTCACGCGACAGAGCAAAACCGGCGGCAAATATCGGGAACTTGCTGAAGAAACCGTTAAACGGTGGCACCCCGGTGATTGCCAGCGCGGCCACGCAGAAACCGACGCCCAGCAGCGGCATTTTGCTCATCACGCCTTGCAAGCGTGGCAGCATGCGGGTGCCACAGCTGTAGCTCAGCGCCCCGGCTACCAGGAAGAACAGGCTCTTGGCAAACGCGTGGTTGAAGATGTAGGCCACACCGCCGAGAAAGGCGGTTTTGGAACCGAAGATGGAAATGGACAGCGCCAGGAAGATATAGGAGAGCTGGGTAATGGTTGACCACGCCAGCAAGCGCTTCATATCCTTTTGCGGCAGATACATCAGGAAGCCGTAAATCAGGGTGATTGTCGCCATCACGATGCCGACCCAGCCGATAATGTGGGGCACCTGATCCGCAGAAAGAATAGCGCGGGCATAGATATAGACGCCCACCTTCACCATCGAGGCGGCGTGCAAATAAGCACTCACCGGGGTAGGGGCCTCCATGGCATCGGGCAGCCAGGCCTGCAACGGGAGCTGGGCCGATTTCCCCCAGGCCGCAAACAGGATGCCACCAAACACCACCAGGCTGGCCGTACCGTTGAGCTGCGCAATGGCGCTCAGGGCTAAGGTGCCGGTATTGAGGAACAGCGTCGCCGCCGCCAGATACAGGCCAATGGAGGCCACATGAGTGATCAACAGAGCCTTCATGGCTGAGCGTTGTGCTTTTGGCGTCTGGTAGTAACTAATCAGGCCCCAGGAACAGCCGCCGGTGATCTCGAAGAACAGTAGCTGCCCCAAAATGGTGGAGGACATCACCAGCCCGGCCATCGCACCGATAAAGATCAGCAGGAATGCGTAATAACGGTTGCTGCCCTCATGGGGATGTTCGCGGTTGGCTGTGGTGAGATAACCGGTGGAATACAGGCTGACCAACAGGCCAAGAAACACCACCGCGAACACAATCAGCGTGCTGATACGGTCGATAATAAAACCGAACAGCGCCACGTTGCCGTATTGCAGCAAGGTGATGGTGGTATCCACCTTGCCATGTGCCAGGAATTGCCAGCCAATGATCACTGTACCCAGCGTGGCCAACAGAGCGAACAGGCTACAGATCCACTTGGCCATCCGTTGTGGCACGCAGGCCGTCAGCAGCGCGCCGATAAACGGCAACAGCAGCGTGGCGAGGGCGGTATATTGCAAACAGAACGTATTTTCCATAATGGGTTTCCTGGCGGCTTACAGACCGGTGAGATAAAAGACCAAGGCCAGCGCCGCTACGCCAAAACCGAGCCAGGTAACGTGATGCGTCAGTAAGAACCGCCCACGCGCCAAGGTATTTTCAAAAATGGAGGCGATGACAAACACTGCCAGCAGCTTGGCCAGCATGATCACCGCCGCCAGGGCCAATGCCGGGACCGTCAACTCCACCGCCTTGCCGAAAGGAATGAATACCGCCAGAAACAGTTCGGCCACCACTACCTGCTTAAGGCCGATCCCCCATTTCACCAGCGCCAGGCCGGAGCCGGAGTATTCGGTCAGCGGCCCTTCTTGAAGTTCTTGCTCGGCCTCCGCTACGTCGAAGGGGATTTTGCCCATTTCGATAAACGCCGCGAAACCGCAGGCCAACATGGCCAACAGCGTGGCCGTCGGTGAGCTCCATCCCTCGGTCAGGGTGGCGCTGATGCTGCCGATGTTGGTGGAGCCTGCGATCAGGGCGACCACCAGCAGGGCCAGGATCAGCGTGGGTTCTACCAGCACGCCCAGCGTCAGTTCGCGGCTGGCACCGATCCCGGCAAATGGGCTACCGGTATCCAGACCCGATAGTGAGAAGAAGAAGCGGAACAGCGCGAACAGATAGAGCAGGGTGATCAAATCCCCCGCACCGGCAAACGGTGAGGTTCGCGTGAAGATGGGCAGGGTCATGGCGACCAGCAACATGCTGCTCAGCAGCACATAAGGCATCACGCGGAAGATGGCACCCGACTGCGCTGGAGCAACCTCCTGACGCTTGAACAACTTGCCCATATCGCGATAGTCCTGCCAGATGCCTGGGCCACGGCGCGAATGCATCCGGGCGCGGATCTGACGGGAGATCCCGGTGAACAGCGGCGCGATCGCCAGCAGTATCAGCGCCTGGATCAGCGCGAAGAGTCCCATCATTAACGACGGTGTTTCCTGCATTGACATGCTATTTCCCCTTAAACCGCGACAAGCAACAGCAGGATCACCAAGGCGATCACCACATACAGGCAATAGAAGCGGAAGTCGCCGCTCTGCATACCCTGCAACCGCACCCCCAGACGTTGAGATGCCTTGACCAGCGGATTGATGAGCCAGTCATCCCAGAACGGTTCGGCTCGGGTAGCTCCAACGGTGGTCTGCTCCAGCGCCCGTGACAGCATAGGAGAAGGGTCGAGCTGCTTGCGCAGGCGGTACAAGGAGGCAAACATGGCGCGCAGCGGCTGGGTAAAGCCCCCGGCAGACACCGCCATTGCCTGCTCCCAGTTGTAGCCACAGGCCCACGGATCGCCACGGCGGCGGAAGCTGGACTGATTGCTTTTCAGCAGCAGATACACCGCTAGCGGGATTAACGGCAGGGCGACGAGCAGGATAAAGGTCAGTGCCGGTGACAACATCGCCTGACTGGCCAGTTGCGGCACCAACATTGAGCCTTGAACGACCGTGACGTCATGAGTACCGACCAGCGTCATGGCAACCTGTGCCAATACTGGGGCAACCAGGCTGGCCCCAACACCGAGTAGCACGCAAAGCAGAGCCAACAGCAGCATGGCAGTTGTCATTGGCCACGGTACTTCGCGGGCCTGTGCCGCTTTTTCGCTGCGCGCACCACCGCAGAAGCTGACGCCGTAAACCTTGACGAAACACATCGCCGCCAGCGCCCCGGTAATGGCCAGCATCACCATGGCAATCGGACCGCTGAGACGCATAACAAAGTTGCCGTCATGACTCATGGAGAACAGTGATTGGTAGGTATACCACTCGCTGATAAAACCGTTCAGCGGCGGCAGGGCGGAGATCGACATACAGCCAATCAGGAACGCCAATCCGGTCAGCGGCATCAGTTTCGCCAGGCCGCCCATCTGTTCCATATCGCGGGTATGGACACGCCAAATCACGGCACCGGCCCCCAGGAACAGCAGACCTTTAAACACCGCATGGTTGAGCAGGTGGTACAGCGCACCGAGCAGGCCCAATGCCGCCATCACCGGGTGCCCGCTGGACATGCCGACCATCGCCACGCCGACGCCCATTAAAATGATGCCGATGTTCTCAACCGTGTGCCAGGCCAGCAGGCGCTTGATGTCGTGTTCGGCCAAGGCGTACAGCACCCCTAACACCGCCGACACCGCGCCGAAGGCCAGCACCACAATGCCCCACCACATTTCGCTGGCGCCCAGCAGATCGATACCCACCTTGATGATGCCGAAAATGCCGATTTTCACCATCACGCCGGACATCAGTGCTGACGCATGAGAAGGGGCCGCCGGGTGAGCACGCGGTAACCAGCTGTGTAGCGGTAGCATCCCCGCCTTGGCACCAAAGCCAAAGAAGGCCAACAGGAAAACCACCGATGCCATCCACGGCGAGAGCGACAGCGCGCGGAAAGAGTCGAAGTCCAGGCTGCCGCTTTCCCGCCACATCAGGAAGAAAGCGATCATGATCAGCACCGAACCGGCATGGGCGATAAAGAAGTACAGTAAACCGGCGCTGATGGACTCATCATCCTGATCGGCGATCACCAGGAACCAGGAGGCCAGCGACATCATTTCGAACAGGATAATGAAGTAGAAGGCGTTATCCATCACCACCAGCCCGACCATCGAGGCGATAAACAGGTTCATAAAGAACCCCATGCTCGCCGCACCTTTGCCGCGATACTCCTGCACATAAGAAAGGGAATACAGCGCGCAAACGGTGACCAGCAGCGAGATCACCACCAGCATAAAGGCGGCCAGCGAGTCCATGCGCACCACCAAGGCGGCAAACGAGAACAGGCCGGGGGTAGAGAAGGTGAGGGTTTGTCCGCTGAGCAGCGCGGGAACGGCGCTGCATAGCCCCAGCAAGCCGCCGATCATCGCGCTGATACCTGCTAGCAAGATGGCAACGCGCTCCCGGCGAAACAGCAGCAGCGACAACACGCCGCCGGTGACATAAATCACCAAGGCCCAAAGCAGTAGAGTGAGAGAGTCCATGTTTATTTCTGCCCCCTGACGAGAGAAGGAGAGGATGTCCAGCCGATCGCGACCTGGCTGGCTCGCGCCAGACGCCGGGCCTGCGCTTCCTGCTCGAGCTGCTGTTCGTCGATAAGATGCAAGGCATTGGTCGGGCAAATGCGCACGCACTCCGGCCCATCAGTGAGGAATGCACAAAGATCGCACTTCACCGCCACCGTTTTGATCCCGGCATTCCATGACAGATAGGGCGATTGGCTGGCAGGGCTGGTCGGCACGTCGGGCAACATCTCTGCCGGAACGTACTGCTCAAACATCGGCGGAATATTGACCGGCCCACCGCCCGCGGGGGTGATCGCGCCGAACGGGCAGGCCAGACCACACAGCTTGCAGCCAATGCACAGGCTTTCGTTCAGTTCGATGGCATGTTCACCGTGGGTGATGGCATTGACCGGGCAAACGCGCGCGCAAGGAGCGTCCTCACACTGGCGGCAAAGCATCGGTGCCGTTTGTTCCCCGACGCGCGTCACCGTCAGCCGTGGATGCGACTGTAGCCCGGTAGCCTTATGCACCTCGGTGCAGGCGGCCATGCAGGTATTGCAGCCGATACAGTGCTGAGGCTCCGCAATAACAAAGCGGTTCATGGCCTGTTCTCCAACAGAAAGCGATTCACAGTCAGATCGCCAACGAGAGTGGGGTGAGTGCGGCGCGGCGGCGTTTTTCCGCGTTCATTTTTTGCAGCAACTGCTGGTCTACACACAGCAGCGCGTCGGTAGGGCAAAACTCCATGCACGCCGGGCCGCTGGCACGCTCGCTACAGAGATCGCACTTATGCGCTTCCGTTTTACCCGCCGCGGGAAACATCAAGGCATTTCCCTGGTGAGCAGCCGGACGGGTAATCACCTCCATCACGCCGTAGGGGCAAGCCATGACGCAGGCTTTACAGCCGATACAGCGTTCCTGTGTGACCTTAACCATCCCGTCGGTCTGGCTGATGGCTCCGTTGGGGCAAACGCTGGCGCAGGGAGCATCGTCGCACTGACGGCACAGCACCACGGTGCTGATATTGCCGTCCTTGAGCAGATGCAGGCGGGGCGTGAAGTTGGCGGCATCCAGCGCCGAGAAATCCTGATTTTGGCTATGGGCCACTACGCAGGCGATCTCACAAGTACGGCAGCCGATGCATTTTTGCGGATCGGCCATGATAAACCTGTTCATCTCTCACTCCTGATTTCCTGCCATCGTTAAACTCCAGGCGACGAACCTTTGAGTCTGTGCTGCCGTTAGCTATACACAAAACATGCCAGATGTAATAAATACATATAAAACAATTAATTATGATTTTATTGGCGCGGGATTGATGGCTGATGGACATAAACGACGACGCTGAGGTGACCATTTGTCACAATCCGTGCGGGTAAACGTCGTCACTTCGTCATTTTTGTCGAAATCGGCAGCAAAAATGACGCCCTCACCCCAACCCTCTCCCACAGGGCGAGGGAGCCGATCGGTGATTGATGTGGCACGGACTGTCCCCTCTCCTTTTGGGAGAGGGTTAGGGTGAGGGGAAAAATAACCTTGGCACCGTAATTGCACAGTCCAGATATTCGGCCACTACTAGCTGAACCACGGAGCTCAGATGCATGAAATAACCTTGTGCCACCATGCGATGGAAATCATGCAGCAGCACGCCCGGCAAAATCATGCCCGGCGCATTACCGCCGTATGGTTTGAGATCGGCGCATTTTCCTGCGTGGAAGCGGAGTCGCTGCGGTTCTGCTTCGACATGGTGTGCCGTGGGACCTTGGCCGAAGGCTGTGAGCTGCATCTGCTCGAACAGCAGGCGCAGTGTTGGTGCCACGACTGCCGGCAGGAGGTTCAACTGCTGGTTCCCCAGGTGTTGGTCTGCCCGCAATGTGGCGGACGCAACCTGCGAGCTCAGGCGGATGACGGCTTGCAGCTCAAGCGCCTGGAAATTGAATAACCAAGAGGAACAAGCATGTGCATAGGCATACCCGGTAAGGTTGTGGCGCTAGTTGACAATCATCCCCAGCACGCCTGGGTCGATGTCTGTGGTGTACAACGAGAAGTGAATATTGCGCTGGTGTGCCAGGACGAAGGATCGCCAGAGGCGTTAATCGATAGCTGGGTGCTGATCCATGTTGGATTCGCCATGAGTCGCCTGGATGAGCAAGAGGCGCAGGAAACCTTGTCAGCGCTGCAAGCGATGGGGGAAGTAGAGCAGGACGTTGCATTGTTCCTGGCGGGGGAAGGCAGCGCGAATAGATAGCGATAAATTGTGCTATTCCTGACGAATGGCATTCCTGTCACGGTGTTTTATTGATCCGGTCGGGAGAAATTACCATTAACAAACCTTACTCTTTGTGAGGATGTTCGCTGGCAATAATATTCGTGACTCAGACAAGTGATAACCCATGTCGAATGTACGCTTGGAACAGCAAGACCTGCTCGAAATGACCCGCATGCTGCTCGGGCAGCATAATTTCACCGATTTGTTACTGCAACTGCGCCAGGTGTTGCAACGGTTGCAGTTGGCCGACAGCGTAGCGTTGGTGCTATTCGATCCCCATAGCGACCGGGTGAGTTTTCACGGGCTGGATCAAGCGCTGCAACCGATGAGCTATCAGGATGAAACGCTGCTGGCGAATGGGCCGGTAAGCCGCCTGCGTCACAGTTCGTTGCCCCTGCGTTGGCAGGCTGAAGAGCTGCATGAGCGTTATCCACAAATCAGTCTTCTGAAGCTGCATCCTTCCTTCAACCAATACTGCCTGATGCCGTTACATGCCAGCGGCCGGCCGCTCGGTGGCTGCGAACTATTGCGTATTGATAACTCACCATTCAGTGATGCCAGCCTGGTGCAGTTGCAAACGCTGATGGAATTGGTGGCGTTGGCAACGCAGCAAATCACGCTGTTGGAACACGCGCAACGGCAGCAGCACCAGTTGCGCCATGAGCTGGATGACTATCGCATTTTGGTGGATGTGACCAATGCGGTGTTGTCGAAGCTGGATCTGGACGATGTGATGGGGGAGATCTCGGAGAAAATTCACCATTTTTTCAACAGTGACGCCATCAGTATCGTGTTACGCAGCAATCACGCCGAACAGCTCACCATCTACTCTACCCATTATCTGCATAACAACGTCGCCGAACGCCAACAGTATAACGTCGCGTTGGCGGGCACCTTAACGGAACGGGTGATGCAAAGCGGCGAAATGCTGCTGTTGAATCTGAAAAATGCCGAGCAGCTTTCAGGCTATGAGCGGCGGCTGTTCGATATTTCCCAGGGCAGGATCGAGGCATTGTGCGTACTGCCGCTGATCTTTGGCCAAAAGAAGCTCGGGGTGCTGAAGCTGGCGCAGTGCCAGGCGGATGGCTTCAACGCGGCTAACCTGCGGGTGCTGCAACAGATCGCCGAGCGTATCGCCATTGCGGTAGACAACGCGTTGGCCTGCCAGGAGATCAACCGGCTAAAAGAGAGTCTGGTGCATGAGAACCTGTACCTGACCGAGCAGATCAACGTCAATCATCCCGATTTGAGCGAGATTGTCGGGCGCAGTGCGGGGATGTCTGCGGTGCTCAAACAGGTCGAAATTGTGGCCCAAAGCGACTGTTCGGTGCTGATCCTCGGGGAAACAGGGACTGGCAAGGAACTGATTGCGCGAGCTATCCATAACCTGAGCGAACGACGTGACCAGCGCATGGTGAAAATGAATTGTGCGGTGATGCCAGCGGGCCTGTTGGAAAGCGATCTGTTTGGCCATGAAAAAGGCTCATTTACCGGGGCCTCTACTCAGCGGATGGGACGTTTTGAGCTGGCGGAGAAGGGGACGCTATTCCTGGATGAAGTGGGGGAGATCCCCATTGAGCTGCAACCCAAGCTGCTGCGGGTATTACAGGAGCGGGAGTTTGAGCGGGTTGGTGGTAACAAGCCGATCTCCGTCGATATCCGCCTGATTGCCGCCACCAACCGGGATTTGCAACAGATGGTGGCCGATCGCGAATTCCGCAGCGATCTGTTCTATCGCCTGAACGTATTCCCGATCGTGATCCCACCGCTGCGTGAACGGCCAGAGGATATCCCCCAACTGGTGAAGTTCCTGACCCATAAAATCGCCCGCCGAATGAAGCGCACTATCGACAGCATTCCGGCGCAAACGCTACGTTTATTAAGCCAGATGCCATGGCCGGGCAACGTGCGTGAGCTGGAGAACGTGATTGAGCGGGCGGTATTGCTGACGCGCGGCTCTGTGCTTGAATTACCACTACCCGAATTGCCGTATTCGCAACCCGCCGCAGTGTTTTCCGCGCCAGTTACGGAAACGCTATCACCGGAGGAAGATGAGCGCCAACGGGTGATCCGTGTATTGAGAGAAACCAACGGCGTGGTCGCCGGGCCACGGGGAGCCGCACAGCGTCTTGGGTTAAAGCGCACCACGCTGCTTTCGCGGATGAAGAAGTGGGGGATTTCGGTGAATTGATCGGTATCACTGCGCTATTTGACACGGTTATTGGGCACAGTGCTCCAGCCGCTAAAGAACGGTGATTTTATGCTGTCAGGCATTTCCCCCACCCTGCTTATATCCTTACTTTGAATAAGCCTTAAGAGTGATTTTTATAATAGCCTCTCTTCGTAGGGGGGTAAACTTTATTATTAAAGCTATTTTTTTATCATTCTCAATCAAACCTAAACTATTGGGTGGTTTTTTTTGAAGCTATTCGCTAATTAAGTGTATCCTGCCAGTTTTTAAATCTACTTAAATTTTCATCATTAGATTTTGGGTCATGTATTCAATGTGT